>CAWDJT010000030.1:70000-181509 GCA_963802715.1 uncultured delta proteobacterium
ATAGATCACCCGGTTTCGGGTCTACTCCCTGCGACTAAACGCCCTATTCAGACTCGCTTTCGCTACGGCTCCACCTGATCGGCTTAACCTCGCCACAAAGAGTAACTCGCTGACTCATTATGCAAAAGGCACGCGGTCAGAGAGACAAAACCCGAAGGTCTCTATCATCCTCCTCCCACCGCTTGTAGGCAAACGGTTTCAGGTACTATTTCACTCCCCTCCCGGGGTGCTTTTCACCTTTCCCTCACGGTACTAGTTCACTATCGGTCGCTGAGTAGTATTTAGCCTTGGAAGATGGTCCTCCCAGATTCCCACGGGATTCCACGTGCCCCGCGGTACTCGGGGTATCCCTAGAGTGAGTCCAGGTTTCGCGTACGGGCCTATCACCCTCTATGGACGACCTTTCCAGATCCTTCCGCTACCCTTTCCCATCCCATGTCGGGACCCCACAACCCCCAGCACTCTCGCGAATGCCAGGTTTGGGCTCTTCCGCGTTCGCTCGCCGCTACTGACGGAATCTCTGTTGATTTCTTTTCCTGCAGGTACTGAGATGTTTCAGTTCCCTGCGTTCGCCTCCCGAACCTATGTATTCAGCTCGGGATGATCCCGTATTACCGGGACCGGGTTGCCCCATTCGGAAATCCCCGGATCAAAGCCTGTTTAGCGGCTCCCCGAAGCTTATCGCAGCTAGCCACGTCCTTCATCGCCTCTCAGCGCCAAGGCATCCACCGTTTGCCCTTCCTAGCTTGACCACCCCTTACCGAGGCAACTGGGCCAAACCAGGATCTTCATCTCGATGAATCTATGCCTTCAAAACCCCTATTCAGTTGTCAAAGAACCACAGAACCCTTGAGTCCTGTATGCTGAATTGAACGCTTCAATCCACCACACAACCCTCAAAGATCCTGGTGGAGGTGAACGGGTTCGAACCGATGACCTCCTGCGTGCAAGGCAGGCGCTCTCCCAGCTGAGCTACACCCCCGCTTTGAATGTGAATGATGAATGCGGAATGATGAATTATGAAGCAAACCACTGCCACTTCCATACAACGAACTCCAGAACTCCGTCCACTCATCACTCATCATTCACATCACTCTCCTGGTGGGCCTAGGAAGAGTTGAACTTCCGACCTCACGCTTATCAGGCGTGCGCTCTAACCGCAGCTGAGCTATAGGCCCCCAACAAACGAAGTTCGGAAATCGGAGATCAGAACCCAGTCACCTTCTGACTTCCGGCCCCCCCTGTTCCCTCAAAACTAAATAGTGAGCGGGTTACACTGGCACTTCCTTAGAAAGGAGGTGATCCAGCCGCAGGTTCCCCTACGGCTACCTTGTTACGACTTCACCCCAATTACCGACCATACCTTAGGACGCTGCCTTCCCGAAGGATTAGCCCACGCACTTCTGGTACAGCCAACTTTCGTGGTGTGACGGGCGGTGTGTACAAGGCCCGGGAACGTATTCACCCCGCCATGCTGATGCGGGATTACTAGCGATTCCAACTTCACGGAGTCGAGTTGCAGACTCCGATCCGAACTGTGAACGGCTTTTTGGGATTGGCTCCCCCTCGCGAGATTGCTTCCCTTTGTACCGCCCATTGTAGCACGTGTGTAGCCCTGGACATAAAGGCCATGAGGACTTGACGTCATCCCCACCTTCCTCCGGTTTCACACCGGCAGTCCCTCTAGAGTGCCCAACTTAATGCTGGCAACTAAAGGCAGGGGTTGCGCTCGTTGCGGGACTTAACCCAACATCTCACGACACGAGCTGACGACAGCCATGCAGCACCTGTCTCCCGGTCCCCCGAAGGGGAAAACCCTGTTTCCAAGGCGGGCCGGGGATGTCAAACCCAGGTAAGGTTCTTCGCGTTGCGTCGAATTAAACCACATGCTCCACCGCTTGTGCGGGCCCCCGTCAATTCCTTTGAGTTTTAGTCTTGCGACCGTAATCCCCAGGCGGAGCACTTAATGCGTTAGCTGCGGCACAGCAGGGGTCAATACCCGCTACACCTAGTGCTCATCGTTTACAGCGTGGACTACCAGGGTATCTAATCCTGTTTGCTCCCCACGCTTTCGCGTCTCAGCGTCAGTATCCGTCCAGATGGGCGCCTTCGCCACTGGTATTCCTCCCGATCTCTACGAATTTCACCTCTACACCGGGAATTCCCCCATCCTCTCCGGTACTCAAGCTCGGCAGTTTCCAATGCACTTCCGGGGTTGAGCCCCGGGCTTTCACATCAGACTTACCCAGCCGCCTGCACGCCCTTTACGCCCAATGATTCCGAACAACGCTCGCACCCTCCGTATTACCGCGGCTGCTGGCACGGAGTTAGCCGGTGCTTCCTCTGGTGGTACCGTCACTCCCAAAGATTATTCACCCCCGGGACATTCTTCCCACCTGACAGGGCTTTACGACCCGAAGGCCTTCTTCACCCACGCGGCGTTGCTGCGTCAGGGTTTCCCCCATTGCGCAAAATTCCTCACTGCTGCCTCCCGTAGGAGTCTGGCCCGTGTTTCAGTGCCAGTGTGGCTGATCATCCTCTCAGACCAGCTACCCGTCGTCGCCTTGGTAGGCCATTACCCTACCAACTAGCTGATAGGACGCGAGCCCATCCCAGAACATCAGCTTCTTCGAGAGGCCGACTTTCACCCCGCATCGCTGCAGGATCGTATCCGGTATTAGCACCACTTTCGCAGTGTTATCCCAGATTCCAGGGTAGGTCACCCACGCGTTACTCACCCGTGCGCCACTTTACTCGGGTACCGAAATCACCCTTTCTCGTTCGACTTGCATGTGTTAGGCACGCCGCCAGCGTTCATTCTGAGCCAGGATCAAACTCTCCAGTTCAATCCTGCTTGTCCCTACACCCAATTCTCAAGCGTAGCGCGCAAAACTAAAACCAACAAACCCAACTTCCTCACTATTTAGTTTTCAAAGAACAGTGATCTTTCTACCGTGAATGGAATCCCAATTTCTACTCTGTTCTTCCTTGCCCGTCAAGAACTTTTTTCAGGTCTTTGAGAAGACCAGTCTGTATTGGGTATTCCACTCGCGTCGTGACGAAGGCCGGATTATAGGCATCCGCGTTCCAAGTCAAGGAAGAATTTCGATCACACCGAATTTTCCTGCTAACACCTCTCCATCGCTAGGGTGTAGTGGTTGCGAAACAATGACCCTTGCGCGATCGAGTACTTGCATGACGAAATACTGAGTTGCTACTTGGAAGCCGGACGCTTCTCTTCACGCTGCTCGTCTGCTTGGCATGGGAAGCCGCTTCGAGTCCCGCGACGCAGCCTTCTCCAACCGCCTTGGCCACTTGCCACGGCGGCCCGCAGATATCACCAGCAGCGTATACCCCGGCACATTGGTCTCCTGTTTCTTGTTAACGGCAATGAATTTCATCGACTCCGCGTCCAGTGCCAACCCAAGCCTGCCGGCGAGCTCCATGAGCGCCCTTAGCACCGAGTTCGATGAAGATACCGGCCGCCGCGATGCCGCTCACCCGATGTCCAACAGCCACTTCCTGAACCATGGTATGCGCCGCTGGATGCTTTCAACCCAAGTGCCCGGATGCTTGATGAATGGGACTTACCTCAAGCTGATAGGAAAGGCGTTCATCCACTGCCAGATCGCGATAGACCAGGTGCACCTCGGGGGTGTACAGGAGCAGTGCCAGGGCTCCCGATACGGCGGCACTTTCATTACCTGCAACCACTACCGGTTGGTTGCGATAGAAATTGGCATCACAGTCGACACAATAGCTCACGCCCTTGCCCAGGAATTCTTTTTCGCCTGGGACGTTGAGCCGGTTGCGATGAATGCCACTGGCAAAGATTAGAGCCAGGGCCTCAAGAAGGCGGCCGGATTCCAGCGTGATCCGGAAACCACCGTCTGGCACTTGTTCCACCGCTATCACGTCTTCCTCATGAAGATGCGGCACCGAATCTCTCCGCCTGGGTTCTTCCCTGTTGCAGCATTTCATCTCCTGTGGCGGTGCCCTCGAGGCAACAATAGTTTTCGATGTGAGCCCGGTAAAGGGAGCTCTTCTTCATCCTTCCCAGGACCGCCACAGTCGCTTTGGCTCTGGCGGCATGGAGCGCAGCCTGCAGCCCGGCGGGGCCGCTTCCCAGAATTACTACATCGTATTGTGTCGTCACATTTGTCCATAAAACACCTCTCGAGTGGCTTCCACAGTCTATGAATCAGGTATTGCCGTTGACATTATCGCATCAACCACGGTTACTCTCTTTAGTTAACAACGCTCCCTGCCCATGGCAATGAAATCGTTGCCAGCCTCTGCCGGTGTCGCTCGCTTGGAGTGTTGTACTGGCCCTGTCTCCAACGATTCATCATGCAACCACCTCCGGTGCCCCATGACGAGCCATCAACTGGCCCACTATCGAGTCACGGCAGCACTCATCCCGGCATACGGGCGGTTGTTCATCGCCCAACGTCCCTCCAATAAGAAGTTCGGCCTATGTTGGGAGTTTCCAGGAGGCAAAGCTGATCCACATGAATCCTTGGAACAATGCCTTCAGAGGGAGATTAGGGAAGAGCTCAATTGGGACATCCAGGTTGGTGAGCTTTTTGGTCAGATTTGCCACCAACAAGATGACTATCGCATTGACTTATTCGCTTTCTGGACGGAGATTTCCGGGGGGAAACTGGAACTACGTGAGCACGTCGCCTGTGAATGGGTCGCCGTGGATGCATTACGCTGCTACACTTTCACCGAAGCAGATCGGCTGCTCATAGCGCAACTAGAAAGCTTGCCGGTCCTGCCTGATTTTCCTTCGTTTCAAACCGCTAGATTTCAGCAGATCTGCGGTGATTGTTGTCCGCATCACAGTCACAGTATTTAAGGTCGAAGCACCGATCAACCCTAGTCAATACTAGAACCACGGCCGGTCTCTACGATCTTTGTCCACAACCGGACAAATCCAAATCACTACATCTTCAACTGATTCCCATGCCCCCACGGTTTTCATCTAGCGATTGCTCTTTGGGACAGTTGGTTTTCTCAGGCAGTGCGCTCTAAGGCGATGGCATGGACGCAGGTTCACAACGGACGTGGATCCTGCTTCGGAGAATGTTGCTTTTCCAGAATGGGAGAATTTGCTATACAGCCTCCAAGAGAACGACGCATTAGGGGTCGGCTGCTTGATGCCGACTCGAAGGGGTCGACGGGAATCTTCGGACGTCCGAAGAAACGCGACATCCAGAGCAGCTTGGATAGCCACTCATGATATGCTCTGATCGGCCGATTGTCATTGCAGTGCCAAGGAGGCAACCACATTGAGTCCGTTTTACAAGAACCTGGCCTTATGGCTTGTTATCAGCCTGATGGTGATCCTACTCTTCAATATGTTCAATCGCCCCCAAGAAGGAAGAGTGGAGACCACCTACAGTCAATTCCTGACTTCGGTGGACAAGGGGGAAGTCGCCCAGGTCACCATCCAGGGCAACCGCATTTTCGGCAAACAGGTTGATGGGAAAGCCTTTCAGACGTTCATGCCGAGAGACACCGATTTGATCAAGAAACTCACCGAGAAGGGAGTAGAGATACAGGCCAAACCTGAGGAAGAAACTCCATGGTACATGTCGATTCTGATCAGTTGGTTTCCCATGTTGCTCCTCATCGGGATTTGGATCTTCTTCATGCGGCAGATGCAGGTGGGTGGCGGCAAGGCCATGAGCTTCGGCAAAAGCCGTGCGCGACTGCTCAGTGAGAAGCTCAAGAAAGGTCACCTTTGAGGATGTGGCCGGGATCGATGAAGCCAAGGAAGAGCTGCAGGAGATCGTTGAGTTCCTGAAGGACCCGAAGAAATTCACCCGACTGGGCGGCCGCATTCCCAAAGGGGTCCTGCTGGTAGGCGCACCCGGCACCGGCAAGACCTTACTGGCACGGGCCATTGCCGGCGAGGCCGGCGTGCCTTTCTTCAGCATCAGCGGTTCGGATTTTGTGGAGATGTTTGTCGGCGTGGGCGCCTCCCGGGTCCGCGATCTTTTCCTCCAGGGGAAGAAAAATGCCCCCTGCATCATCTTCATCGATGAGATCGATGCGGTCGGTCGCCATCGCGGCGCCGGACTTGGCGGCGGACATGACGAAAGGGAACAGACCCTGAACCAGCTACTTGTTGAGATGGATGGCTTTGAATCCAATGAGGGCGTTATCCTGATCTCCGCCACCAACCGACCCGATGTCTTGGATCCGGCCTTGCTGCGACCCGGTCGGTTCGACCGCCAGGTTGTGGTGCCGGTGCCGGACATTCGGGGCCGCGAAGGTATACTCAAGGTTCACCTCCAGAACAAACCTCTCGCCGCCGACGTGAATGTACTCCAACTGGCTAAGGGCACCCCCGGTTTCACAGGAGCCGATCTCGAAAATCTTGTCAATGAAGCTGCTCTGCTGGCCGCACGCCATGACAAGAATTCTATTGATATGGTCGATTTTGAAGAGGCCAAGGACAAGGTCATGATGGGTTTGGAGCGCAAGAGCATGATCCTCAGTGAGGAGGAAAAGCGCAATACCGCCTATCATGAAGCTGGGCACGCCTTGGTTGCGCGCCTCTTGCCGGACACCGACCCGGTGCATAAGGTGACCATCATCCCCCGTGGTCGGTCACTGGGGTTGACCCAGCAACTGCCCCAAGACGACCGCCACACCTACAGCCGGGATTTCCTGGTGAATTCCATCTGCATCCTGATGGGAGGGCGGGTGGCTGAAGAACTCATTTTTCAAGCGCGCACCACCGGGGCATCCAATGATATTGAGCGGGCTACCCAGTTGGCCCGCCGTATGGTCTGCGAGTGGGGCATGAGCGACACCATGGGGCCACTTACTTTCGGCAAGCGCGAAGAGCAGATTTTCCTCGGCAGAGAGATCGCCCAACACCGCGATTACAGTGAGCAAACTGCCATCACTATCGACCAGGAAGTGCGTCACATTATTGAAGAAAACTATCAGCGCGCATACCAGTTGCTCAATGACCATGTGGAGATCCTCCATGCAATGGCTCAGGCTTTGCTGGAGAAAGAAACCATTGACGTTAAGGACATCGACCGAATCCTTGCGGCCCTGAAACCCGAGCTCGTCCCGACAGTCGGAGGACACTGCAGAGCCAGTGCCCACCGAGATGCTCAACACCGCGCCGGCGGAGATTAAGCCGGGTGATGGTGGCGATAAAGACCTAACCGGCACTCCCGAGACTTCGGTGGGTCCTTCTCGCAATGTAAGCGAACCAGAAAGCAACGAGTCACCGATTGTGGGTCAAGGGGATGACCCGGAGAAACGGCAGTCCTAAAGCTCTTCAAGGAAGGTATCCAGGGCTTCGCCTACACCCATCGTCTGCCAATGGCGTCCCCCGGTCTTAACAATGCGAATCAGACCGCTTTGTGCCATATAGAGCGTGAATATCGGCGAATTGACCACACCGATGGGAATCAAGCCACGAAAAACATACCAGTTGCGGCTGAAGAACCAGACCCTGGTTCTGGGTGAACGCACGTTGCTTATGGGGGTAGTTAATGTGACCCCCGACTCCTTTTCTGATGGCGGCCACTTTCTGGAAGCAGGTGCCGCCACACGGCAAGCTCAGCAACTCATCGCCGACGGAGCCGACCTGCTGGATATCGGCGGCGAGTCCACCCGACCCTTTGCTGAACCAGTCCTCCTTGACGAAGAATTGCAGCGTGTTATTCCGCTTATCGAAGCGATTCGCAAGTACAGCGAGATTCCCATCTCCATCGATACGACCAAGGCGGAAGTAGCGCGCCAGGCGCTGGCCGCCGGAGCGGATATCATCAATGACGTGTCCGCGCTTCGCAACGATGCTGATTTGGCTGAAGTGGCTGCAACCAGCGGTGCACCCCTGATCCTGATGCATATGCAGGGAACCCCTCGGACCATGCAGGTCAGCCCGCATTATGACTCGCTTTTTTCCGAAATCATTGCTTTCCTGGAAGAGCGGATTCAATTTGCCGTTCAGCACGGTGTGTCCCGCGATCAGATTATCGTCGACCCCGGTATCGGATTTGGCAAGACCGTTGCTCACAACCTTGGGCTGGTTCGGGACCTTGAACGTTTCCAGGCACTCAATCATCCCCTGATGTTGGGAACTTCCCGCAAGCGCTTCATCGGTACCATCTTGGATCGACCGGTTGATGACCGTGAGGTGGGCACCGCGGTGGTGCACAGTTTCGCAATCGCGGCAGGGGTGCACGTGCTGCGCGTTCACGACGTGGCTTTCCATCGTCAGGTGGCGCTCATGGGAGATGCATTGCGCAGGTGTGGCGCCGGTCATGAATAACTTTGTGGGCTGTGACCCACCAGAACCCCAAGAAGACGGGCAACCTCGCTGCATACGGTCACGAGAGCGCCCTTCCGGTCTGGGGGCAGGTTCGAGCCGTTGAATTCCAGGCGGACGCATTGATTGTGTTCAATTGAAATGCGGGGACCTTGTGGTTACCGTGGACTATCATGGGAGCGTTGTATATGGGTGATTTATTTGGGACAGATGGTGTACGCGGGATTGCCAATCAACATCCAATGACCATCGAGCTGGCTATGAAGATAGGCTGCAGTTCTGCACATATCTTCAAGAACCAGCTTCGCCGACCGAAGATCGTGATTGGCAAAGACACTCGTCTATCGGGGTACATGATTGAAAACGCTATCGCTTCCGGGATCACCTCTATGGGCGTGGACGTCCTCCTGGTGGGACCCTTGCCCACACCGGGAATCGCCTTCATAACTACGAGCATGCGGGCCGATGCCGGGATTGTCATCTCTGCATCCCACAACCCCTTCGAGTATAACGGTATCAAGATTTTTTCCGGCGACGGTTTCAAACTGCCGGATGAAATGGAAGCGCGTATCGAACAACTCATTATGAGCAGCGAGCTGGACCACATTGCCCGTCCGGAGGCCATGGAAATCGGTCGGGCCCGCCGGATCGATGACGCCCAGGGCCGTTACGTCGTGTTCCTCAAGAGCACTTTCCCCCGGGATCTGACCCTGGCAGGCATGAAAGTCGTCGTCGATTGCGCCCACGGTGCCGCGTATCGGGTGGCCCCCGCCGTCTTTGAAGAACTGGGGGCTGAAGTGATTGTCACGGGCAATGAACCCAACGGCAAGAATATCAACGAGACCTGTGGCTCGCTGTACCCCGATCACATGGCAATGTTGGTCCGAGCCTACCACGCCAATTTCGGCTGTGCCTTTGACGGTGATGCCGATCGGGTCATTTTTGCCGACGAGAAAGGAGATATTCTGGACGGTGACCACATTATGGCCATTTGTGCGACCCACCTGCTGAAGCAGAATCGTCTCCATCATAAGACCTTGGTGGCCACCGTCATGAGCAATATGGGATTGGAGGTGGCGATGCGCAACGCCGGTGGCAATCTGATTCGCACCGTGGTGGGGGACCGCTACGTGGTGGAACAGATGGCCCAGGGCAACTACAATCTTGGCGGCGAACAATCCGGACACCTCATCTTCCTGGACTACAATACCACCGGGGATGGCATTTTGTCCGCTCTGCAGGTGGCAGCGGTGATGCTGCGTGAGAACCTTCCGCTTTCCGAATTGAAGCGGATCATGCAGCGATATCCGCAAACCATGATCAACGTTCGGGTGAAGGAACGCAAGCCGATTGAGACCATTCCTGAAGTGACGTCAACCTTGCGCAGACACGAAGAGCGTCTGGGAGATCAAGGGCGCATTCTGGTTCGCCCGTCGGGTACGGAACCCGTGATCCGCGTCATGGTCGAGGGCGTCGACCAGAATGACATCGAAACCATCGCCGAAGAATTGGCACATATCATCCACCGGCACCTGGGGACATAGTGTTGCGTCCCTTAAGTTCGTAGAATCATAAAACCGTTCGCCATGAGGTATCGAAGGGCAATTCACCTCTGACCGGTCATGCTTCGATACCTCAGCATGACCGGTAAAGTATCGATCCATTTGCGGGACACAACACTAGCAATAGCCACATGGAGTTACGATGCTGCTTGTGATGGATGTGGGCAACACCAACACGGTCCTCGGCCTTTTTCGGGGGGAAGAGCTGATTCACGACTGGAGGATTCGCACCGAGGTCAATGCCACGGTGGATGAGTTCGGGGTCCTGTTTCGCAACCTGTTTATCACCTGTGAGCTGAAGACCGCTGACGTCACGGACATTGCCATCTCTTCGGTGGTGCCCCCCATCATCAACACCCTTGAAGGTTTCTGCCACAAGTATTTCAACCTTACCCCGCTGATTGTCGGCCCTGGAATTCGCACCGGAATGCCCATCTTTTACGACAATCCCAAGGAAGTAGGAGCGGATCGCATCGTCAATGCCGTGGCCGCTTATGAGACCTACAAGCAGGCCACCATTGTGGTCGACTTCGGTACCGCCACAACCTTTGACTACATCTCCGAACGTGGTGAATACCTCGGTGGAGTTATCAGTCCAGGGATCATGATTTCCTGCGAAGCCCTCTTCCAAAAAGCGTCCAAATTGCCTCGCGTTGAAATCTTTGCCAGGCCACGTTCCATCCTGGCCAAAAACACCATTGCCTCCATGAATGCCGGTATTGTGTACGGATATGCAGGGTTGGTGGAAGGTATCGTAGCGCGCATCAAAGCGGAGGCCAAGAAAGACCTCAAGGTAGTCGCCACGGGTGGACTGGCCACACTCATCGCCAGTGAATGTCCGGCGATCGATGAAGTGGACGACTACCTGACGCTACGAGGGCTAAAGATCATTTTTGACCGGAATCGCAAGAGCTGATGGTCACGGCGAACAACGCCATATCGGTAGGGCGACCGCGGCCCAGGGTTTTGCGACCTGGTGATCGCATCGCCCTGATTGCTCCAGCAAGCCCCTTCGACTCGGAGAAGCTGGAGCGCGTATCGGCGTACCTCGAACAATCCGGTTTCCAAACTGCCATCGGCAAGCATAGCCTGGACCGCTTGGGGTATTTGGCCGGGTCAGAGGCGGACCGCGCCAGTGACCTGCTCGAGGCCTTGACGGACCCGATGATTTCCGCGGTATTTTGCGTCCGCGGGGGCTACGGCAGCAACCGGCTCCTGCCCCATTTGCCCTTTGCCTCGCTGCGAAAGCACCGCAAGATCTTTCTCGGCTACAGCGACATCACCTTTCTCCATTTGGCTTTCTGGAGGACCATGCGCTGGGTTACCTTCCATGGCCCCAACCTGGTTGAATGGGAAGACGACGGCTTTGAACGGGGCCGCGGTGTTCTCGCCGGCCTCCAAGGTGAATGCAGCTTTGCGTGGAGGTTCGAGGAGCCCCAGGTGTTGCGTCCCGGCCTGGCTGCGGGGGTTCTTTTGGGCGGCAACCTGACCTGCCTTACTCATCTGCTGATGACCCCTTTTTGCCCCGATTTCGATGGGGTCCTTCTCATGATCGAAGACCGCGGAGAGGCACTCTATCGTCTTGATCGTCAGATCACCCAACTGCGTCTGGCCGGATTGTTCGATCGCATTCATGGGCTCATTTTAGGGCACTTCCACGACTGTGGACCGGTGGAGGAGATTTGGAATATGGTCCGATACCAGGTGGGCGAGTTTTCCTTTCCCGTCGTGGCCGGTCTCCCCTTCGGCCATGGTTCTGCTAATGACCTGCTGCCGCTGGGTATCCGCTACAGTCTGAATACCTATGAAGGCATCTTTCAAGCAGAAGAGCATCCCCTTGCTCGATGAGATGGAAAGAGCTCTTGGCGCTCGTGTCGGGCCTCTCTTCGAGGACGCGCTCGCAGCGCGCGCCTTTTCCGGTGCGAACGTCCTCGTCGCCGGGACGCGCAGCATGCTTTTTGAAGCCTCCTACGGCCGGGTGAGCTTCGCCCCCGGGGCTGCCGCTATCACTGCGGATACTTGGTTCGACCTGGCATCTCTATCCAAACCGCTGGTGACCGCGTCACTCAGCATGGTTGCGGTGTCTCAGGGATGGCTTGATCTCGACACGCCGCTGGATCACCTGCTAGCGCATCGATCCGTCCCCGCGGATAAAGCCAGGATCACCCTGCGTCAGCTTCTCAATCACTGTTCCGGGTTGCCGGCTTATCGCCCCTACTACCGAGGACTCTCGGAGGTGGCCCCGGCCCTGCGTCGCGAGATGCTGCTCAGCTGGATACTGCGGGAGCCTTTGCTCGGATCGCCCCAGACGGTTTCCGTTTATAGTGATTTGGGATTCATGGTGGTTGCGGAAATCCTCGAGCACCACTTGGCCATGGCGCTCGATGCGGCGGCTGCCAAGTTCCTGTTCGAACCGTTAGGCATCAAGGATCTGCACTTCCAACCCACGGGACCGCGCAGTTCCTCTCCGGACCACAATGGAAATGCCGACGTCATGATTATGACCCGGTTCGCACAAACCGAATGGTGCCCCTGGCGCCAGCGCCAATTGACTGGGGAGGTTCACGATGAGAACGCCTACGCCCTGGGAGGAGTCGCCGGGCACGCTGGACTGTTCGGGACCGCGGGGGGCATTTACCGCTGGTTGGCTTTTCTCTGGGATGTTTATGAGGGGCGTGTCACCAGTCCATGGCTTTCGGCACCGGTGGTGCGGAGTTTCTGGCAGAAACAGAAGCTCGTCGGCGGAAGCACCTGGGCGCTCGGTTTTGATACCCCAAGTGCTGCGGATTCCAGCGCCGGTGACCGTTTCTCGCCTCACACCGTTGGACATCTGGGGTTTACCGGCACTTCTTTCTGGCTCGACCTGGAACAGGAGATTCTGATCATCCTCCTCACCAATCGGGTTCATCAGAACCGAAACAACACTGCCATCAAAACCTTTCGCCCACAGTTTCACAATGCCATTATGGAAACGCTGCATGCCCGATAAACAAATCAAATCGCTCTATCTCATGGGGATCGGGGGCATCGCCATGGGCACGCTGGCCACCATGCTCAAGGAAAAAGGCTACCAGGTAGCCGGCTCCGACCAGAATCTGTACCCGCCCATGAGCACTCATCTGGAAGCACTGGGTATTCCGCTATGCCAGGGATACGCACCCGCCAATCTCGACAGGCACCACCCCGATCTGGTCATCATCGGCAATGTGATTCGCCGTGATAACACCGAAGCCGGCCATGTTCTGGAGAACGGCATCCCATTCCTGTCCATGGTGGATGCCATCGACCGTTTTTTCCTGTGCCACCACGACAGCCTGGTAGTCGCGGGCACCCACGGCAAGAGTACCACCTCGGCGCTGCTGGCGTGGGTGCTGGAATTTGCCGGGCTCGACCCGAGCGCGTTCATTGGCGGCTTTGTCAAGAATTGGCAGCGAAGCTACCGGTTAGGACAAGGCCGCTACATGGTCCTGGAGGGCGACGAATACGACACTGCGTTTTTTGACAAGACCCCAAAATTCCTGCACTACCGCCCCCAGATTGGGGTCATCACCAGCGTGGAATTCGACCATGCCGACATCTATGCGGATTTCGATGCGGTCTTTAAAGCTTTCCAAGGTTTCGTGGAGATCATCCCTGAGGAAGGCGAGTTGGTGTTTTGTGCCGATGATGCCCATTGTCGTGCAGTGAGTGGGGGTTGCCGGGGCAAGGTGTGGAGCTACGGAGAGTCTGCCGAGGCTGATTACCGTTTGTTGGATGTCCAATTCGAGCCCGGCGAGCTCCACTTTCGCTATCATGATCCGCAGGGAACCATCAGAGCCATGCGCTCGCGCCTTCCCGGCCGCCACAACCTGCTCAACACCCTGGCCGTGGTGGTGGTCGCCTCCCGCATCGGTATCGCCCCCGATCTGATTCAACAAGCCCTGTTGAGCTTTCAAGGCGTCAAACGCCGCCAGGACGTTCTGGGGGAGGCGGACGGGATTGTCATCATCGATGATTTCGCCCACCATCCCACTGCTGTTCGAGAGACCCTCGAAGCCATCAGCCACTTCTATCCGGGCAGGCGCCTCTGGGCCTTGTTTGAACCCCGCAGCAATTCCAGCCGCCGTCGAATCTTTCAGCAGGCCTACAGCGAAGCTTTCGATCGCGCCGATGTAATCGCCATCAAGGAACCGCCCGATCCGGCGAAAGTCCCCGTTGATGAACGCCTCGATATCGAACGGTTGGTGGCCGACATTCGCAATCGCGGCCGCGACGCTCACTGCTTTACCGCTGCCGATTCCATGCTGGCTTTCGTGCTGGCGCGATGGCTTCCCGGGGATGTTATCCTGGCCATGAGCAACGGCGATTTCGATGGCCTGCCACAGCGTTTGTGGACCGCTCTCACAACCAAGAGCGAAACTGGCTTGACGAACCCTGCATCGCCGGGGCGTTGAGGGAGGTTCTCCATGTCGCGGATACTTCTGCACACCTGCTGCGGGCCGTGCACCATCATCCCTCTTCGGACTTTGCGAGCTCAGAACTGGGAGATCCACGGCTTCTTTTTCAATCCCAACATCCATCCTTACCAAGAGTTCGAACGGCGCCTGGAGGCGCTCCACCAGCTCGCCAAGAACCAGGACCTGCCTTTGATCGTCCGCGCCGACTATCCTCTCGATGACTTCCTCCGTCAGGTGGTGTTCCGCGAACAGGACCGCTGCCTGATCTGCTATGCCATGCGCCTGGATGCCACCGCGCGTCTTGCCAAGAAGAGCCGCTTCGACGCCTTCACCACCACCCTCCTCTACAGCAAACGCCAGAAGCACGAACTGGTCTGCGCGGTGGCTCGAGACGCAGCGAGCCGCTACGGTATCCCCTTTCACTATGAGGATTTTCGGGCCGGATGGAAGGAAGGTCAAAAAGCAGCCAAAGATTTGGGGCTTTACCGGCAGCAGTACTGCGGCTGCATCTATAGCGAAAAGGAGCGGTTCCAGACTCGAAATAACCGTGCTCGCAGCGATCTCGCAGGTGACTCAAGACAGCGGCAGGATATATCGGAACAAAACGGGCTGGATGATGTCCAATGATGTGTGGAATCATTCGCACACACAGGAGAACTGTCATGAAGAAGATCTTCGCTCTTTTGGGGTTCTTGCTGATCTTGGCTTCGCAGGTTGCCTGGGCGGGGCCGCGAGACGTGCGCTGGAAGAAGGTCGCGGAGGCAAACAACAAGGGCCTGCCCAAGACGGCCATCGCCGAGCTTGAGCCGATCATCGCCGGTGCGCTCAAGGACAAGGCCTACGGCGAGGCGATCAAGGCCATCGGGCTGAAGATCGCTTTGGAAGGCAACATCGAGGGCAACAAACCCGAGGAGAAGATCACCCGGATGCAGGCGGAGATCGCCAAGGCACCGGAGGAAATGAAGCCGGTGATGGAGGCCATCCTCGCCAACTGGTACTGGCACTACTTCCACCAGAACCGGCATCGGTTCATGCAGCGCACCCAGACCGCCGCACCGCCCGGCGACGATTTCACGACCTGGGACCTGCCGCGCATCCTGAGCGAGATCGACAAGCAGTTCACCAAGGCGCTGGCCTACGAGACAAAACTCAAGGCCACGCCCGTCGCCATCTACAACGACTTGCTGCAAAAGGGCACGACGCCGGACAGCTACCGGCCCACGATGTTCGATTTCCTGGCCTTCAACGCGCTGGACTTCTACACCACCGGCGAGCAGGGCGCGGCCAAGGCCGAGGACGAGTTCGAACTTTCCGCCGACAGCCCGATCTTCGGCACCGTGGACGAATTCCTCCAGTGGCACCCGGCGACCACCGACACCGACTCACCGACGCTGAAAGCGATCCGCCTCTACCAGAACCTGCTCGCCTTTCACCGCAACGATCAAGACCAGACGGCGTTCATCGACGCCGATCTGTGGCGGCTGCATTTCGGCCACAACAAGGCCTTCGGCGAGGAGAAGAACGTCCGCTACAAGGCGGCCTTGAAGCGGTTTGCGGACGAGTGGGCCAACCACGAGATCTCGGCGCGGGCGCTGTACGAACGGGCGAACGTCCTCAACGGCGAAGGCGAACCGCTGGAAGCCCACAAGCTGGCCAAGCGCGGCGCTGAACGCGTTTCCCAACAGCATCGGCGGCCGGATGTGCTTCAACCTCATCCAGCAGATCCAGGCCAAGTCCGCCGACATCACCACCGAGCGGGTCTGGAACGAGCCGCTGCCGTCGATCCGCGTCAGCTACCGCAACGTCACCAAGGTCTTTTTCCGCGTGGTGGCCGTACGACTTCGATGACGTTTATCAGGTCACAGCGTTATCGTGTGACAGACCTGAACAGGGAACAGCAGCAGCAACTGCTGGCAGCTCAGCCGGCGCTGGCATGGGCCGCCGACCTGCCACCCACCGCGGACTTCAAGGAGCGCACGGAGAAACTGCCGGCGCCCAAGAACTTGAAACCCGGTTTCTATTTCCTCGTGGCCAGCCACGACCCGTCCTTTGGCGAGAAAAACAACCGAGTGAGCTTCGCGCCGGTCTGGGTTAGCGATCTTGCCTTGGTGATGCGCACCCGCAACGGCGAAGGAGCGGTGGAAGGCTTCGTGTTGAACGCCATCACCGGCGAGCCGATCGCCGGAGCCACGGTGCGGGCGTGGGCACGCAACCAGAGCAATAGCTGGTTTCAACCCATCGATGCCACCACGAGTGACGACAACGGCCTGTTCCGTTTCAACCGACAGAATGAAGCCAGCGTTTTCCTCGCCGAGCATGGCGAGCAGCGCCTGGCGACAAGCCACGAATACTGGACCGGTAAGAGCCAGCAGAGAGCCGGAGCCGTACGCGCGGACCGTCTTCTTTACCGACCGCTCGCTCTATCGGCCCGGTCAGACGATTCAGTACAAGGGCATCTGCTTCCGCGTCGATCAGGCAGAGAACCAATACAAAACGCTTGCGGGCCAGGTGCTGACCGTCACATTTCATGACCCGAACGACAAGGAGATTGCCCGCCAACAGCTCAAGACCAACGACTACGGCTCGTTCAGCGGCAGCTTCACGCGCGCCGCGTGACCGGCTGACGGGGAGAATGAGCCTTCAGGTTCAAGACGGTCCCAGCGGCAGCACGTCGTTCAACGTCGAGGAATACAAGCGCCCGAAGTTCCAGGTCGAGCTGACCACTCCGAAAGAAGCGGCCACGTTGAACGCCGAAGTCCGCGTGCTCAGGCAAGGCCACCGCCTACACCGGCGCGGCCATCGGCGGCGCCAAGGTGAGGTATCGCGTGGTGCGCGAAGTCCGGTTTCCAGTGTGGTGCTGGTGGGGTTCGGGATACGTCCGCCGGGCCGCGGAACAAAGCCAGGCCATCGCCCACGGCACGGCGGTCACGGAAACCGACGGCTCCTTCACGGTGGCATTCATCGCCAAACCCGATCTGTCCGCGCGGAGAAGGACGAGCCGACCTTCGAGTTCACCGTCTATGCCGACGTGACCGACACGACCGGCGAGACGCGCTCGGCGCAGCGCTCGGTGCGCGTCGGCTACACCGCCCTGCAGGCCACGCTGTCCGCCAACGAATGGCAGACGCCGGACAAGCCGGTGGCGATCACCGTCGATACCAAGACGCTCGACGGCGAAGGCCAGGCGGCCGCCGGCACGGTGAAGGTGTACGCGCTCAAACAACCGACGAAAGTCGAGCGGCCCGAGTTGGATTCCCGACATCAGCACTCGCGCTGCGGCGTTGGCCATGGACAGCGCCGGCGGACCGCAGCGAGCAAGCCGATTTGTCCAACCCGAACTCATGGGAACTCGCCGAAGTCGTCAGCGAGCAGGCGTTCAAGACCGACGACAGCGGCAGCACCACAGGTGTCGCTGGCGTTGAAGGCCCGGCATCTACCGCGCGATGCTCGACACCCAGGACCGCTTCGGCAAGGCGGTGACGGCGCGATTGCCAATCCAGGTCGTTGATCCGAAGGCGAGACAGTTCACGGTAAAGATCGCCAACCACTTCGCTGCCCCGAAATGGTCGTTCGAACCGGGCGAGTCGTTGATCGCGCTTTGGGGCACAGGCTACGACAGAGGCCGCGCGTTCGTCGAGATCGAACACCGCGGCAAAATGCTCCGCAGTTTCTGGACCGCCGCCGACCGCACCCAGGAAGTCATCGAGCAGACGGTCAACGAAGGACATGCGCGGCGGGTTCACGCTACGCGTCACCTACGTCCGCGAGAACCGTGCCTACCTCAACGAGCGCATCGTCGACGTGCCTTGGACCAACAAGAAGCTGACCGTGAAGTGGGAGCACTTCACCTCGAAGCTTGCTCCGGCCCAGAAGGAGACCTGGACCGCCGTGGTCACCGGCCCCGACGCCAAGAAGAGCCGTTGCCGAAATGGTCGCCGCGCTCTACGACGCATCGCTCGACGCTTACCTGCCACACCGCTGGATGGAAGCGTTCAGCGTCTTCCGGCGGGAATCTTCGCGGGTGCAAGCCCAATTCGAGAACCGCGTGCAATCGTTCCAACAAATCCTGCACGGGTGGCATTCCGAGTCCAAGGACGCAGAACTGACCTACCGCGCCTTTCCCAGCGAAATTATCGGCAACCTTTGGGGCTTCGGATATCCTGGCGGCTCGCGTGCTCGCGGCGGCGGGCCCAGGCGCTACAAGGCAATGGGGCCTCAAGAGGCCGGAGAGCCGGATCACTCCGTCACCATGGGCGCCGGCATGGGTGCGATCGCACCGGCACCGATGGCGGCAGCTGCGCCGGCGGAGGAAAAGTCGGCAGCGGACGAAGGCGGCGGTGAACGAACCCAAGCGCCCAAGCCCGACCTCAGCAAGGTCTCCGCGCGCAAGAACCTGAACGAGACCGCCTTCTTCTTCCCGCACCTGCTCGCCGACGCGGACGGCGTGGTGAAGATCGAGTTCACCATGCCCGAGGCGCTGACCGAGTGGAAGTTCCTGGGCTTCGCCCACGACCGGGAACTGCGCAGCGGCTTCCTCACCGACAAGGCCGTCACCGCCAAGGACCTGATGGTCCAGCCGAACCCGCCGCGGTTCCTGCGCGAGGGCGACATCATCGAGTTCACCGTCAAGGTCACCAACCAGACCGACCGCGCGCCAGACCGGCAGGGTGCGGCTGACGTTCGCCGACGCCCGGACCCTGAAATCCGTCGACGCCGCGCTGGGCAACACCCTGCCGGACCAGTCGTTCGACATCCCGGCCAAGGAATCCCGCAGCTTCTCCTGGCGGCTGACGGTGCCCGACGGCTGGGCTTCCTCACCTACAAGGCCGTCGGCGCCACCGGCCGCCTGTCCGACGGCGAGGAAGGCTATCTGCCCGTGCTCGCCGCCGCATCCTGGTGACCGAGTCGCTGCCGCTGCCCGATCCGCGGCCCGCAGACGAAGAAGTTCGAGTTCACCAAGCTGCTCGAGTCCGGCAAGTCGACCGACGCTGCAGCACCAGAGCCTCACCGTGCAGATGGTCTCGCAGCCCGCCTGGTACGCGGTGATGGCGCTGCCGTACCTGATGGAGTTCCCGCACGAGTGCACCGAGCAGACCTTCAACCGGCTCTACGCCAACGCGCTGGCCCGCCACATCGCCAACTCCGACCCGAAGATCCGCCGCGATCTTCGACCAGTGGAAGGACACGCCCGCCCTCGACAGCCCGCTGGAGAAGAACCAGGACCTCAAGGCGGTGATGCTCGAGGAGACGCCCTGGCTGCGGCAGGCGCAGACCGAAAGCCAGGCCCGCCGGAACGTCGGCATCCTGTTCGACGACAACCGCCTGAACGACGAGACCAGGCGCGCGCCTGCGCAAGCTGGCCGAGCAGCAGCTCGGCGACGGCGCCTGGCCGTGGTTCCCCGGCGGCCGCGCCAACGACTACATCACGCTCTACATCACCACCGGCTTCGGCCGCCTGCGGCACCTCGGCGTGGACATCGACGTCACCTGCGCGGTCAAGTCGCTCGGCCGCCTCGACGGCTGGATCGACGAGCATCTACCGCGAGATCCTCAAGCACCGGCGACAAGGACGACAACCATCTCAACTCCACCATCGCGCTGTACCTCTACGGCCGCAGCTTCTTCCTGAAGGACAAGCCCATCGACGGCGCACCGCGGAGGCCGTCGACTACTTCCTCGGCCAGGCGCGGAAGTACTGGCTGCAAGCTGGACTGCCGCCAGTCGCAGGCCCACCTGGCCGTCGCGCTGAAACGGTTCGGCGACCAAGCAAACGCCGCCGGCCATCATGAAGTCCATCAAGGAACGTTCCGTCAGCAACGAGGAGCTGGGCATGTTCTGGCGCGACACCGAGCTGTCGCTGGTGGTGGTATCCGGGCGCCGATCGAGACCCAGGCGCTGATGATCGAGGCGTTCGACGAGGTGATGAACGACGCCCAGGCCGTCGAGGACTGCAAGGTCTGGCTGCTCAAGCAGAAGCAGACGCAGGACTGGAAGACCACCAAGGCCACCGCCGACGCCGTCTACGCCTGCTGCTGCGCGGCGCGAACCTGCTGGCCTCCGACGCGCTGGTCGAGGTGTCGCTCGGCGGCCAGACGATCAAGCCCGAGAAGGTCGAAGCCGGCACCGGCTTCTACGAGAAGCGCTTCGCCCGCGGCGAGATCAAGCCGGAGCTGGGCGAGATCACCGTGAAGAAGGTCGACGAGGGCGTCGCCTGGGGCAGCGTCCACTGGCAGTACCTGGAGGACATGAGCCAAGGTCACGCCGTACGAAGGCACGCCGCTGAAGCTGAAGAAGACGCTCTTCATCAAGGACACCACCAACAAGGGCCCGGTGCTGCAAGCCGGTCACCGGCCCGCTGGCAGTCGGCGACGAGCTGGTCGTCCGCATCGAGCTGCGCGTCGACCGCGACATGGAGTACGTCCACCTGAAGGACCAGCGCGGCAGCGGCACCGAGCCGGTGAACGTGCTCTCGCCGCTACAAGTACCAGGACGGCCTGGCCTACTACGAGAGCACCCGCGACACGGCCAGCCACTTCTTCATCGATTACCTGCCCAAGGGCGCCTACGTCTTCGAGTACTCGACCCGCGTCCAGCTCCGCGGCCAGTACCAGACCGGCATCGCCAGCATCCAGTGCATGTACGCCCCGGAGTTCAACAGCCACTCGGAGAGCTTTGATCTGGAGGTGAAATGAGGCGTGGTGGGGGCCACGGATCAACGCGGATAGACGCGGATCTTATTGTCCATCAGAATTCGTTCAATCGCTCCGGTCAAGGCCGGTATCCGGTGTTCATGAAAGGAGCAAACCATGTTTGTGTTCTTTGCTTTGCTGTTCTTCCTTTTTATCTTTCCTTCTCAAGTCAACTCGGCCGAGCCTGAAAAGATTGAACCAGTCGAGAGATCCGTCAAGGAACAGGTGCAAATCATGAAGGTTGATGCTGCCACGGTTGAGTCTGTCCTAAAGGAAATCCAGGGTGAGTATCGCTGGAAGGGACTGATTTCAAGTCCTACCGAGGCGTTTCTCGATTCGGTGGGTCCCAAGTTCGTTCGATGGCAAGAAATCCTGTCCAAACTCTCGCTGGCCGACCAGACAGAAGACGCTGATCGGATTTGCACTTCCATCGTGAACCTTCGAAATCATTGGGGACCGGATATCTTTCCATCGGACAAATACAATGCCTTTGCCCGGGATACATTCTCTGTCGGCAGTCTCCGGGTTGACGCCGCCGAGTTCTTCGAGCCCGTCCCCTACTACCCAGGTGACGACAAGATCCTGAAATACTATCGCTTCTCGGTATACAGCAGTTCTCAGGTAATTGCCCGGTATCATCTCGAATACAGCAACGTACTCGAACCTTTCTATGTTCTAGGTCGTGCGGATGCCCAAGGCCATTCACAGATTCAATCATACGGTGGGAAGAAGCCAACCTACTGGGTGCTCAAAGAGGCTGTAGTCAAGGACCTGACTGCACGCCAAAGCAATCCGGTGAGCATCAAGTGATTGGTTCCGAGTTCTAATCCAACTGAAGGTTCCTTCAGTTGGGCGCCGAATACGGTGTGCTCACCCAAAGAGAAGTGGTCGTCACGGTAGGAGTGGAGTTGTCGATGGCAAGCAACCGCGTTTGCACACAAGAAAAGCCTAGGAATAGTAACGGTTGACATTACTAGCGCCATGCGTTATTAATCTAGCCATGATAAGAACGTTCCAATGCAAAGAGACTGCGTGGATTTTTCGTGGCCGGTTTTCGGCCAGATTCCCTTCGTAGTCACAGAGGATAGCGCTTCGCAAACTGACCCGGCTCCATGGTGCCGCTCTCCTAGAGTTCCTTAGCCTACCTCCGGCAACCCGACTTGAAAAGCTGGTCAGAGACATACACGGCCAGTGGAGCATCCGTATCAATGACCAGTGGCGTGTCTGCTTTCTGTGGCAAGATGGACACGCCTATGATGTCGAAACAATCAATTATTACTGAAGGAAAAAGCTCATGAAACCAGACATGCCCCGGGTTCATCCAGGTGAGATTCTGCTAGAGGATTTCCTCAAACCCATGGGGATTACCCAGTATCGGCTGGCCAAATCCATTGGAGTGCCACAGCGCCGTATCGGCGAGATCATTGCCGGTAAGCGTTCGATTACTGCTGACACCGCCTTGAGGCTTGCCAGGTTTTTTGGCACTGACGCTGAGAGCTGGATCAACCTCCAAGCGCATTATGATCTTGCCGTAGCCAAAGAACGACTTCATGACAGAATCGAACGGGAAGTTATGATTTACAAGGCTGCATCTTGATTAGGCCATCACCGCATGTGACAAGTCGGCGTGCGTCAACAAGGCACTGCGCGAGTGGTTGCAGGAAGAGCGTCCGGGGATGCAAGGCGGGAATGTACTGGATCGAACTTTGACAATCATTTGCACCCATCGAGAAAAAAGAATCCGGGTCATACCGGCACGCGAGACTATCAGCACACGATTCCGACGAAGTGTTAACAAGGAATTAGGATTTCAGTAAACCACTATCTGCTGGAAGCGGGTAGTGGTTTGATATGGTTGTACAGCTCCATGGACTATATCAATTGTGTACAAGGATTAGGAAGGAGTCTTATCGTGAAGTACGATAGGCCAAGTAAGGCCGAATATTATTTGGGAATTGCGGAAGCAGTAGCCAAGAGAGGAACTTGTCTGCGACGGCTGTATGGTGCTGTTATCGTAAATAGTGATCAGATCATTAGCACAGGGTATGTTGGGGCTCCAAGACACATGAGAAACTGCATTGATATAGGACGTTGCCTCCGAAAAGAAAAAAACATTCCACCCGGGGAACGGTACGAATTGTGTCGTTCCGTACATGCAGAGATGAATGCCATCATTCACGCTTCGCGCTTGGAGATGGTTGGGGGAGATCTATATTTGGTCGGTTTTTCTGTTGAAGATGGGAGCTATGTTACTAATTCCGAGCCATGCAAACTATGCAAACGCATGATCATCAACTCAGGCATAGGCAGAGTCTACGTCAGGAGGGGACCCGCCAAAGAGGACATCGTGGAGTTCCTTGTGGATGATTGGATTGAAAATGAAGAATCTCTTTTCGACATTGGGAAAGGCACCTATTGATTTCAACAACAGACGTTGGATATGAGAGCCTGTTTGGTAATTGTTTTGCGTGGCTATGGTTTTGTCTCATGTCGAGAATCCTGCGGTCGGGGATAAACCCCGATCCTACGACATCAGACGTCTGACCAGCGGTAGGGGCGGGCTTTACGCCCGCCCGCCAGCACGAACCCCAAGGACTTTGACCAGTTACCAAAAAGGCTCTGAGAGATTTCCCGAAAAGATATAAAAGTACCACATTGGCCTGTGGTTGGCGCGAGTAACAGGCATAGATGATTTCACCGTTAGGGCGAAGCAGGTCGAAACCGGCCGGCAACGAACCAGCCAAAGCCGCTTGTCGGGCTGTTCGTTTCCCGGTGATGTTCTTCGCGATCGCTGGTTTGGTCCATCTCCTATCGGTCGGCGTCTGGTGGAGCCCGAACCAGTTAATGTCCCGTTGTCCTTGGGAGTTTCGGTGATCAGTTCGCTCTTCACAACCCCCAGCACCCTGGTCCTCCCCTGTCCCAAAGGGGTGGCCCCATTTCTTTCCGAAGAATTGCGGTCACTGGATTTTCCGGTAATCGCTCAGTCGGTGTCGAGTGTCGAAACCCAAGGTACCCTTGCGGATACGCAACGGCTCAATTTGTGGCTTCGCACCGCCAACCGGGTACTTTATCTGCTGGAAGAATCCGTGGTCAGGGATGTGAATGAGCTGTACCGCCGCGTGCGTGCCATCGCCTGGGAGGACATCATCCCGGAAGACGACTATCTGACTGTGACGTCCTCGGTTGATCATCCGGATATACGGGATGCCCGCTTCGCCAATGTCAAGTGCAAGGACGCTATTGTCGACCGGATTCGGGAGCAATGCGGCCGACGTCCCGATTCCGGTCCGGAGCGCCGAGGCGCGGTGGTCCATCTCTACTGGAAGGATGATCTTGCCCGCATCTATCTGGATACTTCCGGCGAGCCGCTTAACAAACGAGGTTATCGCAAAATTCCCTTCAAGGCTCCGCTCATGGAAACCATTGCCGCCGCAGTGATCCTGGCGACCGGCTGGACCGGATCGGATCATTTCATCAACCCCATGTGTGGGAGTGGCACTTTTGCCATCGAAGCAGCGCTGTCGGCATTGGACAGGGCTCCGGGGCTGCTCCGCAGCCGTTTTGGTTTCATGCACCTCAAAGGGTTTGATGCCGCAAGCTGGCAGAGCTTGAGGCGGGAATCGCGGAGCACCGGGCGGAAAGCGATATCCGGGCGAATCCTTGCGACCGACCTGGATCCAAAGGCCATCGGTGCGGCTCGCAAGAACGCCGTCACCGCCGGTGTGGAGCATTTGATCGAGTTTGCCGCGTGCGACTTCGCCCAAACCCCGGTTCCCGAAGGCAGCGGCGTGGTGGTGCTCAACCCCGAATATGGGGAGCGTATGGGCCAACTCCAAGCGCTCGACGCTGTCTATCGAGGTATTGGCGATTTCTTCAAGCAGCGCTGCACCGGTTATCGCGGTTTTGTTTTTACCGGCAATTTGGCTCTCGCCAAAAAGATCGGTCTACGGGCCAGTCGTCGCATTCCTTTTTTCAACAGTGGAATCGAATGTCGTCTCATGGAATACGACCTCTATCCCGGCAGCCTTCGGAATGGTTGACCTTGTTGCGTTTTTCTTGCACCGCCCGGCCGGCAATCCTTCCCCACCCCACTCCCCCTACTCGTCAACCCCTATTTGTACAATCGGCTTGACAATCCCAGGTGGTCACCGCTAAAAGCGGGCGAACAGAGGGCATGGGGTGTGAGCAGGTGACGTCGCAGACCATTTGAGGAGAAGTACAATGAAATCGTGGGTCTTCCTCTTTCCCGGCCAGGGTTCCCAGTATGTCGGCATGGGCCTGGAATTCTATGAGAACTATCCGGAAGTGCGAGAGCTGTTTGCGCAAGCCAACGATCTTCTTGGGATGGATGTCACCCGACTCTGTTTCGAAGGACCCGAAGACGTGCTGGTTCTTACCGAAAACGTGCAACCCGCCATTACCGTGGTCAATCTCGCGTGCTATACCGTGCTGCAGCTCCATGAAATCCATCCTGTCGCCACTGCTGGCCACAGCCTCGGCGAATACAGCGCTCTGTACGCCGCTGGTGTGTTGGATCTGGATGGTGTTCTCCAATTGGTGCGCCATCGGGGCAAGTTCATGCAGCAAGCCGCCGTCGAACTACCCGGGGCTATGGCCGCCATCATGGAATTAAAACCCGAACAGCTGGATCAAATTTGTAGCGTGTGCGACGTGGAAGTCGCCAACATCAACTGTGCCGACCAAATCATCATCACCGGACCGGCGGAACCGATCAAACGCGCCATGGCCATGAGCAGCGATGCCGGCGCCAAGAAGTGCGTCCTGCTCAATGTCAGCGGGCCCTGGCACAGCCGCTGCATGACGTCTGCTCGCGAGAAGTTCGCGCCGGTAGTGCAGAATTGCCAATTCCATGCCCCCAGGATTCCGGTGATCAACAATGTGGATGCCAAACCGCTTAGCAGCACCGCCGAATTGCCCCAAAAGCTGATTCATCAACTGTGCAGTTCGGTGCTTTGGCACCAATCCATGGACTATCTGCTTGAGGCCGGTCACACGCATTTTGTCGAAATCGGCCCCAAGAAAGTGCTGCGCGGCCTGATGCGCCGCATCAGCCGTGACGTCAAGGTTTACAACGTGGAAGATCCAGCCAGCCTTACCGCGTTTCTTCAGGCCAATCAGTAACGACCACGATGCCGAGACCATGGATCCCTGCGTCCCTGGAAAAACAGCTCATATAACGCCCCGTTCGTTGATGGTGTTCATTTCCGCACTCTTAGCAAATCTTTTTTGTTTGAATCAAACCACAGCGGGTTTACAATGAGCGTGTTCGTCGCCACCAAGTGCATGCGAGTCAGCGACCGCCATCGGTTTCCTGTTGACGCATAACAGGACCGTACCGACAACCTAAGCCTCTGAGGAGTGATTATGACGCAGGACCCAGAGATCAGCCTCGCCGTCAAGGCTCTCAAGATTGGCAACAAGGTGCGTGAACTGCGCCAGAAGAACCGCTTCACCCTTCAGGACCTAGCCGCTAAAACCGGGCTTTCCAAACCCTTTCTGTCCCAGATTGAAAACGACCATGTGGTTCCTCCGGTAGCGACGTTGCTCAAGCTGGCCCGTGCCCTCAACGTGAGCATGGCCCACTTCTTTCAGGATGAAGTTGGCAGTGAGAAGATCACTGTCACCCGCAGTGCGGACCGTTCCTGGGTGGAACGGCGACCCCATCACCACAAGGGCGAAGTCAACTACCGCTACGAAGCTCTCGAGACCCAGAAGCAGAACAAACACATGGAACCCTTCATGGTGGAGTTCGCCAATGTAGATACCAGTGACATGGTCTTCATGAGCCATGAAGGTGAGGAATTCCTGTACTTGATGGAAGGCCGCTTGGAGTTTCGCAGCATCGATCGGGTGGAGATCCTGGAGCCGGGAGACAGCATCTACTTTGAATCGGACCTGAGCCATAGTTTTCGCAGCCTCGTGGATTCGCCGGCGCGGGCCATTGTCGTGGTGTGGAGCAAGCCTTAGTCGATCCACATCGCCCGCGGTTCGCATCACTGCCAAGCGGGATGTGTTCACATCGGCCAGCCCTAAGCCGAGAAATGTTCGCCGATGATGGCGCCACCAAACACCCCCTTCGAATTCCAATAGGAAACTATCTCTACCCCCTCCCAACCTCCCCCATCAAGGGGAAGGACACTTAGGGAGTTCTGAGATAATCACTAGGTGCTCGCCATCCAGGAACGGGATCATCATGCTGGAGATTCGATTTCATGGACGTGGGGGACAAGGCACGGTGGTGGCCACCATTCTCTTGGCCAAGGCTTTTTTTCAGGCCGGCACCTACGTGCAGAGTTTTCCTCTGTTCGGGGTCGAACGCCGCGGCGCTCCCGTGGAAGCCTACCTTCGACTGAATCAGAAAAAGATCCTGGTGCGTACCAACGTCTACACCCCTGATCATGTGGTGGTGCTGGATCGAACCTTGCTCCACGGGGTCAATGTCACTCGCGGAGCCAAACCCGGCGGTTGGATTCTGATCAACTCCCCCACAGTCCTTGATTTTGCCCAAACCTTCACCGGCTATCGCTTGGCGTTGATCGATGCCACCCGGATTGCCCTGTCACACGGATTGGGGACGCGCACGCATCCCATCGTCAATACCGCCATTCTCGGGGCTTTTGCCCGCATGTTGGCAATGCCCCCCATGGATGCCGTGGCTGAGGCCATTCGAGAAGATGTCCCGAGCAAACCGGACGAAAACATTCAGGCGGCCCTAGACGCTTATGACCAAGTCCAGCTCCTTGGGGCCGCAGCCTGATGCTACTAGTTCTCCAGGTTCACCACGCGTAATTGACCATGGGTTTCAGGTTTCTCAATATTCGTTGTTAGACGGAAGAGCTATTTTATGATTAAAAATTTTCGTATACATATTTCTCAAATTTTCGGCGTGTTATTGGGAGTCATAATTTTGTTATCCAGTAGCGCATGGGATAAAAGATATCCTCTTTGGTGTACATGTCTTTATTTTATTGGTCTTGTGTTAGCTGGAATTGCTTCATTGGGACGATTATGGTGTTCTCTTTATATTGCAGGATATAAAACGGAAGAATTAATCACTGAAGGTCCATATTCTATGTCTAGGAACCCTTTATACTTTTTTAGCTTTCTTGGGGCAATTGGTGTCGGATTTGCATCTGAATCTCTTTTAGTTCCATCTATTATTTTAGTAGCGTTTGCCTTATATTATCCGCAAGTAATTAGAAACGAAGAAGTAAAGCTAGAAAAACGACATGGGGTAGCATTTGATATGTATCGATCCAAAGTGCCATGCTTTTTCCCTAAGATATCTAATCTATCAGAGCCTCAAGAATATATTGTAAAGCCAGTAATTTTCAGAAAGCATATGATTAGCGCCCTTTGGTTTATTTGGCTCATTGGAATTTTAGAGCTTATAGAAGAACTTCATGAGTCAAAAATTATTCCTATTCTGTTCACAATTTATTAATATTGCTTAACTATGCGCTGCAGTTTCGTCGTTTCGTCGGCCAAGCCATCCCTTGCCGAGACGGTACCGCCGACCTCTCGTGAACATCCAGCAGGCTTTGGGATAAGGATCCAATATGCCCAGTTCACCACCGGTCTGTGTCCCATCGTTGCATATTCCGCGTTCCCACCTCACCACCGAAAGCAACAAGACCGGCACCTGGCGCTTCCTGCGGCCCCGTTATGACGAAAAGACCGCGCCGTGCAGCGCCGCCTGCCCCGCCGGGGAAGACATTGCGCGCATCGAGATGCTGACCACGGAAGGACTTTTCAAGGAAGCCTGGGAGACCGTTTTACAGGAGAACCCGTTTCCCGCCGTATGTGGCCGGGTTTGTTTTCACCCGTGTGAGAACGCCTGTAACCGGGGGGAGTTCGATGAGGCCATTGCCATCCCCGCCATTGAGCGGTTCCTGGCGGATACCGCCAGCCGCTATGAACTCAAGCCCAATCTCGACCGGCGCCCGCCCCGGAGTGAGCGTGTGGCCGTTGTCGGTGCCGGCCCCAGCGGATTGGCAGCGGCCTACTTCCTGGCGCGGCTCGGCTATGGGTGCGATGTCTTCGAAGCCCAGGCGGAACCCGGCGGGATACTGCGCTGGGGGATTCCAACCTACCGATTGCCGGTGACGGCGCTGCGCAATGAGATTGCCCTGATTGAATCCCTGGGGGTGCGGCTGCATTGCGGTGCGTCCATTACCGACGATTTTCTCCGAAAAGCTGCCCGGGACTACGTTGCGGTCTTTCTCGGATGCGGCCATGGCCGGGGCTTGCGACTCGGCGTCCCGGGAGAAGACCTTGTCGGCGTCACCGATGGCCTGAGCTTTCTGGAGGGCATCCGCCACGGTGACGCCCCTCGCGTGCAAGGGAGCGCTGCCATCATCGGCGGCGGCAACACGGCCGTCGACGTAGCCCGTTCGGTGCGCCGCCTCGGGGGCCAAGCGGTGCTTATTTACCGCCGCCGGCAGCAAGATATGCGCGCTTTTGGCGATGAAATTGCCATGGCACTGGAGGAAGGCGTGACCATCCGCGAGCTTCAGACACCGGTAGCCATCGAAACCGCGCCCGGCGGACTGACCGTCACCCTGCAGGCCATGCGGGTGGTCGAAGAACCCTCGGGCGCTCAAGCCGGAATTGAGCCGGTCCCGGGAAACGTGAGCAACATCGAGGTGCAACAGGTTTTTGCCGCCATTGGCGCGGAGGCAAGCGCAACCTGGATGCACCCGACGGCACCCGGTGAAGCACGGATGACCCTCAACAACAGTGTCCTTGTTCGCAACCCGATGGGCCCCTTGCTCTTATTTGGCGGCGATTTGACCAACGACTTCAAGAGCGTGGTGCACGCCGTGGCTTCCGGCAAAGAAGCCGCTATGGCGCTGGATGTGATCCTCCGTGACGGGTGGGAGGCGGTACCGGCGAAGTTGGCCGAATGTCGCGTCGGCACTGGCGCGGCGGTTTCCATGGAGATGTATCTGCAGGGCCCACGCTGCCACAGAAATTCCCATGTGGTAGCTTTTTCCGAGATCAACACCGACTATTTCCAGTTCGCCCCGCGTCTGGTCCTGCCGCGGCTGCTGCGGGAGGAACGCCTGCAGTCTTTTGCCGAAATCGATCTGAGGATTTCCGCCAATCTGGCCATGCATGAGGCCGAGCGCTGCTTTCACTGCGGCCTTTGCAATCAATGCGACAACTGTCACCTGTTCTGCCCGGATATGGCGGTCAAACGCGATGAATCTAGCCAGGGCCGACATATCGATTATGACTACTGCAAAGGTTGCGGGGTGTGCGTGGTGGAATGTCCACGGGATGCCATGAGTCTTGAGGAAGAGCAGGGATGAGCGAGTCTGCGTTTGATGCCTGATGATCGAGCCCGGATGCCGGGAAAGGTTTTCTGATGAAACGAGTTCTGGAAGGTAGCCATGCGGTGGCCGAAGCCGTGAGACTGGCGCGAGTCCAGGTGATTTCGGCCTATCCCATCACACCGCAAACCCATATCGTCGAGCATCTCTCTGAACTATGCGCCGACGGCGCCCTGCCCGCTCGCTTTCTGCGGGTGGAAAGCGAACATTCGGCCATGGCCGCCCTGATCGGAGCCGCCAGCACTGGGGTACGCACCTTCACCGCCACTTCCTCCCAGGGACTGGCCTTGATGCACGAACTGCTCCATTGGGCCGCGGGGGCGCGACTCCCCATCGTCATGGCCGAGGTGAATCGAGCCCTGGCCCCGGGCTGGAACATCTGGACCGAGCAGACCGACAGCCTCGCGCAACGCGACACGGGCTGGATGCAGCTTTACTGTGAAGACGGCCAGGAAGCTTTGGACAGCACCCTGTTTGCTTTCCGCCTGGCCGAACAGGTCAACCTCCCGGTGATGGTGGTCCTGGACGCCTTCTTTCTGTCTCACACCTACGAGCCGGTGGACGTCCCCAGCGAGGAGGAAGCGGATGGATTCCTGTCACCTTTCCAGCCCAAGTTTCAGCTCGACCCTGCCCACCCCTGCGCCTTCAACCAGTTGGCGCCCCCCAATGTGTACATGGAGATGCGCTACAGCATCCAGATGGCCATGGTGGAGGTGCTGCGACAATATGAAGCCATTGAGGAGGAATTCGCCCGGCATTGTGGGCGCCGTTACGGTGTACTGGAAGCGGTGAACTGCACCGACGCGCAGATCATCCTGCTCACTTCGGGAACCATCACCAGCACCGCACGACTGGTCATTGAGGAACTGCGGGCGCGCGGGAGAACCGGTGGGATTGCTCAAAGTCAAACTCTTTCAGGCCGTTCCCGGTTGCATGAGCTGCGGCAGGTGCTGGCGCAGGCTCGAAAAGGTAGCGGTCATCGATCGAAATTTTTCCTTTGGCGCCAGCGGTATTTTCGCCCAGGAACTGCGCGCCGCCCTCTGCAACCTCCCGCGCCGCCCCATGGTGTTCGGCTACGTGGCCGGACTGGGAGGGCGCGATGTCACCGCCGCGGTGATCGAGGAGATTTATTGGCGCACCAGGCAAAGCCACGGACCCGCAACCGGAAGACATCTGGATCGGACTTCAGGAGGTTCCCTCATGAAGCTTGACGTGCCGGATCAGGAATACATGTATCCAGGCCACGTGGGCTGTCCCGGGTTGTGGCGCTGCCATCGCCATGCGCTTCGTGCTTAAAGCGCTGGGGGACCAGACCATCATGGTGATTCCGGCCTGCTGCTGGTCCATCATCGCCGGCCCCTACCCGCAGTCGACCCTGCGGGTGCCGGTGATCCATAGCGCCTTTGAAACCGGCGGGGCGGTAGCCAGCGGGGTACGGGCCGCACTCGACATCAAGGGCGATACCGAAACCACCGTGGTCACCTGGGCCGGGGACGGCGGTACGTTCGATATCGGTTTTCAGGCTTTGAGCGGTGCGGTCGAACGCAACGAGGATTTCATCTACGTGTGTTACGACAACGAAGCCTACATGAACACCGGCGTTCAGCGCAGTTCATCGACCCCATACGGCGCCTGGACCACCACCACGCCCGGAAGCGACTGGAAGAAGATGCGCAAGAAAAACATCGTCGAAGCGCTGGCGGCGCACCGCATCCCCTACGCGGCCACAGCCAGCATCGCCTACCCGGAAGATCTGGTGCCCAAGGTCAAGAAAGCCAAAGCCATGAGAGGGTCGCGATTTCTGCATATTTATTCGAGCTGCCCCACTGGCTGGCGCATCCCTTCGGAGCTGGCCATCAAGATCGCCCGGATGGCGGTGCAAACCAACATCTTCCCGCTCTATGAAGTGGAAGGCGGCATCAAATACACCATCAACTTCCATCCGAAGGGCTACCTGGTCAAGGAGTACTTCCACCTGCAAGGTCGTTTCCAACACCTCACCGACCATGACCTGGATCAGATCCAAGAAATGGTGGATGAAGACTGGGAGCTGTTGCTGCGCAAGGCGGGATTACCGTTGCCGGTCCATTCGATTGCAACCTGGAACGTGCCCAAGAAGTCCCTCGATCGTAACCCCGACCACAGCCGGGGGCCAGCAAAACCCTGACAAACCTTGATTCCGGCTTCCGCCCAAATGACCTTAGAGGTGTCATTCGAACTTTTTGGACGCGCTCACAGTGCTTCGTCAAATCGAGTTAGCGGGGTGCGACTGACCCGGATCAACAATGGTCCCGGAATCTCTACTCGGCAAGCAGAGCTAACGAAGCACTGGTATGGCCGTGAGGCCACGCAAGTGACGCATCGTCTATTGCTCGCGTCTCTCCGCCCATGACTGCAGGACATCAAGCCATTGTGCCCTGGGGGAATAGAACAAATCGTGGCCCCCGCCTATGTCCAGCACCCGCTCCACAACGACCGCCCCGGTTCATCCTGTCCAGCGCCTGTTTGCACGACCCCGCAATCTCGTCGCTGCGATCATACGCCGATAACAAACGACCGCGCGCCTTTGAAGCACGATGTTCGGCGAACCGGAGATAGCCCTGTGACTCGCTGACCCCCCTCACACATCCAGCAAAATTGATATAAGCCATGTCAGGATTGGCCAGGTTTGACATGACCAACATGGCGATCATTCCCCCCTTGGAATGACCTGCCACCGTAATGCTCTTTGCTGGGACACCGGCAGCGAGCAATCTCCTCACCTGCCCGGCGACTTTGTCGGCGTACACATCGTTTTTGACCGGGCTGCGCTCTTCCCCGATGACGACAAAACCCCGTTTCGCAATCTCCTTGAGAATACTGGAGTACTGATAGGATTTTGCCCGCGGGCCTCCCTGTTCAATGGCGTGTCCGTGCATATAGAACAAATACTTGGCGTTCGGATCCACGACACTAGGAATATCGCTTTGTACCGTGCCCGCGAGTACCGGAGCACAAACGGTGAGGAAAGCGAGCCCTACCAGGGTGCAAGCAAGCAGGAAACCGCACATTCCGTGAAAGCGGAGGAGGCCTCTCCATGAACTGCCATTCGATATCCCACAGGTTGTTGGTAAGTTTTTTTTCATACTCACCTCCAGGTACTGCCTTTCACGGCGATTTTGGCACAAGAACCACTGGAAAGTCCGGCACGTTGGGTGGCTTGACGGTGGTGGGGGTCTGCTGCCCACCGGTCAGCTCCTTGACCCGCTCGGAAACGTAAAGATCCAGCATGTTCAAGGTGATACGCCCGGTGGATGTGTAGTCGGCTTTTCCCCGGATGCCTTCCACCACTCCCTTGGTGAAGGCCCCATTTCCCCACTTCGTGTTCTCCAAGGCATACTGTCTCCCCGTGGTCGAGGAGAACACCACGGCCCCGTTTTCCGCGCTGGCCAGCTCGTTGATCACAGCGCTCAAGACCACCTCCCCACGACGCTTCAAAGTACCCATCAGATTCCCCGAGTGGCACGCATCCATGAACACCAGCACCTTGCCCGCAATGCCTGACACCGTGGAGGTAATATCGAACTGGGAGATCCCCGTCCGTTTGAGGTTCTCCCGGTCCGCATCCACCGGGAGGAAGTAGAACATGCCGTTGGGGTCATTGATACCGTGCCCGGCAAAGAACACCACGGCGACATCCTTGCCGGTCACCTGTCGCTGAAGCCACTCCAGACCGTCCAGGATGTTGCCCTTGGTGGCCTGGGCGTCCGCCAACGTTCTCACCTCCACGCCTCGGTACAGCCGTCCCTGCTGCTCACCCCAAGCCGCGCAGAAGTCCTGCGCGTCCTTGGCAGCGAGGAGCAGACGCAAGTTCAGATCCTGGTAGTTGCTCACCCCCACGGCAAGGACATAGAGCTTGGGTTTGATCTCGAATTCCTCGCCGGCAGCAGAACCTTTCCAGCGCAGCCTGATTATGGCGGGCTCACTGGCTGCGAACCGATTCTGGGCGATCAGAGAAACCTCGCAATCCCGAGGTGGGATGGCGAAGGATATCTCCCCGCTCTCTTTCACCGGTTTGCTGCTCCCCTCCGCGGCGATCGGGCGACCGTCCACGAGAATCCTTAGGGAGGTGATGGATTCCTGGCTGCGGGCGGAATACCGTATGGTGACCGAGGAACCGGGCACTTCCGCCCCATCCGCAGGGGAATGGATGACCACCACTGGGGGGAGCTTGTCCCGCACTGAAATCACCGCCTCCTGGTTACGACCCGACTCCTCGTTGGCCAGCCGGATGGCCTCGGCTTCTTCTCCGGAGGCGAGCACCCGATCGATCACATCCGGACGAAAATAGGTGGAGCGAAAACGAGAGATGGGGAAAAAGTCAGCGGCCTGCTCATCGCCGTTGTTCACGTGCCAGCCGATGAAGTCCTCCCCGCCGGGGGAGGCGTCGTAGTACCCCGAAGGGGTCCAGAGAATCCAACGCTTCTGGTCCTTGTGCGGGAAAAAGGCCAGAAGTTCCTTGCCGTCCGAGATGCGGTACCAGCGGATGGTTCCGTCTGTCAGGGCGGCCACGGCCACCTTTCCGTTGGTGTTCACCCCCCAGACACCGCCGGGCGTTCTCACCCTCCATGAATTCTCACCGGCGGAATCGAAGAGAGAAAGACTGCTCATGGTTCCCAGAAAGAAGCCCGATTGATCCGGTTGAATGGCCAGGCTCTTGGATAGCTCTTTCTTCAGGGGGATGGGTTTACCCTTCAGCTTCGGCGAGCGGGAGGTGTCCCAGTCACTCACCCCCAGGCCCTCGGTGATCGGAGCCTTGAGGGCGAAGCTTCCCTTCACGCCGGCCCAGAGCCTGGAGGAGGAGTCCAAGAGCAGCCGCTCGTTCGCCGAGAAGATCGCGGGTGTCTTACCAAACCGCTCGAATGCGAACTGGATCCCGCAGCCGTCCGGGGAAAGGAGAAAACCTTCATGTATGGATTCGTAGATGGCAATGGAGCGGGGACCCAGAAGGATGGCCTCGTCCCGATCGTTGATCACTCCGAAGGACCCTTCACGGGAACCGAAGGTAATCCCTCCCGCCTTATGTGGCAGGATCTGGAGGAGGGGTAGGTTAACCCCTGTGGGCATGTCACTATACTTACCCCGGCCTGCTCCGGCCCATTTGCGAACTCGCTTGCCTTCCTGCTTACTGCCGTAGCCCCCTGCCGCGAATAAGAATTTCCCATCCGGTGACCATGCGACCGTTCTGGAGATCGGTGCCGGGACCGCCTTTTACTCCTGTCACATCCGGCGAGTACTCATATTCCAGGGCATTACCCTTGACCCGCAGCACATCCACCTTGGGACTAAGGTTGAACCCCACTGCCAGGTGGATGCCGTCGGGCGAGAAGGCCAGGCCATCGGGACGATCGCCACCGGGCGAACGGATCTTGGCCGCTGGCGATATCCGCTGGGGCGAGGAAACACCTTCGACTTTCAAGGAGGCTAGATCGTAAAGTCGAACATGCCCGTCAAAGCAGCGTAGTGGCCAGATGAGATCCCGTGGCATTGGCCTCCACGGATTTGACAAAATCACCATAGTCCTTGTCCTCCGCCACCAAGGCGTAGTCCGGCAATCGGTATACGGCCATGCATGACCAACTGGGGTTGCCGCCCCCCTCGCCGGTTACAACCGCGAGAAAGCGGCCGTCGGGGGTGTACGCCAAATGCTGGACCCATCCGGGCAGCCCACCAAGCCGGCGGGTGAGGGCACCGGTGGATCGGTCGAACAGGTACACGCACCCATCGCCCTGTTTCGGCGAGCCGGTTCGGCCTCCACACGCCACGGTTCTTGTGTCCGGCGATAGGGCCACGGCAAAAACCTGACCTGTTTCTCCCTCGCTCACAGGAGGCCGGAGGATGCGCACAAGTTCACCCTTTCCCGTGATATCCCACACCCGCACCGACTTGTCCTCGGAACCGGTGATGAGGATACTGTTCGAAGCGTCCATGGCGATGGCAACAACAGCCGCGGTGTGCGTGCCCACCTCCACTCGCAGGATGGGCTCGGCGGTCTGGGACAATGCGGGCATAACAGCCCCCAGGACCAAACGAGTGACTAGCCCGACAAAAGAACAAACTCTGACCCATTTCATCGGAACCTCCTAGCCGCTTTCCTTGATGTCGCGCATCCCTGTTGGCAGTCGCCGGGCCGGGGTGTCGTCTTGAAACAGAGCGGCCCGATGGCGACCGGGGAAGATGGACAACATCCGCGACAAAAGTGATTTTGGCCCCTATTTGCAGAACTCCAAGTGTGTTGGGCCTTGCAGTATCGGAAGGTGCACCATCGATCTGACGGGAATGGGCGGTCCTTCATCAACGATCTGAGGCTATAGCAGGCGAAGTGAAATTCAGGGAATCAAATCATGGACAGGTTCCACACCAAACACAAGCAGCAAATCTGCGGCGTGAGAATGACGCGGAAGGCTTTGCTGGACTCCACCCTCGAGAAGGTGATGGTGGGAGTGTGTCTGGAAACAGGTGAGACATTGCCTGATTCGACGAGCATGTTCGGAGCAGAAAGCAGGGCTTGTGCTGACCCTGCCTATCTTCGAATTGCCCAGCTTGATTTGGAATTGAGCCCTTAACCCAGTAAACACTCTTGACGAAGTGCTGGCAAGGCAATGTACTAACTCGGCTGATGAAAACTCAGTAGCGATTCCTCTAAAGTGGAGTGTGTGGGCAGAAAGGAAAGAAATCCGGAGAGGCGTAAAGATCTCGCGAATGTAGTCCTTGACGGCGCAGACACAGATCCTACCATTGGTGCGTTTCAATTCCTTCACTGCTTTGAGCAGCACTCTGAGCCCGGCGCTGGAGATGTAGTCCAACTCGGAAAAGTCTAGGACGACCCGAGTCTCCCCTCCTTGCACCATGCCCAGCAGCTGTTTCTCGAAATTCCCGGAGGTATTGGAATCCAGCCGCCCTTTAAGGGCAAGGACGACGATCCCATCCTGTCGCGTTTCGTTGACTTCCACGTTGGCGTCTCCTTGTGGTGGCTAGTAATTGGAAGGCGGTGCCAGCCCCAAAAAATCCCGCGGTCGGTTCCGCCCAGAAATCAATCGCGTTGCCGGCAATCTGAGCGAGAGCATATAAAATGCTTGCCAGCCCGTCAATGAACATGTAACAGGGACGTGTAAGTCGCAGCCAGGCTGGCGTCGAGCCTGGTTTGCCGCCATTCATGCCCGAGCGTTCGACCTTCCGTCTTGTCGGTGCCGCCGGTCGGACCGGGGTTTGGTCATAGCCCGCCACGATCCATCATCCGCGAGGTACCCGATGATCACCAAAAAACCCCTGAGTTATTGGGTGCGGACCAGCAACCTGAAGCTGCAGATCCTATTGCTCGTTGTCATTTTGCTGACCGTTGTTGCCAGGGTGTTTCCTCTGGAAATGCAGAAGAACATTATCAACAGTGCAATCCGTTTCAGGAAGCTGGACCTACTCTATCTTTATTGCGGTCTCTATCTTGGCGCAGTGGTCCTGGCCAGCGGCCTCAAGTTCGTCATCAACACGTTGCAGACCTATCTGGGCCAGCAGGCCCTGGCCCGCATGCGCAAGGAGTTCTACGCCCACATTCTGACCCTGCCGCTGAATTTCTTTCGCAAGGCTTCATCGGGTTTGGTGGTGTCGGCTTTGGTGACGGAACTGGCCACTGCCGCCGAATTTGTGGGTACCGCCGTGGCGGTTCCGGTGACCAATCTACTCACCCTCCTGGCGTTTGCCGGTTACATGTTCTACCTGAACCCGCTGCTGGCGACCCTCAGTATTGCCATCTACCCGCTGGTGGCCCTGGTGGTGCCCAAGCTACAGGCAAAATCCAACCAGGCCAATAAGGAACGTGTGGATATTACGCGCACACTGAGCGGCAAGATCGGTGAGACCATTACCGGGATTCACGAAGTCCACGGTAATGGCAGTTTCCGCATCGAGAATCGCAAGTACGGTGAGTTCGTCGATCAACTCTTCAAGGTGCGGGTGGTTTGGAACCTCTACCGGTTCGCCATCAAGGTGATCAACAATCTCTTCCAGAACCTTGGACCGTTCATCCTTTTCATTGTTGGTGGTTATCTGGCCATCAACGGGCGCTTCGACCTCGGTGCCCTGGTGGCATTCCTGTCCGCCTATGAGAAGCTCTACGACCCGTGGCGGGAATTGATGGACTTCTATCAAGTGTATCAGGATGCCAAGGTGAGCTATGGGCAGACGGTGGATTACTTTGACGTCACCCCGGAGTTTCTACTGGAACCCGCTGACCGCCCTCCCGTCGATCTTCAAGGAACCCTGGAGGTCAAGGATTTGTCCTTCAGTGTCGCCGGTGGCATCCAGCTGCTCAAGCAGATCAACCTCGGTCTCAAGCCTGGTGAACAACTCGCCCTGGTGGGACATTCCGGCAGCGGCAAGAGCACCCTGGCACAGTGTATCGCCCAGCTTTATCCCTACACGGGTGGCAGCGTGACCCTGGACGGCTATGAAGTGGCCACTCTGAGCAAACAAGATCTTGCCCAAAATGTGGGCATCGTATCGCAATCCCCTTACATCTTCGACGGCACCATCAAAGAGAACCTGCTCTATTCGTGTAGCGCCGTGTTGGAAGGTGATGGATCTCCTACGCGGATTTCACTCCCGACACTGGATGAGATGATTGAGGTCATCCAACAGGTGGGGCTTTTTGTGGATGTGCTCAGATTTGGCCTCAACACGCTGCTCCCCGCACAGCAGGAGGAACTCATCAGCAAGCTGATCCGGGTTCGTCAGAACTTCCAGGAGGAATATGGACGAAAAACTTGCGGATTATGTGGAATTCTTTGATGAACGCCGGTACCTGCATTTTTCACCCGTCGCTGTGAATCTCACCTTTGGGCAACCCAACCAGGAGGAATTTATGCCTGAACGGTTGCCCAACAACCAATATTTCCTGGACTTTCTCGATCAGGCCCATTTGACCAAGCCTCTGATCCACTTGGGTTGGGAGCTGGCTCATCAGGTCATTGACATCTTGGGAATGGTCACCCCCGATGAGGTGTTTTTTCAGCAGAGCCCCATTTCCGCGGATGATTTTGAGGCCTACCGCGAACTGGTGGCACGCGTTGGTGAAACCGGACTTCATCAGATCAGCGATGCCGACAGATTTAGTTTGTTGAAGCTGGCCCTGGATTTTGTTCCCGGTGTACATAAGATCGTCGCCTTACCGGAACTCTTGGAACGGCTCATTCTGGAAGGACGCATGCTCTTTCGGACCATGGTCCTGCGCGACCACCCCGATGCTTACAGTTTCTATCAAAGATCGGACTATATTCACTCGTTCACTATCTTGGATAACATCCTTTTTGGGAAAGTCCGAACCGACCAACCCAAGGGTCAAGACAAGATCAACCAAAGCATAATGCAGTTGCTTATTGAAGAAGACATGCTGGAAAAGATTTTGGAGATCGGCATGGAGTTCCGCGTGGGCACCAAGGGTGATCGCCTCTCCGGAGGCCAACGGCAGAAACTTGCCATTGCGCGGGCCTTCCTCAAACAACCGCGGATCCTCATCATGGATGAAGCCACATCGGCCCTCGACAACGCCTCCCAACAGCGCATTCAGAACGTGCTGGAGCTCAAGTGGAAAGGGGCGAGCACTTTGATCGCCGTGGCCCATCGTCTTGATACCATTCGCAACTTTGACAAAATCGCCGTCATGAAGGTCGGCAAGATCATGGAAATGGGAACTTATCAAGAACTGCTGACCAAGAAGGGGTTGTTCTATGAACTCGTCCACGGAACCAAAACCAGTGGCTAGTGAATTCCGGGCCAACCTTGAGTTGCTGATGCAGATCCCGCTGTTTGTGGGGCTCCCGCTCGAAGCGCTGAAGCTGCTGGCCTATCTCTGCGTCAGGGAGAATTTCAAGGCGGGTGAACTTCTCTTCCGCCAGCATGAGGTGGATGGCAATGTGTACTATCTTCTCGAGGGGAAGACCGTGGTGGTACTGGAAAACGAGGGCGATACGTTGCTTGCGGAGTTTGGCGAAGGGCAACTCATCGGCGGCCAATCTCTATTTGCCGACATCAAACGGCTGTTTTCCCTCCGAGCGGAAACCAAGGTGACTTGCTTGATTCTGGCCCGCGATAAATTCCAAAAGGTGTTGGAACAGTTTCCGGCGATCGCCCCCAAGATGTTTGAGGCCATTGTCAAGAGCATTCACCAATGGGAAAGTGTTTTCATCTCGCAACACGCCATGGCATGTTCCGGGTGCCTTCAAAACCTGGGCGTAACGCTGGTTTAGGACTAAGGGTGGGGCGAGAAACCGGCGGGAGAAACGGCATTGACAGCAAAGCGTGCGGCCAAAAACACCAACCCATGAGAGTTCCAAAGGAGAATCCATGCGCATAGCGATTGTCGGCGGAGTTGCCGGTGGAGCATCCTGCGCGGCCCGACTCCGCAGATTGTCGGAGGAAGCCGAGATTACCATCTTCGATCGCGGCCCATTCGTATCCTTTGCTAACTGTGGTTTGCCCTATTATGTCGGCAACGTCATCGATGAAGAATTCAAGCTGTTGATGGCGACACCGGCGCTGTTCCTGAAGCGCTTCAACATAGCGGTTCGGCTCAATTGCGACGTGCTTGCCATCGACCGTGAACAGCGCGAGATCGAGGTGAAGGACCTCAAGACCGGCCGAGACTTCCGCCATGGCTATGACGCTCTAGTGCTTTCGCCGGGGGCTTCCCCCATCCGCCCTCCCCTGCCCGGGATCGATCTACCCGGCATCTTCACCCTGAGAAGTATTCCCGATAGCCGTCAGATCAGGAAATGGATCACCCAGCGTGGGGCCAAGAAAGCCGTGGTGGTGGGTGGAGGCTTTATTGGCCTGGAAATGACCGAGAATCTGGTGCGCCGTGCTCTGGCAGTCACCTTAGTGGAGATGATGCCCCAGGTTATGCCGGTCCTTGACCCTGAGATTACTACTCCGCTCCAAGGCGAGCTCACCCGCAACGGCGTGAATCTGCGTCTCGGTGTGGCGGTGGCAGGGTTTGCCCCAGGCACCAACGGCGGTTTGGTGGTGCAACTCCAGGACGGCACGTCGGAGGCTGCCGACTTGGTGCTGCTGGCCATCGGGGTACGCCCCGAAACGACTTTGGCTCGTGATGCCGGGTTGGATCTCGGAGAGTTGGGGGGTATTCGGGTTGACCATCAGATGCGCACCAGTGATCCACGGATATGGGCGGTCGGCGATGCCATCGAGGTCAAGGATGTAGTCACCGGCCGCTGGTCTTTGGTCCCGCTCGCTGGGCCGGCCAATCGCCAGGGTCGGATTGCCGCCGACGTCATCATGGGGCGGCCGGTTCGCTTTCGTGGAGTCCAGGCTACCGCCATCTGCCAAGCCTTCGGCATGACCGTAGCTTCTACCGGTTGCAGCGAGAAGGCCTTGAGGCGTCTCGGACTCTGGGATGGCCCTGAACCCTGCGAGAAAATCTACCTCCATCCTGGGCATCATGCCGGCTACTACCCCGGAGCGATGCCCATGACCATCAAGCTCATCTTTCGCAAATCCGATGGGCGCATCCTGGGAGCTCAAGCTGTGGGACCGGAAGGCGTGGATAAGCGCATCGATGTGATTCGCCATGGCCATTCAGATGCAGGCCACGGTTTTCGACCTGGAAGAAGCAGAACTCTGCTACTCACCTCAATTTGGCAGCGCCAAGGATCCGGTGAATCTGGCTGGGATGATCGCTGGCAATGTCATGCGTGGTGATTTAGAGGTTCTGCACAGCGAAGATCTCGAGGGTAGCAGCCAGCTTCCTGCTGGATGTCCGAGAACCCCCGGAATTTGCGGCCGACCACATGCCCGGCGCAGTGAATATTTCCCTCAACGAACTGCGCCAGCGTCTGCCTGAACTCCCCAAAGACCGCACGATTTGCACCGTACTGTCTGGTCGGGCAACGATCCTACTACGCAGCGCGTGCGCTCATGCTGCACGGTTTCAACGTGCGCAATCTGAGCGGCGGATTGAAGAGCTTTATGCTTAAAACGAAGCTCCCCTGAGCCGCAGTCCTACCCTTTTACCGCTCCCATGGTGAAACCGGCGATAAAACGATCCAGGAAAAAAGTGTACATCACCGCCACCGGAAGGCTGGCGATGAGGGCCCCGGCCATCAATGGGCCCCAACGGAAAACGTCGCCTCGCACCAGTTCCGTTGGCACGCCGATGCTGATGGTCTTGTGAGCGGATACCGAGATGAAGGCCAGGGCGTAGATGAACTCATGCATGGAGAGCGTGAAAGCAAAGACCACCACGGTCAATATGCCGGAGACCGACAGCGGAAAGACTATCTTCACCATGGCGCCGAGGCGACTGCATCCGTCTACCATGGCCTGCTCCTCAATGTCCTTGGGGATGGATTTGAAAAACCCCATGAGGAGCCAAGTGCAGAAGGGAATGGTGAACGTGGGGTAAACCAGGATCAAAGATCCCAGGGATTCATGCAAGCCAAAAAACCCGATCATCCTTGAAAGAGGAATAAAAAGCAGGGTGGGGGGAACGAGGTAGGTCAAGAAAATGCCGATACCCAGATTCTCTCCCCAGCGGCCGCTCCAGCGCGCCAGACTGTAGGCGGCGGGAACCGAGACCACCAGGGTGATGCCCACCACCGACATCCCCACCACGCAGGTGTTCAGCAGGTATTTGAGAAACAGGGTATCATAGATCAGCATCCGGAGATGCTCCAGGGTCGCCGGTTCATTGAAAAGGAATGGGTTGGCGGCCGGATTGAACAGGTCGTGGTCCCGCTTGAACATTGCTATCAGCATCCAATAGAAAGGGAAGACGCTGAATAGGGCAAAGCCGGTAACGATGCTGTACAATGCCCCACGTTCACATATTTTATTAAATGATATCTTCATGTTACCTCAGAACGCCGGGCCACTTTCAGGATCAGTGCGGCCACACCCGCCAGCAGGGGAAACAGGAAAATGGCTGTGGCGGCTCCCTGAGCGAGATCGCCTCCCTCGATACCCTTGAAGAAGGCCCAGCTACTCAGGACCTGAGTGCTGTGTACCGGGCCGCCCCGGGTTAGCACGTAGACCACGGTCATGTCGGTGAAGGTGAAAACCAGTCCAAAGAGAAACGCGATGCTCATGATGGGGCGAAGTAGTGGGATGGTGATTTGAAAATGCCGGCGCCAGAAGCCTGCGCCATCTACTGCAGCGGCTTCCAGGATCTCGTGGGGGATCGAATTGAGTCCGGCCAGCAGGATGACGGTGGCCAGAGGAAGGATGCGCCAGATGTGGACCAAGATCACGGAGATCATGGCCAGGCTCGGTTCTCCCAGCCAGTAGAGGTTGGAAAGCGGCCCCAACGGCGCGTTCGGAGTCCCCAGCAGCCCCACCGCGCGTAACAGCCAGTCAAACGGGCTGAAGATGGAGTCTAGCATCCACAGCCAGCCAATGGTTCCCAGGGCGATAGGCGCTGTCCATGGGAGCAGAATGAAGAAGCGGGCCAGCCACTTTCCCCGAAACTCCTTGGTAAGAGCCACGGCGAGAGCCTGACAAAGAATGATGACCAGGGTTTGCGAGACCAGTGTGAAGACAAAGGTGTTCCCCAGGGATTTGCGAAACACCGGGTCTCTAAGGATTTCCTTGAAATTGTGGAAGCCCACAAAATGCAGAGAGGGATCGCCCGTGGTAGCGTCGCTCAGGCTGTAGCAGATGGCCAGCACAAAAGGGAAACCCACCATGGTCACGATATAGAGCACCGCTGGGGCGATCATGACGGCCGCAAGCCGCTTCTCACTGTCCCAAAGATGCCGCCGGCGGGGAGCTTCTCCGTCCTTCTCCTGGGTCGTTGGCAGGCGCGCTGGTTCCATGACCTCCCTCATGGTTCCGGAGACCGGTTGTGCTTCAATCCCGTGTTGGGATCGAAGAATCGCAGGTCTTCTTGCAGAACGGCGAAGGAGTAGGTCCTGCCGCCTTCGATGGTCACGTTGACATTGGCCGGAATCTTGGCAATGACGTGGCGGTGAGCGGCCTGAAGGCCGATGTCGCCATAGACCAGTCGATCCGATCCGAGATCTTCCACCCAGGTGACCTCGAACTCAAAGCATTCCGCTGCACCCACTTCACGACAGGCTTCCACCGGGAGGAAGCTTTCAGGCCGAAACCCCATGAGCAGCCCATTTCGTTCCACCAGGTTCATGGGCGGAGACCCTAGAAACCCGGCCACGAAAGTGTCGGCTGGATGCTGATAGACGTCACGGGGGGTGCCGATCTGGCGGACCCGGCCGTCACTCATGACGACGATCCGGTCGCCGAGGCCCATGGCTTCCACCTGATCGTGGGTGACGTAAATGGTTGTGATCCCCACCCGCCTCTGGAACTGCTGCAGTTCCTCACGGGCGGCGGTGCGCAATTTGGCATCGAGATTGGAAAGAGGCTCATCCAGCAGGAACACACTGGGGCTTCGAACCATGGCGCGAGCAATGGCCACCCGCTGGCGCTCACCACCGGAAAGTTCCCGTGGTTTGCGCTGGAGGAGATGCTGAATGCCGAACATTCCGGCAGCCCATTGAACCTTTTCGAGGATGGCACTCCTTTTCATGCCCTGGGTTTGAAGCGGAAAAGCAATGTTTTTGAACACGGTCATGTGCGGATACAGGGCATAGCTTTGAAACACCATGGCGATATTGCGGACCCGGGGGGCGAGGTGGGTCACCACCTGGCCGCCGATGAGCACATCACCGGCGGTGGGTTCTTCCAGTCCCGCTATCATGCGCAGCAGGGTGGTCTTTCCGCAGCCGGATGGCCCCAGGAGCACCAGAAACTCCCCCTCCCTGCTGGCGAGATCGACTTGATCGACGGCCCTCTGTTCCTCCAAAGGACTTACTCAGTGCACGTGTTTCTACCTGAGCCATCCGGCGCTTTCCCCCCTCTCACAAAGAAGTCCCCCAACCCGCCTGTGAATGGGGATCGAGGGGATTTCCATCCTCACTTCAAAATCTCCGCAATCCTTACTTGGTTCCGCCCACCAGCCCCTTCTTGCGCCATTTGTCAAAAATCGTTTTGATGAGGGTTTCCGCCTGGGAGACCGCCATGGCGGGATCCATGCCTCGGGCTGCATTGGCCATCATGTTGGGGAGCACAAAGGTGGCGAATACTTCCCCGATCGCCGGATTGGCCGGGCCCGGATGCCCCACGTTGGTGCTCCATTCTTCGGCGTTCTTCAGCGTGGAGAGTTTTCCTTTGTCTTCTCCTTCGATGCGGAACGGGTCGTCGTCAAACCAGGCGTTGTGCAAATCGCGAATTCTTTGGGCGCCGGCAACAGCTGAATAACCCCGATTCCCGGACGGAATCGGAGCGTCGAAGAAAGCCGGGGAATTGTAGAGTTCACTGGCGTAAATAGCCTGATCGTAGTTATCCACCAAAGTCAGCATGAACTCCTTGGCGAGGTCGGCGTTCTTGGAATAGTTGGGAATCATGTAGTTGTAGATAACGTGTTCGCAACTCCAGCGCGTGCCCCGTGGACCCTTGAGGGCCGGAACGAAGTTGATGTCCTTGGCGATTTCCGGTACCTCCTTCTGTGCTGAGCGGTAGGCGGAAATGGAGTTGAGAATATAGGAGGCTTTGCCGGCAATGAGCGCCTGGTTGTTGGAAACCGCCGTCCAGGCAAACACTTCCGGGACCATGGATTCCTTGAACAATTTGGCCATGTAGTTCAAGGCTTCCAGCGTCCGCTCGTTGTTGATGACCACATTTTCAGCGGCGTCCTGGACGCCGCTGTCAAACGACCACAGGAGGGCTCTGGCCGCCATGTTGGAATCGAGTTCCTGAGAAAGTCCGATCCCCAATTGGATCCCCTGTTCCTTCTTGATCTTACCTCCGAAGGTGATGAGATCATCCCAGGTTTCCGGGCCTTTCCCTTTTCCAGCCTTCTCCCAAAGGCTTTTGCGGTAGCATCCGGGGTCGATCACCCAGCCATGGCAGAAGCTGTAATATTTTTTGGTGTTCGGGTTAAAGGAACTCCTGGTGCAGAGCGGGTGCTGTTTGCCAAAGCGTTTCTGAGCTTCCTGGTTGACATCGGTGAGGTCAAGAACGCTGGGTTCAAATTGGGCCGGGGGAGCGATCCATTCAATCATGTCGTGACCGTCTCCGGCTGAGATCTCGGCGGCGGTGCGGGCACCGATTTCCGCCAGGTTGATGTGATCGACAGTCACCTCGACTCCTTTGGATTCACCCCACTTCTTGGCGAAGCCGTCGAACCAGTCCTTGTCATATCGCGGCACAAAGTGGGACCATTGGAGGATTTTCAGGGTTTTCCCGGCGGCGCGAGCCCTCCCTGGGATGATTACGGCAGGCCCCAACCCGATGGCCAACGCTCCTGCCCCGGCGACCTTGATGAAATCTCGTCTGGTGATAACATTGCTGACAGCCTTCTCTTCCATGGTCCATCCTTTCACAATCTCAAAAAGAATTATGATGGGTTGACTCGGTAAACCGGAAGATCACCAAAACCTGCTCCTTTGGCATACCGTAGCAAATCCCTGAATTCCTGTCATCTTCAATGTAAGGCGGGGGCTCGGGAAGCAGAACTCCGAGGATATCAGTCGGCATGATCTGGTGCGGCCAAATGGGCGCTACCCTAGTACTCTGTCAGCTTTGTTTTGCAGGCTGGCTGACCAGGCCGTCATTCCCGCGCAGGCGGGAATCCAGGTGTTTCCAGGTTCACTGGACCCCCGCTTTCGCGGGGGTGACGTTCTCTACCCGGTGAAACCACCTTGACGAAGCACTTGGTTGCCCTTGCGGTCCGCAAGTAAAAGATCCACACGGTGATATGATGAATAGCGACCAGCGCTAATGATACCGGGGGCGTATTGCCGGAGCAACGAGCCGAGGTCTCTTCGACCAGGATGTACAGACGAGCTATTGGAGCTTCAGCAAGGAACCCGCCGATCTCCCATGCTCCAAGAGATTTGGGCTATTTCCCTGGCTTGCTGCGGCGCCGCGCCCGGTAGACGTGTTTTACGCCCTTGAGGGCGTTGATGGCGCGATCAAGATGGGTTTTATCCCGAACCTCAACGGTGAACCTGCAAATGGTTTGGCCATCGGGTTGGTTCTCCAGGTGGACATCCAGGATGTTGATCTCCAGGTCGCTCAGGATCCCGCTCAGGGTAGCCAGCATGCCTCGCACATTGGCACACAGCACCTCGATATCCGCTGGAAACACTTGGTTCGCCCCGGCAGTATCCCACTGCACATCGATACGTCGCTCCCAGTCCCCTTCCTGGAGCTTGTCGCAATTGCGGCGGTGTACCGTCACCCCACGGCCCCGCGTGACGTAACCAATAATGGGTTCCCCCGGCAAGGGGTTGCAGCATTTGGCCATCCGGACCAGGACATCGTCGATACCACGGACCAACACCCCCTGATCGGTACGGCCGCGGCGCCTCTTGTCCAAGGGGACTTCCGGCGGTTTGCTGTCCTCGATCGGCGCCGGGAAGAGCTTGCCGATGACCTGTACCGCCGAGATCTTGCCGTAGCCGACGCTTGCCACCAGATCGTCGATGCTGCGCAGCGAAAATGCCTTGGCGGTATCCAGCAGTTCGGGAGAATTGACGGAATTGTTGAAATTCAATCCGCGCTTGCGAAATTCACGCTCGCAAATTTCTCGCCCAAGCGCCATGGACCGTTCCCGCTCGGCGGTCTTGATCCAGTGCCGGATACGGCCTTGGGCCTTACCGGTCTTGACGATCTTGAGCCAGTCTTTGCTGGGATGGTGATTGGCCGCGGTGATGATCTCCACGGTCTCGCCGTTTTGCAGTTCGTAGCGAAGCTGCACCAGCTTACCGTTGACCTTAGCTCCCACACACTGGTGACCCACCTGGGTGTGAATGGAATAGGCGAAGTCAATGGGAGTCGAACCACGCGGTAGGGGTCTGACGTCACCTCCGGGAGTGAACACGTAGACTTCGTCAGGGTAAAGGTCCACTTTGACCGCCTCGAGGAACTCCCTTGGGTCCTTAAGTTCCCGCTGCCACTCCAGCAGTTGCCGCAACCATGAGAACCGTTGGGTTTCGCTGTCATCGACGCGATCTGTTCCCTTGCCTTCCTTGTAGCGCCAGTGGGCAGCGATGCCTTCATTGGCGATCTGATGCATTTCCTCGGTACGGATCTGCACTTCCATGCGTTCGCCGTAAGGTCCTACCACCGTGGTGTGGAGGGACTGATACATATTGGATTTGGGCATCCCGATGTAATCTTTGAACCGGCCGGGGATGGGCTTCCACAACGCATGCACGACGCCCAGTGCTTCATAACAGGCCTTGAGCGTTGGGACGACAATACGAAAAGCAATCACATCGTAGACATGCTGCAGATCCAGGTTCTGTTTGATCATCTTTTTGTAAATACCGTAGATATGTTTGGATCGGCCACTTACTCGCCCTTCCAGTTGGAACTCGCGCAGATGGGTGGTGAGGATCTGGCGGACTTCTTCAATATAGCGATTGCGTTCCTCTTCGGTCTTGGCCAAGCCTTGGGCAATTTCGGCATAGATCTCAGGATGCAGGTACTGGAAGGCCGTATCCTCCAGTTCGGTCCTCAGCCAGTCGATACCAAGCCGTCCGGCTAGCGGCGCGTAAATCTCAAGGGTTTCCTGGGCAATCACTTGCTGCCTGGCTTGTTCATGGTATTGGAGCGTGCGCATGCCGTAGAGGCGCTCGGCCAACTTGATCAGGAGCACTCGAATATCCTGGGACATGGCCAGGATCATCTTGCGCATGTACTCGGCTTGGCGTTCCTCACGGCTCTGAAAATCGAATTGGCCGATGCGCGTCACCCCTTGAACTATGTGGGCGATTTCCTTACCAAAAGCTTTTTCTAGCTGTTCCAGGGTGACATGTTGATCTTCAAGCGCTTCGTGGAGTAACCCGGCAGCAACACTTTCCTCGTCAAGGCGCATTTGCGCCAGAATGCCGGCCACTTCGAGCGGGTGGTTGAGATATGGTTCACCCGCAAGGCGACCTCGGCCATTGTGGACCTTGGCGGAAAACACGTAGGCCTTTTCCAGCAAGGCAGTATTGGCTTCCGGATGGTAGCCCAGTACCTGATCAATGATTTCGAAAAGTCGCACCGTCGGAACCCGTCTCCCCGCTAACGATCCATGACCTTTTCGCCGGTCATGGCCTCGATTTCCATCAGCAGTCGCGTCAATAGATCGGTTTCGGCAAGGCTCTCGATCCGTTCCCCCTTTTTGAAAAGAATGCCTTTACCACGTCCTCCCGCAACTCCCACATCCGCCTCACGTGCCTCCCCCGGTCCGTTCACCACACAACCCATGATAGCCACCTTGATGGGGGTGCGTACCTTGCGGAGCAATCGGTCGGCCTCTTCCACCAAGGGGATGAGGTCAATTTCCGTGCGGCCGCAGGTCGGGCAACTGATCAATTCTACCCCACGCTCCCGCAGTTTGAGCCCTCGAAGGATGGAATAGGCCACCGGGATCTCGTCTACCGGGTCTCGAGTGAGGGAAACTCGGATGGTATCCCCGATCCCTTCGAAGAGTAAAATCCCGATCCCGAGCGCGGATTTGACGGCGCCATCCACCAGGGTACCCGCTTCCGTGATGCCGAGGTGCAACGGATAATCCACCTGTGCCGCCAGCAATCGATAGGCACGGATCGTATCTAGGACATCGGATGATTTCAGCGAAACCTTGATGAGTTCAAAGTTTTGGTCTTCCAGCAGCCGGATGTGACCAAGGGCACTGGCCACCATGGCTTCCGGAGCGGGACGGCCATATTCGGCCAGCAGTTCCTTTTCCAGGGAACCGCTGTTGACTCCGATGCGAATCGGTACCCGCCGATCCCGAGCGGCCGTGACCACCTTGCGGACCCGGTCAGCGCCGCCGATGTTACCGGGGTTGAGCCGCAGTCCGTCAACACCGGCCCGGAGCGCCCCAAGAGCCAAGCGATGATCAAAATGGATGTCGGCAATAAGGGGAATATGGATAGCCTGCTTAATACGGCTCAGTTGTTCTACCGCCGCCTCATCCAGCACCGCCACCCGCACCAGTTCGCACCCTGCTTCCTCTAGGCGCTGGATTTGCGCAACCGTTGCCTGCCAGTCACGGGTGTCGGTGTTGGTCATGGATTGCACCACAATGGGAGCGCCACCACCGATGGGAACCCCACCGATATGGATCTGTCGAGAATGGTATGGTCTACTCTCAGGCACTGTACTGGCCCCCCTGGGCCAGCGGCTCTTCGCGGCAAGCCGTAAAGACCGTAAGATGGGGCAGATTTCCAGATAGCCATCATACCAACTTGCTCGAAACCAGCAACGGTCAGAACTGTCGCCGTTTCTTTCCATTTCCGAACCGGAAATGTAAACCTTTCTCCATCGAGATGCAAACTTCGTCTTTCGGATAAGCGCTCACGCTCATTGTGGGCCTCGTGGACTGGTATGCCCTTGTCATGCGCCGTACCATGGCGTTGGCAGGATCGAGATTGTTTGCACATCGGCATTGTTCAGGTATACTTAAGAACAGGGGACTGGGAGTAATGGAATGTCGTGACAATGAGTAGGCTGACCTTCTTGTCGGCCTCTGAGCCGGATCCTTAGCAGCACTTTCCACGAAGATCGCATGGTTTCATTAAGGTGGCGTTGATATCCAGGGCAGGTGGGAGGCCAAGGGATGGAAGAGCTTGAGTTTGTTAGCGCAAAGGAGATTTACATCAAGACTGATCGGACCCAAGGAAACATGGTGGTCCTCAAGGAATCCGAAAGCGACAACCGCTATTTCCTCATGTTCATTGGTGAAGCGGAAATCACTGCTATTGCCAAGGAAAAAGGCTTTGTGGAACCGAAGCGACCGCTCACCCATGATCTCTATCTCGGGATTCTTAGCCGCGCCGGGATTCCCATTGATCGCGTCGAGATCTACCAAATGCTGGAAAATACCTATTATGCCAGGGTCTATGCGATCATCAACGGTCAAGAGGAAGTCTTTGACAGCCGTCCCAGCGACGCCGTAGCTCTGGCACTCCACCAGAAGTGCCCGATCATGATCAACAAGGCTCTGTTGCATCGTGAATTGACACCCGATGAAGTGAAGGAATATGAAGATATCGTCAAGACGGTGAAGTTCTAGCTGGAGCTGCCATCCCTGTGTGATAGCCCGCCCGTCATACCCGCAAAAGCTGGTATCCAGGTCATTTTTTTGAATTTCCGTCCCGCCGCAGGCGGGAGAATGAAGACTTTCATGGATCGTTATGGCCCGTAAGGCCACGGAGGTTTGCAGGAACGAATTGCGGATAATTCCGTTTGGTGGGCTGAACCAAGCAGTTGGCTTGATCTCGCCATGGCCATCTGCTCCAGCTTCGCTGGAGTTCCCGCCAGGGTTTTCCATTGACTGCATCGGCTCATTTCGCTACAAAGTTGACGGCTCTACCCCGCTCGGGATGAGCCCCTGAAGATTGAACAACTGTTTCGGCCGGTGGTTGTGACCGGCCCTTTTTTTCCAGTCTGGTTCTCAGGTTCAGAAAGGAAAGCTTCATGGCCAAGCACAAGAAGATTGAAAGAAGACGCGAAATCGAGCGCCGCCGTCGGCGGCGTGAAAAGCGGGCGAAACTGCGCGCCAAGGGTCTGTTGCCGCCTGCCGGGGAAAGCAGGTAGTTGTTGGATGTGCGAATCTGTGCCGGTCTTTGATTCTGGTAATCCATGAGCAGTCTCATAGCAGACTATCGCTCGCCATATCATGGGATTTTAGAAAGGATCTAGATGGGGATACATTCGGCCAGTGCGTCTTTTGTTCGATTCCATGTGCCGGAACCCGTTACCGAAGACTTCTGGAGCTACGTGGACGAACGATTGCGGGCCGGCATCTTCAAGGAACTGGAGGATGACCAGGAGAAATCCGCCGGTTTTGCCTCCTGGTCCGACATCTTCGACACCACCTTTGCCCATGCGGGGTACCATATCGGCGACTACCTTGGGTTCAGTTTCCGCATTGACCAGCGGAAGATTGCCCCCATCGTTGTCAAACAGCACCTTCGCCAGGCTGTGCAACGTTACCGGCAGGAACACGAAGGCCGCTGGCCATCACGCCAGGAAAAACAACAGATCCGAGAAGATGTCACGGTTCGACTGCTGAAGAGAGCCATCCCGCAGCCTGCCGCCTGCGATGTTCTTTGGAACACCCAGCAACGCTGGCTCCTGGTGGGTAGTACCGGGGGGAGACTCCTCGATGGTTTCCTCGAACACTTTGAAAAGCACTTCCGTCTTTACCCCGTGCCCCTCTTCCATGTGCATTGGGCACTCCAACAGATTCCGCTCGAACCACGCCAACAGGACATATTGACTGGATTGGTGTCACCCAAGTCGATTCACGCCCTCCATGATGGCCGTTTTCTCGGGTACGAGTTCCTCACATGGCTGTGGTGTTTCAGCGAACAGCCTGAAAACAACGTGACCTTGAAGAGTGGTCGAGTGAGTTCGGTGCATCTTGGTCAACGGCTCGTCCTGAACCGCCCTGACGATGGTCGCGAGCGGGTCATTTGTACCACTCAGGCATCCGCCCTGCACGAGGCGCGCACCGCCCTGCAACAGGGGAAATGGATCCAAGAAGTCCAACTTGTGCTTCGTGCCGGCGACCATGAATATACGCTGACGCTGGACACTTCGCTGTGGGCCATCAAGGGTTTGAAGACCCCCAAACAGCTTCCCGACTTTGACGCCGAAGATGAAGAGGGGCGGTTCCTGGAGAAGATGTTTTTCCTGGAAGAGGTCTTCTCCGCTTTTGACTCCTTGTATGCCAAGTTTCTCGACGTGCGTCTCGGTTCTCGCTGGGAATCCGATGTGCTGCCTAGCTTGAAAGCCTGGATGGCGGACCGTCAGATGGACACGACGCCTTTCTGAATTTCGGTCGAATAATCCGGCAGCCACGCCCATTTGAACGCTGGAAGCCCCCCACGCCCGTGACCCAGGGAGCTCCCACCAGGGTTCACGTTCAACGGAAACGGCGTTTGGGTGGGCATGATATCACCCGGACTTCTTCTACCGGACTTCTTATCCGCAATCATCTCGCCAATTGTCATGGACCTTTCCTTGCAAGGCGCGCGAACTCTTTTTACCGAGCTGGTAAGTAGGCATTGGCTCAGTGCCCTGTTGGTGCTGGTCACCCTCTGTGTGCTCATCACCCTTGCCCTGGCACGCTGGTGGGTGCGGCGTCGCTGGCGACGCCTGCTCGAATCCGATCTGGAAGAACAACACGAATTGGATGTGCTGCCGCCGTGGAGCGTTCAGGATCACCAGGCCATGGAATGCATCCGACAATTGCGTCGTGAAGTCTGGGACATCCCCGAGAGTGATCTTAGAATCGGCGTGGAACCTTTTACCGTACGAGGTCTCGCCGTGGTTCGGGCTATCGCCGCCATCTACCATCCATCCAAGGATATCCCTGAATATGAAGCCACGCTGGTGGACTCTCTCAACCTGGTGCAGCGGGTGTGCCGCCGGATCACCCGATTTGCGGCGCTGCCGCCATGGCGGCTCATCACCAATCGCAAGCTCTCGGATTACCAACGTTTCTATCAGCTCTACCGGACAGTTAATGACAATCCCGTGTTCCAGGCCTTAAGACAACACCGCCGACTCTATCGGCTGGCACGTCTTGCCCTGAACCTCAAGAATGTCAGCAATCCCTTCTATTGGGCCGGTCGAGAGCTGAGCCGGGAGGGCTACTTTCTCACGCTCCGTTGGTTCTATCTGGCCTTCATCAGCAATGTGGGGCGTGAAGCCATGAAGCTTTACAGCGGTCGCCATTTTCAACGCCAGGAAGAACGCGATGCCACTCTGGTTTGCTATCGGCTTTTCCAGGTGACTCGCACATGGGACGGTCCTTCTCCGGAGGAATGGGCTATGCTGGTGCGAATGGTCGCGGACCATACTTATATGGAAGCGGACGCGAAGGTTCACATTCTGTCGCGCATGGCTCAACAGCAGCTTCCCGCAGATGTCATGACCCAGCCGTTGCAGACCGAAATCGGCTGGGATTGGTATCGAGACGGCCTCAAACGGCTGCTCAAGTGCGAACCACGCAACGACAGGGAGAAACTCACAAACCTTCACCGGCAACTTCACGATATCAGCCAGAGTCGATGATGGCAGGCCAATGTGCAGCCAGTCGGTGGAATCTATATCGACGGATTTTTGGGGGAAACCATGGACATGACCGTATTTCAGCACATGGATTCGCAGCAACTCAAGAACTATCTGGAATTCCTGCTGTGGCATTATCGGGTGGTGGACGCATTTTGGTTTATCCAAGTGGCGGAACGATTCGATCAAACCACCGCGGAAAGTATCAACGAAGAGGTCTGGGAGCGCGTCGCCGGAATGGCTGCCAAAGATCTGGTTTCCCGGTTCGAGATTCAGGAGAATGGTCTTCGGGGTTTTGTTCAAGCGATCAAGCTCTTCCCCTGGTGTATCTTGGTGGGTTACCAGATCTCCCAAACCGATGATGTCGTCACCATAAGTGTACCATCCTGTCCAACACAGCTGGCACGACTGAAGCGTGGTTTGGGAGAGTATGTGTGCAAAGAAATGCATCGACGTGAATTCGCTGGCTTTGCTCACATCATCGACCCCCGCATTGAGGTGGAATGCGTTTTCGCTCCCCCCGATCCTCATCCTCCGGAACTCTTCTGCCAGTGGCGCTTCCGCCTGGCATCACCGGCGCCCCTTTCGCTAGCGAACAACGGCCGAGATTGCTCGGCCCTTTATCATCTTCCCTTGTAATCTCGATGTGTTTTTGGCTATTATGGAACACATTTTGTGACGCCCCACATTTCCAAAGCGGCTCCCGAACCAGCAGAGTGTGTTCACGTCACCAACGATGAGAAAGTCAAGCCATGGCTTTTCGAGGTTTCAAAGACTTCCTGCTGAGGCGTTTTGAATTCCTCTTGGTGGCCACGCTGCTGCTGGGACTTAGTTTCATTCTGTTGGTTGTTCCGCATAAGCTTGGCTTCCTCAATTTCTACTATCTGCCGGTTCTGGCCGCCGGCTATGCCATGGGTAGGCGCGGCGGTGTGTTTACCGCGCTGTGCTGCATTCTCTTTGTGGTTTTCGCGATTATCGTCTTCCCGAAGGAATTCATCAAACCTTCGGACAGTCAGTTCATGAGCCTGATACTGAACCTCCTGCCGTGGGGCGGCTTTTTAATCCTCGCTGCCTACACGGTGGGTTACCTCTATGAGGAAAAACAAAAGCAGCTGGAGGACTTAAAGGAGGCTTACGTAGGGGTTCTGGAAATTCTTTCCAAACTCATTGAATCCGTGGACCGCTATACTGAAGGCCATTCCGTACGTGTGTCCACGTTGGCCATGGACATTGCCATCGCCATGGGCCTGCTGCGAGACGAAGTCGAAAACATTCGTGTTGCAGGGTTGTTGCATGACATCGGCAAATTTGAAATCACCACCGACCTGATTCGCAAGGCAGCCGAGCTCACTCATGAGGAACGCGAACAACTGAGCAAGCACACCGGCCTCGGCGCGAGCATCGTGTCGAAGGTGGGTCCGGTACTCAAACATGCCGTCCCGATCATTTTGGCGCACCATGAATTCTATATCCAGGGATTGCATGCTAACGCCAGTGCCGACATTCCTCTGGGAGCCCGCATTGTTGCGGTCGCCGATGCTTACGATGCCATCATCACTGACCGCCCCTATCGCCGAGGACGCCCCGCCTGGCAAGCGATTGAAGAAATTCGCAAAGGCGCGGGCACTCAATTCGACCCCTCGGTGGTCGAGGCTTTTGAACGGGTGAGCCGCAAGTATATATCCATGGAGCGCTAATGCTTTCCTAAGAGCCAATGAGATGGTGCCACCACCTCGCCTCTACATTGTCACCCGATCGCAAACGGTTGACTCGATCCGTCACCTCGCTCAAATCTGAGGAAGGACTCAAACGATGAGTTCATCCGGCGGCATCCGAAGCCATGCCATCACCGCTTTGGTGGTTTTTTCCCTGGTGTTAACCCCATCTGCCAACCGGGAGGTGCAACCGCAGCCGCCAAGCGAGTCGACCGCGTCCGGCACAGCGGCGAATGCGGTTGACGTTAAGGTCGTCCAGAGCTCTTCCAACGCGATTGAAATCCAAGCCAGTAAAGGCGAGTTGCACGCGCGCCTTTCGCTCCTTCTCAAGGAACATGACCTGGTTTTTTACCTCGATCGCCGTCCCGGCAAACCAGCGGATGAATGGCCATGGTTTGTAGATAGTGCCCCTTTGTTGCAGTCCTGCTTGCGCACTGCTGTGCCTGAGCCCAGCAAGCTGCCCAGCTTCCGTTTCACGACTCAACTGGTGATGTATCCTGAAATGAGTGCTCGTGTCGCACTTCAGGCGGGGATCTCCACAAAGTGGGACCATCGTTTTGGACGTCCCAAGGCTTCTTTCACCAATAGCTTCGTTATGAGTCTCGCCAAAGACAACAATACGTATCACGAACTAAGAACCGTCTTCGCAAGCCAACAGTTTGAAATCCAACTCGAATCCCTGGAAAAAGTCTCGATCGCAGGAGTTCGCGACCTTCCATACCACAGATTCCTCGCCGCTGAGGGGCTTTCTCCGCAGTGGTTGGTCCCATACGATGCGATTCTCCATTTCCGGGCAAGATATGCGCCGTGATCGTGGTGCCGTTCTGTCCATTCCTTGCTTGATGTCACCACAAAAACCGGTCATAATGCCGTCATCTTGCGAGGCCGGACGAGGAATAGCATCCGCTCCCTACAGGGATCTTCGCGGGCCCTTGTAGCATCCAGGAACAACAACGGACATGGACAGGAGAAAGGAACAAACGATGGATAACAGGGCAGCATCGCAATTTGATATTCAGGGACAAATTTCTTCTGTGGTCAACACCATGATTTCTGTCATCACCAATCCCGCGGGTTTTTATGGGCAGATGTCCAGGACCGGTGGTTTTGTGGAACCTCTCATTTTCATGGTGGCGATGGGTATTGTAGGCGCCGTCTTGCAGATCCCTCTGTCCTTTTTCCACCTGGGTATGGCCGGGTCCTTCGGAATGGCTCTGGCTTACATCATCCTGATGCCCATCGGAGTGGTCATCGGCGGCTTCGTTGGAGGCGCCATTCTCATGCTCGTGTGGAAGGTTATGGGTTCCCATGAGGACTACGAATCCTGTTTCCGCTGCTTTGCCTATGCCACCGCTATCAGCCCCATCACCAACCTTCTGCACCTCATCCCCTACCTGGGGCCGATCATCGGACTTGCCTGGATGACTTACCTCCTGGTAACAGCAAGCGTATACGTCCATGACCTTCAAGCCAAACCCTCGTGGATCGTATTTGGAGCTATTGCAGGAATTCTGGCATTGGCGAACATCAGCATGCAGTACTCCGCGAGGAAGATCACCAAGTCAATGTCAATGGAGGGCATCAATAAGACGTTGGGTGATATCGATAAGATGTCTCCCGAAGAAGCGGGAAGGAAAATGGGGGAATTCCTAAAAGGCATGGAAAAAGGAGCTGGTAAACAGTAGTTGGCCCGGTCACGGGAGTACCGCTGGCATATCGGCTCCGAGATGGCCTTCCGTACATAGTGTCGCGCCAGTTGCTGCAAACAGCCTCAACTGGCGTTTTTTGCTTGCCATGGTAGCAGCACACGGCGTACTGCGCATCAATTGTCATCCCAGGCGATGCCCGTAGCCATCTCCAGGCGGCTAGGGGATCTGGTTAAGTGCCTGATCAAGGTCGGCACAAAGGTCGGCAAGAGCCTCGCAGCCCACCGACAATCGCACCAGGTCGTCGGTAATGCCTGCCTGTTCACGTTCCTCGCGTGGCCAGCCAGCATGCGTCATGGATGCAGGATGCTCGATCAGTGATTCCACCCCGCCCAGGGACACTGCTAGGGTAATGAGGCGCACTTGATTCATGAGCGTCCTTCCCCCTTGCATACCTTCACTCACCCCAAATGAGATCATCGCCCCAAAACCTTCCATCTGTTTCACTGCAAGGCGATGTTGAGGATGGTCCTCGAGCCCCGGATAGCAGACCCATTTCACCTTAGGGTGTTGGCTGAGCCATGCGGCCAGTTGCATGGCATTACTTTGCGCTCGTTCCATGCGCAATGGCAAGGTTCGGATGCCACGCAAGATCAGCCAGGCCTGATGCGGGTCCATGGTGCCCCCCAGATGATTCAAGACCCTGCGCGCCTGCCGATAGTGCTCCTCTGATCTCGTTATGATCATTCCCCCCAAGACATCACTGTGACCGTTCAAGTACTTGGTCAGGCTGTGCACCACGAGGTCGCATCCCAGTTCTAAGGGACGCTGCAGATAGGGGCTGGCGAAGGTATTGTCCACAGCCATTAGGAATCCCGCTTCACGGGCAATGGCGGAAGCCCCCTCAATATCAGTGATCTGCATCGTTGGATTGGTCGGTGTTTCCACATACAGCATTCGCGTGTTGGAGCGAATTGCCCCACGAATGTTGTCCTGTACACTGGTGTTGACAAAAGTGGAACTCACGCCGAAGCGGAGCAATTCTCTTTCCAGAAGCACCCGCGAAGCCCCATAGATGGAATCGGTTGCCACTACGTGTGCACCTTGCTCGAGAAAAGTGATAAAGAGCGTGCTGATTGCAGCCATACCGGAGGCCGTGGCCATGCCGCCGAATCCGTTTTCAAGGCAAGCGACACAGTCTTCCAGAGCTCGTATCGTAGGGTTGCTCAAGCGTGAATAGATGTAGCCCGGAGATGTTCCGGCAAACCTTGCTGCACCTTCCTCCGCGCTTGGAAAACCGAACGTTGAGCTCTGAAAGATAGGTACCGATACCTCCCCATAGATGCTTTGTTCCAGTGTTCCGGCGTGGACGGCACGAGTAATCTTGTCAAGGGAGTGGCAGCGATCCTTCGATTTCATTGGGCAACTCCAGTTTATATCAGTTACGGGCTCCTCAACTTCTGATTGCCTCCACAGCCCAAAAGGGTGTATGGAAAGGCCATCACCATCGGCCCGGCACGGAGTTACACACCCCATGGGGACCAAGGCGGCGTCTTGAGCATGATGATCTTCTTTCAACAAACTGAACAACTTCAGTATCTGGTGCAGCAGGCCCTGCCCGAGATGATCCGAACTCATGGAACAGGCGTTCAGAGTAAACTCATGGTATGGAGCGCCGGGTGCTATAGCGGTGAGGAACCCTATACGCTAAGCATTGTGCTGAGCGAGTTTGCCGCCCGCTACCCTGGTCTTGGTTTTCACTTTATCATCCTGGCCACCGACGTTTCCGCCAATGTCCTCGGAACCGCCAAAAAAGCAATCTACCACGAAGATAGCGTGCAACTAGTGCCGGCGGCGTTGCAGCGAAAGTACCTGCTCCGCAGCAAAGACCATGGCAAGAAGCTCGTCCGGGTCAATTCGCAAGTACGCGAAATGGTGAAGTTTCGTAAGATCCATAGCATCGAGGGCCAGTTGTCGTTCCGGGAGCCCATCGACATCATATTCTGCAGCAACCTGTCTGACCAAGTTGGAAAGATGATGTGGGCACGGCTCGTGTCACGCTTCTGCCGCCATCTCAAGCCTGGAGGCTACCTATTCCTGCGGGACCCGCAGTCCCAGATCGAGGACCAGGCTCCTCTGCAACTGGTAGCCCCAACGGTCTACAAGAAAATCGAAACCTGAGGAAGCTGCTGCAAAACTCCCAGATTCCGACAACCCGGCCGGTAAGTCGCGGCACACCTTGAAAAGTCAACGCGTACGCGCCCACGGTCCAATACCCAACGTGTCGATCGTTGAACAACCCGAGCAACTCGCTGAAGGATGACTGCACTTCGAAAGCTTGGCTGTGCGGATAATCGACGGCGGCAACCCGTTGTTCCGGGCTCCTGCTCAATTAGTAGACCAGGTCTCGGCTGCGCCGGAAGTCCCTTGCAGCCTCTGTTTTTACGTTCTTCCGCACTGTCACACTCGTTTCTCCCAATGATCACCAAGGCTTGTTCAGCTCATCTGAAGAATAGCACAGAAGCGGCGAATTGATGAGAACTTCACTCAACCCCGGGCAACCACCTTGATGTTCGCTTTCGTGGGCATGACGATCATAGAGCTTCCCATTTCGCCGTGTCTGTCGATGATCGATCGACCCAATTTGCATCTAGAATTCAACCACATATTTCAACACCTGACCGTTCACCATGGCGGACAACTCCCGAGGTACATCCTCGATCCCGATTCGCCGGTCGATGATGAGCTCTACCTCGGCGCGATACTTCTCCAGCAACCGCACCGCTTGCACCATCTGCTCGCGGGTGCAGCCGTAAGCCCCTACTATTCGAAGTTGCCGATAGTGGATTTGATTGAGCAGATCCACGGGGACCGAACGTTCATCAGTAAACCCGCTGAACAGGCAGAAGCACCCGCCACTGGCCAGCAAAGCCACCCCGCGCAAGAATGCATCCATGGTAGGGCAGGCATTGACTGCCACATCCACCGATGGGGTCTCTTCCATAGCCACGTTGTCCATGGAGAGTTTGCGGCGAAACTGGGTACTGATTTCCAATTTCATCGGGTTGATATCGTGCAGAAGAACTCGCGCACCAAGGTCGCGGGCCGCCAGAGCCATCAGCAGCCCGACCGGGCCGGCGCCGAAGATCAGGATTGACTGGCCAGGGGCCAGGCCTGCCAGGCTCAAAGCGTTCAGCCCACAGGCCAGCGGCTCGGCGAGACAGGCGACGAAACCCGGAAGACTCGATGGAACGGCGACCAGGGCCACTTCGGGAACGGCCACGTATTCCGCAAAGCCACCGTCCCGATGAAACCCCAGAATGCGCATGGCGGCACACAGGTTCTCGGTATTCCCCGCGCAATGCTCACACTTGCCGCAGCATTCACCGGGCCACACCGCATAGCGCTCCCCGGTGTTTTCAAGGGTCCCCGCCACCTCGTGACCCAAGATGCGAGGCAAGACCAGATCTCTGTGCCCCTGGCGCCACATCTTGACGTCGGTCCGGCAGATGGCGCAGTGGCTCACCCGCATCTCCACCATGCCGCTATCCACGCGGGGGCGTGGCAGGTCTTTGATGCGCAGCTCACCGATACTTTCAAGTAACAGCGCCTTCACGGTAGCATTCCTTGGTTCATCGCGGGTTAGTGTGAAAGATGCCCCTTGTCATTCCGAGGCCGAAGGCCGAGGAATCTTGATTCTTGAGGCGGTTTAACGAGATTCCTCGCTACGCTCGGAATGACAACAAGGGCATTGCTGGCCTTTTCCACGAAAACCCGCGATGAGCCGATTCCTTTCCATGTCAGGCCAGTTTGAATCGCACGACCAGGCTTGTCAACAAGAGGCGTGAACCGGGGTTCATGAAGTGAAAACACGGTACTATTCCAGGGCTTTCCAATTCCCACACCGTCATGGTAACCTGAATCCCGTCGTGGGACAGCATCGAATCGCCATGCGCAGTTCCCTGGGCGAAATTCCAATGCGGTGCTCATAGGCGGGCAATCATCTAAAAATGGTCATGGTCAGTGTCATCATCCCTACCTACAACCGCGCTGCCCTGGTGCTGGAAGCGGTGGAATCGGTGTTGCCTCAGCGGGTCGCCGGCCTGGAAATCATCGTGGTGGATGATGGTTCCGACGATGACACCCGTCAACAGCTCCTTCCTGCCCTTTCTCACATCAAATACGTTCGGCAAGAACACGCTGGGGTGAGTACTGCTCGCAACACCGGCATCGGATTGGCGCGAGGGGAATGGCTGGCCTTTCTGGATTCCGATGATCTCTGGCAGCCTGATAAGTTACCCCGTCAAATGGAATACCTGGCCAAACAACCGGAAGTGCAGATTTGTCAGACAGAAGAAATCTGGTTACGCAACGGATTGCGCTGGAATCCCAAAAACTATCACCGAAAGCCTTCCGGCTACTGCTTCGGCGAGTTGCTGGAACGCTGCCTGGTGAGTCCCTCCGCTGTCGTCCTCCACCGTAGCTTGATAGAGGAAGTGGGGGGCTTTGACGAAGACCTGCCGGCTTGCGAAGACTACGACCTGTGGCTGCGCATTGGCTGGCGCCATCCCATCGGCTTGTTGCCGGAGCCTCTGGTGATCAAGCGTGGCGGCCACCCCGACCAGCTGTCCGCCATCACCCCGGCCCTGGACCTCTATCGCATCCGTGCCTTGGCAAAACTGCTGGTGTACCAGCCCTTGGCCGCACACCAGCGCCAACAGGTGCTGACTGTTATCCGTCGCAAATGCTCCATTTTCAGCCAGGGCTGCATCAAGCGCGGACGACTGCTGGAAGCCGCTGCTATTCGAGAACTACCAGGCCGCATGACAAGCGCTGGGCCGGACCTGGTCGGCTCTGTTCTCAGTGAAACGTTCTGGCACCCCTTGTTACAGGCCGTAAAGCGGTAGCCCTAGGGCTCTGTCCAGTTTGTTTTACCGGGTTGACGATTGGCCGTAGGGTGGGTGCAGCGTAGCGCAACCCACCGCAGTTGAATGGTGGGTTTCGTCCCGCCGATCGGGACTCCACCCACCCTACAATTCCAACCCCGAGAAACAAGACTGAGGAAGCACTGGACGGGGCGGATGCTCCCCCTCATAGCTGTGCCTGCACCCTTTGCAGGAGTTTCTCCATCTCCCCGACAGCATAGGCTTTGCCGGGCCAGGACGTGAGGAAACCATCGTTTTCATGGCGCGGGATCAAGTGGAAGTGGGCATGCTCCACCAATTGACCCGCTGCGCGAAAGTTGTTCTGCAGGAAGTTGAGGCCGGCGGCCCCCACCACCTGGTAGACCGCTTTCGCCACAGTGCGGGCCATGACGGCACAGGCTGCAAGTTCCTCGTCGGGAACCTCAAAGAGCGTTGGATAGTGCTTCTTGGGGATCACCAGGGCATGCCCGGCGTTGATGGGGCCGATATCGAGGAAACTCAAACAATGTTCATCTTCCATGATCTTCGCACAGGGTATTTCACCTTGAACAATCCTGCAAAAGATGCAATTCGCCATGGACCGACCTCCTGTTGTTTCGCCGGCATCCAACTCCCACCCCATCGTATTGCCATTTTCTTGGGAGCCGGACCGTGGTAATAGCACTTCAATGCCCAGCCAAGGTGGCTGGGAAGCACCCTTCAGGATCCCGCAGGCTCAGGGACCGTTATTGCGTGGATAAAGAGCCTGTCATTCACAACCGAGCAGTACACTTTCCGGCAGTTTTGCAGGATCTCCAACCCTTGTCAATGGTTGGCTCCCCGAATGCCAAGGGAGACGTTTTCGACTAAGTGAATGCCCCCAACCCCAACAGGAGTGACGGCCGATGCTGGTACTGGGAATCTATGGATCGCCGCGTAAAGGCGGGAACACCGACCTGATGCTGGACAATTTTCTGGATGGCGCAATGCAGGCAGGAGGCGAAGTTCAGCGTCTCTATGTTCGTGATCTGAACCTTGGCGGATGTCTCGAATGCGGCCACTGCGACAAGGAAGGCCAATGCGTCCTCACTGACGACATGACCCAGGTCTACCCGCTTTTGGAAGCGGCAACCCGGATTGTGGTGGCCTCTCCCATCTTCTTCTACAATGTCAGCGGCCAACTCAAGCTCCTCATCGACCGCACTCAGGCACTCTACATGAAAAACGAGCTCGCCAAACAGGCAGGCCAGGATCTCAAGCCCTTGCGCGCCCAGCGCAAGGGCTACTTCCTAAGCGCCGGGGCCACCCGCGGGAAGCGCCTCTTCGATTGCACCCTCCTGACCATGAAGTACTTCTTCGATGGGATCAACATGGACCCGGCCGGCGAACTCTGCTATTGGCAGATCGAACACCGGGGCGCTATCAAGGACCACTCGACGGCATTGACCGATTGCCAAAAAGCCGGGATGGAGTTTGTTGCCGCCTGAGCACGTCGATCAAACCAGTGGGCAGGCTTCCTCCGCAAAGGGGAAAACGCAACTGGTATCGAGGCTACCGACAAAATCTTCCAGGCGCTCGATTCCCTGATTAATGAGGAACAGCTTGATCCCTTCGATGATCTCCAGGGTCACACGCGGGTTGACGAAGTTGGCCGTGCCTATCTGAACGGCCCGCGCGCCCACCAACAGAAATTCCAATGCATCGGTGGCGGTCATGATGCCGCCGATACCGATCACCGGACAATCGACCGCGCGCACCACTTCATAGGTGCAGCGCAGCGCAATCGGTTTGATGGCTGGGCCGGACAGGCCGCCAATGATGTTGGCCAGCTTTGGGCGGCGCGAAAACACATCCACGGCCATGGCGGCCACCGTATTGATGCAGGAAAGGATGTCACTGCCCGCATCCACAGCGGCTCGAGCGACATCCGCAATGCGGGTCACGTTGGGGGTAAGCTTGGTGATCAGCGGCAGCGTGGTGACTTGCCGCACGGATGCGACCACCGATGCCGCCATGGCGGGGTCGGTACCGAACACCATGCCGCCTTCCTTGACGTTCGGGCAACTGATGTTGATTTCCAGGGCGGCAATTCCTGGGACGCCATCCAATCTGACGGCCACCTCCCGATATTCTTCCAGCGTATTTCCGAAGATATTGACCACCACCGGCACACCCTGATCTCGCAAATAGGGCAGTTTGTCCGCCAGGAAGGTCGCCACCCCGACGTTTTCCAGGCCAATGGCATTGATCATCCCCGCCGGGGTTTCCACCAGGCGCGGCGGTGGATTGCCCGATCGCGGCAGGAGGGATATCCCCTTGACCACCACCGCTCCCAGTCGGCGCAGATCCACAAAGTCGGCGTATTCCGGGCCATAGCCGAAGGTGCCCGAAGCCGCCAGCACCGGGTTGCGCAGCCGAAGCGGCCCTAGCTCGACAGAAAGATCGGGTTCTGGGCTCTTTGAAATTGGATTTTCTGCCATTGAATCGATCCTGGGGGAAAGATGGGACCGTCCTTACAAACGTGTAGATAGTGATTGCCATCCGGGTCATCGGGGTACCGGGCGGGCAGCGCACATCCGAGACAGGCTCCGAGGCCACAGGCCATGAGTGATTCCAGCGACAATTCGGTGGTAACGCCGTGTTCGGTTGCCAATCGTCGCCAGATAATATTGCATCGCCAGGGTTCCGCAACCGTACAGGCGGGCGGGCCGTAAACCTCCATCGAGGGCCTGCCGCACGATGTCAATCACGGTTCCACTCCAACCGTAGCTGCCATCATCCGTACTCCAGCGGACCTGAACCCCCAAAGCGGCCAGATTCTCGGCAGGCAGCAGTTCCTCGGCGCTTCTCGCCCCATAGAAGAGATGCAGCCTATCTGCGCTGCCAACCGACAACCAGCGCCTGATCCATCAAGGCCATCAGAGGAGCGATGCCGATGCCTCCGGCAACCAGCGCCAGGGGTTGGCTCGTGTCGGGAGGGAGGGTAAACCCATTGCCCAGGGGACCCATCAGGTTGAGGCGAGTGCCGGGCCGACACCTGGACAGCAGTAGCGTCCCGCGCCCGACAACCTTGTAGAGGATCTCGACAACACCTTCTCCTGGAAATAGCCGATGGAAAGAGAAAGGCCGGCGCAGCAACGGGTCCAGGCCGGCGGCTACACGCACCAGCACGAATTGCCCGGCACGGCCGTGCGCGGCTATCCGCGGACTCGCCAGGCGCATCCGATAGGTGCCGACAGCCACGCATTGCTGCTCCAGGATCTCGGCGTCCTCGTCAAACTTCGCCATGAATGCGGTTCCCCCAAAAGGCTTCCGTATGGATTGGTTGCTGACCAGTACCTGCTGAAGAGCAGTGCAATCCGGTCATGAACCATGGTGCCAGCCCACTACCGCCGCCATGCGGCCGGTAACCTTCGCGGCTCGGTAGGAAAAGAATCGATCGGCACCGCAGACGGTGCAATGGGTAGTGCTCTCGATATGTCCCGGTCGCAGTCCGGCCTCCTCAAGTTGCCGGCGGCTGATCGCCCAGAAATCGAAATGATTGTCGCCGAGCTTGAAGGGCAAAAATGATGAGGGAAGCTCCCGGAGATAATCGCGAAACTCAGCGCAACAGGGCCCCAGAGAAGGGCTGATGGCAGCCAGCAGATCCTCGCGCCGTGATTGGAACCGTTTCTCCAACAGATCCACTACCTTGCCTAAAATCCCCCGCACGCTGCCGCGCCAGCCGCAATGGACGTTGGCCACCACCTGTCGGACCGGATCGACCAGAAACACCGCCTGGCAATCGGCCACTTTGATCATCAGTCCCACTCCGTGAAGGCGAGTCACTAACGCATCCGCCGGCGATGTGACCCTAACCGGCACATGCGGATCCATTGGTGGCATGCTCACCTCATCGATGATGTGGATGATGTCGCCATGAACCTGGGGCGCGGCCAACAAATCGTCAAAACCCAACGCCTCCTTGACTCGCCTTAAGTTCTCAAAAACCGCCTCTTCCCGGTCGCCATTGGTCCAGGCCACGTTCAGGCTGTCGTAGGGCGGGCGACTGACACCGCCGTGACGATCGAAAACGCCATGGTGCAAATGGGGGACTGCAGCAATAATTGGGAACGTCGTACGAGGCAGCAGTCTTGGCTCTAGGGTGGATGTGGTTGGGTCAGCGGTATTCATAGAGGTGGCCTGGGCCGCTTGCTCAAATCAGAGGATTCGACTGCTGTTGTTGGGTTCCATACGCGAGGTGGAGTTCTACCACACAGGACCACGTACTACGGGATGGCATGCTCCACAAGCAGGCCACTTATCAGCCGGAGGGCCTGGTAATCGGGCCATGCACCTCCGAGAACAGCCGATCCCGAGGGTTCAACCACCAGTGGAGGTTCCTGTGTTGAATGACAAGATCCTTGATAAGGCGGCTGCATCGTTCATGGATCACATCCTGAAAACAAGCTCTAAGAGTTCCCGTTTCTCAAGGTGAATAAGCGGAGCACCGCCCTGCTGTCTCAAGATGGGGAGAGGGGACCATACTCTCTAAGCCTCCTCTCCAATACCGCCTGAAGCCGGTCTGCGAAAGACCTTGATCGGAATAGACTTCTCAGCACCGGATCAAAAGACATGGTGCCTGTGGTCATGGTCACTGCGGCCAGTCTCTACTTGACCGTGAAAAAAACCCGAGCGGTCGCGCCTCCAGCGACAATGTTCATGACGTGGTGGCCGGGAGCCGGGGCTTTTCCGTCCATGGTCTTGTTGATGGGGCTCTTCTTGGTTCCCTGCATAATAAGGACGAGAGGCTGCGCACCTTGCTTCGCGTTCCCATTGGCGTCGCAATCGAAGATATTGACGATGATCATATTCTCTTTGGTTTCCACGGCAAGTTCAGCACTGGCGGCCACCGGTTGGGCGATCTTGGCGAACACCGCATCAGGTTTCTCGATGACGGCCTTTTGGCCACCCACGGTGACCGGGAAGGGGAGAATGTCAGCCCCTGCCGCAAAAACCACGGCCGGGAGGACGAGAACGACGACAACAAATACGGATACCATCAAACGCATCGGTTTCATTACGGTTCCCTCCTATGAACTTGCTGGTTGAAGTGACAACAAATTGCTGTTTCGGATGTTTTCGCCTAGCACATCTCCCGCAGGCCGTCAATGGCTTATACCGGGCCCATCCTAGGGCAATCGAGGGTCAGGAACCAAGGGAATGTCGTTGCCAGGCACTCAGACGGGCCGGTATTGCCCGCCGGCGATGTCGCATCTGCCTGGTCGCACCCGGGGATTCCTTGCGCCCGATTTACCATGCATACCCTTGACAGAAATGACGGTGAGGTTAGTGTATGGAGAAAACGCGCACCCAGCACAAGGAGAAGACAGCTCATGTCACAAGTTAAGGAATGCATGATGGTTACCCTTGAGTACCGCCTTCGTACCTCCTCCATTGATGGCACATCCAATGAGGTCGGGCCGGTTAACTGCGATTTCGTTTACGGTGTGGAACTTCAGTACCCATCCGTTGAGAGCGCGCTCCAGAACAAAGCCTCGGGGGATCGGGTGAAGGTTTATATTCCACCTGAAGAGCTGTTTGGGGCGTATGATCAGGAACTAGTCAGAGAGCTCCCTCGTTCGGATTTTAAACAGGAGCGTTTGCAGGTGGGAAGAATATACCGGGAAATGCGTAAGAAGAGCCTGGTTCAATTCTTGGTCCGCGAGCTTCGAGATGATATTGTTGTGGCTGATTTCAATGATCCTCATGCGGGCTCTTATGCAGAGTTTGACATTCTGGTTAAAGACGTCCGCCCAGCTACCAAAGGCGAGATGCGACCCTCCTGCATCCCGCGACCCCAAGCGGGTGCTTGTGGAATAGGTTGCTGAGAAATGCTGCTGAAAGGCCATTGGCGAAACCCGTAAGAGCGCCACTCTCCCCGGGCAGGTTCTAGATTTTTCCTTGACAGCCATGGGCTTGATTGAGTAAGGGGTAAGGACCCTCGAGTAGAGGGGGTTGCTCCGAATACAGTCTTCACCACCCGTCTTCCGCACCGAGGATACTGCTCAGCATGGGCGATTTGTCCGCCAAACCGCATAGGTATTACTATTACGGCTATTCGTGGCGGTCTGCCCATTGCTAGGACCAGGTATGTCAAACCAGCCGTGGGTAGACCGCAATCCGGTCTCCCATGGCTTTTTTTTGTGCCGTGGTTGTATACCGCGGCATTTTTTTTCCCAGGGCATTAGGGAAGTCTTCAACAGGCCAGAACAGGGAGGAGCCATCATGAAGCATGTGAAACGGTGCAATGGGGCAAGGACATGGGTTTTCGTACTTCTGGGTTTGATCTTGGTTTTGGGATTTGGGAAGACTGCTTTGGCGGCGGGCGAGCCCTACAAGGTGGGGGCCGTGTTCTCCATCACGGGCACCGGTTCTTTTCTTGGTGAACCTGAAAAGAAAACCGCCGAGATGATCGCCGAAGAGATCAACAAGAAGGGCGGAATCAACGGCCATCCGCTGCAACTCATCATTTATGACGACGAGAGCGACAGTACCAAGTGCAACCTGGCCGTGAAGAAACTCATCAAGACCGACAAGGTCCCGGTGATCATCGGCCCGACCCGAAGTGGCGAAAGCTTGGCGGTGGTGAGTGTCGCCGAGGAATCCTCGGTGCCTCTGATCTCCTGCGCAGCGAGTTTCAAAATTGTGACCCCCATCGAAAGTCGCAAATGGGTTTTCAAGGTAGCCGGCTCCGATAGCCACGTGGTGCAAAAAATGTATGAGTACATGAAATCCAAGGGAATCCAGAAGATCGGCATCATGTCGGACAGCACCGGTTTCGGATCCAGCGGCCGCGAGGAGTTGCTGCGACTGGCACCCGAATACGGCATGACGATTCTCACCGATGAACGTTTCGGCGACAAGGATACCGACCTCAGTGCCCAGCTTACCAAGATCCGTTCCGCTCAACCCGAAGCCATCGTCAGTTGGTCCATCGGTCCCACCCAGGTGCTCTCGGTCAAAACCTGGCGCGATCTGGGGATGGCCAGTATTCCACTCTTTCAAAGTCATGGTTTCGGCAATAAGAAGAACCTGCAGCTGGCCGGTGATGCCGCCGAGGGAGTGCTCCTCCCCTTGGCCCGCGTCAACGTCGGACCGCTGCTGCCCGACACCCAACCGCAGAAAGCTTTCATCATGGCATACACCAAAGCCTACGAGGAACAATACAAAGAACCGGTTTCCTCGTTCGGCGGCCATGCTCATGATTCTCTCAACCTCGCCATAGCCGCCCTCAAGGCGGTCGGCCCCGATCCCGCCAAAATCCGTGATCATTTGGAAAAAACCAAGGGTTTTGTGGGGATGCACGGAATATTCAATTTCTCACCCACCGATCATTGCGGTCTCAGTAAAGACGACCTGGAAATGGTGGTGGTCAAGAAGGGTGACTGGGCTTTGGCGCAGTAGCCGGCCCTTTTTCTGCCATCCCAGGACCATGGTCACCGGGCTCATGGCGAGATTGTCCTTGCATAGAGAATACCAATTGTGGTTTTAGGGATGCGACCTTGTCACCTGCCGTAGCTGGCTCCTTGGGGCCACGCTATGGCAGGTGGCAGCGTACCCGACCATGCGACGGGTCGTGCCCCAGTGCCGCACCTTAATCACCTCGGGACGGTGGCGGTCGGCGTATGCGCGATATCCAATGGGATGGAAACGTGAACCGTGGATGGATTCAGTTCGGGAACGGCAGCACTACAGTATGTTTTCAGCGGTCTCACCATCGGCGTGATTTATGCGCTGGTGGCCCTTGGCTATAATATCATCTACAACGTCACGGAAATCATCAATTTCGCTCAGGGTGAGTTTGTAATGTTAGGCGGCTTGTTTGCCGTCTTTTTTGTTGAGACCTTGCATTTGCCGCTACCGTTGGCCTTCGTGGCCGCAGTCGGTTCCGTGGGAGTAGTCGGTTATTTGATGGAGCGGTTTTCCATCCGCCCGGCACGCCAGAGTAGCGTTCTGTCCCTGATCATCATTACCATCGCCGTCTCCATTCTGCTCAAGGGTTCAGCCATGCTGTGCTGGGGCAAGGACCCCTACAGTCTGCCGCCCTTCACACCCGGCGGCCCCATTGTCATTGGAGGTGCCACTTTACAGCCGCAGGCAGTCTGGGTGCTCGCCGTCAGCGCTGCAGTCGTGCTGCTCCTTACCCTGTTCTTCCGCCGCTCGGTCTATGGGAAGGCCATGTTGGCTTGTGCCGACAACCCCAACGCCGCCCGCATGGCGGGCATCCCCGTCCGCCGCATGATCCTCATCTCTTTTGTGCTGAGTGCCGCCATAGGCGCAGCCGCAGGGGTGGTCATCACCCCGATTTCCCTGATCGAATATGATCGGGGAGCGCTGCTGGGTCTCAAAGGCTTTGGAGCGGCGGTGCTGGGCGGTCTCGGACATTTCAGTGGGGCGGCACTGGCCGGCGTGTTTCTGGGACTGGCGGAATCGCTATGCGCAGGGTATCTCTCTTCCGGATACAAAGATGCGGTCGCCCTAATTTTGCTGTTGCTGGTGCTTTTTTTTAAGCCTGAAGGGCTACTGGGCAGCCGCGAAGCCGCCAAACTCAAGAGGTTCTGACCATGGGCCGGAACAATTGGCGACTCTTTTTGGGTGTGACTCTGGCCCTGGCCGTCTTCCCATGGGCGTTAGCCCCCTTTGATGCCATCTCCCACTATGTGGATGTGATGGTCTTTGCCGGAATCTTCAGCCTGGTCAACATGGGCCTGTCAATGCTCATGGGCTACGCCGGCCAGATCTCCATGGCCCAGGCGGCCTTTTTTGGCATTGGTGCTTATTCCTCGGGGATCCTCACGGTGCACTTTGCCTGGAACCCGTGGGCGGCAATTCCCATGGGCTGCCTGGTGGCCGCGGCCATCGCCTGGCTGGTGGGTATCCCGGCATTGCGGCTGAAAGGCCACTATCTGGCCATGGCTACCCTGGGTTTCGGCGTGATCGTGAGTATCGTGTTTGCCGAAGAAATCCGCTGGACCGGCGGCCCCTCGGGCTTGCCCGACATCCCACGGTTGCGCTTGGCCGGCCACGCCATCAGCAACGAATTGCATTACTACTACCTCATCTGGTCCGTGGTGCTGATAGCGCTGGTTTTTTGTCTTCAGGTGATCCACTCTCGCGTGGGTCGGGCGCTACGCGCCATTCACGAGCAGGATGTGGCGGCCGAAGCCATGGGAGTACCGACTGCGCGTTACAAGGTGCAAGTATTCATCTTGAGCGCTGTGCTGGCAGCCATGGCAGGAAGCTTCTACACCCACTACGTCACCTTTCTGAATCCCTCCTCCTTCAACCTCATGTGGTCCATTCGTTTTGTTTTGATGGTGGTTGTGGGTGGCATGCAGAGCATCTGGGGCGCAATCCTGGGGACGGTCCTCATGACCTTCATCGGCAACGAATGGCTGCAAATCTTTGCCGATTACGAAATTGTGGTATACGGCGCGGTGTTGTTGGTGGTGGCTTTGTTCCTTCCCCAAGGACTGGTTTCTCTGCGCCCGTTGCTACGTCAAGTCCGTATGCGACGTGGGGCCCCATGAACCGAGCAGAGAACGCACTACCTCACCGACACCGGCGCCTTAGTGTCTGCCCCCAACATCCTCCAATTGCAGGGTGTCCACATGAATTTTGGTGGCGTGACGGCGCTTGATGGCGTGACGTGCGATATACCCCGCAATATCATTCATGCCGTCATCGGTCCCAATGGCGCCGGCAAAACCACTTTGTTCCATTGTATCAGCGGGATACTCCACCCGACCGGCGGCGCCATCCGTCTGGATGCTCACCCGGTAAACGGCCTGCCGCCCCATCGAATCGCCCGGATGGGGATTTCACGCACCTTTCAGCACGTCGCCTTGTTCAACCACATGACCGTGCTGGAAAACGTCATGCTGGGGCGCCATATCCAGAGCCGGGCGGGCTTCTGGACTTCGGGACTGCGGCTGCCAGGTATGCGCCGTGAAGAACGGCTTATCCGCGAACGCGCTCTGGCTTATCTTGATCTGGTGGGGTTGGCCGACAGCGCTGAGTTGCCTGCGGGAGCGTTGCCCTTAGGGAAACAGAAAGTCCTTGAGATTGCGCGGGCCCTTGCTACCGAACCAAGGCTGCTGCTTCTCGATGAACCCGCCGGCGGCCTCAATATCACCGAAACCGAAGAGCTCGGGGAGCTGATTCAACGCGTTCGGGAACTGGGTGCCACGGTGCTGCTGGTTGAGCATGACATGAACTTGGTGATGGACATATCCGATCGCATCCTGGTGCTTCACTACGGCAAGCGTTTGGCCTTGGGGACTCCCCGAGAAATCAAGGATAATCCCGCAGTGATTGAAGCCTATTTGGGGCAGGCGTAGCGGGGCAAGACCCCAGACACAAAACACAAGACCCTAGGCACAAGAGCCTAGACGCGAAATCCAAAACGTGAGACCCACGGGAGCGGAGGCACTTTTCGGTACCGCATGCTACGAGTCAAGAGTGTTCACACTTACTACGGCAACATTCACGCACTCAAGGGAGTATCCATTCACGTGCGCTCTGGTGAGATGGTGGCCCTGATCGGCGCCAATGGCGCCGGCAAGAGCACGCTCCTCAACACCATCTGCGGGTTGGTGCGAGCCGCCAAAGGCAGCGTCGAGTTTGACGGTGTCAATACCACTCAAATGGCCGCTGAGGAAATCGTCCAGAAAGGGATCGCTCTGGTACCTGAAGGTCGCCAAATTTTCTCGACCCTTACCGTGGAAACCAACCTGGAAATGGGCGGATTCATCCATCGCCGCCGCCGCGAGCAAGTGAAGGAAGACATGGCGCAGCTCCTCAAGCGCTTCGCGATCCTGGGCCAACGCCGCCGCCAACTGGCCGGCACCTTGAGCGGCGGGGAACAACAAATGCTGGCCATCAGCCGCGCACTGATGACCCGGCCCAGATTGCTGGTGCTTGACGAACCGTCCATGGGCCTGGCCCCTCTGGTTGTGCAAGAGATCTTTGATATCATCCAAGAACTCAGGGCTGAAGGCCGAACCATTTTGCTCATTGAACAGAACGCTCGGGCCGCCTTGCGCATAGCAGACCGCGGCTACGTTATGGAAACCGGGAAAGTTGTGTTGGAAGGCGAAGGTCGGTTTTTGCTCGAACATCGTGAGGTTCAACGCGCCTACCTGGGCAAGGGCCACAAACAGATCTGGGAAGCTTGACCACATATGAAGGCAATGCCGCTGGAATGGTTTGGACTTTTATGCCGCGGCCACGTCACTGGAGGATAAACCTCATGCCGATTTGGGAACCGGGCAAAGAATGCATGGAGCATGACGAAGTCCGCCAGCTCCAGCTTGAGCGTCTGCAGGCCACTCTCAACCGGGTATATCGCAATGTGGCGTTCTATCGGCGCCGTTTCAGAGAGATCGGGTTCTCCCCTGAAGAGGATATCACCGATCTCAAGGACCTGGAACGGCTCCCCTTCACCACCAGCCATGACTTGAGTTCCTGCTATCCCTACGAGATGTTCGCCGTCCCTCTGCGGGAAGTGGTGCGGGTCCATTCTTCTTCGGGCACCATGAGTAACCCCCAGGTGGTGGGTTACACCCTCCAGGATCTGGCCAACTGGAGCAATTTGGTGGCACGCATTCTCAGTGCCGGCGGTGTGACCCGCGACGACGTCATCCAGATCACCTTTGCCTACGGGCTTATGACCGGCGGACTGGGCATCCACTACGGCGCCGAACGGATTGGCGCATCGGTGCTGCCCACCTCGGTGGGTCGAACCGACCGCCAGGTAAAGATCATGCAGGACTTTCGGACCACGGTGCTGGTGTCCACACCCTCCTACACCCTGGTAATGGCTGATCGCATGGATCAGGCGGAAATCGATCGCAAAACCCTGTCCCTTCGTTACTGCATCTGCGCTGGAGAGCCCTGGACCGAAGAAACCAGGCGGGAAATCGAGGGACGCCTGTTCGTCAAGGTCACGGACAATTACGGCAACAGTGAAGTGATGGGGCCCGGCGTTGCCGGGGAATGCCTCGAACAGCAGGGCATGCATCTCCAGGAAGACCATTTTCTTGCCGAGATCATTGATCCTGAAAGCGGGCGCGTGCTGGACGCCGGCGAAGAAGGTGAATTGGTCATCACCACCCTGACCAAGGAGGCCTTCCCGGTGGTACGTTACCGTACCGGCGACCGTTGCCGTTTGATCCCGGACCCTTGCCCCTGCGGACGCACCTTCCAGCGCATCAGCCGAATTCGAGGACGTTACGACGGCGTGGTCATCATCAAAGGGGTCAATATCATTCCCGAACGGATCGGTGATGTACTCGAATCCATCGAAGGGGAACGTCCCCCCTTTCAATTGGTCGCCACCCGCCATGGCCATCACGATGAACTGGAAATCTGGATAGAAATCACCGAGAAGCTGTTCTTCGACAAGATGCGGGAGCAGCGCACTCTGCTGGATGAGATGCGCGACAAGGTGACCAACTTCATTGGGATTACGCCGCGCATCAAGCTCGTGGAACGCGGCACTTTGGAACGTCGTGACGGCTCCACGCAGCTATTTGTGGACCACCGGTAAAGAACCGCGAGAGCGCCAGGCGCCAGGGCGAGAGGGCGTAAGAGCCAGAAGTGAATAGTGGAATGAAAGGATTGTAAATCATGCACGAGTTGTTGCAGCCTGATACCGGCAGACCCTTGTTACTGCTGGGCAACGAAGCCATCGTCCGCGGCGCACTGGAAGGCAACGTCCGGTTCATGGCGGCCTATCCCGGTACACCGTCTTCCGAGATCCTCGACCGGTTTCATCAGTTGGCCGAAGAAGCAGGAGTTTACGTGGAATATTCGGTCAACGAAAAGGTTTCCCTGGAAACCACCTGCGCCGCGGCGATTTCGGGCGTGCGCAGCCTCTGTTCCATGAAGCATGTGGGACTGAATGTCGCCGCCGACGCCTTTATGACCTTGGCCTACGTGGGAGTTCAGGCGGGCATGGTCCTGGTCTCGGCGGACGACCCGTCGCTCCATTCCAGTCAGAACGAACAGGACAACCGCTACTATGCCAAAATGGCCGGAGTCCCGATGTTGGAGCCGGCCACTCCGGAAGAAGCCAAGGCCATGGTCCTGCACGGGTTGGAACTATCAGAGAAATATCGAATTCCGGTGATGCTCCGCACCACCACCCGGGTCAATCATTGCCGAGGCCCGGTGTCTCTGGGCGCGCTACCCCAGCAACGGCCGCCAGCCAGTTTCCGCAAAGACCCCTTCAACCTGGTGGTTGTGCCCATGGTGGGACGGAAGCTGCACCTCGTGCTTCTGAACAAAATTGCCGGGCTGCAAAAGGAAGCGGAGTCGAGCCCGCTCAACTTCACCACCGGAGTTGGCCGCTGGGGAATGGTGACCAGCGGGGTTTCCTATCTGTATGTCCGTGATGCCATCCAGGATCTGGGACTGGAAAATCAAGTGAAGGTGCTTAAGATCGGGTTCTCCCATCCACACCCCAAAGTCTTGTTCCAAGCGTTCCTGCGAACCGTGGACAAGGTGCTGGTGGTGGAGGAATTGGAGCCCTTCCTGGAAGAGGCCCTCAAGGTGGCCGCCCAGGAAAGCGGCGTCACCATCCCCATCGCCGGCAAAGGCGACGAACTCATTCCCCGCGAGTTCGAACTGGACGCTGTCAAGGTGAAGCGAGCCGTTAGCCGATTCTTCGGAGTTCCCTACGAACCGCCCAAGCTGTTCAGCATCCCGGAACTGCCGCAGCGCCCACCCAACCTTTGCCCCGGCTGCCCGCATCGCGCCACCTATTATTCGGTCAAAAAGACCTTTGGTCAGGATGCCGTGTATCCCACCGATATCGGTTGCTACACTCTGGGCCTGCTGCCCCCGCTAAGCATGGCGGATTTCCTCATCTGCATGGGTTCCAGCGTATCCACCGCCGGTGGTTTCAGCAAAGTGCTGCCGCAACCGGTCATTGCCTTCATTGGCGACTCCACCTTTTTCCATGCCGGGGTCCCGGGGCTCATCAATGCCGTCGCCAACGATCACCGCTTCCTGCTGGTGGTCTTGGACAACGGCACCACGGCCATGACCGGCCATCAGCCCCATCCCGGCATCGAACTCACCAAGGACGGCAAAATTGAACCCAAGGTCAGCATCGAAGCCGTGGTTAAGGGGTGCGGGGTCAAACGGGTATTCACCGTCAATCCGTTGCAGGTCAAAAAGACCCAGGAGACCCTCACGCTGATTAAGGAATCCATGGGTGAACCCGGGGTGACGGTGCTCATTTCCAAGAGCCCGTGCCCGCTTCACGAACGGCGCATGACCGGGAAAAAGCAGAAGGTGGTCTTCGCCGTCGAGGAAAGCTGTGATCTGTGTCGTCAGTGCTTGGAAGAACTGGGTTGCCCGGCCTTTGTCTGGGAAGAGAGCGCCGCGACCGGGGCTTGCATCCGTATCGACCCGGCTCTATGCGCCGGGTGCAGCGTGTGTTCGCAGATCTGCACGTCCATCAAACCCAAGCGGCTGGAGTAGGGAAAGCGACGTGCGGCTTTCGGAGCCACACAGTGGAAGGCAAACACGCGAGACCGTAGTCCGTAGGATGGGTGGAGCGCAGCGCAACCCATCAATGGTAAAGAGGGCGTGAAGCGTCTGCGATACAAGCACTGTCGTTCAGCGCAGGTCGATGGGAAACCAACTCAAGATCTAACCATAGGAGCAACACTCGATGGTTTCTGAAAATAGCAGCAAAGTCTTTGGAATGCGGATTTTCTTCACCGGCGTAGGCGGCCAGGGGACTCTGCTTGCCACCCGGTTAGTCGGCGAGGTGGCTCTCAAGGAGGGCCTGCCGGTTACCATCAGCGAAATCCATGGGATGGCCCAGCGCGGCGGGGTGGTGGAATCGTCGGTTGCCATCGGCAATATCTTCAGCCCCACGGTAGCCGACGGCGAAGCCGATGTGCTGATGGCCTTTGAACCGCTGGAGACCCTGCGCGCTCTACCAAAATGTCATGCCGGCACCTGGGTTATTTCCAACCTGACACCCATCATTCCCTTCACGGTGGCCACGGGAAAAAGCGTCTACCCGAGCCAGGAGGCCATTTACGAGCCGGTGGCGGCACGGGTTGCGAAATTGTTTCGCGTACCTGCCCTGGCATTGGCGCTTGAAGCGGGTTCCACTATGGCCGCCAACATGGTGATGCTGGGAGTGCTGGCCGGGACCGGGAAACTCCCGGTGAAGGAGGCGAGCTGGCAAGCGGTCCTGGTGGAACGGCTGCCGGGGAAAATCCTGGCAGTCAACCAAAAGGCCTTTGCTCTAGGGTTGAAACTGGGAGCCGAAGCGGTTTGAATCAGCGTCATTAGAACGCTACCCACACACAGTGGTGGCCCAGGACTTAAGGCGGCTCCAACCGCCATTCTGAGGGCTATTTTTGGAGGAACATCTGCGGTTCGGATGCATCGTTGCAGTACTCAGAAGAACTGGGGGATTTGACGGTAGGCGGCGAGTCCTCCCACTTTGCCGTGCTTTGTCCCATCAACTGCGCGACAGTTTGACCGCGCACAGCTCCCCGCACATGGTGCAGGTTTCGCGGTTGTGGCTGAGTTGGAGGCGCTTCCGGGCAGCCTCCGGATCGATGGCCATGGCGATCATCCCGTCCCAGTTGAGATCGCGCCGATGGCAGGACATCATCCGGTCTTTCTCGATGGCCCCGGGAATCCCTTTGGCAATGTCGGCTGAATGCGCCGCAATCCGGGCGGCAACGACACCGACGCGCACATCTTCCTTATCGGGAATGGCAAGGTGTTCCGCCGGGGTCACATAGCAGAGGAAATCCGCCCCAGCCGCTGCGGCGATCGCACCCCCGATGGCCGCGGTGATGTGGTCATAGCCCGGCGCGATATCGGTGGTGAGCGGCCCCAACAGGTAGAACGGCGCGCCGTCGCAGAGTTGTTTTTCCAACTGAACGTTGGCCACTACCTGGTTGAGCGGCACATGCCCAGGCCCCTCGATGATCACCTGCACCCCTTTGGCTCGGGCCCGCCGGGCCAGCTCACCCAGCAGAATCAATTCCTGGAGCTGCGGTCCATCGGTGGCATCCACGACCGTGCCGGGACGAAACCCATCCCCCAGGCTCAGAGTCACATCGTATTTGTGGGCAATCTCCAGGATGGCATCGAAATTTTCGTAGAGCGGGTTCTCTTTGCTGATTGTGCCTCATCCAGTGCATCAGGATGGAACCGCCACGGCTCACCGACGGCAACAGGCGCGGCTTTCCTTCCAAGCGGCTCAAGACCTCCTGGGTCACCCCGCAGTGCACGGTGATGTAGTCGAGGCCCTCGGCACACTGCTCTTCGATGCTCCGAAACAACCCATCGGCATCCATCTGGGTGAGGGCAATCCCCCGCCGGCTCAGCTCAGTCGCCACTGCATAGATGGGTACAGCGCCCACCATGACTGGCGATTGCGTCAGAATCTCGCGCCGAATCCCCTTGAGATCACCCCCCGTGGAAAGGTCCATCACCGAATCGGTACCGGCATCCACGGCCGCCTGCAATTTGGCGATTTCCCCGCCCACCGAGGTGCATTCACCGCTGGTGCCGATGTTGGCGTTCACCTTGGTGCGCAGACCGGTTCCCACAGCCATGACCCGCTCATAGGCGTGGTTGATGTTCTTGGGGATCACGGCCTGGCCGGCCGTTATCAGATCGCGGAGCTTCTCCGCGGAGATCCCCTCATGCGCCGCTGCCCGCTCCATTTCGGGGCTGATCGTCCCCTGGCGGGCCAGTTCCAATTGCGTCATGGTCGTTACTCCCTGATCATGGCCATGCCCCTGGCTGGCTGGCAACAAGCTGGCTCATGGCCAACTGGTTACGGCCGACGGCACTGGCACACCCAGCCCAATAGAAAAAGCCGCCCGGCATAGCGGCGGCTCCAAAAGCTCCCGTCATGATGCCGATCCCTACGCCAGCATTACCCGGATCAGGTTCCAAGGGTTCCTTCTCAGCTCCCCGATGGAGAGCGCCCCTTCGGCATTGCGTGGTGATCTGCTTATAACATCTTGTTGAACTCGTTGGAAGTGTTCAAGCAGACAGATACTTCCTCCCTGGGTATGTCTGTCTAGTTTGCACCGTCCCCATTGTTCTCGTTTGACTCCTGCCAACCCCTTTGCTAGCTTGGCAGATGGCAATCCATGTGAGCCTTCGTGAGCGCATCGGGGGTACGGGTCATAAACCCAATGTCAGTACCAGAACGGTTGTGCTCTTGGAATGCGGATCTGCCACGGGTGTCCAATCCGATGTCAAGGTGACCGGATGCAGCTGTGCATTGATATAGCGTTACTGGCAGCCGTGCCCCTGGAAGTCGAAGGGCTGACCGCGGGCCTGGCCGTGTCCGCGGATGGTACCATAGGCGGGGAGCGGTTCGCGATCGGAACCCTGCATGACCAGACGATCTTGGTGGGAACGCTGGGATTCGGCAAAGTCAATGCCGCGGCCACCGTTGCAGCGCTGGCGGAACGATTCCGGTTGCGCCAAGTTTGGCATGTGGGCTGTGGCGGCGCTTATTCAGGCGGTCCCCTGAGCATCGGCGACGTGTTGATCACCACCGAGTTCCACTGTGGTGACGAAGGAATCCTGGAGGCTGGCGAAGAAAGCCAGCAATCATCCATCGGCTTCCCGTTGGTGACAGCAGGCGGTATATCGTACTTTAACGTTTTTCCGGTAGACCAAAAACTTCTAAACTGGGTCCACGCCATGGCTCCGCCAGGACACTATCAGATGCGTCCCTTCCCTCAGCCAGCTGACAAATCCCACGATACCCTGCAAGTTCAGCCAATGGAGCCACTGGATGGTGGCCGCGATGCCGGTGTCGTCAGAGGATCTTTTTCAGGTTTTCCATGGTCCAAGCTTGACGGTAAGCCTGGTAAGCGGTGATGCCACGGTCGCCCAAAAACGCTTCGTGCGGCATCAAACACTCGCTGAAAATATGGAAGGCAGCGCCGTGGCCCAGGCATGTCTGCGATTCGGCATTCCGGTGTTGGAATGCCGCGGGATCAGCAACCTGGCGGGGGATCGGGACAAGTCCTATTGGCGGCTGGACCTGGCCATCGCCCATGGTCACGCTGTGGTTCGTCGCCTGTTGACTTCATGGATTGATTCACCTAGACCGTGGCCTGAGTGCCATTCTCCGCAAGAAGCAATGGATTGACCATGACCAATGTTGCGAAGCCAAAGCTTTCCCTGGGCTATTCACCCTGCCCCAATGACACCTTCATCTTCTACGCCCTGGCGCACCGGCGCATTGATTGGGGGAGCCTCGGCTTCGATCCGTTGCTGGCCGATGTGGAGGCGCTCAACCAGCGGGCTCGCCAGGGCACCTTGGACATCACCAAGGTCTCCATCAACGCCGTCGCACACCTGCTCGATGACTACTGGTTGCTCCGTGCCGGAGGGGCGCTGGGGCGCGGTTGTGGCCCGCTGGTGGTGGCGGGGAAATCGGCCACCATGGCCGACCTTCGCAACCAAACCCTGGCCATTCCTGGTCGTATGACCACCGCCCATCTGCTGTTGCAGCTTCAAGGTCAACACCGCGGTCCACGAGTGGAGATGCCCTTTGACCAGATCATGCCGGCCATTCAGCGCGGCGACGTAGCTGCCGGCGTGGTCATTCACGAAGGCCGTTTTACCTATACCGCCATGGGCTTGCACCTGGTGCTGGACCTGGGAACATGGTGGGAGGAACACACCGGGCTGCCGCTTCCTCTCGGGGGCATCGTCATCCAGCGCCGACTGGGAACCGACATTGCCCGGCAGGTTGACCAGCAAATCCGCAGCAGCCTGCGCTATACCTACGATCACCGTGACGAGGCCTGGAGTTATATTGCCCAACACGCTCAGGAGATGGAAGCAGCCATCATCCAGAGGCACATTGATACCTTCGTAAACGATTACACCATGGACGTGGGATCGAGCGGTGAGAAGGCCGTTCGCACCCTGGTGAACGCCGCCGCTCAGCAGGCGGGAATCTCAATCGCGGACCGATCACTGTTTTGGACCGATACCATGGCATGAAAACCGTGCCAGCGATCGAGCTGGCTGTACCAGGCGAGGGAGGCCAGGACACGCGGAAAACAGGCGCGGTTCAGAGCGAACCCCCTATATTGGCCCCGCGAACCAACAGGCCAAGCTTAGCCGCACATACCAAGGAGGCGCATTCCATGAACCGACAGGATTCCACACGCTATTTCTTGTTTCCCCATTCCGTCATGGCCGAGCACGAAGCACGCCATCTGGCCCTGCTGGTCCCGAACCTGCGTCTTCTGGAAATCGTCAGTCCTTTGCGGGTGCCTGTCTGGGGGCAGGAACACTTTACACCCCAAGCGGTCTTGTCGGATCCTGAGTTTGTCCAGCGGGTGAAACACTATCTGCGTGATTATCGCGAATTCGCCGACATTCATCAAGATACGGATACCATGGCGCTCCTGCAGGCACAGCGACTCGGTGAAGACAGTGAAGCGAGCCGCTTCCTGCTGCAAAATCAACTTCGCGGCCGCCCATCTAAAAGCCCGGACATGGCCGAGTGGCTCCGCTTGGAAGCTGCATCTTTCCTGGAGCTGGCTCGCGAACTGGATGAAAGGGAACTGGAACTCGAGGGGCACTACCGACGGATGGAGGAACTCGAGGAGGACTTCCGAGAAATCCTTGGGGTTATCGATGGAGAAGAGATCGAAAAGGTTGTCGAAACCGCCAATCTCCCACTGGCACCTGACCGAAACCGGCTTACCCACCTTCTAGCGAAACGGGCCGTCAGCTGGTTTCGATTGTTCGGCGATCGGCACCTGCAACCGGGGATGGTTATGGTGACGTTGACTCGGGAGGTCACGCTGGAACTCTTGGATCCAATCCAGACCGAATGGGAACGCATCGGACGACCATTCTCCTGGACGCAGCGGCCGGTGGTTACCTTACCCAGCATTCGCGAACTGGCAAGTGGCGATTTCTCGACCTTGTGGACTCAATTGGTGGATTCCGGGGCAATGCAGCCCTACTGGCTGGCCCTGGCGGAAGCGCTTGATCACCCTGAAACAGAACAACTCTGGGATGCCGTACGCCAACAAGTGCAGTTGATCCGATCCCGGATTTTCGAGTTCTGCCTACAATGCAACGTCCACCCCAAGGAACAGGTGGTATTGGTGATGAACGATGTTCACGACATTTCCCACTACGACCTGTGGAAAGGCCTGGACAAAACCGGGTTTGAACATCTGGCCGAAAAGACCCCGGCCGTGCCTCATGTTACCACCATTTTTCACCTGGAGTGGGAATCGCGTGATGGAGTGTGACCTATACCGCTAACGCTGGCCCCAGGTCGGAGATATTTGGGTCCGGCCGTCATTGACAGTACCGCTCGCCTCGGAAATTCCGGGAAGCCACGGCCACGTTCCCAACTCATGGCAACACGGCCAAACCGCATGCGGGGCCATAGCCCCCCGGGATCAGGTAGAAATCTACCAAGCTATCACGTCACACTCAAATTTTTGAGAAACTGACCAATCTGAACCCCCAGATAGATACACTTGATGCCGCTGAGACAGTCGTCGGCATCCTTCGCCTCCAAATGGGTGGTGAACTCTTTGTCATCGCGTTTCAGGTGCACAATCCAGGCATTCTTAGCGGAGTCGAAGTTGAGACCCACGCTCAGTTTATGAGCACGGATTTCCGGATACATTTGCAGTAACTTGTCTTCTAAATCCTGAGCATTTGAAGTCATGGCCTTCTCCCGTCCCTTATGGGTTAATCGACTGGGAACCGCTGATCCATCTATTACCTAACAAGATAACTTCCCCTCCTCCATCTGGCAATCACCAGAGCACATCATCCCTATCACAATTCGATATTGCCATTGACTGGAAGTGAATCTATTATGCGAGCCAATCTAAGGATATGGCCAACAGAAGGGGGGGGATTCTTGATCAGGAAACACCAACCGAAAAGGGATCACCACCCCACAAGTGATACGTAAATGCCGGTGAATGGTCAAGCTACAAAAAAAATCCTGATGTATTCCCACGACACCTACGGTCTCGGCCACATCCGCAGGACCTTGGCCATCGCCCGAAGTCTCAGGAAACAACCGGCCAATATCCTTATTCTGACTGGTTCCCCGCTAGTGGGAAGGTTCAACATTCCTAGCCGCATCGATTTTGTTCGCATTCCCGGCATGATCAAAGTCACCAACGATCAATACCTGCCGTTATCCATCCGCCTCAATTCTGCCGAAGTCCTCGAGATTCGAAAGAATATCATCATGGCTACGGCCAAGAGCTTCCGCCCTGACTTTTTTATTGTCGACAAGGCGCCTCTGGGCCTCAAGCGCGAGATTCAGGAAACCTTGCACTGGCTGAAGACCGATCTGCCCAGCTGCAGATCGGTGCTAGGCCTGAGAGACATCATGGACAGTGCCGCCACCACCATTGTGGATTGGCGGGACAAGGGGATCTATGAGGCCATGGAGGAACTCTACCACGAAATCTGGGTGTATGGATGCCGCGCCTTTTACGATCCCGTGGTGGAATACCGGATTCCCCCTCAAGTGGCCAGCAAAATCCATTTTACCGGCTATATCCCCAGGCAGATCCCATCGCCCGAGGACGTTCGTTCGGTCCGGGCCGAACTGGGCATTGCCGAACACGACAAGGTACTTCTCTTGACCACCGGCGGTGGCGGTGACGGCTATCCGGTGCTCAACACCTTTCTGCAAGCCTTGGAACAGAATCCGCTACCAGCACATCTTCGGGTAGTGGTGGTCACCGGACCATTCATTTCCTCCCGGCATTTTCCGGAAGTGGCTCGACGCTGCCACCAATCCGGATTCATCCCCTTGAAATTCCATCGCTACATGGAAGCGCTCATTGGGATCGCCAACGTGGTGGTGAGTATGGGTGGATACAACACGGTTTGTGAGATCATCAGTCAGCGCAAACCGTTTCTCATTGTGCCGCGCACGGTCCCTCGCGAGGAACAGTTGATTCGCGCTCAGGTACTGTGTGGTACCGGCTTTTGCGATTTTATCCATCCCGACCAGCTCACTCCCCAAACCCTCTGGAACAAATTGTTCCACCTGCTTGCCAACGGATTGTCGTACAGTGAGAAGATGGCGTCTTTTCCAATGCACGCCCTCAGAATCATCGGCGACCGCGTATCTTGCCAACAATCGGGGAAGTGATTTTGGATAGACCAGCCCCCAGGCTCGGAATGATCCTCAAAGGGTATCCCCGGATTTCCGAAAGCTTCATCAGTTCCGAAATCCTGTTGCTGGAATCCATGGGCCTGCCCATCGACCTCTATTCGCTGCGGCAACCTCGAGAGACGTTCACTCACGACAATGTCAAACAAATCAAGGCACCGGTGACCTACCTGCCGGAATACGTATGGCCGCACTGGCGGACATTGCTGCGCAGCAATAGGATATTGAGCCGTCGGCTTGATGGCCATTACCGGCGGTGCTTGGGCCGCGCGCTGCGCCGGGCCTTCCAGCGGCACAAATCCGCTACCATTAGGCACTTCTTGCAGGCGGGCCACTTGTGCGCCACCCGCCTGATCGATCGGCCGATCCGGCATCTGCACGCGCATTTCTGCCACACGCCAACGTCCGTGGCGTTGTTTGCGGCTGAGTTACTGAACCTTCCATACAGCTTCACCGCACATGCCAAGGACATCTATATCTCGGAGCCCGACCAGCTGCAGCGCAAGATCAACTCGGCACGCTTCGTGGTGACGTGTACTCGCAGCAATGCCGACTACCTCGGTGGTCTCGCCCAAGGCAACACCCCGATACACACCGTCTATCACGGGATAGATCTCGATTTCTTTCGCTACGGCTTATCCCCTCCGCCGTCACCGCCTTTCCGAATCCTCTCGGTGGGCAGATTGGTGCCCAAGAAAGGGTACGACGACCTGCTGGAGGCGCTTAAACTGCTGCAGGACCGTGGCTTGGAGTTCACTTTTAGTCACATCGGGAGCGGCGACTTGGAGAATGGAGTTCGCCGGCGGATTCTGGCCCTGGGCCTCCAAAACCGGGCAAACCTGCTGGGCACGCTACCCCGTCGAGAGGTCCTGGGCCATTACCAGCAATCACACTGTTTTGTTCTTGCCAGCAAAGTAGCCGCCGACGGCGATCGCGACGGCATCCCCAACGTCCTAGTGGAAGCCATGGCGGTAGGGCTTCCGGTGATCTCCACGCGGGTTTCAGCCATTCCTGAACTGGTGGAAAACGGCATGAGCGGGATTCTGGTCGAACCGGCCAACCCGAAGGCCCTGGCGGATGCACTGCATACCTTGCTGACCCAACCTCATCAGCTGGCCGATATGGTCCAGCGGGCGCGCACGCTGGTGGAGCAGCACTTCGACAACCGCCGTTGCATCGTGCGCCTCCACGAATTGTTCCAGGCAGCCCTGAGCCGATGACAACATGGGGTGTCCGCCCAAACAGCGACCTCCCGTGACCAGCAGCGACGTGGGACTTACATGAGAATCGCCTTCTATTGCCCCAACAAAGCGCTTGCCGATGCCAACCCTTCCGGCGACCAAACCATTGCTCAGGGCATTTTTCACACTCTGGAAGCATATGGCCACGATTGTGCGGAGATGTCTCGATTCCGTGCTCGCTGGTTCTGGAAATCGGTGCGCGGCTGGGGTCGCGCCGCTATGGAAATAGAGGGCGCGTGGCTGCAGGCGAGGATGTTTCGTCCGGAACTTTGGTTCACCTACCACAGTTATTACAAATCACCCGATGTGATAGGACCGGTCATCAGTCGCTGGGCATCCATTCCATACGTCTTGTTCCAACCCATGTTCAGCACCCGCCGACGTAAAGACCCATCAACACGCATCGGGTTCTACCTCAACCGTTTCGCGCTCCGCTCCGCCACCCACGCGTTCACCAACAACCTGCTGGATCTGCCGGCACTGCATCGCATCCTGCCGCAACAGTGCGTCACCTATCTCGCCCCAGGTGTTTTTCCCGAGGAATTTCAGCGTGATCCGACTGCGGGGCGAGCCGTCCGCCGGAAATATGGGATCTCCCCAGAGCAACCGGTTCTCATGACCGCAGCGCGCTTTCGCGAAGGGGTCAAAACGCGTAGCCTGGAATACCTATTTCGGGCGCTTGCCCCGCTGGTGCACGATAGCCCCCCATTCCAACTCCTGGTGGTCGGCGACGGCCCCATGGAAAACCAACTCAAGCACCTGGCCTTCCATGTTCTGCCGGGGCGGGTCATCTTTTGCGGCCGTATCCCCCGCTCGCAGATGTTTCGCTACTACTCCGCCGCCGACGTATTCGTTTTCCCCGGTATCGAGGAGTCGCTTGGCATGGTCTATCTGGAGGCGCAGGCATGCGGCCTTCCGGTGGTGGCCCTGGACACCGCCGGTGTACCCCAGTCAGTGCGCCCTAACCAAACCGCCTTGCTGGTTCATCAGGATGAGGGAGCGGCGTTTGTTGGAGCCGTCCGGAAGTTGCTCACCGACCCGGGACTGCGTGCGGCACTAGCAGCAAACGGCCCGCGTTTCATTGCCGAGGAGAGGAATCTACACAAAAACTACCGCGCGTTGATGCAAAAGCTGCAAGCCATGTGCAATGGGGCGGTCGCATAGGACTGGCAAGGGCACGCTGCCAGGGTGAATTACAATTTGCCGCGCGACTGCATCCGATTGAGCAGGAAGGCTTCGACAAAGGGATCCAAATCACCATCCAAGACCCGGTCCACATCGCCCTTTTCCATCAGAGTGCGGTGATCCTTCACCAGCCGATAAGGCTGCAGCACATAGGAGCGGATCTGGTTGCCCCAGGCAATGTCCTCAAGGTTGTCGTGAAGTTCCTGAAGTTTTTCTTCCTGGGCCTGCTTTTCCTTTTCGTAGAGGCGCGCCCGCAAGATCTTCATGGCGATTTCCCGGTTGCGATGCTGGGATTTCTCGTTTTGGCACTGCACCACGATACCAGTGGGGATGTGGGTAATGCGTACGGCGGAACTGGTTTTGTTGACGTGCTGGCCGCCGGCACCGCTGGCACGGAAGGTATCTACGCGGAGATCCGAAGCATTGATGTCGATGGCAATGGTGTCATCCACTTCAGGATAGACCAATACAGCAGCAAAGGACGTGTGGCGACGGCCACTGGCGTCAAACGGCGAAATCCGCACCAATCGATGAATTCCGGATTCAGCTTTGAGAAAGCCGTAGGCATAGCCTCCGGTTGCAGTGAAGGTGACGCTCTTGATTCCCGCTTCGTCACCCTCAAGGAAATCGATCACCTGGGTCGCGTATCGTTTTCGTTCACACCATCGCAGGTACATGCGCAGCAGCATTTCCACCCAATCCTGAGCTTCGGTGCCGCCGGCTCCAGCATTGATACTGACAATGGCGTTGCGCGGGTCGTCTTCCTCGCTTAGCATCTGGCGGAATTCCAGAGCGTGCACACTTTGTTCGAGGCTCTGGACCTTCTGACCGACCTCTTCGAGGGCATCCCGGTCGTTTTCTTCCAAGGCCATTTCCAGGAGCAGCTCACCCTCCTCCAGATCCTTGGAGTACCCTTCCCAGGTGGTGAGGATCTCCTTCAGGTCGGCGCTCTCCTTGAGCACCCCCTTGCTGCTGTCGGGATTGTCCCAAAAACCCGGCTGCAGCATGGCTTTTTCCAACTCCGCCAAGCGATTGCGTTTTTCACGCAGGTCAAAGATAGCCTCCGATGGCATTTAGGCGTTGTACCAGGTCTTTGAATTTTGTTCTTACTTCCGCAATGTCCACGGTCATGACGAACCCTCCTCGGCATATGGCCGGCGCCACTTGTTGCAGCGCTATATCACTTTGTAAACCCGTGAGGGCGCGAGAGCGATATCGCGTGAGTAGGAACGGGATTTTTCCCCTTGCGCTCTGCCGCCTTGCCCTCTCGCCACGGAAGTCAAACGGCCCCACCGCTCCCGGCCGAGGCCGGGTTGGGCGATAGGTCATACGACACAACACTCATAACCACCTAATGAATTTTTCCCAGAACCGATCTCCAAATATTCCACCGACAATCCCGAGTAGAACCGGAAGCCAGACCAAGTCGATCCATGACTTCACTTCAAATATCAAGTTCCAACTTACGAGCGCCAATAGTCCAAGAAACAATCCAAAAGCAAAGTGAAGAAGGAACCTTACCCAGTCAACCTTCAAAACACGCTCCATGTGCCGGTTAACCTGGTTCGGAGTGTCATCACTCCCCACTCTTGTCAGAGCGCGGGCTATACTTCTGAATTCTGGGCCCTCACACGTGCAGAACTATAAACAAACGCAGCAATCGCGGTCAAGCAGCAAAGCCAGGCAAACCAGTCGCCATAGCGGTTGTATAGCGTGGTTATCTGCAACGGCAAGACCCCATACACCTGATATCCGGTCTTATTCAAAGGGATCGTGGTGCCGCTCCGGCCGCTGGCAGAAAACACGGTACTGATCCCGGTGTTGGCGCAACGAATCAGCGGCACCCGGTTTTCAAGGGCGCGCCAGCGAGCCATCTCGAAATGCTGGTAGGGAGCACTGCTGACTCCATACCAGGCATCGTTGGTGACATTGACCAAGACGTTAGCGCCAAGACGCACAGTCTGCCGGGCCAAGGCTGGAAAGATGGCCTCATAGCAGATCAGTCCGCCATAACGCTGGCCGTCGAGCGCGAGGGGCCGAGCATCGGTGCCGGGACTAAAGTCTCCGGCCGCTTGCACCAGTCGTTCCACAAAGAACAACAACCGCGCCAAGGGGACATACTCACCAAATGGAACCAGGTGTTGTTTGCTGTAGCTTCCCAGGATCGTGCCTCGGGCATCCAGCAGAAACATGCGGTTGTAATAGTGGGGTCGACCTTTTGTCTGCCCCACCCCAGGAGCCCCCACCAGCAGCGCCACGCCGTTGGATCGCGTGAACTCCTCAAGACGCGGAGTGAACCGGTCCTCTAAACCAAGGAAGAATGGAGCCGCGGTTTCCGGCCAGACCACTACTCCGGGTCGGGGACTGTTGGCAAGTGCCTCACCGGATAGTTCCAGGTAACGATGGACAATCTCTTCCTGAAGAACCGGGTCCCATTTCCGCGACTGGTCGATGTTTCCCTGGATGAGCGCCACGGGGATCGAAGAAGCCTGTCGTTCCAATGCCTCAACGTGGTTCAGCCGGGTCACACCATAGACGCCCACCGTTCCCACGAGCACGGCAAGAATCAGGAGATCCCAATGTAGCCGCCGTTCAATCCAGATCCGGGCAAAACTGGTATTGGCCAGAACCAGCAGCCAACTTAGGCCGTAAACTCCGGTGATATCGGCGACCTGAATGAAAGATAACCATGGCGTTTGGCTGTAGCCCAAGTTATCCCATGGAAAACCGGTGATCATAAAGGCCCTCAACCACTCGAGCGCCACCCAGCCGGCGGGAAGTCCCCACAGCCAGATCCCCGGACGATGCTCACAGACCGTCGCAAAAACAGCGAAGCACGCCGGATAGCAGGCCAGGTAGGCGCAGAGGAGGAGTAACACGACCACTGCCAACGGCCCGGCCAACCCACTGTACTTGGCTATCACATGGTAGATCCAGTAAAAGGACGTGACTGCGTGGCTCAGCCCGCACCAATAGCCGATCCGGAAGGCCTCACCGCGAGATTTCCCGCGCACCGCCACCAGCAATGGCACCAGTGCCACCCAGGCGGCCGCGGCCATGGCCGTGCGAGGAAAGGCGCAGGTCAACAGCAAACCGCTCACTACACTGAGAGCAACCGGTTCATAGCGCTTCAATCCAGCATGTATCATGGATCGTGTCCTTTTCCGGATCGGAGACCATCAACCAAGTAAACCCCGTATGGCCGAGTCGGCCCTATAGGGCTTACCGTTGCTGCTCATGTCGGAGTCACGGGGAAGGCTTTTCCTGAGGTTGGTCCTGTTCCTGCAAAGGTGGGATTTTTCGAATCAAGACCTTCTCGATCTTGCGGCTGTCGGCTGCGGCAACAGTCATTTCCAAGTTTCCAAAGGCAACTTTCTCCTGAATGTCAGGAACCTTGCCCAGCAGACTGATGATGAACCCCCCCACGGACTCAAACCGGCCTTCGGGCAGTTCCAATCCAAGGTAGTCCTCGAGATCCTCCACATCCAGGCGAGCATCCACGAGAATGGAACCATCGTCTTGTTCGACAATGTGTTTCACCTCGGAGTCGTATTCGTCCATGATGTCGCCCATGATCTCTTCGATGACATCTTCCAGCGTGAGAATCCCGGCGGTCCCGCCGTATTCATCGATTACGATGGCCATATGCGATTTCTTGTCACGCAGGTCCTTCAGAACTTCACTGATCTTTTTGGTTTCTGGGATGAAGTAGGGCGACCTGGCGATATCGCTTACCGCCATGTCACCGCGCCCCCAGTACTGGAGCAGGTCCTTGGCGTGGACGATGCCGATGATGTTGTCGACATTGTCGCGAAAGATGGGAATGCGCGAGTGGCCGCTCTGGATGATGTGTTGGATGATGTCGTTCACCGGCGTGTCATCGCGGGCAAAAACGGCTTCCGGGCGCGGCACCATGATCTCCCGAGCCAGGGTGTCCCGGAACGAAAAGATGGACTGAATCATCTCTCCCTCATCCTCAGAGATGATCCCCCGTTCTTCCCCTTCATTAATGAGCTGCTCGATCTCTTTCTCGAGATCCTGTGGGCGATCAACCCTGGCCAACCGGTTGAACACCGTTTTCAGCCAACGTTGTAGACCGCGAGCCGTCGACTCATCCAATGTCAATACTCAACCTCGTGTTCCGGATCCAATTCTTGGTAGGCCTATACCATACAGCATGCCGCGCCATGGCGCCGACTTTCGACTCGGTCGCGACTCAGCCATGACCGGCGGGTAACCTTGATGCGGTGGCCAAAGACTCACAACGACCGCGCACGGACTCGCCGCCTTTCCGCCTAACCGCATGCCAAGCGCCTTGACAGGGAAAGGCCGATACTTGGCTTACCCTAACAACATCCCTGGTGGTTGTCGAGGAAAATGTAGGTGAGCAGCTTGTAAACCAGGCGGGCAGCCAGGATATCGGCTGCGACATGCTGGGGATGGGGGAGCAGCTCCATAACATCGAAGCCCAGCACCCGCCGTTCGCGACACACGGTGCGGAGCAATCGCAGCAGGTCATACCAACCCAGACCACCGGGCTCCGGGGTGCCCACGGCGGGCATCAACGCCGGGTCAAACACATCCAAATCAATGCTGATGTAGACTTGCGGCCCCAACAGGGGAACGATACGGTCCCATAGGCTCGGGTCCTGCCACAGACGGTGAGCTAAAAAACACGGAATGCCTCGTTCACGCACCAGTTGATGTTCTTCGCGGGTGGTGGCACGAATCCCCACTTGCACCAGCGAAGCATGCTGCAGTGCCTGGTACATCACGCAGGCATTGCTGTAGGGACTCCCCTGATAACTGGCGCGCAGATCCGCATGCGCATCCAGATGGAGGATGGTAAAATCGCCGTAACGTGCGGCGAGAGTTTCTATCATTCCAAGGCTGAGCAAGTGCTCACCGCCCAGCAGCACCGGCAGTTTTCCGGCTGCCAAGACATACTCCCCGGCCTGGCGGACGTTGTTCACCATGTCCCGCGGCGAAACCACGCTAACGGCCAGCTCATCCATGGTAGCGATGCCCTGTCGCCAGGCTTCGGTTTCAGTCTCCTCGTCGTAAAACTCCAGCTCCCGAGATGCCGCCAGGATGGCCCGGGGTCCCTCACGCGTCCCAGATCGAAAGGTCGTGGTACCGTCATAGGGTGCCGGCACAATCACGGCCCGCGCGGGTTCAAAGTCCGCCTCCGGGGAACGCAGTCCCAAAAAAGAGAAAGGGGGTCCGAGCCATGCGGGTATCTCGGCCCCCTTCCACAATGAGGATGACATGACCCTACCTACCGTGTTCGTTGCATCAACATGCGATCCATGCGCACGATCTGAGCTGACGCCTGAATGTCGTTGGGAAACTCTTGACCACGATCCAAGACATGGACTTCGCACTTCTGGATACCAAAATGGCCTTTGATGGTCTCCGCCGCTGCCTGGGTATCAAAGGGTTTGCACGAAAACATGTCGAGGCTCAAATAGTTCTTTTCGGGAAAAGTGTGAATACTGATGTGGCTTTCCGCAATCAGAACAAAACCGGAAACACCCCAGTCCTCCGGTACCGCCCCATTATAGCGGAACACATAGGGCGGCATGATTTTGGTCATGTCCATCTTGGCCGGATATTCGTCCAGGAACGATGCAATAAGGCTCAAATCTTCCAACTTACCGCGATCACACCCATATCCGTCCAGCATCAGATGAACACCAAAACCAAATTCTGGTTTTTCCATGCCCATGGCCGTCACCTCCTGTCAGTGCCTGAGCTGCCCACAGCCCAAGGCCGATTGCCTGTTGGTCGCCTGCCCTGTACGCCCCGTACCGTTTTTTCCCGCAGTCTGCCGCCGATACGGAAGTGCGACCAGCGGCCACCCAGCATCCCAAGAACCCCTCTGAGTCCCTGTTCACGCTTGGTGTCCGCGCGCCTTTATTGGTTCCTCGCAGGCGACCGCTCAAGGAACCCGTCAAAACGTGGAAGGACTTACCACCCACAAGATTCGGGCTGAATGACCACCACTGTTCTCCACCCAGTGCTTCCAGGAGCTCTTGAAATAAAAACAGTCCCCTTTGAACAACCGGTGAGCTTTGTCATCCAACCACAGAGTGATCGTCCCCTGTACAACGAAACCAAACTCTTCACCCTCGTGCGATGAATCTTCTTCAGTGCGAGCGCCTCTGTCCAAAGTCACCAGCACCGGGTCCATGAGCCGCCCCATGGCTTTGGGCAGCAGGAAGTGGATGAGACAAGCATCGGTGGAAGTGGAACTGAGTACTCGAGTCTTCTTCCGCGCCACCACACTCTGCTGGGGCACATCACGGAAGAAATTGGCCAGCTCCACCCCAAGCACGTCCAAAATGCTCTTCAACGTCGCAATGGACGGCGATGTGTGATCCCGCTCCAGTTGCGAAATAAACCCCTTGGTCAGATAGGCGCGATTGGCCAATTCTTCCTGGGTCAGACCATGTCCCTTACGCAACTGGCGCAGCTTTTCGCCGATTTTTAGGGCAACCTCCATAGTTTACCTTTATTAAACAATTAGTTTAGTAAAGTGTGCCCCCATATAACCAAGTCTGAAATGGGTGTCAAGCAAAAATGAGCCTGAAACCTTGCTGGGACAAAGTTTTGCACCGACTGTTCAGGTCAGATTCCATGCCCTTCCATGGGCATTCTCCGAGGGCCGCAAGGGATGGTCTGGAGCGTCGGGTCCAAATGCCGCCCTGACACAATCCCACGAATTCCTGTGGCGGCGCCACCCCCTATCGCGATGCCCCCGCGCCGGACGGCTAGGAACAGTTCCACGCAATTGAGTGTCCAAAATCCTGCGTTTGTCATTCCGGCGGTCCTGCCCTGTCCTGCCTACGGCACATGGGCGTCAACTTAACGGTTCAGCGTTGGGTGCGGTGCCGGGGCAGACACTGAACATTAACCACGAAGAGCACGAAGGACACGAAGACAAAATTTGATGAGGTGTCGAATCTGGCTCTGCAACCCGAAGCGACATGAAACGGCACCCGGCTGAATAATTCCCTTGTTCGTGACCTTCGTCTCCTTCGTGGTAAAAAAAGCCTTAAGTTTACGCCAATGTGCCTACGGCAGGACGGGATTCCCGGTCCCCGTTCCACCGTAGGCGATATTCGCCGGGGTGACGGTTCGTTTGTTGGCAAGTTTATTCTTTGCTACTTACGTCGAGTTTCTTGTTTTCTTGACAAGATTTTTTTGTAAGTTGTTGTTTTCTCTGTGTCCTCTGCGCCTCCGTGGTGAATCTTTGGTTGCGGCCTTTGGCCGCGCTGTGGACGTGTACTTAGATCACGAAAGGGAATCGGCAATGGAGCATGGGGGAGACACACACCCGACGTCGAAACCGTTTTGACAGGCTAGCTCGAATCCCCTATGATCAGTGTCGTTTCCAAGAACAGGGGGGCTGCCGTATGCGCCACATTGTCATCGTCTACAAACATGGTCGCCACGATGCCGGGAGCTTTGCCGAAGAGCTGAAGGGTTGGCTGGAAGCGCGAGGTGCTCGCGTGCATTGTCGAGAAAACCCGGAAGAAGTCGAAACATCACGCCCCCCGTTGGTACTTCATATCCCCGCCGAAGCCGAGGTCGCCATAGTCCTTGGGGGTGACGGCACCTTCCTCAGTGTAGCGCGGGCCTTACAGGACCGGTACACGCCCATCATCGGCGTGAATCTGGGTGGGCTGGGGTTTCTTACCGAAATCAGCCGGGAAATGTGTTTCCTCGACCTCGAAGAGATTCTGGCGGGCAAATACGACATCGAAGACCGGATGCGCCTACAGGTCAGCATCCAGCGTAGTCAACGGGAAATCCTTCGGCAAACCGTGCTCAACGACGTGGTCATCAACAAGGGCGCGCTGGCCCGTATTGTAGACCTCAAAGCTACCATCGACGGGCGCTACCTGACCAATTATCGAGCCGACGGGTTGATCGTGGCCACACCCACAGGGTCCACCGCCTACAATCTCTCCGCGGGCGGTCCGATTGTCTATCCGACAGCGCGGGCAATCGTGGTCACCCCCATTTGTCCCTTCACCCTGACCAACCGGCCCATCATCCTGCCCGCCGATGTTCAAGTACAGGTGGAATTGGGTGACCGCGTTCAAGAAGTAAGCCTTACCTGTGACGGACAAGTCGGTTGCGAGCTGGCGCCCGCCGACCGGGTCCAGATCTTCTCTTCCCCTACCCCATTGCGCCTAATCAAACCGCAATCCACGGACTACTTTGAGATTTTGCGAACCAAGCTCAAATGGGGACAGAACTAGAGAGCCCGAAGCCACTCGGGTTTTAGCCGCACGCGACCGCTCAACGCTTCATCGATGAGCGCCAGCGCCTCGGCCTTGCCAGCCGGCATTCTCACCTTTAGCGGCAAATAGTTGGAAGCGTGATTGGAAAGAAAGAGACCCTGGCTGAGGTGGGTGTGGCGCAGCATTTCGCGAAGTTCGGCCAGCAACTCCACCGGCTCGATCAGTTCAAATTCGCCCCGCTGCACCCTTTGCCCCAGCTCGGTATTGGGCAGGATCATCAGGGTCAAGGCTCCGACATAGTTGGGATCCATGGCCGAAAGAACCTCGCCGGTCGCGCGGGCATGGGTCAACGAGCGTTCCCTGCCGGCGATCCCCAGAAGTACCGTCACCGACAATTTGATCCCCGCTGCCCGCACCCGCCGACCAGCTTCAATCATCCGCTCCGCCCCGACGCCCTTGTGGATTTCCCTGAGCACCTCCGGATCACCGCTCTCCAAGCCCAGGTAAAGGATCCCAAGCCCCAGCGCCCGCAGTTCTTGAAGCTCCTCCGAAGACTTTCGCAAGATGCTCTTGGCATTGCCATAGAGCCCGACCCGCTGAATCCATGGCATCTCCTCACGAATGCGGGCCAGTATCCAGCGCAGTTTGGGTTGAGCCATGATCAAGACATCCCCATCCGCGAGGAAGACCCGGCGCAGAAAGGACAGGTTCGCAGCGGCGTAGCGGATGTCGGCAGCAATGATGCCCTCATCCTTGATCCGAAAGCGCTCTCCCTTGTAGGTGCCGCAGAAACTGCACTTGTTGTGGGAACAACCCACGGTCACCTGCAGAATAACACTGTTGGCCTCGCTGGGAGGTCGAATGATCATCCCTTCATAGTGCATTCCATCCATGGAATTCCTCAACCGATCCAAGAGACATATTGAACATTCATAGGAAGAGACGCGCGGGACGAGCTCTGAGGTGTAGGCGAATTTTTAATTATCCCACCAGCGGTGGACCTTACGAACGCGACAGGAACCATGCACCGCTGCACATGGCTGAGCACCCATAAACCCCGGATCATCTCATCGTCTTTCCCTTGTCAGAGAATTGCTCGTTTCCCAGGCAAGATAACTCAAGCGTATGACGGTGTCACGTCTTGACGAGAAAACCATGGCAAGGCGTGTACTGCCGCAAATAACCGGACCACACGGAACAGTCGGAAGAAAGGAAGCAAGGCGGACTGGGTGGGGGCGTACCAGTCCGCCAATGTGGGAGGCTCCAAGCATCGCCTCAGCGGGGGCGATGCTTGTATCATTGAGGAGGAGAGATGTGAGCTCCCAGAAATGCTAGTTTGCCTTCGGACCGGGACCAGGTCCGGGGCCAGGTCCGCCAGGGCCCGGACCAGGACCCATACCAGGACCACCAGGGCCGGGGCCGGGACCATGCTGGGGACCAAAACCATGGCGCGCACCCATGTCAGATCCTAGAACGCTAAGCTTGGTCAGTTGTTCCGGGGTCAAAACCTTACGAACATCGAGCATGAATTGAGTAGCTTTTTCACGCTTCTGGATCTGCAGTTCGCCCAGCTCCTTTTGCTTGGCAATAATCTGAGCCCCATCCGGATTGAGCTCGGCCCAGAGCAAACGGATTTCATTGCGTTTAGCAAAGAGCTGATTCTGAATGGGAGTGACCGCCTTCATGTGCGCACTCTTCAGAGCCTGCACCTTGCTCCATTGTTCGGCGCTGAGGTTCAGCTGATCGAGGCCACGAAGCATCATCGGGCCCATTCCACATCCCATACCTGACCCTATACCATGCCCCATGCCGGGACCCATCCCGCAACCCATGCCGCCCCGCGCCATGGCTAAGGAAGCGGAACCCAGTAACACCACCAATGCTAACAACGCCACTGTCTTCTTCATCTGCATGTCCTCCATGAACAAGTTGAATGTGAACGAGTCTCGCCCATGAGTAGAGCAAGGAGTATGCCAAGAACCGGAATGGCCCCCATATTACGACATAACCGGTTGAAAACAATAAGATATTAAGTGATGACAGCAGTTCCGTTGGGCTCTTGAGGTGATGGCTGAGCCGCCATAAATGTCGAAGCAGCGCGGATGGCTGCAGCCCGGGGCGGCAGTTAAACCTTGTGGTCCTGCGAATCGAGGGTTGCCGCTGGGTGGTCGACTTAAAACCCACTTGTTCGACATTATTGTCGAAACATTGCGTGTCCCTTCCTCAAACTTCGGCAGGTTTTGAACCAGCCGCCGGGGACGGTGTGTCGACTGGCACAGGGGCATGTTTGGCAAGTGCGTCGGCCACCTCCACCATTTCCATAAACCACTGCTGCCTGGGGCGTCCACGGTGGATGTCCATCTCCTGGTAAGCCTGAACCATGGTGGATGTCGTGACTCCGCGCCCACGCAACCCGAGAACGCGTATTTCGCTGCTGCCCTCGCCCATCAATTGGTGGATTGTGATAGCAGCGGCGGAGCCCAGCCGGCTCGCCAGGATTCTATCAAAAGCAGTCGGCCAACCACCCCGTTGGAGATGGCCCAGGATGGCGGTTCGAACCTCGAATTGCCCCTTGCCCTCCTCTTCCATCAGCCGTCGAATAAAGTCCGTCGTGTAGTGACGCGATGACTCCTCATTGCGAAGGAAGATCACCATGCGTTTGCCAGATTCAAAACTGCGTTTCAAGACCTCCACATCGTGGTTCAACCCCGCAAGGGTAATGCCCTTTTCCGGGAGATAGGCCTTTTCAGCCCCGGAAGCGAGAGCCCCCATGAGCGCCAAAAACCCGCATCCGCGCCCCATGACCTCAACGATGAAGGCCCGGCGCGTGGCGCCGGCGGTGTGCCGGATCTTATCGAGAGCTTCGACGATATTGTTGAGAGCGGTGTCTGCACCGATGCAGAATTCGGTGCAGGGTAGATTGTTATCGATGGTTGCCGGAACAAGCACCATCGGGATTTGCAGTTCCTCGAAATGCTCCCGCTGTTCAGCCAAGGCGGCAATCCGCAGGTAGGTGTCCCAACCGCCCACGGCAACGATCCCCTTGATCTGGCGCTGCGCGAGGTTGTGGGCGATGGTGATGAAATCATCGTCGTTCAATTCGTGACGTGCTGTGCCGATTTCGGAACCGGGGCGGCCCACCCAGCCCACCAGATCGTGCCAGTCCAGCTCCAAGAAACTCCCCTGAATCAACCCCACAAAGGCATCACGGGCAGCGAGCACCCGATATCCCTGGTTCATCAGGGAGCGTGCCGCCACGCTCACTGCGGCATTCATCCCGGGGGCATCGGCCCCGTCGGTCAGGATCAACACCGCCATGTCACTGCGCGCCTTCTCCGCGGGGGCAATCCGTGACAGGGTCTTGACCAGTGCCAGGGTGTTGCGGAAACTCTCACCGCGCAACGACAAGGCCTGAGCATAATTGCCGTTCTCGATCTCCACGCCGACCGAACGGCTCTTTTCCACCACCTCGTCGAGGTCGGTCGCCACCACCACATTCTTCTGAATCCCCAACATATGACGATGGTTGACATCGGGCTGCCGCACCAGGAAATCCACTGCCGCCGCACCCAATCGGGTGGCCAGGATGCGGTCAAAGGCCGTGGGCGATCCACCACGCTGGACGTGTCCCAGTACGGTGAGACGCACGTCGATTTTGAGACGTTCCCCGAGGATTCTGCTGATCTCTTCCGAGCGAATGGGGAGACCATCGGCATGCTTAGCCCCCTCGGCAACCACCACCAATTGGTGAGGACGACCAATCCGGCGTGCCTGCTCAATCTCTTCCACCATTTTCTGATGCCAGCGCAACCCCAGTTCTTCCTCAGGCACCAACACCCAGGACGCATCCCCCGCCAGCGCTGCCATCAGGGCCAGGTAACCGCAGTGCCGGCCCATGGTTTCCACCACAAAGGTGCGCTGGTGCGATGCCGCCGTGGAACTCAAGTTGTCCATGGCCCGCACGACATGGTTCAGAGGCCGTGTCGGCGCCAATCGACATGTCGGTGCCGAAAAGGTCATTGTCGATGGAACCGGGCAGGCCAATCACCTGGAGTGGGATATCTTCCTGGTCGCCTGTCGATTCCGGCAGAAGCCCGTTTTTTCGAAGCTCGGTCACATGCTCCGACCACTCGCTCGCCAGAACCGATGCACCACTGAGCGAGCCGTCCCCGCCTATGACCACCAACGCCTGAATGCCGTGTTGCAGCAAGTTGAGGACCGCCTGCCGTCTTCCCTCACGGCTGCGAAAACGCTCGGACCGGGCGGTGCCGAGAAAGGTCCCGCCCTTCTGCAACAGCCCCCCGACGGCGTCCCAGGTCAGTGGTCGAATGGCATCACCGCCTGCCACCAGGCCTTCGTAGCCATTGTAGATGCCAAAAACAGTAAGACTGTTGTCAAGGGCTCGACGCACCACCGCGCGGACTGCCGCGTTCATGCCCGGGGCATCGCCACCACTGGTCATTACCGCAAGGGTCTTCACCATGAACCAACTCCTTGACTTGTCATTGTTTTACGCTATGTCCTCGCAAACCCACCGCCACGCCAGGCAGCCGTAGTCACTTTGGAAGTGGCGTCAAACCAAAGGGGCAAGTTAACATTCAACAGGCATCCGCTCCCATGCTATACGTATGAAGGATGAGAAAACCACCTGATCCCTCGAAATCTATCCAAGAACCGCGGGTGAAGCAACCGGGAAGTCCCAGGAGAAAGAAGCGCCATGCCGGAACTACCTGAAGTGGAAACCATTCGCCGCTATCTGGACCCCCGTCTCTCCAGCCAGCGCATTGACAGTGTCATCATCCGCCACACCGGGCTGCGATGGCCGGTGTCCTCAACCCTTCGCCGCAAATTGGCGGGCCAGATCATCCACACCGTGGAGCGCCGTGCCAAGTACCTGTTACTGCGATGCACCGCCGGCAGCATTATTCTTCATCTCGGCATGACCGGCCGGGTTCTGGTGACCCCCGCCCGTAACCCCGGCACTCAAACATGACCATCTGGATCTCGTACTGAGCGACGGCAATTGTCTGCGCTTCAATGACTCCCGTCGATTCGGCTGCGTCTTGTGGACCACTCAGGACCCACTGCATCACCCGCTCCTGGTCGATCTCGGCATCGAACCTCTGGAGACCGATCTGACTGGGGCCTACCTGCATCAACACGCAGAGGGCCGTTCCGTGGCGGTCAAGAACTTCATCATGAACCAGCGGATTCTTGTTGGGGTTGGGAACATCTACGCCAGTGAGGCTCTGTATGCAGCCGGCATTCACCCGGCACGGCCTGCCGGCAGCATCTCCAGAAAGCTTTATGACCGCCTCGCTTCCGCCATTCGGCAGGTGCTCCACCAGGCCCTGCAGGCTGGAGGGACCACCCTGCGGGACTACCGCCAGGGTGATGGCAACCCCGGCGGCTTTCAGGTGCAACTCAAGGTCTACGGACGTGCCGGCGAACCCTGTGCGGCCTGCAACCGGCCTTTGCAGCAAGTCCGCATCGGCCAGCGCTCCACCTATTTTTGTCCCAGATGCCAGCGCTGAGAGCCCGTTGCCTCGCTTCCGAGAACGTTGGCTCTCGGATTCCGGTCATGGGTCTTGAGGCCCGAGTCCGGCGTCCATGCTCTTGGGTCTTGCATCATCCATCGTGCAGCTTGCTGCCAGTAGCTTCACGCTTGCCGCTTATGGTTTCTCAAGCAGTCGCAACAATAAATTGCCGGCCACCAAGCGACGATAATCAGCGCTAGCGCGCACATCATCGATCGGTTTCACGGCAGCTCGAGCTGCCACTGCGGCGGCGTGCAGCACCTCCCGGCTGAGCGGCTTGCCCACCAGGACCTGTTCGACTTGTGGCACCAAGACAATACCTGGGCCGACGCTACCCCAGGCCAATGTTGCCTCTTCCACTGTTCCCGACTCGGATATCCGAAGCAATGCGGCGAGGCTCGCCAGGGAGCAAGCCAGGGCGTTCCTTTGGCCGACTTTCTCAAAATGATGGATGGTGTGCCCTTGAGGTTTCTTGACGCAAACCGCGCTCAGGATCTCTCCTTGCTCAAGTGCGGTCAGTCCCGGACCCCGGATAAAATCCCGGATCGGCATGGTGCGCGTCTGTTGCCGGGAGGCCAACTCCACCTCGGCCTGAAGGACGAACAGCGGCGGCAGTGTGTCACCGGCCGGGGAGGCCGTACCGATGTTGCCGCCAATGGTTCCCATGGCGCGGATGGGCGGCGACCCCAGATGACCGATGGCTTGGTGAAGGACCCCCAGGTGTTCGCGCACCAGCGGGTTTGCCAGCAAGTGGGCGTGGGTGGTGGCCGCCCCGATCCGAATGGACTCCCCGAGATCCGCAACACCTTGGAGCTCGTGGAGGCGTTCCAGGCAAATGTACCCAGGTGCGTCGGCCAAACCCTTTCGGACCTTCACCATGACATCTGTTCCACCCGCATAGAGCAACGCATTGGGGGCATCTTCCAGGCATTGCCACAGGTCTTCAAGGGATCGCGGCAACAACACCGGCTTCATGGAGTTCGCCCCCCTTTCTCCCGCATTCGCCGCGCTGCCGCTTCAACCGCATCGACTATCTTGACATAGCCGGTACAGCGGCACAGGTTACCACTCAAGCCCTGTCGAATCTGCTGTCGGTTCGGAGCAGGTTGCCGCTTCAGCAGATCCACCGCGGCCAGGACCATCCCCGGCGAGCAAAAACCGCACTGCACCGCTCCATGTTCCACGAAGGCCTCCTGGACCGGATGGAACTTGTCATCCCGGGCAAGGCCTTCTACGGTTATTACGGTTCGGCCATCCAATTGGGCCGCCAGCATCAAACAGGAAAGGCGAGCTTCGCCATCGATCAGCACGGTGCAGGCGCCGCATTCGCCGGCCCCACAGCCTTCCTTGGTACCGGTAAGTCCCAGATCTTCACGAAGCAGATCCACCACCCGTCGATCCGGCCGCACATCGAGATCCACCTGTCGCTCATTAAGTACAAACCGAATGCGCACTGTTTGTCTCCTGTAACGCTGCCAGTACTCGTTCGCCCGTCATCGGCGGGCGATTGATGCGTACTCCCAACGCGTCTTCGATGGCGCCGGCGATAGCTGGCAGTGGACCGTTCACGCCTACCTCCCCGACCCCTTTCATCCCAAAAGGACCCGTGGGTTCCACGGTTTCCACCGTCAGGCACTCTATTTCCGGAACATCCAAGGACGTAGGCAGGATGTAATTGGTGAAATCAGGATTCAAGATGGTCCCGTCCCGCACCGCCACTTCTTCACAATCAGCGTAACCGATCCCCTGCGCCACCGCTCCCTGCACCTGCTGCTCGAAACATTGGGGATTGATCACCCGGCCGGCTTCCGTGACCGCCACAACATGACAGACATCGACCTTACCGGTCAATTCGTCGACTTCCACGGCGGCCAGTTGCGCAGCATGGGAAAACAAAGCGTGGGGAAAACCAAGGGCGAATTCCTTGCCGGTCGCCGGGACATCCTGGGACACCGGCATGACAAATTGGCTGAGGCCCACCCGGTCACTTTCCGGCATCATCGCGGCCAGCACTTCCAGCGGGACATCACGGCCGCTGGGCAGATGTCGAACCTTGCCCGGCACCAGCGCCAACCCCCGGTCCTCATCGGCCATGAGGAGGAGCTGAGCGCGATGGAGGAGCTTTCCTTTGAGTTCCTGGCAGGCCCGGATCAGGGCATTCCCATAGGTATAAGTGGTGCGGCTCGCGGATGACGATCCGGATGGGTGGCTCCGGTCGGTATCGGGCTGGATCAGCTCCATGCGTGAGCTGTCCTGACACAGGATTTCTCCGGCGATCTGCACAAAGGTACCGGCATTGCCCTGCCCCATGTCGGACACTCCGCTGAAAACCCGGAATTTTCCGTGATCGGTGAGTTCCACGCGAGCGATTGCCGAATCCGGCAACCCGCGGCCATAGCCCATGGCGTTGAAAACTGCGGCTATACCCACCCCGCGCCGTTTGAACGGGCCGGCTGCCTGTTTCCAGGCGTCGCGATCCAGCCACAGAGGATGGCGGCGAAGCGTCTTCAGGCAAGGAAGCATCCCGGTGGAATGCACCAGGGTCACACCCGCGCAATTGCGATCGCCCTGCCGCAAGGCGTTATGAATCCGCAGTTCCAGAGGATCCATGGCGAGCCGTCGCGCCAGCAGGTCCATCATGCGTTCGAAGGCAAAGGACACCTGGCATACGCCAAACCCGCGCATGGCACCGGCGATGGGATTGTTGGTATAGACGCACCAGCCTTCGATGAGGGTGTGGGGAATGCGGTAAGGACCACCGGCGTGCTCCATGCCCAACTCCAGGACTTCCCCGCCCAGGTGGGCATAGGCGCCGGTGTCGTAGACCAGGCGGCAGTGGAGTGCCTGCAGCGTTCCGTCGGCCCGGGCTCCCAATCGATATTCCATCTGGGCCGGATGGCGTTTGTAGCCGGCAAGGAAGCTCTCCTCCCGGTCCCAAACCATCTTCACCGGTCGGCCACCGGCGTGCATGGCCGCCAGGGCCAGGAAACACTGCACCGTGGCACCGTCTTTGCCGCCGAACCCTCCACCCAGATAGGGACTGATGACGCGCAGCTGGTTCAACTTCGAGGCCCAGGGCGTGAGCGATTTCAAACCGGTCGCGAAACGGCGCCTGGGTCGAAACGACCAGCACGATTCGACCATCGGCCTCCTGCCATGCCACACCGTTTTCTGTTTCCAGGAAGGCATGGGATTGCATTGGTACTTCAAACCGGTCTTCGACCACCACATCGCATTCCGCAAAGCCCGCCATGCCGGCCCCGGCCTGGATGGTGGCATGGAGCAGCACGTTGCCGCCTTCATGGACCTGAGGAGCATCCGCTGCCATCGCGGCCACGGGGCTGAACACACCGGGCAGAGGTTCAATATCCACCTGAATGGAATCCAGCGCCTGGCGTAGCACCTCGCGGTCCTCGGCCACCACCAAAGCGACCGCGTCCCCGCAGTGGCGAACCTTGCCATCGGCCAGTACCGGCTGATCCTTATGGACGATCCCCTGGCGGTTGGTACCCGGCACATCGCCGGCGGTCAGCACCGCCACCACCCCGGCAAGTCCTCTGGCGGCCTGAACATCGAGGCCACGGATGACGCCATGAGGGACCCCAGCCCGCTTCACCCCGGCCCACAGCAGCCCTTCAGGGTAGTGGTCGATGGCGTAGCGTTCCTCGCCGGTGACCTTGGCCGCGGCATCAAAGCGCGGCACCCGGCATCCCACCGCGTATTGGGTTGGTTTCACTGGTTCCCCCTGCAGTTCCTTCAAACGCCATCAACATGCCGCGGCCTTGGTCCGCAACAACCCAACAAAAGCCACCGACAAAAGCAGAAACAGCGTGCAGATCTGAAAGAGCGCCGCCAGCGGCCAGCCGCCCGCGAGCAGCGCACCCCCCAGGTAAGGGCTGAGGAAATACCCGGCGTCCATCATGAACAGGGACAAATTGGTATTGACGCCACGAAGGTGCGCCGGCGAAACGACAAACATGGTGGCGTTGAGCAGCGGCATGATCACCCCCAGGCATAATCCATACAGCCCGGCCAGCAAGGTGAACCAAGGCAGAGATTCCACTCGGCTGAAGAGCACAAAGAGCGCGGCGAGAACCAACAGAAACATACTGGTTACCCTTGTCTTGTTGAGACGATCGAACAGACCCCCGCCCAAAACCCGCACCACGATCATGACCACGCTGGACACCGTGAAGAACCAGCCCACATCACCAAAATCCAAGGACTGAAACAGGTTCTTCATGAAGTAGAAAACCGAGGCGTGACTAAAATAGATGAGCACATTGACACCAAGAAGCAACAAAACGCCCCGCTCGCGGAGGTTTTCCTTGATTTCCCTGGCGCTGGGCCGTTGGACTACCGCTCTATCCCGCTCTCTCAACGTAGCTTCGACCCGCCGCTTGATGGCAGCCAGGAGAATGATCCCCGGCAGTGCCATCACCGAGATGATGGCATACAACCGGCATTCAACGATCCCATGACCTAGCAGCTGCTCCGCAAGAACCGGCATCACCGCATAGGGGATCAGCGCCGCAAGACTCACGACACCAAACCCCTGGGCGCTTTTCTCTTTCGGGATGAATTGGACCACCAGCGCCATGCCGGCAGAAACCAGAAGACACGAATGCGGCCCCATGGAAGATGCGGAGGACGGCCAAAGCCTCGATGGTCATAGCCCACGTGTAGGCATTGAGCGCCATGGCCAACATGACCAGGGCTCCCAGCATTACCACTACGGCGTTTCCGGCATGGACCAACGGCACCAGGACCAGCCGCAGGGCGAATGCACTCATGGGTTCCAGTCCCACAAGGAAACCGCGCCATTCCACCGGGATGCCGATCCGTCCCAGGTAGCTGTAGAACCCATAGAACACCGCCATGTTACAAAAGGCGAAGAAGGACACAAAGGTCAGGGCAATGAATTCAAACGAGAAGAGCTTTCTAGGCATGAGCGTCCCGGTTTCCAGTAGCTACTTAGAGTTTGCCAATCTCGAACGTTTAGAAGGATACTTAGACGACAAATCCACGCCAGCAAAATCGAGTGAATCTGCACCGAACACCAGCAGCGTGGCTCATGTCATGGAGTCTCGAGCGTGGTCTTCATGCCAATGCCTGGCCCAGCGAGGCCTTCCAGACCGAGCCGTTCTGGTCTCTGGTTCCCCAAGTTCATTCCACGAAATCGCTGTAAGTCTGCGATTGCTTTCACCAGGCGTGGGTATTCTAGGCTTGATGATTCCTCAGTTACATCGTACGAGCCAAGCGGGCATGCTGGCAACACAAAAGGACCAGGCGGGATGAACAGCGAATGCTATCCCCATACCTGCTACGGGGAAAAAGAACCGCCGAGGAGTGGCGATTTTATGTTTGAACAAATCATCTTAATTGTATTGCTGGTTCAGGACGCCGCCACAACCCCTAGCATTTCCAACCGGCCCCGCCACATTTCTAATTCGGTGGCAGACCTCTTGTGCTAAGGATGGCCCTCGCATGAGCAAAACATCACCTAGCGGCCTTGCCCTGCCGCTCGGCGGATTCTAACGATTCCCGGGGATCCCATCCACCTCTCTTCGACAGAACGCCCAGATTGTGCTTGGCTTTCGCGTGACCCTGTTCGGCGGCCTTGCGGTAACATCTGACAGCTTGTGTCAAGTCCTTGGGAATCCCTTGACCCCGCTCATACATAACCCCGAGGTTGTACTGGGCCTTCGTATCTCCCTGGTCGGCCGCTTGGCCGTACCACCTTACCGCCTCGGCCAGATCCTTCCGAACCCCTTTCCCGCTCTCATACATAACCCCAAGGTTGTATTGGGCATTCGCATCGCCCTGCTCGGCGAGTTGTCGGACCCACTTCGCCGCCTCGGCCAGATCCTTGCGAACTCCAGCACCCGCGTAATACATGAATCCCAGGCACCCTTGGGCCTTGGCGTGGCCTTGCTCGGCCGCTTTGCGATAACACTCCGCAGCCTTGGCGGAATCCTTACGAACCCCCTGACCCGCGGCATACATAAGCCCCAGGTTGTACAGGGCCTTGGCATCCCCCTGGTCGGCCGCCTGGCCATACCACCTTGCGGCCTCGGCCAAATCCTTCCGAACTCCATCGCCCAGGTGATGCATCACCCCGAGGTTGTATTGGGCCCGCACATAGCCCTGTTCGGCGGCCTTGCGGTACCATTCCGCAGCCTTGGCAGAATCCTTGGGGACCCCGTTACCCGTGTCATACATAAGCCCGAGGTTGTATTGAGCGTCAACGGATCCCTGTTCGGCGGCCTTGCCGTACCACTTCACGGCCTCGGCCGAGTCCTTGGGAACCCCGTCGCCTTTGGAATACATGAGTCCAAGGACATACTGGGCAGCCGCATATCCCTGCTCGGCGACCTTGCCGACCCACTTTGCCGCCTCCACCGAGTCCTGCTGGACACCTTCACCCGCGGCATACATGAATCCCAGGCGGTATTGGGCATCAACATGCCCCGGTTCAGCGGCTTTGCGATACCACGCCGCGGCTGTGGCCGAGTCTTTCGGAACCCCGTCACCAGTGTCATACATGAGCCCAAGGGCGGTATTGGGCCTCCGGATCCCCCTGCTCGGCGGCTTTGCACATACCACTTCGCGGCCTCGACCGAGTCCTTCGGAACTCCATCGCCCTTGTCATACATGAGCCCAAGGCGGTATTGGGCCTCCGTATCCCCCTGCTCGGCGACCTTGCCGACCCACTTCGCGGCTTCTGCCGAGTCCTGCTGAACATCTTCACCCGTGGCATACATGAACCCGAGGCGGTATTGGGCCTCCGCATCGCCCTGCTCGGCCCTGGTTTTGAGTTCGGCAATATCGGCACCCGCAGCGCAAAGCGTTGAGGCCAAGGTGAGAACCATGACGGCCAGCAAGCAGTGAAGGGCCGCCTTGAACAACGAGCCTGGGACGCGGAGATTGGCCATAATTTCTTCAGAGAGTGGTCAGTTGAAAATACCAGTGGCTATAGGGTAATAGCTGTTTGTTCCGTCACTCCGTCTCCGTTGACGCTGGAGTAGGTTGAGTTGATGTTGAAGACGATTGAGTTGATCCGAAAGCTTCTCTTCGCAACCTGTCGGCTTGAGCCTGCGCCTCTGGGCCTTATTCTCAAGAGTTTGCGCTACCGTCTTGGACCGATTTTTTTCCGAATTCCACCACACTTGACGACGCACCTTATCCCCCAAAATGAGTTGTGTCCAGCCCACGCCACCAGCCTGATTCCAGTTCTTGCGATTCAAACCCTCAAACTTGTCAACTTCCGCTCTGACAGATGGAGGGAGTTTGTAATATGCCTCACTCCTATGCCCTCCAGCAGTGGCTAAGGTTTCCGTATTGCGTATATGTTCCTCGGTTATTTCGCCGTCCACCCTTTGCCACAGAGCCTCCATGTCGGCGGCAACCTGCCTTTGCTTATTTGCAATATGCCTAAAGCCTTCTGCTTGGCTCTCAAGTTCATGTATTTTCGTAGCCTCATCATCCTTACCAAATACTCTCAGCAGCTCCGGATCATCCTCCGGACTGACAGCGGTGCTGGTGGCGGCGGCAGCGGCCTCCGCCATTGCCTGTTCATCATCACCAGCGATCATGTTACCTGGAGGTAGGGTGGGGTCATCTGGGGCTGCGGCAGAAGTGCCGGGACCCAAATACTCCTGCGGAGCTTGACTAGCGGTGCCGCCTGGCGGGTAAGAACCTGGTAGCAGCGCAGGACCCACCAGCGACAGACCCCATAGCAGAGGACCTACAAACTCCGGAACATAGCCCCCAGTGGGGACGCCCTGTGTGCGATGGTGGTGGGCTTCCGGTCCCGTGGCTCCAGGCCCTGAGGTTGCCCCTCCGGTCCTTGGAGGCGCCGATGAGGTGCTCGCCCTTGTCGGATCGGCGGATGGCTTGGATGGTTGGACCGTCTTGTCCGGGGCCGTAGTCGAGCCGTGGCTCGGTGTGCTGCCCTGAACACCCCTCGAGTCATGATACATGCCATCAACATTTATTGCCTGCCCAGCTCTACGAAGGCGGTCGAGAAACTGCGAATTTTGACTGGTGGGCAAGGTGCTTCCTGGGGTCGCGGATGAGGTGGCAGGCGCGCTGCTGGGTGGTTTAGCCGGTGTCGAGGTCACCGAACCCGGACTGGTGCGGCCTGGAGATGTTAGCGACGGCCACGGTGTCGGGGTGGACGGAGGTGCGCCGGTCACCGCAGGTGAACCCCCATGTGTAGTCGGCATCGCACCAGCCGACGGTGTTACTGAACGCGGTGTGGAGGTGGACGGCGGTGTGCTGGTCACCGTGGGCGAACTCCCAGGCGTAGTCGGCACCACACCAGCAGACGGCGTTGCCGACCGCGGTGTCGAGGTGGACGGCGGAGTGCTGGTCACCGTGGGCGAAAGCGTGTCGGCAACGCCAGCGACGGCGTTGCGACCGCGGTGTCGAGGTGGACGGCGGAGTGCTGGTCACCGTGGGTGAACCCCAGGCGTAGCGGTACCACACAGCGAGGCGTTACCGAACGCGGTGTCGAGGTGGACGGCGGCGTGCTGGTCACCGTGGGCGAAACTGTGGACGAGCGAGGTACCACACCAGCAGACGGCGTTACGCTGAACCGCGGTGTCGAGGTGGACGGCGCGAGGTTAGTGCTGGTCACCGCCGGTGAACCTGTGGACGAGCGAGGCACCACACCAGCAGACGGCGTTACCGAACGCGGTGTCGAGGTGGACGGCGGAGTGCTGGTCACCGCGGGTGAACCTGTGGACGAGCGAGGTACCACACCAGGCGACGGCGTTACCGACCGCGGTGTAGAGGTGGACGGCGGCGTGCTGGTCACCGCCGGTGAACCTGTGGACGAGCGAGGTCGGGCGACGGCGTTACCGACCGCGGTGTAGAGGTGGCGGCGGGCGTCACCGCGGGTGCACCTGTGGACGAGCGAGGTACCACACGAGGTGCCGGCGTTACCGACCGCGGTGTCGAGGTGGACGGGGGGGCGCTTTTCACCGCGGGTGCAACTCTCGGAGCACTTGGCGCAGGACTGGGGGAAGGCTTTTTCTTCTTGGGGTCAGTGGTCGGTCGATATTGGGCAAATTGATCCGGGCCAGCCCTAGCGGAGAAGGGTGACAAAAGCCAAAAGGAAACGACCATCACAAGAACCACGGCAATGCGGATCATAGCGACTCCCCCTCTGAGAGATTTGGCCTCGGTTATTTCAGTCTGGTGTTGCCCCGCTCACTCCGGAAAAGTTTCAGAACCGATTTCTCCGCCATCTCATTCTGGGAAGGGCTTCGACGGCGATTTGTTGGAACCTTGGGAATCAAGTGACCAAACATAAAAAACTGGCAAATGAAATGCCAGCCAAGAAGATCTGAGGGATATGTCAACCAAACTAACTTAAGCATGAAATCTTAACAAATCAATTCGCTCATGCAAACCGATTATGCCGTAGGTCGACTCATTGTCCCGGCCCACTCAAGTCACGAAAACGCTTGACGATTGTTTTGTTTGTAAAATCCAAAACGTCCTCGGCATCTTTGCCGGCATGGGCCGCAGACATAACTCCTACCCAGTAATCCAAATATACCGGTAGAGAGCCTTTAGCGGTTTTGATGGTAGTAGTCCAGATCACCGAATAGGCGCATAAGAATTCGCTGCCGCTAGTCCCGGACCCCACTATAATGGTGATATTGGGTTCATCCCCCTTGGCTAACCTAAACCTGGTTGAATTATTAACCAGATCTTTCAATTGCCTGGAAAATACTGCCCCGATTTCCTCTTGACTCTGATCGCGTAAGTCCAGGGGTATTCTTTGGTCCGATTGGGCCAGCGTGGCCGCAGGAAAAAAGGCCAACATCATGAGGATCACCCCCAATATCCTTCTTTCCACCATAAGTACTCCTTTCCCTTTAGACCGTTCGGTAGTTCTGTTTACTTGGGTCCAAGTATCCGGGCGCGATACATAAAGTGAAGCGGCGACGTGGATTTCCCCAGACTGTTTCCATGGAAGCGAAGCGGGTTAGACTGTCGCCACCTCTTGCTATGATGTGGGGTGCACCCCCTGCATAGCTTAATGCCGGGGAGATATGCCAGGAAGAAGCTGACCCATGACCCCCGAGATTACATAGGTTATTATGTCTTTGGGGAGCAAAGATGCTTCTAGTATTCGCTTATCGCTTTTGACTGGCCAAATATCGGATCCCTGCACTTCAATCCAGGTTTGTGCCGAACGGTCCTCAAATATTCGGCAAGCCCATCAGAAGCGACTCCCGTTTCCTCCTGTCAAAAGCTGAATCCGGAGCGAACTGGAGAC
>CAWDJT010000031.1:0-188300 GCA_963802715.1 uncultured delta proteobacterium
TCCTATTACTTTGTTAATGCTAACAGACGCATCCTAGGAATACAATGATTCAGTCCGCCCCACTCCACCCTTAACCATCGCGAACCGGGAGAAGGAGGTCGGGCGGCAGCCTCAACAGCGTACGGTTTGACTCGGGAAAGGAGATATGGACCATGTCATGTCGGAGCAAAGTGCTGCTTATGATTATTCTGGGCTTGGGAATGTGGGTATGGGCTGTTCCTCCGTTGGGGGCTCAGGGGACCCAACAAGGTCCAACCTACGCCGATGTGCAACCTATTTTCAAGCAGCACTGTGTCGCCTGCCACAGTGGCGCCAAACCGGCCGACGGTTTGCGTTTGGACAGCTACGTTCAGATTATGAGTAACGCCGGAAAACACCCGGCAGTGGTGCCCCAAAAGCCGGGAAAAAGCGAGATAGTGCGCCGTATCCGCGGGGTCTCGAAACCGCGCATGCCCGGCAACGGGCCGCCATGGCTGACCGAGGAGCAGACTTCTCTAATCGAACGCTGGATTCAGGCCGGTGCACCGGAATCCTGACGTTCCTACTGTCTCCCGGTTTCCCGAAGTGCTTTTCCATTCCTATTTATGGCTTTCCGCTGGGGGCAATGCGGTTGACTTGAGCTCCTCCCCCTTGATGGGGGCGGCAGGGTGGGGGGGAGGTAACATGCGAGCAAGATCAACCCCTGCCACCGAGGGGAGGGGAACCGGAAGGGCGTCCTGCCCTTAATTCAACAACATTGTCCGCCGGGGGTGCCGGCGCGAACGCAATCTGCCTGCGCCCCGCGTGAGAGACCGCCAATGATATCGGCAGTGGCTAGCTGAGGATAGGTCCTGCGCCCTTCCGTGCTGCCCCATGGCGAGTTGCATTTTATGGACCTGGTATTACCATTATTGAACAACAACCGGTCCAGAATGCCGGGTGGTGCCGACAATGCAACGTGAACATCGTACAAGAAGAGGCATCTCATGTTGGGACTGGAAGAGCTCAAGAGCCGGAGGGAAATCCTCGATTCAATCGATTGGGAAATGACACCGGAGAAGGCCGTCGAAACCTACCTCGAGTGGGGCACGGGCTGGTCACGGAAAGGGGACTTCGTTCGATACCGCGCGCAGGAGTCCCTGTATTTCGCCATTTATGACTGGGAGAAACCCCCTCAGGTTACCCTCATCCGAAGAACCATGCGGGACATGGATGAGATTGCCAAGATTCAAGCGCCGGAGGAGCTGATTCGGAAGGCTGTCGATGAAGCAGGACGCAAACCGGGTGTCGGAGTGGTTGCCGTTACCGAGGAATTGAAACAATGGCTGCAGACGGTGCTTGGCTGTTAGGTTTCTTGAACCACAACAAATATCTCAATGAGGTTTTCTAGATAAATCCCGATAAATATCCACAGTTCTAGATTATTTCGCTCAACTGTTCTTTGCTATGTATCGGTTTTCTGAATCGATGATTCAATCAACTGATCTTTTTCCTTCCACAGCGTGTCCAACCAATTGTTGAATGTCTTGCGAAAGGCCCTATCTACAAGATAGTCTCCGATAATTTCCTTGGTGACTGACAATTGTTTTACCAGCACTCTAACTTCCATGGATTTGCTGCATAGAAACGTCCATATATCCTGAGCACCTTTCGGATAGATGATGGTCACATCCAAGATGGAATGAATCTGTTCTCCCATGCTCTCAAGGACGAGAGCAATGCCTGCAGCCTTAGGCCTCAGAAGGTTCTTGTATGGGGAGTCTTGCTGTTCCTGTTTAGCTTTGGTAAAGCGAGTCCCTTCGACGAAGTTCATAACCGATACGGGTACCGATTTAAATCGTTCACATGCCTTACGAGTCGTTTCAAAGTCCTTACGAACTGAGGAGCTACGCTTCAAAAAAGGGAAATCCAAAGCCCACCAGGCGATTCCCAGAAATGGCACCCAGATCAGTTCTTGTTTCACAAAGAACTTCAGTATGGGAATCTTGCCATGAAAGATCTTCTGTAAAACCACGATATCGACCCAGGTTTGGTGATTGGCCACTACCAGATACCAGGCATTCCGCTGTAGTCCGTCGGTACCCTCCACATCCCAGTGGATCTTCTTGGTGCACTGCAGGCCCAGGCTATTGCAGGCGATCCAATTCTGACCGATGGCATGCAGGAGTTTGGAGCAGGCATCGCGCCAAACCTGCATCGGGATGACCAGCCTGAGGAGCGCCACCACAAACAGCAGTGAACACCAGAAAACCGTGTTCACGGCAAGCACTGCCAATGATATCGAACCAAGGACTGGAGCCGGCAAAGAAGCGAACATGGTGCTGTTGATGTCCTTTCAAACGGTGTAATGATTTCTGACCTGCGGAATTCCTCGCTCGGCGACAAGCGTGAGCTTGAGACTCCGTTCCCCGATGAACCGCACCATTCCGGTTCAAAGCTCATTATCTGTTTTCTGTCAAGAACAAAGCCGAAGCCACTTTCTTCTTTTCTCGGGGGAAATGCCCATGCTATGCGAAAGAGGAAACGTGCTATGCTGACAGGTGCACTTGCTGGTCCGGCAATCGTGTGTCTCACGGGAACACCATCGGCGGAGGGAGACCATGAAGATACTGGGGGTCAAATTCAAGAATCTGAGCGCCATGTACGGCGAATGGGAAATCCGTTTTGACCAGCCCCCCCTCGCCGATACCGGTCTTTTTGCCATCGTTGGCCCGAACGGTTCGGGCAAGACCACCATCTTGGACGCCCTGAGCCTGGCCCTCTACGGGGAGACCCCGCGCTTGAAAAATCCCGAGTCGGGGATCATCAACTGGCAATCCAACGATTCCTATTCAGAAGTGACTTTTGCCATCGACAACCATTTATACCGCAGCAAATGGTCTGGACGCAAGGTCGCGGGGCGGCCGGACCCGCCCGAGATGTGTCTTGCCGATCTCAATGGCACGGAAACCATCTTGGAGGATCGGGTGATTCGGGTTCGGGACCGCGTGGCTGAGCTGACGGGACTCGATTTCAAGCGCTTTTGCCGCTCCATCCTGCTGGCCCAAGGTGATTTCGCGGCCTTTCTGGATGCTCTCGAAAGTGAACGGGCCGAAATCCTGGAGCGCATTATCGGGCCCGAACTGACCCGGGAACTGGAAGATTCCATCCGATCCCAAGCCGAGGCCGAGGGGGCTCGCCTCCTCGAGATCCAGGAGGCCGCTGCCGCCCATAAGCCTCCCGACAAGGCCCGAATCGAGGCGCTGCAGGAATCAGTCGAAGAACATCGGGAGGAGTTGGAAGAGGTCAATCGGATTGTCGAAGAATGCAAAGCCCAGGAGGACTGGCTCCAACGTGTGGCTCTTCTGGAATCCGAGCAATCGGCCGCTGCTGAAGTGCTGGCCGTGGCCCAAGATCAACATGCTCGGGCCGGGGAAGACCTGCGGCGGCTGGAGAGCGCTCTCCCGGCTCGGCCTTTGCTCCAGGAAGTCGGCGTCCTTCAGGACCTTCAAGCCGAGGCGCAAACCGCTACCGAGGGTTTGCATCAACTGGAAACCAGCATACAAACCCACGAGGACCAGACCCACGCATTGGAAGAGCGTCTTCGCGAATGCCGTGTGGCCGTGGATCAGGCTCGCCATCGGCTCCAGGAGCGTAGTGAGGAGATTCAGGGGGCCTGGCTTCATGACCGCGACATCGCTGCCGAAGAGCAACAGCTCCAGGAAGCAACCGCACGCCACGAGGCCTTGGAGCGGAGCCAGGCGGAAAACCTCCAGCAACAGGCCGATATCGGCGGTCAGATGGCGGCCATTCAGGTCCGCCGGCAGGAGATCGATCAATGGCTGACGGCGAACTCCGGCGATGCGCGGCTGGAAACTGATATTCCCGTGGTGGAAGAGATTCTTGGCCGGCTCGGCGACGTGCGCCGCCAGCTGGACGAGGCCAGAACCGGCAAACCGGAGGCCATCAAGGTTGAGCGGCGCAGTGCCAAGGAACTTCGCCGCGATGAGAAAGCTCTCCTGAAGGTCCGAAGGAAGACGGATAAACTGGCAGCCCGCAAGATGAAACGGGAACGGCGTCTGGAGGAGATCCTGGCTGACGGCACGCTGGATTCGCTGGTGGCCGACTACCGCAATCGGAAGAAGCAACTGGAGGCGTGTAAGCAACTGGTCAAGATCGGGCAGGAATATCAGGAACAGGTCGTCGACGAAGACCTCCATGAAGCTTTGGCCCGTATTCAAGTGGAACAGGAGCGGTTGACCCAGTCCCTGGCCCTGGAGCAGGCGCAACTAACTGTATGGGAAGAAACGGCTCAATGGCGTGACACCCTGAAGAGACTTAGCCCTGAACGGGAGGCGCTCAACCCTGCGAGCCCCTGCCCGCTGTGTGGGGCTCTGGAGCACCCCTTCATCGATCAGGGCTTGCCCGAATTCGAAGCCATAGACAGTCAGCTGCGCGAACAGCGGAAAAAGGTAACCGCCCTGAGGATCCAATTGAGCAGCCTGAGCGCCTCCGAGACCCAGATACGCGCCCAGGTCGGCACCCTGGCCACGATCCACAAGGCGTGGGCCGAAACCCGCGCCCAGGCAGGCGGGGAATGGGTGATTACCAGCTCGGAAACGGTTGTGGAGGACATTCGTATCCGCAAGAAGGAAATCAAACGTTGCAAGTCCCGTTGGCGGGCGGCCCGCTGGCATGCCTGGCGGCTTCGAAGGTTGGGGCGTTCCTTCCACAAGAGATCGGACCAACTCACGATGAGAGAACAGGCCTGTGAGCAGATCCGGGAGCGCCATCAGCTGACAAGCCGGACGGTGGCTGATCTGGAAGAAGAACTCCGCAAGCTTCGTCAGACCGAGGAAGCGGCCCGGGAACTCCTGGCCGAGAGGCTGGAACCCATCAATGAGCCGCTGCCGCCGGTGGCTCAGGAAATGGACTTGCTGGCGCGCTTGCGGAGCCGCCGTCAGGAATACCGTGAGCATTTGCTGGGACGGGATGCTTCGACCAGTGAGCTCAGCTCCATCGAAGCGCGGCAGCGGGTCCTGCCACAGGAATTGGAGCAAATCCGGGAACAGATGCAGACCGTGGCCGAGGAACTGGGAGCCGGTCAGAGCCGCTTGACTGCGCTCAAGACGGAACGAGAAGAGCTCTTTGGGACCTTCGACCCGGTTCGGGAACGTCAGGAACTGGAACAGCAAATCGAGCTTGGCAATGCCGAACAGTTGGCCTTGCGCGAAGAAATGGAAACGCTCCGCCGAACCCTTCGGGAGCAACACAGTGGCCTTCCCGAGGCCCAGTACCACGCTCAGAATGCTCAGGTCGCGGCGGCTGAGGCCGAAGCAAAGTTGCGGGAACAGGCCCTTGCGGTTGGGATTGGCTCACTGGATGAACTGAAAGCGGGTGTCGCCTGGTTGGAGAAGGAGGAGGCGATCCGCGGGCGGCAGGCGGCCACCGAAAAGGCGGTCAATGAGGCCCGGTCGCGTACGGAGGTGGCGCGGCAAGGGCTGGAAGCTGCCCGTGCCGAACCGTTGGGCGAGGATTCCCTGGAACTGGTGCGTTGGAAAATGGCTGAGGCCGCCAAGCACCGGGATGTTCTCCAAGTCCAATGGCGGGATGCCGAAGCGGACCTGCGAGATCTCCGCGACGCCGAGCGGGAATACCGCGATATTCAGCGGGCCATCACCGATCAGCAAAAGCTCTGTGACCGAGTCCGGGCCGAGCAGCGAGCGCTCCAATCCCAGGACTCCGCCGCCGCTGCTCGGAAACTCCAGCGGCTCATGCTGGAACGCCTGCTGGATCGAGCCAACGGCCACCTGGAGGTGCTCAGCGGGCGGTATGCCTTGCGGCCGGTTTCGGAAGAGGGCTTCGGGCTGCAGATCGAGGACGTTCTCCAGGCCAGGGACTGCCGGCCGGTAAAGACCCTTTCCGGTGGGGAATCGTTTGTGGTCAGCCTGTGCCTGGCGCTTGGCCTTTCTGAGATGGCCAGCGACGACCGCAAGATTGAATCCCTGTTCCTGGACGAGGGCTTCGGCACCCTCGACGACGAGATGCTCTACCGGGTGATGGCCTCCCTCAAGAGGTTGCGTGCTAACGGCAAGATGGTGGGGGTCATTTCCCACGTGAAACGACTGGCCGATGAAATCACCACCCAGATCCGTGTCGAGAAGCAACCGGGTGGTTCGAGTCGCATCGCCATTGTGGCCTAACTCACTCTGGATTCGGACCGGGAATCCGAAGGTATTAAGCTTGATATGATTGGTGTTAAAGGTAACCAAACAATTAACATGATACCCATAAGCGGATCATGCACTCTTAAAACCACGATAAATATAGGAATTAGTAGCACCAGAGATGCAGTGCTCTATGAATATAGGAAAGAAATAGGGTCATCTAAGACTAGTTTAAATGCTACATACTCGAATTCTGTTAGTAGAAGGATAGGTTCTTGCAGGCTAAGCATAGGATCGGTCAACCTGGTGTTTTTCTGCCTCAGCTGCGCGCCGCAAAAGCTCTTAATCGAAGAAGAAAGTTTGTGATAGGCTTAGACCACAAACGCTGGGATTGCCAACCGCTCCAGGTGATGGGCCGGCAGTGCATTGAGGAATGAACTTATGACGGGTTCAATAGATTATGGTGATGTTGACTGGCTGCTGGATCGGCTTTCCAATTTTCATAAGGAATACCAGCATGTTGAAAGGGAGTATCTGGAACTCAGGATACTCTTGCGCGATGCTGAGGCCGCCCTCAGAGCTGAGCCCGAGGACGGGGACATGTCTGTCAGGGTGTATTACTTACAAAGAAGGTTGGAAGACCTTGAGGGGAAGTATCCCTGGATTGCATCAGGCAAACCACCGGAAATTGCTTTTTGGGTCCCACCATCCGGATAGCATACTCAGGTGTAAACCGAAGTCAGAAGAGAAGTTCTGGGTCGAAAAGGGTGGCTCAAGAAAGGAGGCGGAATCCTGCCCAGTGCAAGGCTCTACAACGGTGGTTAAGGTCTTGTTGATGATGAAGAACTTGACCGGTGGGATCGGGTGGTAAACTGTTAGAAAGCGGTGGTTGGGTGATCAGGTTGGGAAGGATTCGAACGAGCGAGGTCCAGAGACGATGGCTGCCGTTCCATATTTGGTTTGACTGCGGAGCAGGCAGACAATTGTGCCGGAAACCATTGACTTCCACTGTCTGAGAGGTGGAAAACGTCATATAGAAGAGAGAGGTTTGCTGAACTTTTGAATATGCGATTCTGAAGATCGTGACAATGTAGCGTGAGGACAAACGCGGGGATCAAAAAGGTGGCCGTCAGTGCTTGCTTTGATTTGTTGATTTTAGTAACTATAATGTGCTAAATGATACCGGAAAGAGTGAGTGTATTTTACGATTTCGAAGACGATTTAATTTGGCCTCGATTATCGTCACCCCAAACCCATAATGCCTTATTGCGGCTATCTCCGATGAGCCTTCTTTCCACCATTGAGGTCGAATGGAATCTATCGGATCTAGTTTAAGAGGCATTCATTCAAAAAGGACAAGCATGAACATCTTTGTAGGAAGCCTCTCATTTAAGGCAACAGAAGAGGAATTGCAAAAGGAGTTTGAGGCATTTGGCGAGGTAGGTTCTGTCAAAATCATTCTGGACCAGGAAACTCTCAAATCGCGGGGATTTGCTTTTGTTACAATGCCGAACCAGGATCAGGCAACAGCTGCAATCGCCGGGTTAAACGGCAAAGAGATAAACGGCTTCGCTCTTAAGGTAAACGAAGCAAGACCCCGAGAACCTCGCGGAGGTCCAAGCCGTGAGCGTAGCGGAACTGGTTATGCGAACAGTAACCGAAGCGGGTCCGGTTTTGGCGCAGGGGCTGGATCGGCAGGCGCTGGCTACAACAGAGCTCAGACGAGTGGTGTAACCAGTAGCGGAGATCTTGATATCTACGACACTAAAGGCAGCCGGAGCGGCGCCCGGTACGGCAAGAAGGGCAGAGGTGGTGGTAGCCATGGCTCAGGTGGTCGGTCAGGCGGGAGCAGACGTTCGTTCTAAATGTTAGGTTGGCCCACACTGTAAACGGGACCGGTACCGATTGCACGCAGCACAACAAAATGGGGCTTTGGATACCAGCCAGGAAGTCGAGTTGATCAATTTGGTCAATTAGGTATTCTTAATCACCAAAGGGTCAGTAAGATTATTTCAAAAATGCTGGTAGGGTAGCCGGGATTTGATCAACGTCGGCCGACCTTGTCGGGGGCTTGAAAAAGGAATTTGATCCATTGGGCTTGCTGTAGCCCTCCACGAAATTCTTGCGATTTCGGATTACAGCAAGGGCTGTTCAGCAACGATGTTGCTTTGCTAAAGGAGTGGGGCCTTCGCCCCCATTACCGATTATGTGGGAATCTCACCCAAGCAGCTCCGGGCACTTTCGTTTTCGTATTTCACGGTCTTGAGGTCAGACGTGATTTCACCGAGTGCTATGCTGACGTATCTTGGGGTGTGCGAACCGACTCTTCGTTCTTAGAGCCTTTCAGAGAGCGCTTTTTACCCACCCTCTGTGCCGGTTTGAGCACCGGGCAGGATGTCCTTTCCTTCAAGAATGACGGGGATCGCCTGGCATTGCACGGGAGTTGGTTTGATGTAGCCTTGACCGGCTATGGCACGGAGTGATTCGGCCGAGAAACCGAGCGAATTGAATGACATGCTTAAAGATGGCTTCTGAATTCGTTGCTTAATCATGCACCTCTGGTGCAATTGTCAATGCTAAATGATCCTAAGACAAGATGCGAGTCCAGCCTACTTGCCGTCCCGCCGCGCAGCCCATTGCCATTGCTCAGGGAGAGGCTGTGGCCCCGGCCTAATTCCGGCTATATCCGGGTCTTCATGACTATTGCTCGGCTCACGTTCTGCCTTAGCCTTCTTAGCTTCCTGGCGGCGAGCTTCCTTATCTCTTTGTTTCTGTTGCTTCTCTTTTTCCCTTTCCCGCTTCTGAAAGGTAGCTTTCGCTCTTTGAGCCATTATTTAACTCCACAGCACTCAGGGCTGTCCCGAGATGGTTAAGATTAAAACGTGTCGTCAAATGTTAATATCTTGACCCACGCTGCGGTCGTTTAGCAGGTGGTTTTGCTTGACTAAGCTTGATAGCTTGGTCTTTTAATTTGGACCCGTTTAGGGCTTTCATGGCTTTGTCTGCTTCTGAATTGTTTAGCATCTCTACGAATCCAAATCCTTTTGACTGTCCCGAGGATCTCTCCTTTATAATGTTCACAATAGATACTTCTCCGAAATCGGAAAAGAGGGCCCTTAAGTCATCTTCAGTTACATTGTAGGCTAAATTGCCGACGTGAATATTCATAATTCGTTCTCCGATTGAGTCTGATCGGTAGCAGTAAAAGCTTACAACCATGAAATGCCGAGACAGTACAGATCTCAGAATCGATTTGAACCTTGAAAGCAGATGCCGCTCTAAGCTCAGGAAACGTCAGGAATTAAGGCCCGGATTACCGTCCCCTTATTTCCGCTTCAAGCAGCAGGATTGCAGGAGCATACAGTTCGCAAATGTAGCTCCCTTTCATCAAAGACAAAGAGCCGGAGATCTTCTCCGGCTCTTTCTTTCCAGCAGAATAGATGCGATTTCTCTATCGTACGCTAAAGCTTTCTCACCTGAGTTGCCTGCGGACCTTTAGCGCCGCTTTCCTCGACGAAGCTGACCTGATCGCCTTCGCTCAGGGACTTGAAGCCGTTGCCCTCAATAGCGGAGAAGTGCACAAATAAGTCACTTCCGCCGTCTCTTTCAATAAAACCATAGCCCTTGCTCTCGTTGAACCACTTAACTCGACCTTCCGCCATTCTGGTACTCCTCGTTGATGTTGTTTTCCAAGCATTGGATGCAATAAATTCAAATTTACCCAGAAACCGCACCTTCTGCCCAAGGCGAAAAGTGGATTTCCACATAACCAAAATATTGCATATACTTTTCTAGCATAACATGCACTCTGAGAAAGTCAAGCAGTGTAGGGGCCATTACACCCTTCGGCATACATTTGCCAGCTGGCTCGCCATCCGGGCGGCTTTTCCCCGGGCTTGCTCCTCCGCCCGCTGGCGCAGAGCCTGCCCTGCCTGCCCGCCGGAGTCCTGGCGAAGGAGGGATTCTACTGGCGGTGAGCCGGTCAAACCCGTCGCAGGGGCCTGTCCTGAGTCAGTCGAAGGGTCAGTGGGATCATTGTGGCCGGTGTTCTTCGTGGTCATCATGCTCCCCCTGGATGTTTCGGCAATGCTGTGCTTTGTGATGACAAGTCTACCACTTCAACAGGGTGGAATGCACAGAGTCTCGTAAAGAGATCCTCAACTTTTCTTCCCAATGTTTCTCATTTATTCTTCTCGGGATGCACATCTGCGTCATGCGTGCTGAACCCGATGAGAAAATCAGCCAGAAAATCTTGCATGCCCTTTTTGTTCAGTGGTGCATGGCGGGTGTCGTCGAACAGGGTTTCTCCATAGGATTCGATGAAGAAGAGGTAGACATCGCTCTTTCCCAGGTCGACCAGCGGTGCGGTAAGGGGTGGAATTTGGGAACCAGCCATCTGAACGGCGGAGAGCCCCTGGCGCTTGATCTCGCCAATCTTAACGATGAAGGCCGCCTCTTCCATGAGGCGGGGCGCACAGCTAGTGGCGGGAAAGGCTGCACTGAATGGGTGGATGCCGTACAGGTAAAGGCACACCCATACCGCCTGGAACCCTGTTAGCCCCCAAAAGGTTCGCCGAAGACGCTGAATCGAAAAGGCTTTCGAGGCGATTCGAAAGGATTTCTGAATTCCCCAGAGAAAGACGATCAGGAGCCCTGCCGTTGCCAGTCCATAAAGCACCAGCCGCTGCCAGCCGAAAGAGTGGCAGAGCAGATGGATCAGGGCCGGCACGGAGCCTGAATCGATGTAAAGGTTGAAGGGGCGGCAAAAATAGAGCGGTATCAGTACATCGCCGAACCGAAACAGACGTATGAACACTACCGCCAGAATCAGCAGCACATGGACCCACGCCGATTGATCTGCCTTAAAAACGGCCAGCAGGCTCAGGATCAGCAGTAGTGCCCAGACCTCTAAAGAAGGACGCAGCAGACCATGGAGCGGTGTTGAAGGCTCGGGATAGTCGACATTGATCACCATGGTCAAGAATAGCCAGGCCAAAACCATCTTGACTGCGAGTTTTAAGCTGGCCCGACGGGTCAGGGACATCATCGTGCTCGCAACAAGGGTGAGCAAGGGTGGCAAGGGTCTTACGCGCCGTTACAGGGCTGACCGGCAGGCAAGGAAATCAATGTTTCTAGCCATGAGAATCAATTCCCCGGCTTGGACCTGGGCATGTCTCTGGGTTGCCCATTCCGCGAGCCGATGCAAGTCCATGGTGGTGTCCTGTTTCAACTGCCGGTCGATGGTCTCGATGATCATATCCAGAAAATACGCCTCCTCTCCCTCATAGCGCCCCGCCTGGGGATAAACGATCCAATCCGAACCGCCCACAGCAAGGATGGGCAACGCCAGCGCCGCCAGGTAGGCGAACATGCTCCTTGCCGCGCGGATCCCTCCGGAAGACCGCCCATCGGTCACCCGCTGATCCATGCTGAGATGGTAACGGCCCAAAAGCTCGCGTTCAAATTCGAGATCTCCCGAAGGTAGAAATTCGGTGTGGCCGTCGTAAATCAGGGAGAGGTACAGCAGCCCTCCGGGTCTGGCCATCGCGGCGAAACCTGGGAGCGCTTCGGCAGCGTCGACCAGATCCATCACCGCATGCGCGATGACCAGGTCGTATTGCCCCTGGCGCCGTGGATCGGTGGGTAAATCGTACAGATCCGCACACACGGTTTCGACCGTGCAATCGGCGTGCTTTGCGACCAGCCTGGCTTTTTCGTCCTGCCGTTCCTGGAGCGTACGCGGCTGGCCGGAGCGTGTTGACCCGCTACGGGACCAGAAGACGGCCAGGTAGTCTGCGTTTTGTTCCACCATGGTGTACTGCAGATGGGGCGCCAAACCCCATTCCACCACCCTTTCGAGCATAGTGCCGATTCCGGCGCCGAGTTCGATGACACGCAGCGGTTTCCGCCGGGTCGAAGGCGGCAAGCCGGCCTTGAGCTTCTGCCACACGTACCGGTTCAAGGCGCGGTCATCTACGCTTTTCTTGGCCGCCAGGTAACGAATATAAGCATCGGATGAAGGAGCACCGGCGTCGGTACGGATGATATTTTGCCAGTCAGGATTTCGGGGCATTGATCATGGGCTCGCTGAAAACCCGTTCCAGCAGCGTCACGGGCGTCCAATGGTCCTTAGAAGGTTTTCCAGAAACTGTTCGATCCGTTGCATGGAGTCCTGCCATGTGGGATGGGCACGGGCCGCTTCATGTGCGGCGACACTCATCCGCAACAGCCGGCGACGGTCCGCATGCAGTGCCTGGACGGCCGCCCTCACGGCGCGATGATCGTCGCGGTCGAAGAGCAGCCCGTTGCCTCCGTGACGGATCAGTTCGGGCGTTGCGCCGGCGGCGCAGCCCAGCACCGGCATGCCGAAATTAAGCGCTTCCAGAGTTACGATGCCAAAGCCTTCAAAGGCAAAGGGCATGCACAGCAGGTGACTGTCGGCGAATCGTTCAGCCAACGCTTCCGTGGGCAGGGTACCCGCAAAGCGAACGTTAGAGGCCAATCCATGAGTATCAATCGTCTGTTGCACCTGCCGGACATAGTCCGGCACCAGGGTCGTATCACCCACCACATCCAGGCGCCAGTGATCTCGGTCCACACCTGCCAGGGCTCTAAGGAGCGGCAGTAGTCCCTTGCGTTCAATCACCAGGCCCACATACAGCAGCCGAAGCGGCCCCGGCTCCAGGGCAGCGCTCCTCGATCCAGGCTGTTGAGATCCGGCCTATGAATCGATCGCCACCCGGCTGTGCGACGACAAACGGTCTTTGAGCCGGGCTCAATCGAAAGACGGCCCGTTGCGTGGAACTGGAGTTGAAGATGAATCCGTCCACCGAATCCAGATAGGCCGCTTCCGGCAAGGCCAGCAAAGCATTGGGCATCCTGCGGCGCGGCTCTTGGCACAGGAGATGATGAACCACCGCCACAATGGGAGTGGAAGCCCGGCGTCGCAAACGGCGGTTGAGCAGAAACAGGGACGGGTGGCACAATTCATCCTGGAGCAAGAGATCGTAGCCGGCTTCGGCCACGCGACGAATGAGGGCATTCGCGAAATTGTCGCGGAACCCCAACGGATAGCGGCTCACAGGCAGCGACAGGGTATCGACCCGGTGACCCCGAGCGGTCAAATGCTCGGTCATTTGTTTGTCGTACAAATAACCGCCGGTCAGCGTATCGATGGATCCATAGATGACAAACCCGATGTTCACGCGAAGGCCTCATGATAGGAGGCCCAAGCCATTTCATTTTCCCAGATACGGATTTCCACGGCGCAGAAACGGTGGCTGCCCAGCCGTTGCAGGAACCGGTCAAAAAAACACTTGGCCAAACGCTCTATGCTTGGATTCACCCGATGGAATTCGGACAGGTCATTGAGCAACCGATCCTCATAGTACCCGACACAGACATCCAGGATCGGTTCGAGCTCTGCCAGGTCGACCAGGTAGCCGTGTGCATCGAGATCTTTCGCCGACAGCCGGATCTCAACCCGATAAGGATGCGCGTGTGGCTGGTTTTCACTGCCCCAGTCGCCACCGATCAAATAGTGGCGAGCACTGAAGGTTTGTTGAAGGCACAGGGTATACATGGCGTGTTCCTCATTCGGATGGATAAACCATTACCACTTGCAGCGTATCTTGAGGATTGTCGGCCAGAAGCTCGTAGGCACTCTGCGCCTGTCGGATGTCGAAGCGATGGGTGATCAACGCCGAGGGCCGGATGGCTTGCACCATCTGCCAGGCCGTCTGCAGCCGGCGGGCTTTGGACCAGCGCCCGGAAAGCTGCGGTGCAATGGTGCTGACCTGGCTTGCCGCGATTTGAACGCGATCTCGATGAAATCGCCCACCCAAATCGATGGGGACCGATGTGGTGCCGTACCAGGAGCCGATCACGATGCGTGTGTCAAAGCCGGACCAAGAAAGGACCCCGTTGAGGGCCCGGGGATTGCCGGTCAATTCGAAAATCAGATCGGCTTTGCCGTCGCCCGGGGATTCACCAGAGACAGCAGCGACGACGGAGTCCCCGTCCGGCTCCGTTCCGGCAAAGATCAGCTGGGCACCCAGATCCAGGGCGGTCTGGCGTCTCGCCGCCACAGGGTCTACGCCAACCAGGACCGCGAGCGGATAGCGGGCCAACACGGCTGTGGTCAGTAAACCGACGACCCCCAGGCCCCAGACCATCACCCGTTCACCGATAAGGGGCCGGCCGTCCATCACCAGATTGACGGCCGTTTCCATGCCGGCCAGGAACACGGCATCCTCCATGGTCACGCCTGGGGGCAAGGGCAGCAGGTCTTCCGGCGAAGCCACAAAATGGCTTTCATGGGGGTGGAAGGCAAAGACGCGCCGCCCGATCCAGCCGGGATCGACGCGGAAACCGGCGGCAACCACCTGCCCTACACAGCTGTACCCGTACGCCAACGGGTATCGAAAGCGGCCGGACAGGGAGGCAATGGCAGCATCCACAGCCATGTGCTCGGGGAATAACCCCTTGAAAACCAGCATTTCCGTGCCGGCACTGATGGCCGAAAGGTGGGTGGTCACCAGTACTTGATCGGGAGCAGGCTCAGGCATGGGCAACTCCCTGAGTTCCATGGTCAAGGGCTGCTTGAAAAACAAACTCAGCTGTTCCATCGCTGGTTCCAGTCCGGTCTGGCCCACAGGATCAAATCGTCCTCCAGCCGCTCGTAGTAAATGTCCGCCAGGTTCAGTCTGGCCAAAGGGGATTCGTTGCGCCCTTGAACGACCCGCAGTCCGCCGATCAGAGTCGGGGATATGGTGATGATGAACAGGTCCACCAACTCGGCATTGATGAAGCTGGTGATCACCTTGGCGCCCCCTTCTACCATCAGGCTGCGAATCCCGCGGCCGTGAAGAATGCTCATGAGTTGACGGATATCGATCTGCCAATGGTCGTCCAACTGACAGGGCAAAATCGTTGCCCCCGTGCGCGTGATGGCGCCGGCTCGCGCTTCGGAAGTGGATTTCGAGCTCGCCAGCCACGATCCGCAATCGGATCGCTGCAGCAGCCTGCTTTCGATGGGGATGCGCAAATGGGTATCCAGCACCACCGGTTGAGGATTCTTGCCCTGGACCAGCCGCACAGTGAGCTGGGGATTGTCGGCCAGAACCGTGTCGATGCCGACCAGAATAGCATCGAAAAGGGATCGCAACCGATGCGTAAGCACCATGGAGGCATGTCCGCTGATTTGAAGCGGCCGGCGATCCTGGGTGGCAATGCTACCGTCGATGCTTTGGGCATAGCTGATCAGAACGAAGGGCCTCCCCATCTGCCGCCAGTTACTTTTGAACCCCTGGAGATGTTTACGCAATGCGTCGATGTCGTGAATTGCTCGATGGCGATCCATCATTCAGCCTCGCTGCACACTGTTCAGACCATAAAAATGAACCAGAATTCGCTGAGCATGAGAAGCCACTGAATCCCTACGCACCAGCTGGAGCTGGGCAGAGTGGCCCGAGTGAAGGTGGTTATAGCCTTTCAAGGTGTGGAACGCGCCCCCGCTCTACGGGATAAACAACCATCTTCGGGTTTCCACCACGACCAAGGGCCTGTTCCCAGTATAATCAACACAAGGGTTGCGCTCAAGGCCACCAGGAAAACCGGCGGCGCATCAGACGATGAAGCCGCGTGTGCCAGCCAGCAGCTGGCTCCAAGTGCCGCGGTGCGTCCGAGCCACCCCAGCACTATCATGACCCACAGGAAGATCCCGGCTAAGATCTCCATGGTGGACAATGTTGGAAAATGCGCCCCGGCGACGGCCGCACCGCAACTCCAGCACAACAATTCGCATGAGCAGGGCCACAACTCCATTGGCCGGGGCTATGAGTCTTTCCAGGCGAGACGCGCAGCCGTTTGTCAAACGCGCACTGACCACCAGCCAATCCCAAAGAAATCCCACTAGAAGCGGCACGGAGAAATAGACTGCGGCCAGGTTCAGTACTTTCGCAGCAAAGACGGGCAGAAGGGCTACGCCGACAAATCCCATGTTCAAACCGGCCATGATGCGGGCCATGGATCGGTCCTTCAAGGGCAGGACAATCTTGCCCCTTTGGCCACGGTACCAGATGCCGAATCTGTAGAGGTAATAGCTTGCACCCACCATAAGGTAGAACAGGGGCAAGCGTTTCATCCAGACGGCCAGCGCCGATGCCGCCAGCAGTCCCAATGCATCCATTTCCAAATCCAGGTGTTGGCCCAGCACTGATTCGGTTCCAGCGCGGCGTGCCCACAGGCCATCGACAAAATCCGCACATCCAATGGCTAGATAAAGCAGGCCAGGGACATAAGACATCCATGGAGTGCCGCCGCAAATCATCGTGTCAGGCAGGAAGATCAACCCGGCGATGCAACTGACACCCCAGCCCCTTCCCAACGTGATGTTACTCGCCACCCCCAGCGATGAGAAAAGCTCATTATTCGCGGGGGCATGGTTCTGGCCAAGGTAGCGGTGCAATTGAAGGTGTACAATACCTAACACCGCAGATGCCTGCAGCAACCACTGGAGGGCGGCTTTGGTGGGCCACACCAGATCAAAATATAGGAAAACGGTGAACTGGCCCAGCATATGCCACCCGCCTGCCCACAAAGCGCTGCGACGCAACTGCCGCAATACCAGTGTTTGTTTCAACGGAGATCGGCTTTCGTTGGTACGTTCTCTAGCCTGCCTGTGAGAGGCCCTTTAGCGTCGAGGACAGAATGGCAATTTCTGCAAGGATTTCAAGTGAAACCCCTGCTATTGCACTGCGGTGATGTAGTGGTCGACAGGGGCGAAATCGTCGGTTAGAGGCGGAAGATCATTGGGTATGGGTTTCGTCCAGAGTTGCCCGAGCAATTCTTGAAGCTCCGGGTCGGGGCTTGCAAAGATGGGCGTCTCATTCGATTTTAACGCCACAAGCATGATGTTTTGCCGGCGGAGGCCGTCTTCCGAATACCTCACTGGAAAGAGATAGACCTGCGGGAAGACCGCCTTGAAAGTGGCGTACTCGGCCCTTATGAACCGCCCCGCATCACCTTCTATCGCGCAGAGAACGTTCGTCAGGACCACACCACCGTCAACGAGTGACTTGTAGATCATTCTCACGGTCTCGATGGTGCTCAGGTGGAACGGTATGGAATAGTGTGAAGTGAAGGTGTCGCCGAAAACGATGTCGTATTGAGTGTTCGTCCTGTTTAGAAACGTCCTTGCATCCTCGTGATAGACCTTGAGACGAGGGTGCTCCTTGAGTTCAAAGAAGCGCACCGCGAGTTTGGTAACTTGAGGGTCGATCTCCACCACGTGCATTTCCAAGTCCGGATAGTGGCTCATGGCGTATTTCGGAAATGAATACCCTCCCCCACCGAGCATCAGAGTCTTCTTCATATTCGGTTTGAAGTGTCGTGCCAGTTTGTAGAACTTCGTGTAGCTGAGTGCGAGTTCCACCGGATCGTCCACGTACATCGCCGACTGCTGGCCATGAGGATTGGTCGCCATGACTTGCATGATCCTGCCGGTTTCAAGGTCGCTGGCCTTGTAGATGAGAATCCTATTATAATCCGTATCCACGTCAAATAATCCCTGGCCGGCGAGATAAGCATCGTAGGCGTTGGAACCGATCAAGAGTATGACACAGGTCGCCGCTGCGATGAGCTTTGCACGTCTGTCCCTCACAGAAGCAAGGAGTGATGTGGCGACTAGAACTATGGCAATGACGATGAGGGCGTTCGTGCTGCCGATGAAGGCAATGAGGAAAAAACCCGCGAAAAAGGTCCCGAAGATGCTGCCTACGGTCGAGATGGCGTAGAGCCTGCCGACCGTTGAACCGGATGTTTGAAGGTCGTTCATTTTCAATCGGACGGCATAGGGCGAGACCATCCCGAGCAGCGTGCTGGGCGGGGCAAACAGAATAAGGGTGGCGAAGGTGGATACCAGGTGGATGCTCCCCGCATGCTGCTGGAGGAAACCCAGGATGAAAGATTTGGAAAGGGCGAGGGCAGCAACACAAATCCCGGAAAGAAATATGATGAAGGATAGTGCTCTGTAGCTTGGCCTAATGTCTGCCATCTTGCCGCCCCACCAGTACCCAAAACTTAGGCAGGCGAGAATAATTCCTATTAGGCTTGTCCAGACAACGATCGAGGTCCCCACATACGGAGCCAAGATCCTTGATCCCAACATCTCGAGGATCATGACCGCCGCGCCGCATATAAAAACAACCATCTCAAGCATTCCATCCCTCCACAAGCATAAGTCAGTTTCACCCCGCCAGTTTACGACCTGCCCAGCCGGAGAACCAGCAATACTTTTGACTGCTCAGGTTTGCTTGAGTCGGAGCATGGCGACCTACGTGTAAATGGCAATCGTCGCGCGGGGCTTCCCCCAACACCCAGGGCCAACCGCCATGCAAGAGCGCCTGACAGCCGGGAGGGTTTCCGTTTCTTCGAAGCCTGCACGGATCTTATGCTCATCGCTGTTTCACTCGCCCGATCCAACCACCATTGTTGAAGGTTCTTGATTTGACTCAGTGGGCCTAGAGTCAGGTAGATCCCCTTTGCGACTCCAAGCAAACCCAGGAAAAGCAAGAGCCGAAACATCTCTGCTTCAGAAAAGGCACCCACCAGCACCAGTAAGCCGATAACGAAGGGAATGGCAGCGAGCAACCTGATGTTGGCTTTAGCGTATAGTCTTCTAAAGAAATTCCTGGCCTGGCCCGTGTACAAGATCACCATCACACCTATAGGAACCCAGATCAACGAAAGGATGAGCAGGAATGCTCTCATCTGAACCTCCTGCATGTAAGTGTGAGTTTGGCTTTGCATAAAGATAGGAAGCAATGCCCCGTGTGGTGAGCCCAGATTTATTGATCGCCGGTCATCGGAATGCCTCCCAACGGCGGCTTGCCTGACCAGCTGGGTCGAAGATAGATGAACCAGTACATTAAACCCACCATAAAAGTACCGCCGATAATGTTTCCTATGGTGACAGGTAATAAGTTTTTTAGAAAGAAATTGCTCCACGTCAAGGCCTCAGCATGAAATTCTAGCTTACTGAAGAAGGTCGGATCAAAATACTTTACGAACAAGGCTACCGGGATGAAATACATATTGGCGACGCAGTGCTCAAAGCCAGCAGCCACAAAAGCAGCAATCGGCGGAACAATTGAAACAATCTTATCGGTGGTAGTGCGAGCACTGAAACAGAGCCAAACAGCCATACAAACGAGAGCATTACAGAAAATCCCCAAGGTCAAGGCTGGAACAAATTGAAGACCACTTTTGAAGTTGGCGATCTTCAGCATGTTTATACCTACGGAACCATCATTGAATGTGTATTGCTGACTCAAAAAGACAAGGTAGGCAGTGATTATAGAGCCGAGGAAATTACCAAAATAGACAACTAGCCAATTACGTATAACGAATAGGGTAGAAACTTTGCCTGAAGCCCAGGCCATAATAATAAGAGTATTGCCGGTGAACAGCTCAGCACCAGCAACAACAACAAGGATCAGACCAAGAGTGAAGGCGAGGCCGGAAAGCAGACGGACAAAACCATATGGGACGTTCTGGGTACCTGTGCTTATGATGGTTGAGAAATTGGCCCCCATGGCGATGAAGCTGCCAGCGAGAATCGCAAGTGCCAGCATTCGGTAGATGCCCAAGCGAGATTTGGCAACGCCGACATCTTCGGCTTTGGTTGCCATGTCCTTAGGCATCAGAGCTTCAAAAGATTTTGTATCCATTATGTTACCTCCTTGTTTAGTGCGGACCACGCATTCGCTGTTTCTTTACGACCCGGGATCGGTGAAAGGGTGAGGTGATAGGTGATAAGAAGTTGCTTTTTCGATGTTTTTGAGTAGTACCTGTCCTGGATGCTGTCAAGCGCATTTTCGTTCTGGATTTTGCAAAGTAACGAGCGAAGCCGTCATGGTGTCTAACTGTGTGGCGGGGAATGATGGGCAGTTCGGTGCAACTTGGTCTTCGGACGCGTTTTCTTACTTGCGGAGGGCTTGAACGAGGATCTTTGCCCGTATTTGAGGAAAAACTGCTCCTGTTGGGATTGCGGGGGTTGTGTCCAGTCTCGAAACTCAGTGGACCATGATGGCGGGTTCTTGATACGTGGGCCAGCCGTCGTCAAACACCTCTGCCATATCTTAAGTCGCCCGGAATTATACATATCTTGCGCGACTGTCCAAAAAGTCTATTCTCTGGTATTTCACAAACTGAACTCAATGACATCAGCAAGTTACGAATCAGTAAAACCACGATACGTAACAAACCTCAGAAATCCCCGTCTGTTTGACCCGCAGAGATTCTCAATAGCTTGCCAACATGCAAAATGCAGCAAAGAAGCAGCAGCACAAGGCATATGCTCTGCTGGACATCGTGACGCCACTTCTTCCCGAACTTTCAGCGGTGGTGTGGAGAGCATGAGTCGCCATCTCTATCAGGAGTCTTCTCTATTTTAGAGGGGCCGCGGCACCCTCTAAGCGCATGTCATAAGAGTCATCTCGTACTGAGACGACGTAGCATCAAAACGATCACGGCGACCTGAATCATGGTTTCGCTGGTTTGCGTTAGAACCCCGGAATCCTTGGACAGAGGGCGTTGCCGGCCCAGCTATCCAAAGGTTCGTTCGACAACCCAGCACCGTCGCAGCACATGAAAACCTTTGAGCTGGTCAGAGCGCTTGACGATCTCCAAACGCCAGAATTTGGCTGGCCTTCCTCCGCGCTTAGGAATAGGAACCAGCGGTTTGAGGCGTTGCCAGTCATTTACGCTCCAGGGACTCGAATGAGCCCGTCGTTGTAGGCTTGCGTTACACATGGGGCCCTCCATTAGTAGAGTTATCCCATGTTGACTTATCAGTTCCCTAACCCCGCGTTCAGCCCTAACTCTTTGGACACGCTCCAAGGCGCAGCAGCGTGGCTGCAACGATGGGCACAGCGGATGCCAGTATGATGAGCATGCCGATTGGAATCAAGACGCCCTACTTCTCCGGACGGCGGATGGCCCCCAAGTGCGGGTTTCCCCGATGGAATCCAGCAACAGATGGCAACTCCTCCATTGCTGTGGTATGAATGGCGGACGAATTGAGAAAGGAAATGCTCAATGAGCGAACACAATGTGCTCTTTCATCCCCACGACAAGACAGTCACCGTCGCTGGCGGCGACAATCTCATTCGCACGGCCATGGAGGCCGGTGTCCATATCAATGCTTCCTGCGGTGGTGCGGGCGTTTGCGGTAAATGTCGGGTTCTCATCGAGAGCGGCATTGTTGAAGGCGGCATTACGGAAAAGCTCAGTGCTGAAGATCTGGCCAAAGGGTACCGATTGGCCTGTCAAAGCAGTATTCGAAGCAACCTCGTGGTGCGCATTCCGGTCGAATCCGAGGTCGATGCCAGCGTTCTCAACAAACTGGCCACACCCCGTAAAGCCGCCCGAATTCGCCAGGTTGATTTCGAGGAGTTGAAGGAACAGGGACTGTTCATCCCGCCCGTGGAAAAACGCTACCTGGAACTGCCTCCTCCGAGCGACCAGGACCGTTTGCCGGACGTCACCCGCCTGATCAGCTTCCTGAAGGCCAAATACAATGAGCATCGGCTCGTGGTGAGGCTGCCCGTGATCCGCAAGATTCCCGACATCCTGCGCGCCAGCGATTTCAAGGTGACCGCCACTCTCGCCCGCCCGGTGCACGCAGGCCGCAAAACCCACATCATCAACATCGAACCGGGAGACACCACCGGCCGCAACTTTGCCATCGCCATGGATATCGGCACCACAACGGTTTACGGCCAATTGATCGATCTCATCTCCGGCGAGGTGCTGGCCCAACACGGGGAATTCAACGGCCAGATCAGCTACGGCGAAGATGTGATCAGCCGCATGGTCTTTGCCGAAAAACCCGACGGGCTGGAGAAACTGCATCAGGTGATCATCGCAACCATCAACAAGATCATCGGACGGATCGTCAAACAAGCGAAGGTCGCCCTCGACGAGATCTCCAGCATCACCCTGGCCGGCAATACCACCATGACGCAGCTGCTGTTAAAGATCAACCCGCGCTATATTCGTCGCTCGCCTTATGTGCCGGCAGCTACCCTGTATCCGCCCATTCAGGCCGTGAACCTGGGTCTGGAACTGGGCGATCACGTAACCGCCCTGGTTTACCCGGCCATTTCCAGTTACGTGGGGGGCGATATTGTCGCCGGGGTAATGGGTGCCGGGTTCTACCGCACTGAAGAAGTGACCCTGTACTTAGACATCGGCACCAATGCCGAGATCGTGGTCGGCAACAAGGACTGGTTTGCCTGCGCCGCCTGTTCGGCCGGTCCCGCCTTTGAAGGTGGGGGCGTCAAGTTCGGGATGCGCGCCACCACCGGGGCGATTGAGGACTTCTCCATCGACCCGGTTTCACTGGAACCGATGCTCATGACCATCGGCAATGTCCGCCCCAAAGGCATCTGCGGCTCGGGACTCATCATCATGGTGGCCACCCTGTTCGAAATGGGCATCATCGACAACCGCGGCAAATTTCAACGAGATCTCAGCACCAACCGCCTGCGCGAGGCCGACGGAGTCTACGAATACGTCCTCGCCTGGGCCCAGGAAACCCAAATCGACCGAGACATCACCCTCAGCGAAATCGATATCGACAACCTCATCCGCGCCAAAGGAGCTATATACAGCGGTTTCCAGACGTTGCTGGAGGAGGTCGGGCTAAGCCTCAAGGATATCGATCAAATCGTTTTGGCCGGCGGATTTGGCAGCTACGTCGATTTGGAAAAGGCCATGGTGATCGGATTGCTGCCGGAAATCGATCCTGAAAAAATCACCTATATCGGCAACGGCTCGCTCATGGGCTGTCGGATGAGCTCCTTGACCAACCGCTTACGCAGGGATGTGGTGGAAGTGACCAAAAAAATGACCAACTTTGAACTGTCCGAAACCCCATCCTATATGAACAAATATGTGGCAGCGCTGTTTCTTCCCCATACGGACATCGACCTCTTTCCGAAGCTCAAAGCCCGCATGGACGCTCGCGAGAGGCATCCGGCTGTGAATCGACACCGTGTTCCCATTCGGTTACGCAAACGCAGGCGAGAGTTGATGGCAAGCGAACTTTTAGCTGAACAACCTCAGTCTACGATTTGTTCAAAGCCAAACATCCTTGAAGCAAGGCTAATACTTATACCCAAGAATGAAACAGACAGGATTATCCGTATCAGTGTATTTGTCAATGACGTCAGGAAACGAAAGGATTTAGTTGCCTGAGCGTCTGCCTCTGTAGCCCCTTCATGCCTCCCATGTAATGGAAGCATAAGATACCGTCCCCGAATGACCACCAGTCTGGTCCTGATCTAAGCCTTGGGCGGGGGATGAAAACATCCGACTCACCGTCTGCGGACATCATGGGCCGGTCAGTGCCAGCGGCGCAAGGAAGCCAGAACCGGTTCACTACCCAGATCCTATTTCTTTGGATACCCAATAGACTGGGCGAGAGTGATCTTCCCTCTGTGCCCAAGACGCAATGTTCGGGTACTGGGCTCTGAAAGGATCTGATGAAGGATTTGAAATGGCTTCGGATTGCCTTTTGGTCTTTGTCATCGGGTCTCCTCCGAAAGACTAGTGGACCCAAAATTCTTATGCTGAAATACTACTGGAAATTCAACAGGTTGCCAATGTGGTGAACTCGAAGATCAGGGTGATGCATAACGTAGATGATGTGCACAGAGGGTATGGAGAACCGTGAAGGGGGCGCTGGGGATACGTACAGAGGAGAGCTGTTTGGAATAAGTGGAAAACATCCTTCATAACGAGATTCATAGCAGCTATTGTTCCATTTAGTCAGCACGTTACATTCCAGTCAGCACTTGTAAACAAAATAGCTTATGCTAATCTCCTGGCGATCAGCGCATTATTTCGAGAGAATTTAGGGGAGGGAGATATGAAGGCCGTTGCGATCAATGGAAGCCCACGAAAAGGCGGAAACACCGAAATCCTCTTACAGAAAGTTCTCGAGCCGCTTCAGGCGGCAGGATGGGAGACAGAGCTCATTCAGGTGGGCGGCAAGAACATCCGGGGGTGTATTGCTTGTTACAAATGCTTCAAAAACAAAGACCTTCGATGTGCTGTGAAAAAAGACATCTTCAATGACTGCATGGGAAAATTCCTTTTGGCAGATGCCATGATTCTGGGTTCTCCAACCTACTTCACCGATGTCAGTGCGGAACTGAAAGCCCTACTGGACCGATCGGGACTTGTTTCTCTGGCCAATGGCGGGGCCTTTAGCGGAAAGATTGGAGCTGCCGTCGTTGCAGTCCGTCGAGGCGGTGGCACTCACGTCTTCGACACCATCAATCACATGTTCCTCATGTCCAGAATGATCGTGCCGGGATCTATCTACTGGAATCTCGGCTTTGGGATGGACAGGGGGGAAGTGCGAAATGATGAGGAAGGATTGAGAAACATGCAACACCTTGGTGAAACCATCGCTTGGCTTGGCAAGGCCATAAAACCGTATCTTGGGAGCTTTCCTCAACCTCTCCCTGCTGAGAACCCGTAGCGACAGGAACATGCAGATGGCTACCTTAAGTCCTATCGCCCCCGGCCATTCCGTAATCCTGTTAGCCAGCACCACGATCCAAACTTGATGAATTCTTAAGCGCTCAAGCATTCAAGGGTTAAGAAAGATGGGCGTATCCCGAGATGAACAACCTTCATGAGGTAGGATCACGAGATATCAAGGCATTTCCCTGGCTGGGCCTAATAACGGATATGATTTGCACATCATGCCCCATGCTTGGCTGAGGTAGGGCGCGGATCAATAACAAGACAGCACGGCGTTGTTAGCACCGTGCTGTCAACAAACATCATGATGAAATCATCGAATGTGCTTGGTGCGTTCCAATGCATCTTTTCGAGGCGTTTGCAGGGGCTGATCCACAGCCTTGCCAACACAGACCAGTGCCAAGGGCACCTTTACGGGAGCGATACCGAGCATCTCTCTCATCCTATTGAAATCAAACAATGTAAACCATAGGCTGCCCAGTCCGAGTGCATGGGCAGTAAGCAGCATGTTCTGTACGGCTGCGGCACACGCATGTTGGTAACCCATTCCACCGCCTTCCAAGAACCTGTCTGCGCCTGTTTTGTCAGGGTTTCCAATCACGGCGATGATGACAGGGGCGGACAGGATAAAGTCAACCTGATAACGTCCCAACCATTTCCAACCACTTTTTTCAAGAAGGGATTCCCGACGTTCCTCAGCTTCCGAATGGATTTTCTCCTTTAATTCTTGATTTGTGATGACAATGAATTCCCATGGCTGTGCGTTCATTGGAGAAGGAGCCCAAATGGCGGCCTCCAAAATCTTCTCGATCGCTTCATCAGCCAGCGGTGCCGGCAGAAAATCTCGGCAGCTTCTTCTTTCTCTAATAGCTGTGAATACATCCATGTTCACTCCTTCCATCCGGGATGAGGACATATTACCGACTCTATCAAGGGTCTTAACTCAGTACTTGCCGAATGCCACATACTTGTCTGGGTCAGCTGCAAAACGGTCCCGCCTGCCTTATTTAGAGATAATTGTATCCGGAGGAATGCCGCAAGTGAACGCAAGATACCAACCAAGCTTTGCTCCAAGATGCCATCTTTACGGAAAAGGGGGGCAGTTGAGTGAAGATGTCCCCTCCCACCATAACCGCGAGGAGAACATATTTCCCAGGTGTCAACTCGGGTTGGCTGCGGCGATCATCTTCATCCAGAACGGCATTCTGCGTCCTGGACCAACTCCGACGGGTTTCCATGAACCCAATCTCGGCGGTCCAGCTAGCTGCGGCCTAGTAAACACAGTGAACCGCCCGGTCCGAACCAGCATACCGTAGTGGTGTGGGGGCTTGGGTTACGTGCGTTATGGATGCGGCCAAGGAGGGTCCACAGAAGTGTTGAGTCGCAATGCAGTCTGGTGCCCGGTGGGTGCGGCCAAACCCAGCCATATTATGCGGAAGTGTCTCCCGTAGAACCGGCCCACCTTGGCCGACCGAGGAGTTGATATGGTATTTGGGATCATGGATAACAATTCATCCCTCTCAGGATAGTTCAACGAGATTTTCCCAAATTATACCGCTCTTCTGAACGAATCCTAGTTCACTGAGTGCGTATCGCATGCCGGGACTTTTTGTCACAGGGGCCAACAATTCTCAATGTCTTGGCGTCTGCATCAAAACGGTCACCCGGATGAAGATACCCGTTAAGGCGTACCTTCTGGCCTTCATACTGATTTAACCCGAGTCCGTTCACTCTCATTGGATAGACGATAATCGCGTTCTGTCCAGCCGCAGTATTGCCTTTTCGAAGGGAATAGAGTGTCCCGTTGATCACACACCCTGTAATGGATCTATATACCGGTGCCGATGAGTAAGAAAATTCAATGCCAATAGAAAGCAGGACCAGGGCCAATATAGCGATGTACAATTTTCTCACATGGCACTCCTTTGGCTTCTCCAGGAACGGAATCACAGGACTTTAAGTACATAGCACACTCTAGTGCGCGAGATTGAGGCGTCCCGGCTTGAAGGAGCGGGATATCTCCGCCACGATTCCATCGTATGCTGCCTTTCGGTTAGCCGGATACGCAATTCGCAGGTGATTGATGGAGCCTTTGCCCACATAGGTTTTGACATACAAGATATCGCTGCCCTTGTAGCCAGAGAGAACGAACCAATTGTCGTTCTTCGCTCGGTAGGTAATCTTATCGAAATCTTCGCTTTGGGAATTCATCTCACTTTGAAGCGTATCATCAAGCACATTGTTGATGCCACTAGCTGTCATGGAAAGGCCTTTTCCATCAAAAAAGCGCCTCCCGTCACTGTTCGCCGGTGAAGGTTCCATTGCGAAGCGGCTTAAATGGCTGATACAAAACCCGTATCGCGCATTGCAGTATCGGGCATACTCCTGTGCTTCTGCCATAACAACGGAACATGTGATCGAGATTAGCATCATGCCGGAGAAAAGCAGGTTCGGTATTGTGATCATTGAAGGATTGCTCGCCTAAGAGGGCGGGTCAAAACACATTGAAGGTTGCTGCCAGTGCACGCCTCGTTCACAATCACTGTAGCACTCAGACTATACCGCCTCAGAGCTTCAGCAGCTCTTTCCAGAACTGAGGAACAATTTGCCTCGGAATCTCCGGGGGAAACTTTCTTCTGATAGCAATCACCTCCCGCTCGGAAGGAACATCCGTTCGAGTCAAATCCAGAATAACCTTCCATCCAGTCTCTCCTCGCTTCAGGAAGGTATTGTAGACCACGTCTGGAAGATATTTTTCAGGAACGCTGCTGCCGTCTGAAAACACCGCGTACCCTTCAAAATAGCAGTACTTCCCCAGTACCTTCATCTGATCTACTTTGAACAGTATCGGCCCGGGTGCCCTGTATGCTTTCACGTACACTCTCATAGCATCGCACACCGCGTTCCTCTCCGCTGAGCCCGGCTTCGGAGTGTGTGGTAATTCAGCCCATGCGATCAACGGCCACAATATCATCACAAGAACTACTAATCGTTTCATGCCGTATGAGGTCCTCCAATACCTGAGGCTTTGTACGTTGTGTTAGCGGGTACTTCTCTAAGATACCAGATCCATACTGTGGAACACCCCATTTGTAAAGGGATTCGCTCTTCCAGAGTGCATGCGGTTCGGGTTGCCAAAGGATTCTAAGAGGCCGACTCTTGTGAGCGCCTGGGCTACTCTATGAGGTTAGGAAAACAGCTTTCCTCCAGTTGGCTAAGTTACTCGCGGATAAAGCGCCCCCATGGGGCCTGAGACGCTAACGTGAAAATCAGCGATTCTCTGCGTCGCTGAATTTCTGGGCAGTCTGCAATGGCATTTTAGCATGTCACCGTATCTTTGTGACACTGGGCCTGACCGGTGCCGTGCTCACCGAAAACCGCCCACCTGATTTCTCAGACCCCACAGCAGATATCGGCTTTCGCCCCAACATCCAAGCGCCGCCGCTAATGAATTAGGTTCTAAAGGATTTACCACCAACTGCGAAATGTGCGCTAAAGTTATCATGCATAATTACCGAATAGTGAGGAGAACAGTCGATGTAGAAGTGGCGCCGGGATGTGAGCCAGTTATTGTTGGTCTGGAGGTAATTATTGCAGCAGTTGACTGGAAGCTGACACACACTGGGTACCGAGAGGAAATACGGCAAACTCGCCGGTTGTTTGCCGTGACACTCAACTTCTGGATGGCATTTGCGTTGGATCTTCGCCTCCCAGGTTCCCAAAGCTGTTGCTTGCCCTGTTAGGTCCCCGTTCATCTAACTTCGTTAATGGTCTGCACCTCAGGCGACTGTCGATTACAGCCACATCTCAATTTGCTAGTTTAGCAAAGTCTGGCTTTTGGCGCAAATTGTCGCCCTGACCGGCAAAGCCGGGGCAGAACCGCGGCGCTTCTTGCCATTTGACTTCGATGAGTGCGGATTTGTTGGTGTGCATCCGGAGTATTGTCCACCCACACAAAGAATAACAGGGAAGAATTAAGGGGGACCGTCATGAACAACTTATCGATCAAAGGGAAAATATTTATTGGGTTTGGCTTCATTGTCTTGCTCGCCATGGGTCTCGGGGGGGTGGGCTGGATAAAGGCAAATCAGCTGGAAAGCAGCATCAATGCACTTGGTCAAAGCAACATTCCCCTTTCGTCCATACTTGACCAGGTTTTTTTTGCAAAAGCTCTATTCGCGGCGATCGCCGTTTCGACCCTCGTGGTGGGCATCATCCTCTCGTGTTTCATGAGCCATGCCATCGCAAAAGTGATTCTTCAGCAGTCGCAAGGGCTTTTTGAAGCAGCGGATCAGGTCGCAGAAGCCTCCAGCCAGGTTTCCACGGCCAGTCAGTCTTTGGCCGAAGGATCATCGGAGCAGGCTGCATTGCTGGAAGAGAGTTCTTCTGCTATGGAAGAGATGGCGTCCATGGTGAGGCGAAATGCCGAAAACACCAAAGAAGCTGCGCGGTTGGTGGAAATATCGAGGCAGAGCATGAAAACCAGTCATCGTTCGCTAAAAAGTACCATGGAAACCATGAAACTGATCTCCGCCAGTGGTGTGCAGACCGCCAAAATCATCAAAACTATTGATGAAATAGCCTTTCAGACCAATCTGCTGGCCCTCAACGCTGCCGTGGAGGCGGCCCGGGCCGGAGAAACCGGCGCCGGTTTTGCCGTGGTGGCCGATGAGGTTAGGACGCTTGCCATGAGGGCCACCGAGGCAGCCAAAAACTCCGACCAGATTATCACTGAGACGATTCAGCAAGTTAGAAGCGGAGAGGCAGTCATTGAACAGACTATGAAGGAGTTCTATCAGATGGGTGATGATGCCAAGGCGGTATCGACATTGTTCAGCGAAATCAGCAGCTCCAGCGAAGAACAGGCCAGAGGCATCGAGCAAATCAACCAGGCCATTCATGATATGGACAAGGTAGTCCAGCAGAATGCCGCCAATGCTGAACAGTCCGCTGCCGCAGCTCAGCAACTGCACGCTCAGGCCTATCAAGTGAGCAGCTTCGTCCAGGAGATGCTGGCTATAGTGGGCGGCAATGGTAATGGCAATGGTCACCACAGCTCGGACCAACCTGACACAGCGCAAGAGAATAGTACTGGCCTTTTACCCTCCCCATAAGACAACTGGCTCATACCTGCTCATGGCATGGGGGAACATGGTAGCAAGAAAGGTCATCAAAATACATAATTTCATGATGTTATGTTGTAAATGCCACGGATGCATTGCGAAAGTTCATGTTCTGATCCGGGTAGATCTGATCGAGCTGGACTACGGCGAGGAAGTAAGCGCGCGATACGCGTTTGCACGGCCTGCGCCGAAGGTTGAGTCTCGGCCTTTGACGCCCAGATCATCGGCACTCGCCTGAAGCAGCTTTTCAATCTGCACGTTGCTGTATCGAGCGTCTTTTGCTTTCAGCAGCGCAGCCACGCCGGAGACCATTGCGGCCGCGTGGGAAGTCCCGGTCCCGTAAAGGTAGCCGCCATTAACTGCCGCAGTCAGGATACCGACGCCGGGGGCGGCAAGGGCCACATGGCTGCCGAAATTTGCAGCCGGCCATTTCTCGTCTTGCGGACCGGTTGCGGTCACGGCGAGGACGTTGGGATAGGCGGCGGGATAAGCAGGAGCATCGGTGTTGTCGTTTCCTGCGCCGGCAACGAGAACCACATTTCTTTGGTGGGCGTACTGGATGGCGTCATTCAGCATCTCGGAGTAACCGGAGCCGCCAAAACTCATGTTGATCACGTGCGCCCCATGATCGGCGGCATAAATGAGGCCTTCGGCAATGTCCGCCGCGGTCCCGGTCCCGTTTCCATCCAGAACTTTCACCGGCATTACCCTGCCGTTAAAGTTGACTCCGCTCATCCCAATTCCGTTTTGACCTTCGCCGGCTATGATCCCGGCCATTTGTGTGCCGTGCCCTTGGTCATCCTCAGGGATCCCTGCCTGCTGGTGTACGATGTCGTAACCATCAACGATCCGGTGAATCAGATCAGGATGTTTGGCATCGACTCCGGTATCTAAAATGGCGACAATCAACGATGGAGAACCGGTCGTGATGGTCCAGGCTTCGGGGACCATCATCTTCTGCAGACCCCACTGATCCCCAAAATCCGTGTCATCCGGCGTCAACTGAGGCAAGTGCAGGAGAATGTTCGGTTCAATCTTCTCAACTAGGGGTGATTCTTGGTAAGTTTTCTGTACCGCCGGTAAATCACTGCCATCGGGGAGTTTGAGCTGGTACATGCTGATAGCAGGGATTCTTTTAATCGCCGTTGCCCCGTTCAACCCGTTGATTGCATCAATCTGTTCGGGTTCCAGATCGGGGCGAAAGCGAACCAGCAGTTCGTCGGGCCGGTATTCGGCTGGCCGATGTTTACTGGAGCCGCTGGAATTCTTCTGCGGGGAGACCGCGGTTGAAATCACTCGATCCCGGCCGCTCACTCCGCTGGATCCGCCTGCAGCGGTGCCGGTCATCACGCTGTTTTGAGCATTCGTCACTTGCTGGGAGACCTTGGAAAACAGATACAGTTTTCTACTGATCGCTCCATTATCCCCGGCCTCGTCAATGAGCATAAAGCTCGGACAGATCTTTCTGAGCAAGAATTCGAGATGCAGGCTCCTCGTCGACATGGTAACTCGGTAAGGCAAGGCCTTGCCGTACTTGATCTCGATCTGGGACCGTTCTGCGATTTCGGCAAGAACATCATCTAGTCTGGCATTGTTGGCGTCCAGGTTGAGCAGTCCGTTGTCGAGAGAAACCTTGATCGTACCATCTGCTGGAGATTTCGAATCGCCGTTTACGGGGGATAGCTGAGTTAAGAGCAGGGAAAGGGCCACGAAGATAACGGCAGTCACTCTTGACGACAACATTATGCCTCCTCCCTCAGTAGGTCCTCGCGCCACCTACCATCCTCCAATACAACCCCATTGCCTCTCTCATGAAACGCTGCGGGCCACTGCCATCAAGGCCCCACCTCATCTGCAACGTAACCCAGAAACTGGTCGACTGCAAGGCAGAGGTCATTTTATGTATAAACGGGAAGGTGAGAACTATGAGAGCAAAGGAGCATCAACCCCATACTTTTCACTCATAAGACTTTTCTGGATGAAAGCTGGGATTACCCGGCTTTCTAAGTCCGTCTCCTCAATTCGCAGCCTTCCTCTGCTGAACATCGCTGTGGTGCCCCCCCCTTGACCATCTCCATAACGCTCGGAAACCCAACGCCCCACTCACTCCTTGCGCCAATGGCGATAAGTTTGCATAATGTGGCCAATGAAGCGCGACGCGCGGCGTCCATCTCCGCATCCCGAATCACATGAGACTTCCACGCCTTGCAGCGGTTCCATCCAGCTCGATTACTGCGTCGGCTGTGAACCACAAAAAGTCTCAGTCGTTCACTGACATGAGGTAGGAAATGGAGCTGCTGCATGGAGTTCCACGACAATTCTCTTCGTGATGAATCGCTGAAACTGAGGAAAGAAACTCAATGAACCAAAGAGCCAATACTCTGGCACCTGGGGCCAGAGTGGTTGTGCGGGATGCGGAATGGCTGGTGCGGAAGGTGGATCGGACCTCCACCGGCGGGCAGGCCTTTACGGTGGTCGGCATATCGGAGCTGGTGAGAGACAAGGAGGCGATCTTCCTCACGGAGGTGGAACCTTCCATTGAGATCCTCGATCCTGCCAAAACGAAGCTGGTTCGCGACACTTCCAGTTCCTATCAGGCGTCGCTCCTTTATATGGAAAGCCTCCTTCGACAAGCGCCGCCAACCGACGAGAACCTCTACCTCGGCCACCGCGCCGCCATGGATCCCGTTCCCTATCAGCTGGATCCGGCCATCCAGGCTCTCAAACAACCCCGGCAGCGCATCCTGATTGCCGATGCAGTGGGACTGGGGAAAACTCTCGAGGCGGGTGTTCTCCTGAGCGAGTTGATCCGCCGGGGCCGCGGGAAGCGCATCCTGGTTGTCGCGGTGAAGAGCATGCTCACCCAGTTTCAAAAGGAGATGTGGAGCCGCTTCACCATCCCGCTCACACGCCTCGACTCGGTGGGAATCCAGCGCATCCGCTCGCGCATCCCCACCAACCACAACCCGTTCTACTATTACGACAGGGCCATCATTTCCATCGATACCCTCAAGCAGGATGCCGAGTATCGCACCTATCTCGAAAACGCCTACTGGGACATCATTGTCATCGATGAAGCGCACAACGTCGCCGAGCGAGGCGCTGGATCCTCCCTGCGATCCAAACTGGCCAGGTTGCTGGCCCAGCGCTCCGACACCCTCATCATGCTTTCCGCCACCCCGCACGACGGCAAGGCGCGCAGCTTCGCAAGCCTCATGAACATGCTCGACCCGACTGCCATCGCCAACCCTGATGACTACACCCGGGAAGACATCAAAGGGCTCTTCATCCGCCGCTTCAAGAAGGACATCCTGGACCAGGTGGAAAAGGCCTTCAAGGAAAGAACGATCAGACAGGCATCCTGCGAGGCGTCCGCCTTCGAGGAAGCGGCTTTCAACGCTTTCGTCAACCTGAAGTTCACCCGGCTCGACCAGCGGAACGCAGCCGGAGAGCTGTTCAAGACCACCCTGGAAAAGGCGCTCTTTTCAAGTCCTGCGGCATGCCTCGATACCATCGGAAATCGGCTGAACCGCCTGAAGAAAGCCAATGATCCGGGTCTTGACGCAGACACCCAGTCCCTTGAGGATCTGTCCCGCCATGTGGCGAAGATCACTCCCGAGCATTTCAGCAAATACCGCAAGCTCGTGGAGCTCATTCGGTGACGGGAAGCAGGGAATTGGGTGGACCGGCAAAGACACGCGGGATCGCCTGGTCATCTTCACCGAGCGCATCGAGACCCTACGCTTCCTGCAGAAGAATCTGCCGGAGGACCTCGGACTGGAAGAGAAACAGGTTGAAGTGCTGTACGGGTCACTTTCGGATATTGAACAGCAGCACATCGTCGAGAATTTCGGCAAGGAAGAGGCCACGGTGCGGCTCCTCATCGCATCCGACGTGGCTTCGGAAGGCATCAACTTGCACTTCCTTTGCCATCGCATGATCCATTTCGACATCCCCTGGTCGCTCATGGTCTTTCAGCAGCGAAACGGCCGCATCGACCGTTACGGCCAGGAACACACCCCGGAGATCGTTTATCTCGTGACCCAAAGCAGGAACGCCAAAATCCGGGGGGACACCCGCATCCTGGAACTGCTGATTCAAAAAGACGAACAGGCGGTGAAAAACATCGGCGACCCCAGCGCTCTCATGGGCGTCTACGACATCGAGGAGGAGGAAAAGATCACGGCTCAGGCCATGGAGCAAAACCAGAGCCCCGAGCAGTTCGAAGCCTCCCTTGGCCGTAAAGGCATTCGATCCCCTGGCCCTCCTGATGGGTGAGGAGATGCGCCCGACCGGAAGTGAAGCCGTGGCCCTAACCCGGGCCATGCCGTCTCTCTTTCGGGACGATTTTTCATATCTCCAGGCCGCTGTCGCACAGCTCCGCCAGTCTCAGCCGCTCCAGGTGGAGTTTTCCGCAAGCGAGCAGCGCATTGACCTGACGCCCCCCGAGGAGCTGAAACAGCGGTTTCGGTTTCTCCCCAGGGAAATCTGGCAGGAGGATGGGACTTTCACCCTCTCTGCCGATCAGAATGCGATCCAGAAGGAAATCAAGCGGAGTCGCAAGGACGAAACGGCATGGCCCCGCATCCACTATCTTTGGCCCCTCAACCCGGTTGTGGAGTGGGTGAACGACAAGGTGCTCGCCGCTTTCGGCCGCCACGAAGCCCCGGTGCTGGTCCTTCAGAGAGCTCTGGAGCCGGGCGAAGTCGTGTTCGTCCTCTCGGGCCTCATCCCCAACCGTAAGAGCCATCCCCTGGTCCACCGATGGTTTGGGGTCTCCTTCAAGAATGGTCGTTTCGATGGGATCGAAGACTTCGACACCCTTCTCGCGCGCACTGGCCTGGCGAAGCAGGCATTTCCCAATCCTGGCGAGGAGGTCGACATGGAATCCCTCCAGCGGCTCCTTCCGGAGGCCGTGGCTCGGGCGAAGGAATGGATGACCCGGCAGCGCAAGGCTTTCGAGGACGCCATCAACGACAAGCTCAACGAGCACCTTCGGGCCCTGGAGAGGCTCAAGAAAAGACAGTTCATTCAGCTCGAGATCCGCTTCGAGTCCAGCAGCAGCCGGCAAAAACTCGCCCTCGGGCGCAAGGAAAAGGAGCGTAGGGAGATCGACCGCGTCTTCGACGAGTACCTGAACTGGATCGAAGACACGATGACCACCGAGGACAACCCCTACATCCAGGTTGTTGCCGTGTTGAAGGGAGCGAACTGATGGCGATTGATCTCACCGGAATCACCAACGAAAACGAATTCTATACGCACCACTACCTCAGCGCCATCCTGGAAAACGACCTCAAAGACGTTTTAAAGGAGTGGAAGCGCCGGGAGGAGGAAGAAGGGATCCGTCCGCCCTATGGGGAGCTCCGAACGTTTGCCCGGGATTTCTTCACCATGCGCAGCAGGCTGGAGCGGGAACGCAAGCCATCAGAGCGGCTCGACCTCCAAAGAGAGTTTCTGCAGCAGCTCCTTCCTGTTTTCGGTTATGAATTCTGCCTCGATATGAAAGAGCTGGATGACGGCAAGTCCATTCCCATCATCGGTGAAGTGAAGCGGCCGGGGGGAGCCCCGGAGCTCTGGATCCTCGAAACCTTGGGAGCCCCCGGAGAAGAAGAGGACCCTCTGGAGGTTTCGTTCCATGCCGCGCAGTATCCCGAAGAGGCGCCAGCCGATGCTGCGCTTCTTGAGACGAGTCTTGAAGACTGCATCACCCGCAAGATCTTTGGCCTGTCTGAGCCCCCAAGGTGGGTGATCCTGGCATCCGACACCCAACTCCTGCTCCTTGACCGGAGCAAATGGAATGAGAAGCGCCTGCTGCGATTCGATCTGAAGGAAATCTTCGGCCGGCGGGAGCCGTCTACCCTCCAGGCCATGGCGGCGCTTCTTCACCGGGAAAGTGTCTGTCCCGCCGAAGGGTCTGAGCCTCCTCGACACCCTGGACGAGAATTCCCACAAGCATGCCTTTGCGGTTTCCGAGGATCTCAAGTACGCCTTGCGGGAAGCCATCGAGCTCATCGGGAACGAGGCGGTCTGGTATCTCCGGGAAACACTCCATGAAAAGGTTTACGGGCGGGACCTCGCCCAGCAGCTCACCATCGAGTGCCTCCGCTACATGTACCGGCTGCTTTTTCTCTTCTACATCGAAGCTCGACCGGAGCTTGGCTACGCCCCCATGAAGGCGGATCCCTACCGGCTCGGCTACAGCCTGGAGACGCTTCGGGACCTCGAACTGGTGCAGCTCACCACCGAGGAATCCAGGAATGGCACCTTTCTCCATGAATCCCTGCAGCTCCTCTTCGACATGATCTATGAAGGATTCCCGCCATCGACAGCCGGACCGCTCCGGCAATTGGGTCGTGTCGCCACTCCAGCGTACCATACGTTCAGGATTCCGCCGCTGCGGTCCCACCTTTTCGACCCAGAGCGGACACCGCTCCTCAACCGGGTGAAGTTCCGAAACCGGGTGCTCCAAAGAGTCATCGAGCTCATGTCCCTCTCCCGGCCCAAGAACGGCAAGCACCGCCGGGGACGGATCTCCTATGCCCAGCTCGGCATCAACCAGCTCGGGGCGGTCTACGAAGCGCTCCTCTCCTACCGGGGTTTCTTTGCCGAGACGGACCTCTACGAAGTGAAAAAGGCTGGAGAGCACCCCACCGAACTGGAAACCGCCTATTTCGTGAAAGGTGGAGGATCTCTCCAAATACTCCGAGGACGAAAAAGTCTACAACGAAGACGGCAGCCTCAGAGATGTACCCCAGGGGGACCTTCATCTACCGCCTTGCGGGGCGTGATCGTGAGAAATCGGCCTCTTACTACACCCCTGAAGTTTTGACCAAGTGTCTGGTGAAGTATGCCCTGAAAGAGCTCCTCAAGGAGAAGACCGCCGACGAGATTCTGCAGCTCACCGTCTGCGAGCCCGCCATGGGAAGCGCTGCGTTTTTGAACGAGGCGGTGAATCAGCTGGCCGAGGCGTATCTCCTGAGAAAACAGAGAGAAACCGGTCGGATGATTCCCCACGAACAGTATGCCCGGGAGAAACAGAAGGTCAAAATGTACCTCGCCGACAACAATGTCTACGGCGTGGACCTCAATCCCGTGGCGGTGGAGCTCGCGGAAGTATCGCTCTGGCTCAACACCATCTTCGAGGATGCCCATGTCCCCTGGTTCGGCATGCAGCTGGTGACGGGAAACTCTCTCATCGGGGCGAGACGCCAGGTCTTTTCTTCGGAGCTTTTGAAACCTGCAAAGAGAGCGGACAAGGTCTGGCTGGATGAAGTCCCGGTGCGGGTCATGCCCGGAGAGAAGCGGCCGGAGAAGAGCGTCTACCACTTCCTCGTGGGGGATCGCGGCATGGCGAGCTACACCGACAAGGTGGTGAAGGAGCATGGCGCCCGGTGAAATCAGGGCCATCAACCAGTGGCGCAAGGACTTCAACCGCCCGTACACCGAAAGCCAGGTGAGCCAACTGGAGCGGCTCTCGAAGGAGATCGACCGGCTGTGGGCGCGGCACACAGACGACCGGCGGGCAGTCTGGCGGGAGACCACCGACCGCATCGCCCTGTTTGGACAGGACGACACAACAGGGGATAACGTTACTTGTAGGAGCGAGCTCGCTCGCGAACAAAATGGAGCGGGGCTCCCTCCCCGGGAAGAAATTCGCGACCAAGGTCGCTCCTACCACGCGGGGGCGATCTATGGTGCCACCGACGACAAAGACCGGCTCCTGCACCGGACCATCCACTCCAAAGACGTCCGCAACTCCAGCGCCTACCGGCGCCTGAAGCTGGTCATGGACTACTGGTGCGCTCTTTGGTTCTGGCCCATGGAAAAGGCGGAGCTCCTGCCGACCCGAGAGGAATATCTCTTCGAGCTCTCCCTCATTCTGGAGGGAAACGTCTTTGAGTCTACCCTACGTGAAGCACAACAACTGCCCCTGTTCCCAGACAAGCAGCCCAGACAGCTCCCCATGAACTTCTCAACCAAGTTCGGCTTCGTGGATGTGGACCGCCTCTGCCGGGAGATTCCTCGTCTCAGTCTTGTTCAAGAGCTTTCCGAACGATATCGGTTTCTGCATTGGGAGCTCGAGTTTGCCGATATCTTCGCCGACCGGGGAGGCTTCGATCTGGTGCTGGGGAACCCGCCGTGGATCAAGGTGGAATGGAACGAAGGCGGCGTCATGGGCGATGCTGAGCCACTTTTCGTGCTCAGGTCCTATTCGGCACCGAAACTCGCGGCACGCCGGTTCGTGAGGAAAATCCCCTGGTCGCCGAGGACCTTCGAGCAGCGCTTGAGCTCCTTGCTGAAGATGCTTTCCATCCACTTCTCCGGACTCACAAATTGAAGGGAAAGCTGGAAGTCTCGTGGGCATGCAGTGCGGGATATGATCTCAGGATCGTTCTTGAATTCACTCAATATGATGGCTCTGAAGCCGTTCTTCTGGAAACCATCGGAACCCATGAAGAGGTCTATTGAGTGAGTGATCACGCCGAAAGTTTCGGAATAGTGAGATCATCGATTGGCGTCATGGAAAGGCTCCAGACGGAGTTTCTAAAGGCACCGGCCCGCATTCTGTACTATCTGCTGGGGCAGGCAGAGCCGCTGCTCTGGGAATCATGACTACTTCCCCCTAAGGCTGACTATACTTCGCGCGGCCATAATCTGCCTTTGTGTCATTCCGAACGCACGTGAGGAATCTTAGGATTTCTCCCTAAAGAAAATCCCTCCGTTTACGCACTCCATTGATTGAGTTATACTCGATGACAGATTGTAAAACGAATCGACGGAGGTAAAACGTATATGCCGATAGTAAAAACATCATCCAAGGGCCAGATCGTCATTCCCAAGGAGATCCGCGACAAGCTGGGCATAGGCCCCGGCAAGAAGGTCCTGTTGCGCCTCGTGGACCAGCACGCGGAAATCGTCCCGATCCCTGATGAACCGGTCAAGGCATTGAGGGGGATGCTCAAGTCGGACACATCCCTTGCCACAGAACTCCTGGAGGAAAGAAAAAAGGATGACGACATCGATGAAAAGAGTCGTGTTTGATTCCCATGCCATTTTGCGATTTGCCCAAGACGAAGCAGGGGCAGAAAGAATTGAAGAACTCCTCCAGGCATCGGAAGATGGAAAAGCCCAGGCCTTTATGAGTGAGATCAACCTTGGGGAACTCTACTACATCACTATCAGGAGACTGGGTATTGAATCAGCCAGACGATTTCTGGAGCAGCTCTCCACGTTGGCGGTGGAGAGGGTCCCTGCCTCCTGGGAAATCATCGAGTCGGCCTCGGAGATCAAGGCAAAGCACGCGCTCTCCTACGCCGATTGTTTTGCCGCGGCAACGGCAATCAAGCACAATGCCATCATCGTGACCGGCGATCCGGAGTTCAAAAAGATTGAGCACATGGTCAAAATCGACTGGATATGACCTATGATCCCATCCGTTCTCGCTCATCAGGTCCAGCATGGCGTCAAGGACTTCCTCAGAACCACCTTCCCCATTGCCACACCTCACTTCCACCGCCTGCTTGAAAGTCTCCTCGAAAGAGAAGACGGCCTCTTCCAGGGACCATATCTCTCCATCAACCTGCCATTCCGTCAGGGGAAAGGGGGACCGGATTTCTTTCCTGATGTCCCTCTGACGTTTCCTCCCTACCTGCACCAGGAGCAGGCCTTCTGGACGGCTTTCCGGTGATCGTCCCCGCTCGACAATCGTTGCCACGGGGACTGGATCCGGGAAGACGGAGTGCTTCCTCTATCCCATTCTGGACATGCTGCTGCCGGCATCGTGGGGAATCCGGGATCAAGGCAATTCTCATTTACCCCATGAACGCCCTGGCTACGGACCAGGCGGGGCGTCTGGCAAAGATCATCTGGAACAACCCAAAGCTGAAAGGTTCTGTCACCGCAGGCCTCTTCGTGGGCCAGAGCGAACGGGAGCCCCGCATGGTCATGGGGCCTGATGGGATCGTCACCAATAAGGACACCCTGCGCCTCAAGCCCCCGGACATTCTCCTCACCAACTACAAGATGCTGGACTACCTGCTCATCCGCGCCAAGGATTTCCCCTGTGGAAGCAGAATGACCCGGAGACCCTTCGGTTTCTGGTGGTGGATGAGCTGCACACCTTCGATGGGGCACAGGGGACGGACCTTGCCTGCCTTATCCGGAGGCTCAAGGCCCGTCTAAAGACTCCCTCCGACTTTCTGTGCGGTGTCGGCACGTCCGCGACGCTCGGAAGCGATGACGAGAAGCAGCGACTTGTCGAGTATGCCCAGGAGGTTTTCGGCGAAGCCTTTGACGAGGCGGCGGTCATCACCGAGTCCCGCAAGAGCGCCGGAGAATACCTTGCTGAGAGCTTTGTGACCGGGCGGGATGTGGTGACGCCGGAGCGCGCACCGGAACTGGACCCGGAAGCCTATGATGGCTATGCGGCCTACATTCGGGCTCAGCATACACTCTGGTTTGGGGAAGTGGTCCCTGCACTTGGAGGAGCGGTTCTGCGAACCTGTAGGAGCGACCGCGGTCGCGCTTGGGTGATCGCGGTCAAAGGCCATTACTTCTTCCAGAATCTGCTCAAGGTCCTGGACGGAAAACCGCAAGGTTTCAGGGATGTCTTCGAGCGGCTGGAACGGGTGACGCCGGAAGCTCTCAAGGCTGTCCGAGCTGCGGGGGCGCCCCGCCGGAGTACCGGGAAAACCTCCTGAACAGCCTGCTATCCCTCGTGTCCGAAGCACGGGTTTGGGCCGGAAGCCCATTGGATGAAAACGGCAAAGAGATTCCTGAGAAGCTGCGACCAACCAATCCTTTCTCCAGGTTCGGGTGCAGCTGTGGCTGCGAGAGCTCAGGCGCATGGTCGGCGAGGTGAGCTCAAACCCGACTCTACGTTTCGCCCTCGGACCTGAATGAAGAGCAATTAAAGCGCCATCTGCCGGTGGTGAACTGCCGCGGGTGTGGGAGCACGGCATGGGCCGGGCTGAAACGCCAGAGGGACACCGCCATTTCCGGCAACCTGGAGGATTTCTACCCGGCCTTCTTCGGGGATGACCCCAAGGTCACCTTCCTTTTCCCCGAGGAGACAGGCGCTCAAACCCGTCCCATGGAATCAGGCATTTCCCTGTTTTGCACCCATTGCTTGAACCTCACCGAGCGGCTGGACCGGGAGCGTTGCCCGGCGTGCGACGGGGGTGAGCTCGTCCGGGTTTTCGTATCCAATCAGCGCACTCAACGAGGTGAGAGACACATCGCACGGCACGACTGCCCCTATTGCGATGCGGAAAACGGGCTCACCATCATGGGCTCCCAGGCGGCCAGCCTCACCAGCGTCATGCTGGCTCAGCTCTATTCCTCGAGCTTCAACGACGACAAGAAGCTTCTCACCTTTTCCGACTCGGTGCAGGACGCCGCCCATCGGGCTGGTTTTTTTGCCGCCCGAACGTATCGATTCAATCTGCGAAGTGCCATCCAGCAGTGTGTTCAGGAAGGTGGTGCGAGGACTGAGCCTCGCCGAATTCCCTAAGGAATTTGTCCGCCTCTGGTCCCAAAGGATGGATGAAAAGACCTTCATTGCCACCTTCCTCGCTCCCAACATGGGCTGGTTCCAGGATTACGAATACCTGCAAGACCACGGGGCGCTTCCCGAGGGATCGAGTCTCAGAGATGATGTGGAACAGCGGATCGGGTGGGAGATTTTCAGCGAATACGGGTTCCAGGCCCGCATCGGCCGCACCCTGGAAAAATCGGGATCGTCCATCGGGCACCCGGATCCTGAAGTCTTCCGCGGCGCGGCAGACACGCTCCTGGAAGTCCTCCAAAATGAGATGGGAGAAATGCGGGCGCTTGATCGAGAGACTCTCGGGCGCTTCATCCTGGGTCTGGTGGTGCATCTCAAGGACCAGGGAGCCATCTTTCACCCGGCGCTGGAGGGCTACTTGGAGGCCTGGGGGAATTCCTTTCTTCTCAACCGGATTCGTTGGATGCCCAACTTCGGCCGATTCAGCCGCACGCCTGCCTTCTTGACGACAAGAGGTGGTACTCGTTTCGATCTTTTGATCAGCGCGGGTTCCGGGAGAAGGACCTGGTATCAGGCCTGGGCAGAAAAATGCTTTTTCCCCGTTCATCCCGATGATCCGCTCGCTTGTGGACCGCGTCTATGACTTTGTGTTGAAGGTCCTGGTGGCACAAGGCGTGCTAGCCTGGATTCCCACGTTAGTTTTTTGAGTTAACACCACGCAGGTTTTAGCCCAGTACAATATGGAGCCGTTTCTGGGCAAGCCATGGTATGGCGACATCAGTTTTGTGAAAACCTGCGGCGATCAAGAATGGATTGTGTGCTCGCTTTTGCATGTGGATTGAAATGTCATTTTCAGTAATCACCACCTGGGCTGTAGCGTTCACGAGGTCGCGAAAAATGTGCTTTGATTTGGCGGTTTCGTAGCCTTGTGCGACCTTGGTTCCCAGCAACCGATAGAGGCTGCTCGCCATGACGGTGAGCACCACATCGCAGTTGACCTTCATGGCCACGACGGAAGAGAGGGCATCCATGTGAAAGAAGTCCACGGTGTCCTGGATGCCGTTTTCGATGACCATTCGCCGAGCATAGCGGCCAACGAGCTTGGATGGCGAGGCTTTGAGCTGATTGGTGAGAAGCAAAGTGGGCTCCTCGTGTCCAAGATCGGTGATGGTGATCTGCCGGATGGGTCCCTGATAGTCAGAAAGAGTGATCTTTCTATCCAGAATCCTCGGCGTGCGATAGGCACGGGAGACGGCCTCAAGTTCAATGCGCCTCCACGCCGAGACCGGCTCGTTGCGGATTTCGGCAAGAAGGTTTTTGCTCCGCCGGCGCAAGGTGATGAAGGCAATGCCCATCTGGTTGAGTCGATTGAGGTTGGCGTAGGTGGTGAGCTTGGAGTCAAAGATGAGCTCGCCGGAAGAGTTCCCGTGCGCTCTTTCCAGAAATCCACGAAGCGAAGGATCTCGTCGTTCTGATCGCTTTTTCGAACTTCGGCATTGGCGTAGCAAAAGACACGGGAATCGGCATCCTGAGCCAGAAAAGCAAGGATTCCCTTTTGTCTTCGGCTGCGTTTTGAAACATAGTGTTTTTCTACGAGGGCATCTTCACCGTGGAAGGGAATGGTGTGGAAGTCCAGATCAAAGGAGTTACCCCGACTGAGGCCAAGGCTTCCCATGGCATCAAACCAAAGATTGAGGAGCTTCGGGTAGCAGGCGGGATCGATTCTGCAGCTGTACTCGGTTAAAAAAGCGCGCTTGGGTGTGCGGTTGAGTCCGGCAAAGAGAGCGAGCCCCTCATCGAGGACATCGCTCATGACATGAGAGTGGCGAGCATTGCCAAAGAGTTTCAGAGCCAGAAGCGAGCGCATTGCATGACCGGCCGGGACCATCTTGGAGCCCGGGAATCCTGCTTCCTCCATCAGTTGATCGAAGGGGATTTGAGCCAGATAAGGCAAGAAGAAAAAAAGACCCCCGAACCGAGTCCGGAACCTGCGGGAAGAGAGGTCGAGCTTTCGCACATCGGCAACGGGAGAGAGTTCAGGCCGGGTGCCCGGCGGTCGTTCATCGTCTTTTCGCCGGGGCAGCCGTGCGAATCCCTCCTCTTTCAGAATCAAGGAGACGGCGGCGGGGCTCAGCTTGTTGCCGGCATCTTCCAGCGTTCGGCTGATATCGTAGATGGAAAGGTTTTGCTTTCGCAAAGCAATGACCTCTTCACGGACTTTGTCCACCTTGGGTGATGCCTGTGGCCCTTTTGCGGGAGTCAGAAAGAACTCGCCTTTGAGGATTCTTTGCAAACTCATGGCACAGAACCCGAAAGCTTCCCGGCGTGTATCCGAAACGCTTTGCGGCTTCAGCGCTGGGCAGATCCTCCACGTAGTAGGCTCGCAGGGCCTCGTACTGGCGATGGGTCGAGTTGACCGGCTCCAGAAAGAATTTTGTTAGGTTATTTAGTGCGCTGTTAGACATAGTTCCACTATGTCTAATAGCTGTGATTTAGTCAAGCACAAAAAGACAAAATGGGCAACTTTATCAGTAAAAACATTCTATAGCGCCATTGTTCATATTGGTTATGATGAAAATCCAAGCCCCACATTGCTTGCGTTGACATAGTGGATAACGTGTATAAGTTCACCATAACCATAACGTTCATTAAACTTATCCAAGCATTTACAATTAGTTATCCATGAAAACCGTTAGGTGATGCGCCTGCATGGGAATCCAGGCTAGTCTTTATTGTAGTGAGCACCTGAGAGTCTTGATGTTAAAACCCAATTCAGCAAGCCGCTTAGGGACCAAGTAGTACAATTTTGGCGCAGAATAAAGCAGAAGGAGTTCTTGTCTTCACGCCATTTCAGCAAATGATCCCATTTTACATCACTAACTCCATTTGCTGACCTAACAGTCCGTTGAATAATGCGGCTTTTTTAAAATACTCCGTTTCCTATGAACCCTGATGCGGAATCTGCTGTCGAATACTGTAAATCCCTGCGCCGAGCAGGTATTTGAGGACCAGCAGCATGACAGCGCCCAAAATCAGCAAACGAAATAGGGGTTTCAGGCCCTTGGAAGACCTGGGGCCCCATACCGGATACTGCACGCATGAGAACCGAGAGATTATGGGCGACCACATGGTACCCCTTGTCTGTAACCAGATTGACGATGGATTTGTCGGAATCAATGGAAGCCGAGGACTGCCTTGTAGGGTATCCATATCGGCTGCTGTCGAGTTTTGTTTTTCTTCCCAATAGCCATGAATCCGCCTCTCGCCTTGGTTTCAGTTCGGCGGATTATACCAAAATCCGGGTGTCAGCGGTGGTTAAACAATTGATATCTGGACTTTTTCAACGGACTACTAACCCGCGTTTTCTACACAGGCATGCAGCGCGTCTCCATCCAGCCCCTTACTGAAACAGGCTGCTGCTTGCTTCATCAATTTTGCAAGACCTTCATATCGTTTAGCATTCTCCTGAGCAAATTGTTTCTTAACTTCAAGATGTGCGTTGGCAGGCACTGGTCCAAGAGGTACAAAGATTGGTTTGTGTGTAGTACCTACATAAGGCTTATTGTACTTGGCCTTGTAAACAGAATAGCCTTTGAGACTTGTCTTTGCCGGAGCATGGTGCATAGCCGACATCTTACCCGCCTTTACGTTACCATGGGAATGATGCCCAATAGATGAGTGCGCTGCTCCGGCAATTGCGCCTTCAACCACTGCTTGCAACAACATGACACCAAACTCAGCAAATGCTAATTTGGTTGCAGAGCTTTTGAATTCACTTGCTGTTTTCGTATAATAATCTTCTGCTCGCTGATAGGAGTCCCGAGCCTTGTCAAACTCATCCTGCGCCAGGAAATTATCCCCTAAGATATGATATTTCGCGCCGTTGGTCCCTAACTGACCCTCCGGCACTGTTAGGTCAACCCCCGCTTCGTACAGATACAGGGCCGTGCCTACATTGCCTCCCTCACAGGCTAAGCAAAAGGCAGTGTTGCCTTTGGCGTCTTTACTGGTCATGTCGGCGCCCTTGTCGAACAGTAACTGCATAGTCTCGGGAGTACCATGATAAGCAGCAGCCATCAAGGGAGTCCAGTTATTTGCTGTCCTGATATTCATGTCTGCTCCCTTATCAAGCAGCAATACGACACTATCTATATCACCGCTATAAGCAGCCATATATAATGCTGTGGCTCCCTCTTTAGTCTTGATATTTACGTTGACGCCCTTATCGAGCAGTACTTGTACAACTTCGGTTTGTCCATTTTGACAAGCAAACATTAACGCGGTAAAACCGACGGCAGTTATGGCATCGATGTCAGCCCCTTTGTCAAGCAGCACTTGTACGACATCAGTATGCCCCTTTTCAGAGGCCATAATCAAAGCCGTTGCCCCCGCACTCCCGCTGGCATTAGCTCTTGTGGCTTTACCGACATCCACTTTAGCATTGGCGCTAGCACCCTTGTCAAGTAATACTCTTGCAACTTCGGTGTGCCCATAAGTAGCAGCAGCCATTAACGCAGTTGCGCCACTCGTATTCTCCATATTGGGATTGGCACCCTTGGCGAGAAAATCTTGTGTCGCATGCAAATTACCTTGTTGTGCCGCTTCGAACAAATTCCTAGGCCCAGATGATTGAGGGACAGTTGCACATCCAGCAATCACAAATACGAAGGCAATTACTAAGTACAGTCTAATGAAACATTGAATGTTCATCACTTCCTCCTCTTAGCGGTTAAATCAATCCGGAATGATGCATCACATGGTACGCTACCCATCCCGAAAAGCATTTTGGGGTCGAATTCTGCTCTAAAAAACTTCTGGCACAACCCCAAAGCCCGTAAAACCATACGATTTGCCAATCGAACATGCAAGTGATATGTCAATGAGACTGATTTTCCCAGTTTCTGGACACACTCCTTCCCCGCAGTTGATGTGCTCAATCCCAGCCCCAGAGTATTCGATGACGCTCAGGCGAAAATAATTGATAGTAACGGACGGGCGAGAGGATAAAACCGATGTACACGGCAAGAATACACAGGCTTATGGCGACTGGGAGGTCGATATTTCATGACTGTACGGAACTAGCCTCTAAGGTAGCCATCCTCACGCCTCAGTGAAAGGTCATATAGCTTGCCAATCTGCTGAACCCATCGGTCAGAGTCGCGCATAACGCTAAAATGGTCTGCATATGGAAGACTGCAAAGGCGTCGATAGGGGTTGGTGCGGGGAAACTTCACGTAAGTTTTTGCACCAATCTGTACAGGAAGAACGAATCAAGCACTTGCTCTGAAAAGCTAACGGACAACGAGGTTGATCCTGGTTCGCAATGCTGGTCCGGTAGGATCTCCTGTACCCGTCCGATCCGGCCATCATCCAGTCGCACCTTGATCCCGCGAGAGTGGTAGGCGGCAGACGTCAGGACATCCTTTACAACCCCGACCGTTCGGTTGCCGGTTCGTTGATCTTTTTTCAAGACGATTTCGACGCGCTGACCGGCACGAATGTCCTTGCGATTTTGGCCGTTCATATAGGTTCCGATACTCTTCTCTCGGAGTGCGCGGGCATTGGCGTGCTCAATGGCTTTCTCGGAAGCTCGCGACGCACGAGGGTCACCCGCCGGCAAGTTTGACCTTCCAACCGCGGTGGCTCAACTCTTCCAGCAAAACGTGCCGGTGGTCGCCCTGGATCTCTATCACACCGTCTTTTACTGTGCCCCCGGCCCCGCACTTTGCCTTGAGCTGTCTTCCAAGCTCTTTTAGCTCCGCCTCATCGCCAGGAAAGCCGGTAATCACTGTAACGCCTTTCCCTTTGCGCCCTTTCGTTTCTCTTCCAATCCTCACCACCGCATCGCCGCCGAGCACGGCTGTTTTCTGATGACACACACATTCTTTGGCAGGCCTGCCGCACTCGGGACACATCCTCCCGTGGGCGGTCGAGTAGACAATCCCATGATCTCGTTCTTTCATCTCTTATACCGTCCAAGGTTGGAAATTACCGATTTTGAAATCAATTCGCTTAGGATATTAGCGGATCTGGTGCTAAAAGCCAATCTGAGCAGCCATGCCGGAAAATGGGATATGAGCCGGGGGTGGTGATTTTCTACCGTTTTTGATACATGTGCCTGCTTTTAGCTGATATCGGGTTATCATTAGTCCAATGGCCACTTGGGTCATTCATTTACCAAGAAAGGAAATGGACCAGAATGGCACTGATCGGCATGCGTGACGTGTGCATTGGCTTCGGAGAGCCTTTGCTGCTCGATCATGTTAATTTTCATATCGAGCGCAGGGAGCGTGTTTGTCTCCTTGGGAGGAACGGGACCGGCAAGTCCACATTGATGCGTCTGTTGAATGGTGACCTCGCTCCGGATGAGGGCGAGATTGTGTATCTGCAAGGGCTGCGGGTCTCCTTGCTGCCCCAGGAGGTGCCGCAGGAAATGACGGGGACTGTATTGGAAATTGTGGCCGCCGGATTGGATGAGTTGGAAACCGCGCTCTCCGATAGTGGGAGCAGGCTCAATCGCTTAGAGAGAACGATCTCGCGTATGGATCTGAATCCCGGCGAGCGGTTCGAAAACCTTTCGGCGGGGCTCAAGCGCCGAGCGATGCTCGCACGAGGATTGGTGAGTGAGCCGGACGTGCTGCTGCTCGATGAGCCCACCAATCACCTCGACATCGATGCCATAGGCTGGATGGAAGAATTCCTTCTCCGCTTTGAGGGAACTCTGCTCTTTGTCACGCATGACAGGAAGTTTCTCAAAAAGCTTGCGACGCGCACCGTTGAACTCGATCGAGGGCGCCTGATAGACTGGTCATGTGATTACGAAACCTTCCAGAAGCGGAAGCAGGCTGCCCTTGCAACCGAAGCCGGACATCGGGAACGGTTCGACCATAAACTGGCTCGGGAAGAAGTGTGGGTCCGGCAGGGCATCAAGGCGAGAAGAACACGAAATGAGGGCAGGGTTCGACAACTCGAGAAATTGCGTGAAGCCAGGCGCGCGCGTCGAGAACTCATTGGCTCCGTGCGCATGAGAACCCAGGATGCGGCCAATTCTGGGAAACTGGTTATCGAGGCGGAGGGAGTCAGCTATGGCTACAGCGGGCAAAAGCCTATAATCGACGACTTCTCAACCATCATCATGCGCGGTGACAAAACCGGGATAATAGGTCCCGAACGGCTCCGGCAAGACTACTTTGCTGCGCGTACTTTTGGGGGAGTTATCCCCGGAAAGGGGAGTGCTGCGGCACGGCGTCAATCTCGAGACGGCTTACTTCGACCAGCTTCGGGCACAACTCGATGAAAACAAATCGGTGGCCGAAAATGTCGGCGATGGGAATGACACCATCCTGTTTAACGGCAGACCCCGGCACATCATGGGTTACTTACAGGATTTCCTGTTTTCCCCGGAACGCGCCAGGTCCCCCGTCAGCACGCTCTCCGGCGGAGAGCGCAACCGGCTTCTGCTGGCGCGTCTGTTTACGAAACCGTCGAACCTGCTGGTACTCGATGAGCCGACCAACGATCTGGATATGGAAACTCTGGAACTGCTCGAAGACCTGCTTCTGGATTACCCGGGCACGCTGCTGCTGGTAAGTCACGACCGGACTTTTTTAAACAATGTGGTGACGAGTACCCTGGTACTCGAGGGCAAAGGCAGGGTCTGCGAGTACGTGGGCGGCTATGACGATTATGTGCGCCAACGCAGATCGGACAGCCCGATCAATCCCGGAAAGCCCTCGGTCATGTCGGCAAAACAGCGACCAAAACGTGAACGCAGGCAGACGATCAGCTACAAAGAACAGCGCGAGCTCGAAGATTTGCCGGGAGTCATCGAACTTCTCGAAGCAGAGCAGAACGAGCTGTATCAATCTATGTCCGACCCAACATTCTACCAGAAGAACCGCCCTGAATTAGCCAGCGCCAAGGCCAAGCTTAAGGCCCTCGAACAGAAACTCGATGAGACATACCAGCGCTGGGAGGTCTTGGACATGAAGGCCAGGGAAGTAGCAATTGTCCGCTGATGAAGAGGCGGAGCAGGGTTCCTCCACCTGATAGCCTATTCCACATCCCTCATGAAAAGACGGTAATCATTACAATCTCACCGGCAAGCGTCTGAGAAATTGGCTACATTTCTGCAACAGCCTCTGAAGTCCACTTGAAAATAAAGTAGTAGATGACATAAAACCAGCTTAGAAAGCCGTGCCGATCGCCCACAGTATTGAGTGGTTTGCACCCCACGAAAGGGCTACCGCAACGACTACGCCCAAACCAAAGCCAGCCCCACCACCGCTATATTTGCTCATAGGTAGAACTCCGGTTGATCGTTCTTTTGGAGGAAGGCTCTCCCCGAGAGCTGAGCATCCGGTTTACATCGTTTCGGGAATACCAGACAGATACTGTATCGTGTCTCTTCTTTCTTTCTGAGTTCTTCAAGAAAACCGCAAAGAACTTCAGGAATATCCCCGTGGTATGAATCAAGATTCTTGACGCAAGAACAACCCTCAAATTATGGCCGTAGCCCGTCGTGTTGCAGAGTAAGGATCTTGCTTTGCCGTGCTTTGAGAACCGTCAACGCTTTTGGGTCGTGATCGAGCAAGACCAAGGCGCTACTGATGGCCCGGCTCGGCAACAGATCGCCGCTTTCGTATTTCTGGAAGGCGCGGGGGCCGCCGCCGACTACCAGCCCGGCGACTTCCTGCGTGAGATGAAGCTTCTTGCGGATACGACGAATTTCCAGCGGTTCAAGCAGCCCTTCGCTACGGGCCTTAAGCAGGTTTAACATGCGGTCGGATATCTTCATGTCCTCGCCGGTGTGAATGCTCTCGTCCGATTGGTCGCAGTACCACCCTGGCATGTCGAAGGTGATCTTCTCGTCCTTGTAGGTGAGAGTCATCGGTCGCACGTCGCGGTGCATCGGTGCCCCCGTTTTCGGACAGACTGGATTATTCATCGTCTTTCTCCTTGAAAGAAAGCAACAAGAACTCGGTGACAGCCAGTCTCTCCACACTGGCAAAAACCGTCTTGAAGGCTTCGAGGTCGTAGGTCGGTTTGCGCTTCTCCGTCATGTCTATCCTATATTACACCTTTATGGTGTGGAGTCAATCTATGTGATTAGCGCCTAAGCATCCAATCTACAACTTCGACCCTTTTGGCAAGAGGTTCTTCTCGCAGGCCGATAGTACCAACAGTGGAGCTGTCTGAAGAGGAACCCCAGGGTCTCGGAACCGCCGCCTTCGCAGCGGAAAACCCGTAGGAGGAACCGTAGCCTTCGGAGGGAAGTGCCATGGCTACGCGGATCTGATCGCCGGGCAGGTTCTCCGGAGTGATGGATTTGCAGCCGCTTTCGCTAGTGCCGCACGCCAGCATCATCACCTTGCGGGGCTCGGATCTGGCTTAGACGCTCGATCAACACAACCATGGGCAGTCTGGTGATGCGGTCTTCTCTGGAACGATGTCTGATCAAGGCATTAGATCTACTCCCGCTTTCCACAGCGATCAGTTTATTGCCGACAAACATCCCCGCAGCAGACCTATTATGTGTGAGATCCTTTAAGGAGTAGGCGGGGAGATTGCAGCTCCCCACCGACCCGCAGATGTCGCTGCGGACCACAGCTTGCGCTGCTACTCCTACCCCCGCGCGAGGGTGACAGATCGTAGCAACGCCGGCAGTTCCTGTAAAGGATGAGCAGAGATGAAGAGCCCCTTATGCTACATGGGAGGGAAATCACGGTTGGCAAAGCGCATCGTTGAAATGATTCCCAGCGCATGAAAGCTATGCCGAGGTGTTTGCTGGAGCCGGCTGGGTGTTTTTCACCAAGGAACCGTCCCGGTATGAGTCGATAAACGATCTCAACTCCGACTTGGTCGCTTTCTATCGAGTTCTACAGAACCATCTTGAGGAATTCTGCAAGCAGTTCAAATTCCTCCTCGTCTCAAGAGAATGGTTCGAGGATTGGAACCGGCAGCTTGCCGCGGGTGGCCTTACCGACGTTCAGCGGGCTGCCCATTACTACTATGTGCAGCGCCTATCCTTCGGAGGCAAGGTGACCGGGCGCACCTTTGGAACCGGCTTCAAGCATCACCCAAGGGTGAATCTTGTCCGCCTTGAAGAAGAGCTTTCCGCAATCCACCTGCGGCTGGTGCGCGTGACCATCGAGAACATCCATCGGTCGGAGTATATCCGGCGCTACGACAGCCCAGGTACCTTCTTCTATCTGGACCCGCCATACTGGGGTTTCGAAAACCTCTATGGCAAAGACATGTTCTCTCGAAATGACTACGGGCTCCTCTCGGATCAGCTGGCAAATCTCAAGGGCAAGTTCATCCTCAGTATCAACGATGTGCCCGAGATCCGACGGACCTTCAAGGACTACCGAATCAAGGAGGTGCAGACGGCTTACTGCACTCGCAAGGTGAGCCAGGCCGTCCAAGAGCATTTGATCTCTAATCTCTAATGGAGGGGGTGCCTATCGAGGACTCAATACCCACCAAGAATCGGTGAGCATGCAGGATACACTTCTGTCTTGCCTGTTCTACCCGCCAGGGTAGTCTCACTGATCACGCCCATAAGACCCCACCAAATTGGTACACGCTTCGGACGCGCAACTCAATGCCGCTAGTCCAACACTATTGGTGCGGCCGTTTCCTTGTGGGCTGATTTGGGCCTTCCAATTTTCTCAAGTAACCTGCAAGATTTTCTCAAATAAGGTGCAAATTTACAGTAACCATTCTCGTTTTGTGAGGGGTGTTGAAACGTATTTGGGTACGTAATGGGTACGTAAACGAAAAAAGCTTCCGGGTTAAAACCCGTGAAGCCTTTATTTTCTTGGTGGGCCGTCAGGGACTCGAACCCCGAACCTCCTGATTAAGAGTCAGCTGCTCTACCCATTGAGCTAACGGCCCGTCGGAAGGCACCGAATCGACCTTCCGCTATTGAGAATTGCCTATATACAATTGATCCTTATGAAAAGCAACCTTGAAGTGAGCAAGCGCCATTCCATCTCCAGTTCATGATGACCATTGGGGGGATACAAGAGGAAGACAGCTTTAGTCCACAGGCCATTGGCCCGATTATTCTCCTTGAAGACGCAAACGACAGCGGAGAGATCGTTTCCGTAGCGCGGTCAGTTGTTCTTGGCTTGTCTGATTCATTTTACGAGGTAACTCCATGCAACCGGTTTTCTTACTCGCGGGGCTATGCCTTCTTCTCCTAGGTGTTTCAGCCTGGTTCTGCCTCAGGTTCTTGAGCTTGAGGAGACAAACCTCGGCATTGTCTCTTCACCGCAGCACCGATCATGGACTCGCACAAAGCTCCCTGCGGTTGAGGGAGACGCATCTGCGACTTGTGGTGCAGCAGATGGGGGCGATCTTTTGGACGGTAGACACTGAAATGCGCTTCATCTTTTGCCATGGCCCTGGTTTGGCGAAATTGGGCCTCGATGCTGACGAGGTCGTTGGTATGAGTCTCTAGATTTCCTCAAAACGGAAGATGCCTGGAATGCACCGGTTGCAGCGGGTTTTTCGGGGTGAATCGGTACGATATGAGCATGTGCTAGGACCCACCATTTATGAATCGCACCTGGAACCGCTCCGTGATGTGACCTCCACGATCATTGGGGCGGTGGCAGCTTCGCTGAACATCATGGAACGTAAGCGCGGAGAGGATACCCTTCGGCAGAGCGAAGCCAAGCTGCGTTTGATCACTGACAACATGGTGGATGTCGTAAGTCAAATCGATAAGGAAAACCAGTTAAGGTACATGAGCCCCTCCGGTCTGCGCGTTTTTGGCTACCCTGTGGAAGGAGGCCCGGAGACCAGTGCTTTCGATCTGGTCCACCCTGATGACCTTGAGCAAGTGCTTCAACACACCAAGTCGGCGATCAAAATGCGCGCTCCGAATGTCCGCCTGGAGTATCGTTATCGCCATCCCGATGGTAACTACCTTTGGACCGAATCCCAGCCCCGGTTGCTCTCTGACGAAAACGGGCACTACTCTGGGGCTATCTTAGGATCACGCGAATTACCCGACACAAGCTCGCGGAAGAAGCCCTGCGCCAAAGTGAGGAACGTTTCCGGGAAATCGCGGAAAACCTGCATGACCTGGGCAATGCCGATCTGGCCCTGCGGAAACTCCCCTCCTCCTCAACGGCACGCCACAACCTTCAGGAGATTGGGAGTGCGTCTCGACGCGCTGCCGAGCTGTGTCGCCAAATACTGGTCTATTCCGGCAAGGGCAAGTTTGTCGTACAGCCGCTCAACCTTTCCACCATCGTCCAGGAAATGCCACATATGTTGGAAGTGTCCATTTCCAAGAAAGCCACCCTCAACTACCACTTCGCTCCTGATCTGCCGCCAGTGGCAGCGGATGTTACCCAACGCAGCCGGATCATCATGAATTTCATTGCCAATGCTTCCGATGTGTTGGCCGACCAAAGCGGTACCATTGCCATTTCGACCGGGACTGAGGCATCTGACCGGGCATGTCTGCGTGAAGAGCCCGCCAACCTGGCATCCAGGCTACCTGCAGTAGCGGAGCTGGCGCCGGGCGCGATCCTTTCGGCCTTGGAGCGATGTCTCGGATCATCCTGATGCCGGCGGTTTTACGGGGTAACGAAGCATGAGGCTAAGAAGGAATCCGGCCATGGGAAGAATCCCGATGCATTTCAAGGCAAAGTAGACGCCGAAATGATCCGCAATTACTCCGAGGAGCGTCACCCCTATGCCTCCGGCCCCGATTGCAAAACCAACAAGGAGCCCCGAGGCTACTCCGAGACTCCCCGGAAGAAGGTTTTGCCCCATCACCACGGTCACTGAGAACGTGGAGATGAGGATCGTGCCGAGCACGGTCACGACGACAAACAGCATGGTGCCTTCAGCGACAAACAGCAGCGGAAACAGCAAGCCACTGCCCAGCATAGAAAACCGCAACCAGAACCGGTGGCCCCATCTGTCAGCGAGCGGAGCGCCAGCCAGAGTGCCGAAAGCCCCTCCAACAAGCAACAGGCTCACCATCCTTCCCGCAAAGGCCGGATCTCCCTTGAGGATATTGATATAGTAGAAGGGGATATAGGTCATGAGGCCGAGCTGCGTCCAGGTTCTCATGATGACCACGCAAATGAGCGTGAGGAAAGCCCGGCGAGTGCCCTTCGGTCTTTCACCATTGACCCTGCGGATCACGGGCGCTTCCGTTTGGGGAATAGCCACCAGGTTGCGGAGGGCGATGATGGCGGCCGTGAAGGCCAGAGAAGGGACAATCATCCAGGGAAGTGAGGAGAACCCCTGGTAATGAACAATCGAAAGCGCGAGGATTGGGCCAAGAGCCATACCGGTGTTGCCACCCACCGAGAAGACCGACATGCCGGTCGCCATCCTTTCACCGGTAAAGAACCGGGCTGTCTTGAATCCCTCGGGATGATATGCCGCGATACCCAGTCCACTCACCGCCACCAGACCTAGAATCAGGGGGTAACTCTCGGTCGTTGACAGAAGGGAGAAACCAGCTCCGGCCAGTAAAGCTCCGAGGGGCAGCAGGAAAGCCTTTTCCTTCTTGTCCGAGAGGAAACCAAACAGAGGCTGGACGATGGAGGAAGCGATGTTGGCAACAATGAGGATGGTGCCGGTTACCGTGTAAGAAAGGCCCATGTTTTCCTTGAAGAAGGGAAGTATGGCCGGCAGCGCGCCCTGGTAAGTGTCGACCACCATGTGGCCACAGGAAAGAAGCAACAGCACTTTGAGGTTGAACTTGCTCATGTCTAAAAATCCGTTTCTGTCTGCGTGACCTGGGTGGAGTTCGGTTCTACCGATAGCAATGCTATCCCAGTTCGTGCTTGGCACCAAGGCAGATTTTAACGCATCATCCGATGCGAGAGCCCTAGATGGGGCTCTGTACCATTGCCTCAAACAGGGATTTCGAAGAGGCTTCTTGTCTGGGCTGCAATCGATGGTTCAGAATTGGTGAGGCGATCGCATACGCTGTTCCTTCATCTCAGTGTGGAACAGACGGAGGCATAGCGTGTGCAAAAAACGTTACGACCGTTACGACCGGTGCAAGAACTGTAACTCGGTAGGGTTATAGGACACCCGCGGTTGACTGAATAACCGCTCGGAGTAAGCACGCGCATTTATGGCACGGGTTATGCTTTAGAACGAATTGAACAGGTTGGGCCTGTGTTAGATACAGTGCAAATAGCAACATTCAAAGATATCATGAGGTAATGGCTATGAGAACAATTCGAATGATCAAGATATTTACATTTATAATCGGAGTTTTTGCCGTCCTTATGTTGGCTGTTCCAGGATATTCATGGGCCGGTCAGCACGTGCGCGGCGCTGAAGGGTATTGCAACCATAACTATCACAACAACTTACAAGGCTATCACCACAACAACCATAAATATTATGATGGTCATCGGTATTACGGTAATGGCAATTGGAAGGGATACCATAGGGCTTACAACCATCCCTATCACTACCGTAACCCCCATCATGCACCTGTTGTCCCGAGGGGATTCCCGTTTTTTGCGCGGGGATTCTCAATCCACATCGGACCGTAGCCAACCATCACACGAAACCAAGCGTTCAGATGACCGGGATGAGGCAGAGTCAAAGTGGCTCTGCCTTTTCTGTCTTGAGGGCCACATGTGCGCACCACTTCCAACGGGGGTGGAAGTGGAATTGGCGACTAGGATGAGATGGGGATTGAGTGCGCCGGATATGAGACGACTATGGCACTGGTGCAGGTTGAGGGGGATTGATGGAGAAGGATGGCAAGATATTGTCGCCTGTTTCATTGCAGACAATCGCTTGCTTTGTTGCGCGCTGTATCGATATGGGGAGGGCAAAATGGGGCTGGGGTATCAATGAAAATGCAATGGGTTGCGTTTAATGTCACGAACCCCATTGCATTTCAATGGCGCGCCCGCCCCGACTCGAACGGGGGACCTGCGGATTCGAAGTCCGACGCTCTATCCTGCTGAGCTACGGGCGCCCATGTCTTCCTGTTGCATTCTATTAGAAGCCCCAGCTAACTCCAAAACAAGCTTTCGGCATTGGACCTTGATGTGTGGGTCGGGCTGGAGAGCCTACCCCACAGAGCTTGGTCCTTCACCAAGGTATCGTTGTAGTACTGAATGTGTCAAGGAAATTGGGTTGGGTTCCTCGTGTACGGGCACCCTGGTGGATCGGGCGCGATCGCTCAGCCTGCCACCTCTCAGAGCGTGTTCAAGTAGTCGGAAGCGCACGATATTCGCGATTCCAGCGAAAGCCGGAATCGAGGCTTCTTGCGTGACTTCCTGAACTCCGGATTCCGCCAAGGTGACGTATAGTAGAACTTTTTGGACGCCCTCCAAGAGCTAGGGGAGAGGGTGTCAAGGGCAATGCAAAACAGCAGTGGCAAATGAATGGTGAGGATGCGCACGTGGCACGTTACTCGTTGCGAGGGCGCTAGTCGGGTCAATGCCATCGACTACGAGGCCGGCGCAGAAGCTCAACACCAGGGCACTTACATCCCGATCGTTCACGGGGGAAGTGCGGCTGGTTCTTGGTTTGCCATGTGTTCGAATAGGCAATAAAACAGTCGGAAGTGTAAATGCAATATTGCAATCTCGTTATTGCGCGGGGGGATGGTAGCCAATACTCCCATACGGCCCACCTATAGTGAGGCCATAAATGAAAGCTTTGATGCTGTCTGTTTCCACAAAGACCACGTCCCTATCTTGGACCTCGATTGTCTGGGTAGAACCTTTGTTGACCCCTTCAACACTCAACTGGATTACTTCTCGTTTGCCATCACCCATGAACCGAACCAGTTTGATATCCCCTAGCTTCGCTGTAGATGCGGCTCCGCCCGCTGAGACGATCGCCTCACGAACGGACATTTGCTTCTTTATAGGGTATGCGCCGGGCTTTCTTACGGCTCCATCTACGTAAACGACGCCAGCTTCCGGCACGAAGATCACATCGCCGCCTTGAATCTCCATATTCAGATCTGTTCGGCCTTTCTTAACCAATTCCTCGAGATCGACCAGAAATATGTTGGGATTATCGGGGCGATCGGCCACTCTTCTCACCTGGATGGTGCGTCCGGCCTTCTCATCAAGGCCTTCAGCCAGTGCCAGGGCATCCAAGAGATTGCGGCGAGCCGGGAATTCAAACGTTCCCGGTTTTTTCACGGCCCCCACAACGGTGATCTTTCGGCCATGCTGTTCCTGAACGAAGATATTGACGTGAGGATCCTGCAGGTATTTGGCTCTGTATAGATCTTCAATCTTTCTTGCCGCCTCTCGGATGGTAAGCCCAACCACTTCCAAAGATCCCAGGAGGGGCAAAGTAATGGTTCCGCTGGATCCTGTTCGAGCTTGGGTATTCAGCTCCTGCGCCTCAAAGACAGTAATCCAGAGAAGGTCACCGGTGCGCAGAACATAATCCTTTGGCTCAGTGGGACCGGCAACGGAAGCAAAGAGCTGGTCATTGATGCTTTTTATTTCTTGCTGTGAGGTAGTCTCTCGGGCAAGAACATCCTCCAGCTTTGCTGTCGGTTTAGGTCCAGTCGCGACTGCACACCCTGCCACCCAAAGCGCTAATCCCATGAGGGCGGCTGTTTCAATCCCCCGGCCGATGAAATTGCGAAAGCTATTCATAGACTTCATAAGAACCACCGTCCTCATACTCAACACAGATGAGACTGTATTCGTTCCATTCGTCAAATGAAGATGCTCCTGACATATATAAAGCTAGCTAATCTCCGCACCGCGAACTTCCTGATGGTGTCTCCCCTCTAAGGGAGATGTCGGATGAGGGTGGAATAGATGCGCGTTGTCTCACTTAAGTTGACCAATGCCGTCCGCCCCTGCCCTCATACCATGGGCGGGCTGAAAAGAGCGTCTCAAGATAGGCACGATCCGGAAAAATGAACTCAGCAGCCGGAAAGCAACAGCGATGAGTGCCGTAGGTATGTGTTGAAATCAACTTGTCCATCAAAAGACAAAGGCGGCACCCCGGGGGTACCGCCATCCATGCACTTCCCAACCTGCAGCAATGTAAGGGATCTTTCTGCTCAAATTCCCCAAGCGATTCTTATCATTGAGCATCAGGACACAGCCAAGAGGAGCGTGGTCTGTTTCCTAGAAGAAGGGGCTTACTTCAGAACGGAAAAAGACTTCATCGCCATCATCGTCAAGAGCGAAAGCCAAACCGAATCCCAAGCCCAAAGTAACCGCAGTCCCAACCATCAGCCCTATCGTTCCTTCCCGGGATAGGCCAAACAACCCGCCAGGACCGGGGTTGCCTGAGCCCTTGTCAATTACTCCACCGGGCTTCTTGCCGGGTTGCTCGGAAGTCGTCTGCTTTGGAGCCAATTCATGCTGTGCCAGCGTGAAGATCTGGCCCGACTGGACCAGCTGTTCTCCGTCGTGGCCGACCACCCGGAGCGCCCCTTGGGTGACGGTCATTCTGGTTTGGCTCTCAGTAACAACTATGGTTCCTCTTACAAGGCCTTCGCTGCTTGCGGGTATGATGGCCTCTTGAACCTGTATTAGGTCATGAGCTGTGTGAAAAGCAATTTGCTTGGCATTGACACCGATGGCGAAATCAATTTCCCCGGTCTTTACAGCCAAATCCCATCTGCTTTGCGTTTCACTCAGGGCAAAAACGGCCTTGTCTCGCGCCACCAATTGTAGTCCCTGGGTTTGAACCAGGCATTTGCCATCACACGCCATCATCGAACCTTGGGGGAGAGGCATCTCGGACTTGAATTGGCTGACCTCTTTTCCATCAGAAAGGACGCTGACCTTTCCCGCCGGTATGACTCGCACTGGCGAAGCGGCCATGGTCAACACCGGCTGCACTATGAACAGCGCTGCCACAACCAGAACCACCAACTCATTCCGCCTCTTCATAAGCCTTCTCCCTTGAGACTAGAGTGCATAAAAGACAGGCAACACTCCCACGTATGCGAACTTTAGCGAAACCATGCCAGTTTCGTCAATAAAAATTTTTCAGGGAACCCTTGCTCGCCGGGAAAAACCGGTTGACAGGAACGGCGATTCAGTCTTGATAGTGTGTAAGGGGTAGCAACCTAAACAAGCATGCGGCATGGTTAACTTCTGTATTTGTGAAGAAACTCTCCAGCAAGCGTTGAGGGGTCTTTTCAATCGAATAGAGAATCTTGTACCAAACAGGAACAGGCTCTTATTGACATTCAAAATGATCATAACGAGTAGACCAAATCCAAATAATGTGTTTATCTTGAAACGGGAGTAGACTCCAGCGCCGGGGTGGAGTTGTCACATTGACCGACAAATCATGGTTGAAACACGGGAGCCTCCTGCAAAAGTCCTTTTTACCCTTCGATATATCAAGACCAACGGAGTTTTACATCCGTAACATAATGTATTTCCGTTCGTGGTAAGGTATCGAACCATGAACAGAAATAGTTTCTCGTGAAGCTCACTGGATTAGCATTTGGGGATAACCAGGTGCCATGTACCTAGAGGCTGGGAAGGAACAAGACAGGCGGTATCCGGTACCCGTTGACGGCTCGAGATTGCCTTCGACGGAGTTTCGGGAACCTGTTTCGGAATTCGATGATTCCGCGGATCTGCGTGATTATCTGGAGATCGTGCTCAGACGAAAATGGCTGGTGTTTACCTTTCTGCTAGTGACATTTGTTACGGTGCTGGTGGTAAGTCTTGCCATGAAGCCCGTCTTCAAGGCCGGGGGTAAACTCGAGCTGAGCATGCAGGTGCCCAAAGTGACTAAGTTTGAAGATATTGTCGCGTCCCAATTGCAGACGCGCGAGTTCATTCAGACAAACGTCAAACTACTGCAGAGTGAGTCGCTGACACGGCGAGTCATCGAAAAGCTGCAAATTGATCGGCATCCAATATTCGACACAGCATCTGCCAGAGACAAGGACGGTCTGCTTCATGGCGTATGGAAAACCTTCAGAGAAATGAAGGATACAGTCTTTGGATGGTCCCGCCCTGACAAAGATCCGGATAATGGTCTTGCCCAAAGGCGCAAGCTCAAGACAATCGAAAAATGGTTTGTGGACAACCTCCAGATACAGCCCGAACGTGATACCACTCTCATCTCGCTTTCTTTCAGGTCCACAGATCCTGTACTGACACGGGAAGTCGTCAACGCCCTCATCCACGAGTTTATCGGCTGGCAAATGGACAAGAGAATCGATGCAGCCGGCACTGCCAAGCAGCAGCTGTTGAAGCAGATTGAACAAGTACGCATCCAACTGGAGAAGTCAGAGTCCAACTTGAACCAGTTCGCTCAAAAGGCGGGCATTGTATCGCTAGATTCCAATCTCAACTTGGTTTATCGCCAGTTGGAGGAGATCAACAAAGCTCTAGCCCTTGCGGAGGCGGAGCGTATTTCGAAAGAAGCCCTTCACAAGCAAGCGCTGGAGGGTGACGTTGGTTCACTGACGCTGGTCAGTGAAAACAAGCTGGTTCAGCAATTACGCGAGGACTACGCCAAGCGCATGGCCGAATACGAGGAGGGGCGTTCCATCTTCAAGGATGACTACCCCAAGCTAAAGACTCTCAAGGCCAAGATGATGGAGCTCAAGCAGAAGATCACTGGTGAAGAAGCACGCATTGCCAACTCCATCAAAAGGGATTATCTCACCGTACTGCAAAAGGAGGAGGATCTCCGCAAGAGCGCGGAAGAGAGGCAAAATTTGGCATTGCAGCTCAATGACCGGGCCACCCAGTATAAGATTCTGGAGCGGGAAGTGGAGAGCAACAAGCAAATTCACCAGAGCCTGCTTGCCCGGGGTAAAGAGATTGATGCCAATGTCGGGACGGACCTCGGCAACATCCAGGTAGTAGACTATGCCGACCTGCCCATAAAACCTTTCAAACCAAATATTCAGCTAAATCTCCTTCTCGCCATCGTGGTCGGGCTTATGGGTGGAGTGAGCCTGGCCTTCTTCCTGGAGTACCTGGACAATACCGTGAAGCGCATCGATGAAATATCGGATCGTTTCAGGGTTTCCGTGCTTGGAGTGGTACCTCTCTCGGGGAGCGACGAGGTGCAGGATTTGGACCGTCTGATCCGGACAAAGCCCAAATCCAGCTTTTCCGAAGCTATTCGTACTGCAAAAGTATCCATTCAACTTGCGCGGGCCACGGATTCGCCTGCGAAGGCGATTCTCATCACCAGTACCAATGCCGGCGAAGGGAAATCGACGATTTCATCCAACCTGGCTCAGGCTTTCGCGTCCGAAGAGAAGATCTTGCTGCTGGACGCGGATTTGAGAAAGCCTCGTCTGCACAAAGTTTTTTCGAACGGCAAGCGTAATGCCAAGGGCCTCAGTCAGTTTTTGAGCGGCGTATGCAAAGTCGATGAAATCCTGCAGCGGACCGACGTGCCAAATCTGTTCTTTATCCCATCGGGACCTATTCCCCCTAACCCTGCGGAACTCCTCGCCTCGAGTCGGATGAAGGAGCTTATGAAAGGGTTCGCCAAGCATTTCAGCCGAATTGTCATAGATGGTCCCCCTTATGCTGGATTTGCCGATGTACTGGTACTGAGCAACTGTGTGGATGGGGTGATTTTGATCAGTACTCTGGGCCAGACGCATCGGGAAGCCCTGCGGATTTTTCTGAGAGGACTTCACAATGTGCGCGGGGTTTTATTGGGAAGTATCGTAAATAGGTTGAACATCAGCCAGCAATACGGGGGCTACTACTACAAGTACTACAAGTACTACCATTACCAGCCATACGGGGATCAAGGCGGGCCGGCCGACCCTGCAAGCGCCCCGAAACAAATTGAGAATGAAGAGAGTTGAGAGCTCTTTTCTTCGCAACCGTTCGGCCTCTTGGGAACAGCTTTCCAGAACAAGAAACGCTTGGGGGCGACGGCAAACCATTGGGGTGGAACAACCCCCATGCATAAGCGGTCAATTCGTTTCAGTGGAGAAAAGCAGAAGACTAATCGCTGAACGCTTCCTCTTCTGCCACGGGCCGAGGATGCCCGCCGTGCCACTTGCATACAACTGTTTACATGCCCTTTTGACGGCACTTCCAACGTTCAAAGAGATTGAGTATCCCCCGGCCTTCCGCCATGGAATGACAAGGGGGATTGTTTCACACCATCCGCGATGAGCCGCGAAATTCATGTGGTACCGCTACAAATACCCTAATTTCTACATCATGCTCCTGTCCGATGTGGCTCTTTTCATTGTAGCCTTTGTCGGTGCCTACCTGCTGCGTTTTGAGTTTAAGCTGAGCCCGGCCGACCGGCGCCAGATCCTGGCCATCCTGCCCTACCTGGTGCCTTGCAAGCTTGCCTGTTTCTATTTTTTCGGACATTACCGCGGCATGTGGCGCTACACCAGTCTGGTGGATGTGTGGCGGCTCGCCCAGGCCTGTTTGCTTTCCTCGTTGCTGCTGGTTGCGGCTGTCCTTTATCTCCACACGTTCACGGGTTTCTCCCGGTCGGTGTTTCTTCTCGATGGCGGTCTTGCCTTTCTCCTAACCGGGGGCTTGCGATTAGGTATTCGTTCTTACTGTCAGGCAGTGAAAACTCCACGCGGGATCGAAATCTTTGCAATTCCAAGGCTACAGAAATGGGACAGGAATCACAAACGCGTTCTGATCATCGGCGCGGGCGATGCTGCAGAGAAGATCCTGAGAGAAAGCTTCGACAACCCGGAGCTCAGCTACCGCGTCGTAGGGTTGTTAGACGACGATCCCGCCAAATGCTGGCGTTCAGTGCATGGCATCCAGGTGCTGGGAAGCATAGACCAGCTTCCGTACATTGTGGAGAAACAGAATGTCCAGGAAGTCTTTATCGCCGTGCCGTCGGCAACGGGCGCGCAGATGCGACGCTTTGTCGAAGCCTGCAAGAGCTGCAATGTTTCCTACAAGACCCTGCCCACCATCGGCCACATCATGGATGGGAGGGTAGGCATCAGCGACCTGCGGGAAGTGGATTTCGAGGATCTGCTCGGCCGTCCCCCGGTACAACTTGACACCAGCTCGATTCGCGCTTACCTCCAAGGCGCAACCGTGCTGGTGACCGGCTGCGGCGGCTCCATCGGTTCCGAGTTGTGCCGCCAGATTGTTAGGTTCTCGCCCGCCCGGTTGGTTTTGGTGGATGCGGGAGAAGCTAACTTGTTCCACATCCACATGGAATTGCACTATGAGTTTGGATACCGAAATTCCACGTGTATTCTCGCCGGGGTTCAAGATCGTGCTCTAATGGATCATGTTTTTCAGAAGTATCGCCCCCAAGTGGTGTTCCACGCGGCTGCTTATAAGCATGTCCCCATGATCGAGAGCAACCCTTGGGTGGCCGTCTTCAATAACGTATTGGGCAGCAGCGTGGTCATGGAAATGGCGCTCCAATATGGGACCCAACATTTTGTGTTGATATCCACCGACAAGGCGGTTAGGCCCACCAATGTCATGGGAGCGAGCAAACGGCTTGCCGAGATAATGCTTCAGTCGTTGGAGGGCAACGGCACACGTTTCATGGCAGTGCGTTTCGGCAATGTCGTCGGCTCATCGGGTTCGGTGATTCCCCTGTTCCGACGCCAGATCGAACACGGTGGACCGGTCACCGTGACTCACCCGGAGGTGACCCGCTACTTTATGACCATCCTTGAGGCAGCTCAGCTCGTCCTGCAGGCTGGGGCGTTGGGTGAGGATGGCGAGATTTTCGTCCTGGAAATGGGTACTCCGGTAAAAATAGCTGATATGGCTCGCGATTTGATTCGCCTTTCGGGGAAAGAGCCCGATAAGGACATTGAAATCGTGTACACCGGCCTTCGCCCCGGGGAGAAACTCTACGAGGAACTGATTACGGCGGACGAAGGGGTGGTTACCACCAGGCACGAGAGAATCATGATATTGCGTACCAATGGGGATGGGAATGGTGGAGGGGATCGCGAGGGTTTTCGGCAATGGCTTCGCCGTGGGCTTGAAGAACTCTACAGCAGTGCCGAAGCTCATGATGCGAGTGGAATCAAACGAAAACTTAAGGAGTTGGTCCCTGAGTATACTCCTCAGGAAACTGAGTGCGTACTCTGAACCATGGCTGACTTGGGGTGTTTCCCCCCAAAGATGGTCAAAACTTCAGTTTCAGGATTTGACCCCAAGAGACCTAACGCGAATGACCCAGGCAGACGAGACATGCCGCAACACCAATTCACCAAATTCTTTGGCCTATTTGCATCATGGCTTCTGGCAGGCGATGGACACCCTGCGCGACAAGAATCGTCTTGAGGAATTATGGCAAACCGGGCGGGCGCCCTGGAAGATCTGGGAATGAAACCAGATTTTTGGCTCGGCAGAGAGGTGCTCATTACCGGGCATACGGGATTTAAGGGAGCATGGCTTTCCCTTTGGTTCCACTGTCTCGGAGCCAGAGTGCACGGCTATGCATTAGATCCACCCACCGTCCCGAATCTTTTTGAACTGGCAGGAGTGAGGTCCAGCCTGGCCGGTGATATGCGCGCGGTTACCCTTGAGCAAATCGCTGCTTTTGAACGGGAAAACTGAGCATGGCGTCCAGATTTGAATTCACTGCCACCCCCCTGGCCGGTCTCACCGTCGTTGATTCTAAAGCTGTCGGCGACTCCCGCGGCTTTTTTGCACGCCTGTTCTGCGTGGAAGAATTCCGCCGGGTGGGGCTTACCAAACCCATTGCCCAGATCAACCAATCCCTAACCCGGGAAAAAGGGGCCGTGCGCGGTTTACACTTCCAGTATCCACCGCATGCCGAAGTGAAGATCGTAAGCTGCCTCAGGGGTGAGGTATTCGATGTGGCGGTGGATTTGCGCCGAAACTCCGCCACCTTTTTGCAGTGGCACGGGGTAGTGCTTTCAGGGGAAAATAGAAGAAGTCTTTACATCCCCGAAGGTTTCGCCCATGGTTTTCAAACGCTTGTCGGGGATTGCGAATTGCTATACTTCCATACCGCCCCCTATGTCCCCCAGGCAGAGGGAGCCCTTCACGTGCAGGATCCACAGATCAATATATGCTGGCCGATGCCCATTGCGGGGATCTCCCAACGCGACCGCACACACGCCTTCATCGGTCAGGACTTTGAAGGAATGCATCCATGAAATGTCGGCATTGCGGAGCGGGCGTTACCCTGCCGTTGATTGACCTTGGCAGTGCCCCTCCTTCCAACGCCTACCTGACAGCAGCGCAACTGAGGACCGCGGAGAAATGGTATCCCCTCCGTGTGCTCGTATGCACTGCCTGCTGGCTCGCGCAAACCGAAGATTATGTGGGGGCTGCGGAGTTGTTCTCTCCGGAGTATGCGTATTTCAGCTCTTACTCGTCTACCTGGCTGACCCATGTCGAGAACTACGTGGGAACGATGGTTCAGCGTTTTGGACTAAATGATCAGAGCCTTGTGGCGGAGATTGCGGCCAACGACGGGTATCTCCTTCAGTACGTCCAGGCCAGAGGCATTCCGTGTTACGGGGTTGAACCCACATCCGGTACGGCAGCGGCGGCGCGCGCCAGGGGCATTGAGATCACCGAAGCCTTCTTTGGCCGCCAGCTTGCCGGCGAGCTTGCCGGTGCAGGCAGGCACGCGGACCTCATCGCGGCGAACAATGTGCTCGCGCACGTGCCCGACATCAACGACTTCATTGCCGGGTTCCCCTTGCTGCTCAAACCTCATGGTATCGCCACGTTCGAATTCCCGCATCTCATTCGACTGATAAACGAAAGCCAATTCGATACCATCTATCATGAACACTACTCCTACCTGTCTCTCACGGCGGTGGCGAGCATATTTCATGGCCATGGATTGACCGTGTTTGACGTGGAAGAATTGACGACACACGGTGGCAGTCTGCGGGTATACTCCCAACGGAAAGATACCGGCATGCGACCTGTCTCGGAAAGTGTTCAGGAACTATGCGATATCGAAACGGCGGAGGGTGTGAAAACGATGGACTACTACCGGGGTTTCCATCTTCGGGCAGAAAGAATCAAGGACGACTTTCTGGCCTTCCTGCTTGAATTGAAGCGTAGAGGCCTAAGAGTCGCGGCCTACGGTGCCGCCGCCAAAGGGAACACCCTGCTCAACTATGCCGGAATTCGTTCGGACCTGCTTCCTTACGTGGTGGACCGCAACCCTGTCAAGCAAGGTAAGTTTCTCCCAGGCAGCCGTATTCCTATAGTTGCCGAGGCGCGGCTCCGCGAGGAACGGCCGGACTATGTGGTCATCCTGCCCTGGAATCTGCGGGAGGAAGTGATGGCCCAGTTGGACTATATTCGTGAATGGGGCGGGGTATTTGTGACAGCGCTCCCTTTCTTAAGGCAAGTGTAAGCATGGCGAGGAGATGGCCTCCCAATAGGAGAATGCCCTTAACGGGCTATATACTTCGCTCAAGTTGATCTATTAGGCTCACTATGGGTTAATAGGGATTGCATCCGGTCGGGGGCGTTGGCTATCTGCAGACCTTACACGAGTTCACTGGATGGTTTTCGACCGAAGGATGGCTGTGTCCGCTACCTTTTGAAGCTGGGTTCACCGAACAATACCATCGGAGCAAGTTCACGATGAATGCCTGAAATGACGTTTCGAAGTTACTCTTTGATGAAGCGCCCCCGCAGGGCGTGAGACGCTAACGGGAAATCATGAACCGACCTTCAAAAATATATATCAAGGAAAACATGTGCACCATCTACAAATTGATCTTCCACAAGATTCAGAATGTGTTGAAAAAGAATGGATACATCGTGGTGGATGATCCGCAGGAGTCGGATATATGTCTATTATGTCGATACTGGCGCCGCATATTACCATCCACATATCCCAGTTCAACCCGGAAGGTCTGTTTATCACGAGAGATGATACCGACGTTTTACTGGAATTATTCAGTCGCGAAACGTTTGCGGATATTCAATTACCTATCCAAACCGCCAGCCCGCGCCTGCTGCAATTGATGCGGCGGAAATACGATATGGACGAACTGGATTCGTTTCTGACCCGCGTTAAAAAATCCAACCCCCGCTTAATGCTGCGTACTGATCTCTTGGTGGGGTTTCCGACCGAGACCTACGAAGACTTGGATGCCAGCATCGCCTTCGCTTGCAAACACTATTCCGAGATCGCGGTGTACACCTTCGAAATGAAGGGAGGCACACCGATCGCCAAAATGAACCTGCCGGAACTCTCTGGAAACGGAAAAAGAGGCACGGCGACGTTATGCAGTCGAACGATCGAGAGAAACCGGGGTATCTGACGCATTCCGGGGGACAGCTACTTGAAACCTTGATCCAGAAACGATAAAGTCAAAGAACGAATCAGGATATAGATAGCAATGAAAAGCCGTGAAAGAAAAAACCAAAGCGCAAACGACTTGGATCAATTTGAGGCGATTGCAAGCTTTTTTGAGCAAGATGAGAACGATTTGATAGAAAAAATAGACGCATTTCCTAAGTATGCCAGTAGACAGAGTATTGCCAAATTTCTGACGAAATACGAAATCTTCAAGCAAATCTTGTATCAAAACGGCTCTATCGTGGAATGCGGCGTACTGCATGGGCGGGGCTACTAGCTTGGGCCAAACTTAGCAGCATCCTCGAACCGATTAATCACACCAGGAAAATTATCGGCTTCGATACGTTCGAAGGCTTTCCCAATATCCACGAAAAAGACACGCATACCGGTGACTCCACCCATTTTCGAAAAGGGGGACTGAGGGGCTCCTCCTATCAGAACGTATTAAAAGCCATTGAGGTCTATGACCTGAACCGCCCCCTGCAACATATCCCAAAGATCGAAATCATCAAGGGCGACCTGATGGAAACCGCGGATCGCTATGTACAGGAAAATCCACATCTCGTCGTGAGCCTGCTTTATCTGGATTTGGATTTGTACGAACCAACGAGAAAAGCACTGGAAGTCTTCGTTCCTCGCATGACAAACGGATCCATCATATGCTTTGACGAGTTGAACGCCAAAATGTTTCCCGGAGAAACCATCGCCGTGCAGGAAGTCCTTGGTTTACGGAATCTGCGTATCCGTCGTTTTGCCTTCGATTCTTACGTGTCGTATGCAGTCTTGTGAAGTCGGATTCAATCTTCGAGGGAACTGCGTCAAGCTCCTATTCCCAAACACTTTGTGACTCTGGAGTGTGCCATGAGAATCGCCGTTACTGGTGCAAGCGGTTTTGTTGGCAGGCATGTGCTGGCGGAATTGGCGTCGAGTCCAGTAGAAATTGTTGCAGTAACGCGCTGCGCTTCTCGTATCGGAGATTTTGGCCCGTCTGTTCTTGTTGAGGAGATGGATATTGATCAGGCAGGAACCGACATTTATGATCGTCTTGGCTGTCCGGACATGTTGGTTCATCTCGCTTGGGATGGACTGCCCAATTACACGTCACTGCACCACTTTGAAACTGAACTACCCAGGCAGTATCATTTTCTCAAAAGTATGATTTTATCAGGCTTATCGAGTCTGTTGGTGACGGGAACTTGCCTTGAATACGGTTTACAGTCCGGTGCCTTGTCTGAAGAATTGGCGCCACTACCGGTCAATTCTTACGGTTACGCCAAAGATGCGTTGAGGCGGCAGCTTGAGTTCTTGCGCAGAGTACACCCCTTCTCGCTTATCTGGGCGCGACTCTTTTACATGTATGGCGAGGGGCAATCCGAGAACTCTCTGCTGCCCCAGTTGAAACGCGCCGTGGCGCGAGGGGATGCATGTTTTAACATGTCCAGTGGCGAGCAGTTGCGTGACTACCTGCCCGTCGCAGAAGTTGCACGCTATCTTGTGACCCTTGCCTTGCGACAGGCGGACGCAGGCATCGTCAATGTCTGTTCTGGCAAACCAGTGTCCGTACGTTCATTGATCGAAGACCGTTTACGGGAAAACGGCTGGACCATCGAGCTAAATCTAGGACATTTCCCCTATCCGGACTATGAGCCGATGGCTTTCTGGGGAAACCGGGCCAAGTTGAACAGATTGTTGGAGATCCTGTGAACGACGAGCGGGAGATTTACCGCGCAGAACAACTCCCGGTTTTTCAGAACCAAATGTTCGCAAGCCACGCCGAAGCCGTTGCCTGCACTCGGGGAGATATCGTGCTGGTTCAGAATTTACGAACCGGGTTATTGTATAATCGAAGTTTTCACCCCGAACTGATGGATTATGGTCCCGAATACCAGAACGAACAGGCGTTTTCGACGGTATTCCGGGACCATCTTGATGAAGTAACGAATGTTATTCAACATCACTTTTACGGCTTGTCGGTCATCGAAATCGGTTGTGGAAAGGGGCATTTCCTCGAACACTTACAGCTTCTGGGGTTCTCCATTACTGGTCTTGACCCTGCCTATGAAGGGAACAGCTCCCAGGTCATCAAGGCACCCTTCACTCCGACACTGGCTTTGACTGCCGACGGAATCATACTTCGGCACGTGCTGGAACATGTTCCCAAACCGCTGGATTTCCTTGCCGCCATTCGTGATGCGAATGGCGGCAAAGGCAAAATCTACCTTGAAGTACCCTGCTTCGACTGGATTTGCCGGCAGCGAGCATGGTTCGATATCTATTACGAGCACGTCAATTATTTTCGGTGTGATGATTTTTTGCGCATGTTCGGTAATATCTACGAAACTGGCCATTTTTTTGGCGGACAATATCTATACGTGGTCGCTGATCTTGCGACCCTGCACCCCCCCGAATATTGTGACGAAAGCCGTGTCGAACTCCCCCCCGACTTTCTGGGAGGAATTACCCATTACGCTGCAATACTCAAGGCACAGAAGACAAAACACGGAATACGTAACCAAACTGCTATTTGGGGTGGCGCGTCAAAGGGCGTCATATTTGCGCTTTATATGCAACGGGCAGGTGCGAAGGTTGATTTTGTGGTCGATATCAATCCGGCTAAGCAGGGCAAGTATTTGGGGGCGACCGGTCTTAGGGTATACTCACCGGAGGACGTACTCAGTCTACTTGACATCGGCTCGGTCATTTTTGTTATGAATGGCAATTATCTTTCTGAAATCCAGAAGTTAACGGACAACAAGTTCAACTACCTCACGGTGGATCATGAAAGCATTTGAACAAGAAATAAAAGAGCGGATCGTTGCTAACTCCCAAAATGACGGACTGCGCGCAATTGCAAATGCTTTCATGGAGGCATCGATCGTCCCCAAGTATTCCTACAATTTCTCTTGGCTAGGCCGCCCAATCATCCAGTATCCTCAAGACATTGTCGCCATGCAGGAGCTGATCTGGGCAGTGCAGCCCGACCTGATCATAGAGACCGGCATCGCCCACGGCGGATCTCTGATTATGAGTGCATCCATGCTGTGCATGTTGGACTACTGTGAAGCGGTTGAAGCCGGCCAAGCGCTAGATCCGAGTGTCACGCATAGGCGCGTAATAGGCCTCGACATTGACATTCGCCCCCACAACCGTGCAGCCATTGAGGCTCATCCGATGTCGCACCGCATTGACCTGATTGAAGGTTCATCCATTGCGCCAGAGGTAATCGCTCAGGTACACCAGATTGCCAAGAGCCATGAGAAGGTGCTTGTGTTCCTTGATTCCAATCACACACACGAGCATGTTTTGGCCGAACTTGAGGCCTACGCGCCGCTCACCAGCAAGCATAGCTATTGCGTTGTTTTCGATACAGTGATTGAAGACATGCCCAATGGAATGTTCCCAGACCGCCCTTGGGGCAAAGGAAACAATCCCAGGACCGCTGTCCGGGAATATCTGCGCCGCCTGCAACAGGAAGATCACAAGGCGACTGATGGCGCGCGGCTGATTTTCATAATCGACAAGTCGATAGAGAACAGATTACTTATCACCGTAGCCCCAGATGGATATTTGAAGCGAGTGGGTTAAACGTGGCTCACTGCCCAGACGATGGCAAAAGCAATGGGTGCGGCTCTTTTCGAACGACGATTATCGAGGAGGCCTGATTATTTTTTACTCATGGACAGATGTTGGCGCGCCATACTCAGAAGTCTCGCGAGCAGCATCACGTTGTAAGCCACGATGGCACTGCGAACGTACTGGCAAAATCCGTCCCACCCCGACCAGGTGCAACGCGTCAACCCGAAGGCCTGCTTCAGCATGGAGATGCCGGCTTCGATCCCGGCGCGGAAATTCCGCAGCTTCTTGTACACCCAGTTGCTTTTGACCATGTCCAGAACCGACAACCTCCTGCGCTTGGAGAAGGAAACGTCGGCCACCCCAAGCTGCTTGGCTTGTCGAAGGTTATCCACCGAGGCAAAGCCACAGAAGCTCGAAATCCGTCGGATAATGGATGTCAGTTTCCGTTGCCGTGGAGTCGACCCTAATGGTTCGTCACCTTTTCAATTCCCTTGGCAGCCGCGCACTGGATGATGATCCCCTGGATCTGCTCCCAGGTTTCGGCGCTCAACGCCTTGATGTTTTCCTGCAGGGTCGATGTGCTCGGGTGCTGACCGCGAGACAAACGGGCAAAAGCGCGGAAGCTTGCGGAATCATCGAGATGAAACGCCAATTCCTCGTAGCTCAAGCTCCGATACTGCTTGAGAATGCGCCGCACGCACCACCTGTTCGGCGGTCATCCCGGTTCGCCCGGTCTCTGCGTCCTTCAACCCGATCAAATCCAGGTAGGCCACCTCGTAGATCTTGGGCATCTCGTCGAGAACCTTGGACATGGCCGCCAGTTCCCGGCCGATCTCCGTACGCGGCATGGTGTGAGCAAGATCCAGCTGGCCCTGTCTTTTTCGTCGCATTTTGACCCTCCGGTGAGACGTGATCGTGTGCAATTCCAGTATGTTACGTCTCAGAATATGCCAGAGGGAACCCCAAAATACAAGCAAAAAGTGCCGGATTGTGTATTAAATTCAGATCGTTATCACTTTCCGGATGGAAACTAGCTGGGGTTCAACAATACCCCTGAAAGGTTACCAATGATGAGGATGAAGGCTAAGCTAAGGAATTTTCTTTACTCAAGGTGGCCTTACGCACAGATCATCTGGGTTAGACTCAATAGAGTCATTGGCCGCAGTAGAACCACTCCTCCTCTTTTTTCTGGATGGGGGATGACTACATCTACATTCACGCCTTGGAATAACGGGGGGGGGGATGACGTGGCTGTAGGGTTCCTTAGAACACACGAAACACTCATTAATAGGTTACGAGGAGGCAAATTCACCTTATCCCAGTTTGGGGATGAAATTAATAAAGAAAGCATACTCCGCCAGCTAATGTGGCGCCACTATATTATCTACTGGAGTGCATCTTATGCGGCAAAAGCAACTAATTGTAGTTGTAAAAATTTGGTAGAATGTGGGGTCTGCGACGGAACGGGTATTTTTTTCGCAATCAATGCCCTTCGCGCAAATAACTTGAAGTTCAAATGTTTTCTATATGATGCATGGGAAAGTATGAGGGCAGATTACTTGCTTGAATCAGAGAAGCATCATGCTGGTAGCTATTCATACCTACAAGTCGAACAAACGCGAGAAAACCTAATTGAATACGATGATCATACAGTTCTTAACAAAGGTTTTATTCCGGAGTCTTTTGAAAACTCTAGCAATCCTGACGAACTTGTCTGGCTGCATATCGATCTCAACTCGTCCCTTCCAACAGAATCTGCGCTAAAGTTCTTCTTTGAAAAAATACCAAAAGGTGGAGTGGTTCTATTTGATGATTATGCTTGGCCAGACTGGCATGATACAAAAAATGTTGTCGATCGATTCTTTGCCGACAAACCAGGACTACTCTTACCATTACCAACTGGGCAAAGTATTTTTTTCAAGTATCTAGATTGATGGACGTGGGGCACACGCGTATCTTTGAGCAGGAAGTAAGCTGGCGGATCGTTACCAATAAGACAAAGACAGGAAAGTGGTGTTTGTAAAGAGATCCTTTGACCCCTTCATTTCCTTCTGTGGAATAATCGCGTGAGCGTATTCAAGAGAAACATAGCAGCCAACTTTGGCGGCAGTGTGTGGACTGGGCTGATGGGGCTGGTCTTTGTGCCGCTCTATATCCATTTCCTGGGTATCGAGGCATACGGGCTGATAGGCATCTTTGCCACTCTGTTGGCGCTCTTTGGATTGCTCGACATGGGCCTGAGCAGCACGCTGAACCGGGAAATGGCACGGCTGGCTGTGCAGGAAGGCAAGGCCCAGGAGATGCGGGATCTCGTGAGGACATTGGAGATTCCTTACTGGCTGGTCGGCCTGCTCATCAGTGTCATCGTCATCGTGTTGTCCCCGTTCATTGCCTATCGTTGGGTGAATGCTGAAAACCTGTCTCCAAAAACGGTGCAAACCGCTATCATGATCATGGGATTGGCGGTTGCTTTTCAATGGCCGATGAGTTTTTACTCGGGCGGACTGATGGGCCTCCAGCGACAGGTGCTGCTGAACGGCATCAACGTTGTGATGGCCACCTTCCGCGGGCTGGGGGCAGTGTTGATCCTGTGGCTTGTTTCGCCCACCGTGGAGGCGTTTTTCTCGTGGCAGATCGTCGTCAGCGTCGTCCATATCGGTTTGATCGTCTTCTTCCTCTGGCGCAGCCTGCCGTATGCCGCTGAAGCGCCGCGTTTTCCGCCGTGAACTGCTGCTGAATATCTGGCGATTCGCCGCCGGCATGACCGGGATCACCGTGTTGGTAACCATCCTCACGCAACTGGATAAGGTCATCCTGAGCCGCATGTTGAGCCTGGAAATGTTTGGTTACTATACCCTGGCCAGTGTCGTCGCCATGAACCTCGATCGTTTCGTTGGCCCGGTTTTCTCGGCCACTTACCCCCGATTGACCAATCTGGTGGCGTTGGGCGCCACGGAGGAGATAACAAGACTGTATCACAAGAGCGCGCAGTTAGTGTCAGTGCTCGTACTGCCTGCCGCGCTCGTGGTCGCGCTCTTCTGCTAAGGAGATCCTGTTGCTGTGGACCCAGAGTCCCGTAACAGCCGAGCATACCCATTTGCTGGTGAGCATTCTTGTCATGGGCACGGCCTTCAATGGCCTCATGAACATCCCCTACGCGCTGCAATTGGCCTTCGGGTGGACACGGCTCGCCTTTCTTGTCAACCTTGTGTCCGTGCTGCTCCTGGTGCCGCTTATGATTGTGCTCACGAAATGGTACGGCGCGGTGGGTGCGGCAAGCGTCTGGGTGATCCTGAACGTGGGGTACATGTGCTCGTTACCATCCCGATCATGCATCGGCGATTGCTGCCCGCTGAGAAATGGCGCTGGTACTTCGATGATGTCGGTCGCCCTCTTCTCGCGGCGGTTGTGGTCAGTATGATCGGACGTTGTATTATCAAATCCGATTGGCATCCCTTAATGCTCATGGTTGGTTTGGGTGTGTTATTCGGGGGAACTCTTCTTGCTTCTGCCTGCGCCGCCAATCAACTTGACATTGTAGCGAGAGTCAAGTCGTTTTTGACCATGCTTCGACTGCAAATATCTTGAACCTGGAGCTATGGAGTCTTCGAACATGAATGAGACACTGAAACCAACGATTACTACGATCATCCCAACATACCGGCGACCGCAACAGTTGAAGCAAGCGATCCAAAGCGTCTTAGAACAGACTTATCCTCATTTCCAAGTGTGCGTCTACGATAATGCGTCACGGGACGACACAGCCTCAGTTGTCACTGAAATGGCTAAAGCTGACCCGCGCATTAAATACTATTGTCATGAGGAGAATATCGGTGCAATTGACAATTTCCAGTTTGGATTGGAGCATGTAGAGACACCGTTTTTTTCCTTCTTGTCGGACGATGACTTCGTCCTGCCTGAGTTCTATGAAACGGCTCTTGCCGGCTTTGAAAGTCATCCGGATGCCATGTTTTCCTCCACCGATGTCATTCGTGTGGGCAAGCATGGCAACATCTTGAACACCGCTCTCGAAACATGGACTCCAGGATTCTATCATCCACCAGATGGATTGATGGCGATAATGGAGCGTGGACATTCGGAATGGACTGGTATCCTATTTAGGAAAGCGGTTGTCGAAGTTGTTGGTCTTCTTGACCGAGAGCTGTTTATTATCGATATAGACTTCATATTGCGATCGGCGGCACGTTGCCCGTTCGTGGTTTCTAAACGCCCTTGTGCAGTCTTTGACCGGTCGATGTATCCGCCACGAGCGCCGCATCCATTTGATATGACGAGATTGGCGGTGTTGAAAATGATTCAAAATCTAACAGATGATAAGAGTCTCCCCTTGGAGGTTCGGACATATGCTGAGCGTGTTCTTTGGGGGAGGTTTGAAAAGGGATTGTTCGAGTCAGGTGTCTCTATCTTTCCGGGGGGTATCCTGTTGAAGCTAAGAAAGTTGCTGCTTTTCTTCGTGATCAGTTTGGCAGAAGGGCACAATACATCGCTCTATCCGCGATGATTAATACGTACCACTATGTCCCTTTCGCACGTTTGGCTTTTGGCTCTCTAGTTGCGTGCCGTAGATACCTGCGCGCTAAGCGGGTCCAGAGTAGCCAAAAGCAGTATCGCGAGATATGCACTTTGCTGCACCGCTGTCCGGTTATAACTCGCATAACAGCAAGTGGTTAATGTTTTGGAGAGCCAGCGCTATGCAGTGTGTGCCTCCCCCCAAGTGAAGTTCAACGATGGCGGTTTGTCGGATAGCACATTCTCTATTACGGGAACTTCGCGGGAGCGATTGCAGGCGTCGCTTGCGAATGCGGGTGACAACTCCAGGGTCTACGGACTGCACCGTGTCGCTACCCTGCGCAAAGCGCTGGATATGCTCAAGGGGAACTGTCATGCTGGTGAATAGCTCGTTGTTGCTGCGGTCGTGGTCGAAGGGAGCATCCTTGAAGTACCGGAAGTCCTGATGTTGTGCCGCTGACCAGAACGGTACAAGGACTATTTGGCATTGCCAAAGCGTGGCGTCCCCTACTGGTTCCCCTTCGTGCCGCTATCCGTGCATCTGCTGGCACGCAGCGAGGCTTGGAATTCCCAGATTCTGTTCTGGCTTCCCAAACCGAACCTCGGCGATCATTTCACTCTCGCTGAGATGCGTGGAATGTACCACAAACAATCTACATCCGGCAGAGGGGAACGCGGCAGTTATGACTTGCCGTCTCGGCCTGAACGTAACGAAAGATGGAGCCATGAAATATGCATCCAGCAGAGATTATTCATACTGTATCATATCGACAAAACAGCCGTCCCAGTGGATCGCCACTTCTGAACTTTGTAAAGAACATTGGTGTACTCTTTGAACCCGGAGCCAAAAGGCACTATTGGGGTGTTTCATTTAAGAGGCATTTGCTCTGCTATCTAACGTCTGATTTGGTCCGGCGGCGGATTTCGCCTCTTGAATTTTACCGCTATGTGTCCTATTACGTCGGATCAACGCGACATCTCGAAACCGATTTTCTTTTCGAAAACCTGAGTCAATTATCGGACTGTAAGAATTATCTGGACGTCTCGTCGCCCCGTGTCGTCCCCTACTTTCTCTTGCGCCGTTTGAGCCTGGAACATGCTACACTTTGCAATCCCGACGCTGCTGATCTCTCGATATCTCAGCGTTCGGTGGGGCGTGGTAGCAAAAAAACAACCTTTCTCCCTGTCAGACTGAAGGATATTGGTGAGAGAAAGAAGTTTGATCTCATCACCTCGGTGTCGGTTGTGGAGCATATTGCGCCAGATCAGACGCTTGAGTTCATGAGTCATATTACTGCGTTGCTCGCGCCGGGAGGGCTTTGCCTCTTAACATTTCCTTGTGCGCGTTCGGAGATTATCGAGTACCGTGACACTGATCCTTATACGACCCAGTCTTTTGAAAAAAAGAATGAGGCTTATTTCTTTCAAAAATACTTTACTCCTGAATTAGTAGAACGTGAAATTTTACCTGGCTTTGATGAAATCGTAGCGAGCAAGATATTTGGCGAAGTCGAAAGGGGACAGTTCTGGAAGTATGAAGAAAACAGCGCTACCGTTCAGAGCTATTCTTCATCACAAGACCGAAGAATAGTGTCTAATATGTTTTCGGGGTTTCGATCAATGGGCGATCTGCCGGGAGTTGGTGTTTGTTGCTATTTGCTAAAGAAGGCGAATGACGGAGAAGCTATAGAAAAACTATGGAATGCACAAGACGTCTACATGGATAATTGCTCCTGCTGAGCAAAACCCAAGGAAACAAACGCAATCAACGCGAGGTGACCCGCGTCTGCGAGGGGCTTTCGCCACGCGGAGGGAAACGATATTCAATGGAAACCACACAGGGGGCGCCGACTCGATTGCGCCTATCCATTTTAGCCGATCAGCTTGGGTCCTCGGTTGGAGGCGGCAGGTTCATCCATGGGTTCCTTGCGGCGCTGTTTTCCGATCCAAGCATTCTGGATCGGCTCGGATCTGTTTACATTGTGGCCACGCAGAATGAATCTGTGGCGAGCCTCGGGTCTCTTCCTCCGTGCGTCTCGGTTGTAAGGCGGCGTTTCCCCGCTCGATTGCGCCAGACGCCGTTCGCACCGCTCTTCGGGTGCACCTTCCCGGCTGTGGACGTGGCCTACGGCCCCTTCTACTATGCCTTCCCGTGCCGAGCGCAAGCCCGAGTCGTGACCATGCATGACCTATCGTGTTTCGACGACCGGTTCCATCCATGGGAAAAGGCGCGCAAGACAGCTGCGCTCCTCACGAAGATGGCGCATGAGTGCGAGGGTGTTGTGTGTGACAGCGATGCCACGTTATGCGAGTTCCAGAGGCAATGGCCCCATCTCGCCCACAAGGCGGTCAGGATTTACTTAGGCGTGTCGCCCATGACAACACAACCCTCCAAGCCGCGACCGGTTTCAGAGCATTCAATTCTCGCGGTCGGAACGATCGAGCCCCGCAAAAACTACCCCACACTCCTGGATGCTTTTGAGCGATTGGCTTATGAGCAGGGGGACGCGGCGCCTGTGCTGACGGTGGTGGGGAGCATGGGGTGGATGAGTGAGAGCGTTGAGCATCGGCTGTTGGCTCTCCAGGTGGCTGGCAGATGCCGGTGGTTGCGAGACGCGTCCGATGATCAGTTAGCGGATGCCTATTCCGAGGCCACGGTTTTCACCTACCTGTCTTTGTGCGAGGGGTTCGGGTATCCACCTTTCGAAGCCGCGTATGCCCGCTGCCCGATGGTGCTCAGCAGTGCTTCATCCGTAGGCGAAATCTGGTCTGATCACGCGAGGTGCGTCGACCCGCATGACGTTGAGGGAATTGTCGGAGCTTGGAAATGGGCATTGGCACTCACCCAGTCGCAACGAGAAGCCGTGGTCGCCTGCCAGGAAAGGCGAGCTTGGGAGTTCACGTGGAGCCGAACTGTGCATGCGTATATGGCCATCTGGGACAGGCTGGTGAGCAAAGACGGCACAGAGGGATCGCCTCAGGCTTGAGCTCTACCTATCGCTCTTGTTTCTTGCGGATCGGCCTTTATTCAATCTGATCCAAGCTTTTGTTGCCACGTTCTATTGGTGGTTCGGTGTAGGCTCGGCGGTTATCGCGACTTGGAATCATCTGCTGGGAATGCCCGATGCAGCCTTGGGTGCGCAGGTATCGAGCATCGAAGCGTATGGATTGTGGCGCCCTTGCTCTTATACGCGGTCGCCGCGCGGCTGAGGAAGCGAGATCAAAAGCAATTATACCGAAGGACTCAAGTCGCCGCCCAAGATGATGTCTTTTTAGAATTTGAGAATGCACGGTCATGGATGATTATCAACTTATACGAAGTAATTTAGAACTCTCAGGAAGATCCGCCGAATTTGCCAAATCATGGGTTCACCGCTGGTATATCCTTGCCTATTGCTTCACGCCGGCACCACTGATGCTGCTGTTGAGCCGTAATTTCGATAACGCCAGCTTGCTGTCGCTTTCCGGGCAGTTTGCACTGGCCATCGGCACTTATTTGGCACTCTTTCAACTGAGAAGAAAACCGTTACTTAACCCCATTCAGTCTGTTGTCTTTTTGTTCCACTGGTGGTTCGCCATAGGACCAGGTTTGGCAGTCCTCTTTGCCGTGTTGAGAAACGATGATGTTATGCTTTCAAACTACGTGGCATCGGGCGGTGAAGCGCTCTGGATCGTTGCTCTTGGACTACCATGGTATGCGTTTTGTGCAACTGGAACCATACGCTTTATTCGTGGCCGAATCAGGCCTATCGCTTTTCTCATGCCGAAAGGGGTTCTCTACCGGCCAAGGACCCTCTACGCTTACTGGCTTTTAGGTGGGATCATCACGCTTGTTATTGTCGGTTTGGCACAATTGGGGATAGTCGGAAACCGAGCTATTAACTATCTTGGGGGTACGGTCAGTGAAAACCCATTCGTCTCGGCACTTGAGGCAATAAGTGCAATTGCTTTTTTCGCAACAGTAGGGATAATGGGTTATCTTGTTGGGCCTGTCCAGGAGCATTCCTTCAAATTCAAACTGATCGCCATTTCCTTGATAGTATTTAACACGGTCATTGGATTTACCTCTGGCTCGAAAGGGGCGATCGTTATAAGTTTCGCTTACCTATTTATAATCATGTTTGTTTGGAGACAGAAAATATCAATATTGCTTGTCCTGGTAGTTCCTATATTTTATCTATTTATCGTTGAACCATTCGTTAGTCAGATGCGATTTGCAGCCGAGGTGGCAAAGGTAGCAACACCAGAAGAGCGCGCTGAATTGGCTAAACTTGGACTCAGGGAGCGGCTATGGACATATAATATTAGTATGTTGGATGTAAACATTGAGTCGCCCTTCCGATGGATATTCATATATGCGGATCGCATTGCTTCAGATAGTTCTATGTTCAGTGGACCTTGGAATGGCACTTTGTCCGAAGGATTGCTGACTCTTGTCCCGCGTGCGATTTATCCCGCCAAACCAGATAGTAACATGGGCAACTATTTCGCTCGCTATCTTGGCGTTTCTGCCGCTGATAATTATATAAACAATATAGGAGTCAGCCTTCCCTTTGAGTTTGTGGGAAACTATGGTTATCTTAATGGAATACTCTCTTTTGGATTCATTGGTGTCTTATGGACTCTATTTTGCGTCTGGTTACTTTCCGAGGATCGGCTAGCTACCCACCCGTTGTCGCCCATGATCATCGTCTATTCATTGGGAATGGAGGCAAGTCTTGGTCAGTTCCTGGCGAGATTCCGAGATTTGATCCTTGTATTTGGGGTCGCTTATGTTTTGTGGATATTGCTGAAAAAGCGTCTTTGATAATATATTGGCAGCAATACATCAGGACGTATGATGGAACAAAAGCCTAAGTATTTAAAAGTAACCTATTATCACCGAAGACCTTTTGGCTCTTTCTACAGTCTTGAGCGTTTGTTTGCGGCTATTCGCATAAAGATACCTGACAATATTATATGCAAGGTCGGCAGTATCGCTATTTGCTAGTCGATTATTCTGGAAACAACTCTGTAGTAATTTTTGAGCCTCCATGCTCTAATCCGATACCAATCACATAACAGGAAATGTTCATTATCTCGCTTTTTTACTACGTAAGATAAATTAAGACTATCGGGAAATCTTGTTGACATGCTATTTGCCTGCTTGTGGCAAAGGAGTCTCTTTTTGAGCAGAAACCGTACCCAATTTGATAAATCGATCCTTTATGATCCTTATGTTTACTGGAATCAGCTGATTGCTGGTGATATGGATCTTTCTCGCGTTGGTCATTTTGAGCTAGGTATCTATAACCGCGTAGCTTATCGTTTTCGGCTTTCGGCCTTTAGAAGGGCACTAAAAGGCCTTATGTATTATTGGCCAGACGTGAAAATTTTTGAAGCAGGCTTTGGGGTTGGTTTTTACTTACAGTATTTTGTCCAAGCTGGAGTTAGGCAGGTAACTGGCATTGACCTCTCTGCACCGGCTGTAATACATGCACAGAAGTTGTTCCCAAATTATGAACTTTTTCAGCATGATTTAACTGAACCAATACCGCTTCCAACTCAAAGTTTTGATTTGGTCACAACAATTGATGTTCTGTATCATATTGTTGATGATCACCGCTGGAATATGGCATTGGGTAATGCATGTTCCCTCCTAAAGCCGGGTGGAGTTTTGGTCCTTACTGACAAATTTGCCGCTAAAGGCACTTTGAATCAGTTTCATGTAAAGCGTAGATCATTAGAGACTTATTATTCTGTATTGCAGAGCTACGGCATGCAGGTGGAACGAATCTTGCCGGTGTTTGTCTTCATGGATGATGCCATTCTGAAAAGGGACCCGAAGTGGCTGGGATTTATAAGTTATATGCAATGGCGCATCCTAAGTAAGATGATTCGTCTTTTAAGAAGGTGGCCCAAGTTACGTGACCTGTTCGCCTTTAGTGTCGCTGGAATACAATATCCATTTGAAGTGATAACGGTTGCTATGCTAACGCGTAGTCCTAACCTAGAAATATTGGTTTCGCGGAAAAAAATATGATGGACTGCGCATTGAACAAGAGAGAACAGTTGTACTAATAACCATTTTGCCTGGTTGCCTCCGACCGGGGTTGATCCTGGTGGTAGCGGGGATTTTTATCAATCTCATGATCAGGTGGCATCTCAAAAGATTATATCTTGATGGAACGAAATAAGCCTTTTCAAGTCATCATCCCCATGTTGAGTTACTATCCTGATTACCCCAATGGCGCAGCGCGCCTTGCCTTTGATGAAGCGGTGTTCCTTGCCCGCCGTGGTCATAAGGTATGGGTCGTTACCCAGGACCTTTCCATGGACAAACCGGAGTATAGTCTCCAAGATGGGCTTCACGTGCTTCGGTATGCAAGTCCACAGCTTGTTTCATTCGACCCGCGTCGAGCCCGCATCCATCAAATGCGGACAAGAGATTTGTTATCACGCTACATTGAAGGTTCGGTGGATTTGGTGCATGGACATTCGCTGGTTCACTATGATGGTGCTCGATCCCTTTATGGAAAAAGCACCAGGGTATGTTATTCGGTTCATTCACCGGTCCGACTGGAGATGCAAGCTGGAGGTATGGGCGGAACAGTTCTGCAGCGTCTCCGCGCTGCAATCACGGCCCCCCTCGCCCATCGCATTGAGCATTGGTGTCTTGAGTCTTGCGATTGCATAACCGTCTTCTCCAATTACACAAAGCAATTGCTGGGGCAGCTTCATGGTCCTAGTATCCAGCAGCGATCCCAAGTTATTTCTGGGTGGGTGGATTTGAATAGATTCAAAATTGTCCCGGATCGTACGGCGGCAAAAGTTGAACTGGGTTGGCCTACCAACATCCCTGTGCTTCTTACACTGCGGCGATTGGTGCCGAGGATGGGGCTGGATCGGCTCCTCTATGCTTTTCAAAGAGTTAAATCTGCTGGCTGGGTATTGTGTCTGATTATAGGGGGCAGCGGCCCGTTGCGCAACCGGCTGGAAAATCTGGTTGCAGAGTTGGGTCTCAAGGATCGCGTTCAATTTTCCGGCCATGTTTCAGATTCTCAATTGCCGCTAATGTATGGAGCGGCTGACGCATTTGTTTTGCCTACGGCAGAGTTGGAATGCTTTGGATTGATTGCTCTGGAGGCGCTGGCGTGCGGCAGACCGGTGCTTGCTACCCCCGTGGGAGCCATTCCAGAGGTATTGGGTCAGTTTGAAAAAGACTGGTTGGCCCATGATGCCAGTATTGAGGCCATTGCCCAGTTACTGATCAATTTCCTGCGGGGGGCGTTGCCGGATCACGACCCAGTGATTTTACGTAACAAGGTAGCGGAGTGTTACAATCGCGAACGTGTGCTAGAAAGGCTCATGGCAGTGGTGTTGGAAGGGAAATGGGAGTCGGCACAGAGTATCCCCCTCTCTAGGCTTGTTGAGGGGAGCGGTGAATAGATATGCGCATTGGGCTCAATCTTCTTCATGCTCTGCCAGAAATCGGCGGAGGCTGGAATTATATTGCTAACTTGGTGGGGGCCCTCGGTGAGTGCGATGATGCCAACACGTATATGGCTTTTGTGAATGGCGAAAGCGAATGTTTGGTTCCGAACAAACCCAATTTTGTCTCTATGCCTGTTAATATTCATCCCGATTCTCGCCTTCAACGGGTGATTTATGAGAATACTATTCTGCAGCCATTAGCATACAAATATAAATTGGATTGTATGCATTGGTTTGCCAATACCCAAGCTGTGTTTAACTCTGTACCTGGCGTTGTCACCATTTATGACCTTCAAGCGTTTATGAATATGGCAGCCTTTTCTTTAACGAAAAAATTTTATTTACGGATTATGATACATCTAACGTGTAAGAGAGCTTCTTTGCTGTTACCTATGTCGCAGGCAACGGCCCAAGAACTGGAAAAACGGCTTGATGCTGACCGTGCGCACATGGTCGTGATTCCACCTGTGCTACCATGGAAATTTCAGCAAGTCGCAGCGAGTGAAGCCAGCGACTTCAAGGTTAAGTATAGGCTTCCTGGGAAATTTTGGCTCTATGTGGCGCATTTCTATCATCACAAAAATCACCGCCGATTGCTGCATGCGTATCATCAGCTAATATTGAATGGGTTTAATCCTTGGCCTCTCGTATTGCGTGGAGACGATCATGGAGCGGAAAAGATAGTAATTCAAGCTATCGCGCACTTCAACTTGGGACAGAACGTTATTTTCTTGCCGCGCTTAAATGAAAATGAATTGAAGTTTTTGTATACGACGGCTACCGCTTTGGTCTTTCCATCTCTGTATGAAGGTGGCGGGATCCCGGTTCTCGAGGCAATGGGATGCGGATGTCTCGTGGTTGCGGCCAATATCCCCCCGGTGCTAGAATTTGCTGGTGATGCCGCGTCTTATTTTGATCCAATGGATATTGATGCTATTGCAAAAGCTATGGCAACCTTCCAAAATACTTCTTCGGATTGGAAAAACAAGCGTCAGGCAGGTTTGGCTAGGACGGCTGAATTCAGGCCACAACTTGTTGTTAACAAGTTACTGAAGGCGTATGCCCGAGCCACGTCAAGGGAACCTTTCAGGAAATGATTACAAAATATCTTAGCAACCTCATCGCGACCCCCGTAAATCCCTGACTAACGACCGGAGATTATTTGGAATTCTGGGGGGAAGGACCCTCGCGGGTATTTAATCGAAATGGGGTACAGCTCTCCACCGTTGAAATGCCTAACCTGCCCATGCTCTCGACAGGCGACAATACAATATCCTTGAGCATCGACGGTACGGCGCCGGCCAAACTGACGACCATTTTACGGGGAGACGCTTTGACGCTTCGGCGGCACCAGGACCGAGCGGAGCGGTCAATCTTATCGCGAGGCATTTATGTTCAGCGGCAAAACCTTATTGATCACCGGTGGCACAGGTTCTTTCGGCAATGCTGTGCTGGATCGGTTTCTTGCGACGGATGTTGGCGAGATACGCATATTCAGCCGCGACGAAAAGAAGCAGGATGACATGCGGCACAAGTACAATAGCTCCCGGCTCAAATTCTACATAGGCGATGTGCGGGATTTTGACAGTATCCATTCCGCAATGCGCGGCGTTGATTTCGTCTTCAGCGCGGCGGCGCTGAAACAGGTGCCGTCTTGTGAATTCTACCCCGTTGAGGCGGTGAAAACCAATGTCCTGGGCACCGAAAATACGCTTAAGGCGGCTGTCCAACAGGGGGTGAAACGCGTGGTTGTGCTCAGCACGGACAAGGCGGTACATCCCATAAATGCCATGGGCATGAGTAAGGCGCTCATGGAGAAGGTGACGGTTGCCATGAGCCGGAATCTTTCGGAAGAAGACACGGTCATGTGCAACACCCGGTATGGGAACGTGATGGCGTCCCGAGGGTCGGTCATTCCGCTCTTTGTCCGGCAGATCATGAACAGCGAACCGATAACCGTAACCGATCCGGAGATGACGCGCTTTATGATGTCGCTGCCGGATTCCGTCGATCTGGTGCTCTTTGCTTTTGAACACGCGCGCCAGGGAGACACCTTCGTTCAGAAAGCGCCTGCAGCTACGATTTTGACGCTGGCGGAGGCACTCAAGAAGATTTTCAACGCAAGCAATGAAATCCGGATACTGGGTACGCGGCATGGGGAAAAGAAGCATGAATGCCTCGTGAGTCGCGAAGAGAAGACACGTGCTGAGGATATGGGAAACTACTACCGGATCAACCCGGATGGTCGTGATCTGAACTACAGGAAATATTTTGTTGAGGGTGAGCAACTGATTTCAATGGGCGAGGATTATACGTCGGAGAACACCAATCGCCTTGACATTGACCAGATGGTGGAGCTTGCTGATGAATCTGGAGTTTATCAAACGGGCGCTGACGGGCGACAAAGATGTAACAGGTGTCTGATGAAGCGCAAGATCATGACCATCGTGGGAACCCGGCCCGAGATCATCAAGCTGAGCCGTGTTATTGCCGAACTGGAGCGGCACACGGATCACGTGCTGGTCCACACAGGACAGAACTTCGATTACGAGTTGAATGAGATATTCTTCAACGAAATGGGCATCCGAAAGCCGGATTATTTCCTGGATGCGGCCGGCGGCAGCACAGCGGAAACCATTGGGAACATCATCATCAAGTCGGATGCGGTGATGGAGAAGGTTGCGCCGGATGCGGTTCTTCTCTATGGCGACACCAATAGCTGTTTGTCCGTGATCTCGGCGAAACGCCGAAAGATTCCGGTGTTCCATATGGAGGCTGGAAATCGCTGCTTTGATCAACGGGTTCCGGAAGAACTGAACCGTAAGATAGTGGATCATTTGAGTGACATCAATATGACGCTGACTGAGCATGCCAGGCGTTACCTGATCCGTGAAGGGTTGAAGCCGGAGACGATCATCAAGACTGGTTCATCGATGCTTGAGGTCCTTAACCACCATCGGCCGCAAATCGAAGCATCCGATGTGTTGGATCGTCTGGATCTGAAGACTCAGGAGTTCTTCGTGGTGAGTGCACATCGGGAAGAGAATGTCGATTCCCCCCGCAACTTTCGAGGATTTCCTGGATACTCTGAGGGCGATTCGCGACCACTACGGGCTGCGCGTCATTGTCTCGACGCATCCCCGCACCCGCAAGAAAATGGAGGCGCTCGGCATCGAAGGACTGGGCAGCGAATATCGAATTTATGAAGCCGCTTGGGTTTCTTGACTATATCAAGCTGCAGATGAACGCCTATTGCGTTGTCTCCGACAGTGGCACCATCACCGAGGAGTCTTCGATTCTTGGATTTCCCGCCATCACGATTCGCCAGGCGCATGAACGGCCGGAGGGAATGGATGAGGGGACCTTGATCATGGCGGGACTGGAAAAGGAGTCCGTGCTGAATGCCATTGATATCGTGACGGCGCAAGCCAAGGAATGTCCCCGGGGATTCCGGATGGTTCCCGACTATGATGTTGACAATGTGTCGAAGAAAGTGGTCAGGATCATCGTCAGTTATATCGACTACGTGAATCGCACGGTTTGGAGCAAGGGGCTATGAAGAAGATCCTGATTCTGGGCGCCGGTGGCATGGCGGGGCATGTCATGGCCGAATACCTGGCGCAGAAACCGGAATACGAGATCATCCGGTGTGCGCGAAGTGCGGTCACGCCGGACACCATCGTTTTGGATGTAACCGAATTTTCTCAAGATCGAAGATGTCCTGCGTGACAGGCGGCCTGACATTGTGGTCAACTGCGTCGGCATGCTGGTCCAGGCGTCTCAAGATCGGGTGGATCAGGCGATCCTGATTAACAGCTATCTGCCACATTTTCTGTCCGGGCTGGGAAAGAAATATGGATTCAAGCTGATTCATATCAGCACGGACTGTGTGTTTTCCGGGGATCGTGGCGGGTATGCTGAAGATGATTTCCGGGATGGCGATACTCCCTATGCGCGGACCAAGGCTTTGGGGGAAGTGATCAACGATAGCAGATCTGACCCTTCGAACGTCCATCATTGGCCCGGAGTTGAAACGGGACGGCACCGGGCTTCTTCATTGGTTCCTGATGCAGAAGGGAGAGATCAAGGGATATACGAAAGCGTATTGGTCTGGCGTCACCACCCTTGAGTTGGCCAAGGTTGTTGATCATTGCATTGATCACGGGGTGACCGGTCTGGTCAATCTCACGATGAGCCGAAAGATTTCGAAATTCGACTTGCTGGTGGAATGCCAAAAGGTCTGGAACCATGGTCAAGTCCAGATTCTCCCCGATGAAGACCATGCCTGCGATAAGAGCCTGGTTTCCCGCCGGAGCGATCTGCCGTTCCAGCTTCCCCCAAGCTATCCGGCCATGCTCATCGAATTGCGGGACTTTATGAACCAGCACCGGGACTGGTATCGCCACTACCCGTGCTAAGCTGTACTCTCCCAAACTTCACATGAAAATACTTATTGTTCCCAATACTTCTGGCCGGAAGAGTTTCTGATCAACGACTTCGTACTTAGCTTGCGTGCTCGCAACCATGAAGTCGAAGTACTTGCCGGGATTACCCAATTATCCATCCGGGCGCGTTCTTCAGCGGCTATGATTATGGCGGCCCTTATCGAGAGGACTATCAGGGCATCCCGGTCTGGCGCAGCCCGTTGATCCCACGGGGTAATGCGTCCGGCTTGCGCCTGGCGATCAATTACTTCTCCTTTGCGCTTCTGGCCTCTATGCGCGGATTCCTGTCCTGTCGTCGACCTTTCGATATCGTCCTGGTTTTTGAAGTCTCTCCCATCACGGTAGGCATACCTGCCCGGATGATGAAGGCCCTGTCAGGCGCAAAAATGTTTTTCTGGGTTCAGGATCTGTGGCCCGAGAGCCTGTCAGCCACGGGTGCAGTTCGTTCGGAGCGCATGCTCAAGTGGGTTGGCAAACTTACGCGATGGACGTATCAGGGGTGTGATCGCATTCTAATTCAATCGCAAGCCTTCCGTGAGTCTGTAATCAAGTATGGTGCCAAACGCGATCAGATTCGCTATTTCCCCAACTGTGCTGAGGATCTCTTTCAACCGGTCGCCGTGCCTGCCGAAGCTCCCGAACGCAGCCTGATGCCTGCAGGCTTTCGTGTGATGTTCGCAGGAAATATCGGGAAGGCGCAGGACTTCGAGACGATCCTGGCTGCAGCCGAGTTGACACGTCCTCCAACCCGAAATCCAATGGGTGATTGTAGGCGATGGCCGGCATCGTCCCTGGGTGGAGGAGCAAATTCGAAGCCGCGCGTTGACCAATGTGCATCTGCTTGGCCGCCATGCGAAAGGGAAAATGCCGTCTTTCTTTTCATTGGCTGATGTCATGCTTGTATCGCTCAAACGTGAACCGATCTTCTCCATGACGATTCCATCGAAGGTACAGGCCTACCTTGCTTGTGGCAAACCCATCTTGGCTTCTCTTGACGGCGAGGGTGCGCGCATCATTCAAGAAGCCCAAGCCGGCTTAACCGTACCGGCCGAGTCTCCACATGAGCTCGCTGAATGCTGTTCTGCAATTGGCAGCACTCGGTCCGGAAGCGCTTCAGACCATGGGAAGCAATGCCCGAAGGTATTATGAGACGCATTTCTCGCGGACATATCTCCTGGATGAATTTGAGGGATGGCTTCATGAATAATGCAGCGCTTCGGGGATTATCGCCAAAGATGAAATGGCAAATTCCATGATCCTTGTCACCGGTCCGGAAGGATTCGTTGGATCACAGCTCTGCCGCGAACTTCTGCGTCGCGGTAGTTGTGTTTTGGGGGCAAAACGGGCAGGCGGCGAAGGGCGAACGGGGAACGGGAAAAGCGATTTCACAGAAGGCAACGAACGGGCAAGAAACGCAGCAACTTCACACCATGGCCGTCGGCAATATCGGACCGAATACGGATTGGACGTCGGCGTTGGTCGGGATCGATGCGGTGGTGCATCTGGCGGCTAGGGTTCATATGATGCAGGACACAGCGGCCGATCCGCTAGCGGAGTTCCGCAGAGTGAACGTGGAGGGGACACGTCGACTGGCAGAGGCGGCTGCCCAGGCTGGGGTGAAGCGCTTTGTGTTTTTGAGTTCGTCAAGGTGAATGGGGAGACGACGGATCCCGGCCACCCGGCGCGCGGAGCGGTGAAGGCCCGTTTACGGAGAGGGACGCGCCGCACCCGGAGGATGCTTACGGTGTGTCCAAATGGGAGGCGGAACAAGTCCTGCGGGAGATCGCAGCAGCGGACAGGCATCGAGGTGGTGATCATCCGCCCGCCTTTGATTTATGGGCCGGGGGTGAAGGCGAATTTCCTCAACCTGATTCGACTCATTGAACGTGGGGTGCCGCTGCCCTTCGGCGGCATCCGCAATCAACGCAGCCTCTTGAGTCTGACGAACCTGGTGGATCTGATCTGCTGCTGTCTGGAGCATCCAGCGGCGGCTGGAGAGACGTTCCTGGTTAGCGATGGCGACGATGTCTCCACGCCGGAGTTGGTGCGTCGAATCGCACGGGCGCTCGGCAGGCCTGCACGGCTGTTGCCGCTGCCGGAGTGGATGATCAAGTTAAGCGGCACGTTAACCGGGAAATCGGATCAGCTGAAACGGCTCTGCGGTTCACTGCAATAGACTCGTCGAAGGTTCGGCAGGTGCTCGGTTGGACGCCGCCGTGTTCGATGACAGAGGAACTGGCACAGGTGGCGGCTTGGCGGGCTGCCGGTCTCCTGCAACAAGAGCCATGGTGGACAAGCACATAGATGATGTGGCAATGGAAGGAATTCGCATCCATCGAGAACTCGGGTTTGTGCCGTAATATAATCTTGCGGCTGGCTGCCACGAGACCGCTCAGGAGCTGAGCCGCACGGGGCAATCGGGTGTGAGACCACTTGTGAACTGCAAGGGCGAACGTGCGCGAACCTGCGTTTGCGTTATTCGCTAGCCATATTAATGGCTTAAGCACTGTGAGCGCCGAACACTTATGATTGAAAAGGTTGCTTTAGGACCGGAAGAAATAGCTTGCCATAGTCACTCAACCTGTGAAGTGGATGAAAGGATGAGCGCAGCCGGCTTTTACTTCACGAGCTTCATCCTCGGTGCCGTTGGATCATGGATGGTAGGCCGTTTTGCAGGCAGACTAGGTCTGCTTGACACCCCCAATGAGCGCAGCTCCCACGGTACCCCAATTCCACGAGGCGGCGGGATCGGCATCCTGGCCGCCTTTCTCGTTTCTTGCTGGGTGCTGGGCATGCCGGCGGGTTTCTGGCTGTCTGCAGGGGTGCTCTCAATTATGGGACTGACAGGCGACCGCATGGAAATCTCTCCAATGCGCCGGCTCATGATTCAATTTGTGATGGCAGTCCTGTTCCTTGTGACAACACCTGCTGTCCACGGGCTCTCTTCCGGTTGGATGGGGAAAGCGCTGCTCATTGCGCCAATAGCGGTTTTTGCCGTCGGGACGGCGAATTTTTACAACTTCATGGATGGGATCAACGGCATTGCGGGGCTGACGGGCGTGATTGGATTCGGATTGATGGGGGCATTTGCTTCTTCCGTACCAGGCAAAGAGCAATACGCTCAGCTCAGCTTTGCGATAGCTTCTGGTTGCTTGGGGTTTTTGCCGTTCAATCTGCGGCGCGAAGCGAGGGTCTTCATGGGGGACGTAGGGTCCATTCTTCTTGGATTTGTGTTTGCCGGTATGACAGTATTGATTGCCGAAAGCTGGAGTGATCTGTTGTGCCTGATGGGTTTCCTATTCCCGTTTTATGCGGATGAGCTGACCACCATGGCCGTACGCCTGAAGGATAGGGAGAAGCTGACACAGGCCCATCGGCGTCACCTCTATCAAATACTCGCCAATGAACGGGGCATTGAGCACTGGAAAGTCTCCGTCGGGTATGGAGCATTCCAGTTGGGGGGTGGTATCCTGGTGTGGGCGGTGTGGCCGCTTGGATTGGGAACGGTGATGCTGACACTGGGTGGGATGTTCGCCGGTTTTGCATCGGGGAGCGCGTGGGTAAGAATTATGCGGTAGTCGATACCATCAAGATGCAGATAGGCAGCTGTAGGTTTTGAAGCCATATCCACGGGCAAAGATGTTCTATCGTCTCGAGGAGATAGGGCGGTGATAAAGAATTACGAACGTTTTCTTATAAGCTTTCCTCTGATCCTACTGCCTTTCCTTGTGGGGGGAGTGCATCCCTGGTTCTGGGGCTTGGTAGCTGGCATCTTTTTCGCCGCCACCCCCATTGTTGTTTGGGCGGACGGGCACGCTGTCAGTCTCTACGGTATTTCGAAAAAGTCGACTTCTTCTGTGGTGTTCACTGCTGGGTTATCCTTTTCTTCAAGCGTTGCCCTTGCCGCTTTCGTGGCTGAACCTGTTGAGTCCGCAGCGGATGCTTTGGTATCAAACAGCCATGGAGGCGATGCATCTTCCAGGCTGGATGGCAAGAACCGCTGCTTATGCCCCGATAACCACCGTCTTTGCCGGCATCTGGTGGGTGTTCCTCGTGGGGTATGCATGGTTGCTTCGCAGAGTCATTCAGGAAGACAAGAATCTGAACTGGTTTTTCACGGTTCTTTTTTTCTTTGCTGGTCTCGAAGCCTTCTATGGGCTGCTTCAAGTGCTCATTCCCACGCTGGGAGTGCTTTGGGCATCCCAAGGCCAGGGAATCGCCCGAGGGACTTTTGTCAATCGGAATCATTACGCTGCTTTCTTGGGGATGATTTGGCCCATACTCCTGGCATACCTGTTGTCAATCAGCAAAAGTACGGATCGGGAGCTTGCTTCATCGTATTCTGAAAAGGAGCACGGCCAACGGATTCGCCACAAGCAGCTATTCCTGGCTTTTGTTACAGGACTGGTTCTGCTCGCTCTGTTCTTTTCGCAATCGCGAGGGGGGATCATCAGCTCGTTGGTCACTCTGAGCGTTTTTGTGGCTTTCAAACAAACCCGGCGCGGATGGATGCTCCCATTTCTGGCCGGCTGCTGGGTGGTAATGCTTGCATATGGCAGCATCATTGGTTTTGAGGGAATATTGACTCGTTTCGATCAAATCTCGGAAGGGGAGCCCAGCCGTTTTCTGATCTGGAAGGACACGTGGCGATTGATAAGGGAACATCCATGGACAGGAATAGGGCTGGGAGGTTATGCGTCCGTCTTTCGCATCTATCAATCGCATCTGCCTGACACCCTTCAGGCCAGTCATGCACACAACGATTATTTGCAGCTTGCCGCGGAACTGGGGCTTCCTGTGGCCACAGTGCTTGCAGCGCTGGTTTGGGGATACTGGTGGAAAACAGCTTGGAGATTGAGACGCTGGGGAGGGAGTAGGCTGGCGGACCGTGGGCGGAGAACGGGGAGTGCTAGTGTGGCTCGCGCCGGGGAGCCTGAAGCGGGTCAGGAGCAGCGCAGCTTGATCGCCATTGGGGCATTGGCGGGGAGTGCGGGATTCCTGTGTCACAGCTGGTTGGAATTCAATTGGCAGATACCGGCGAATCAGCTCTATTTTGTCATTCTGTTGGTCTTGATGGCAGGCGTGCGCGGGAATGTCCAAGGGAATGCACGGTGATGTTCAGGTCGGGGTGCTTCATAAATCCCCCCGACGTTGACGGCAACGCTTTGGGAATAGACGATGAAGCGACTGATGGGAAAGATCACTTTGAGCCTGGTATTGTTGATGATGAGCGGATGCCTCTTCTGGTATGCTATTTCTTCCAACAGAATAGCCGCGCGTGACATCGAATTCATGCAACGCCACCCGTCCCTGGAACTCTTTGCTGAAGCCTGCCTATGGCGTGGTTTCCGCGCCTATTATGACGAGATCAATCCGACCAAGGCGGCGCTCTATTTCCGCAAGGCCATCGGCAGACAGGTTCTTCTCATGGAGGCCTGGTTCGCCCTGGCCAAGGCCGAACTGGTTCTAGGTCATGAGGAGGATGCTCGCCGCATCTTCCATGCCATTGCGCCTGCCGTCACCCACGTAAGTACCTGGAAATGGCGGGAACTCCTGCTTTTATTCGATCTTCGGGATGAAGCGAGATTCGCCGCGGGTTTCAACTTCATCCTGGCGCGGCTGCCGCATCGGGTTGGCGAAGCTCTCCAACTTGCGCTTCAATACTGGGGAAGCTACGCATCCATGCTCCCTCATGTAACCCCGGAAAACCGCACGGCCTGTCTTCTGGCACTCATGAATGCAAAAGCAATTGATGACGCTCTAACGCTTTGGAAGGTGATGCGCGAGAGTTTGCCCGCCCCAACCCAAGATCTCGGTTTCCGTTTCTGCGAGGTTCTCCTCGGCCATGGACGTGTATCCGATGCCAAGGACATTTGGAAAGCCGGCAAAGGAGACGCTGCATTGGGTGTAGATGACGGAGGATTCGAACGGGAGCCGTTGAATATGGCCTTTGGCTGGCGCATCGGGCGGCATCCGGATATGGATATCGAACGCACGCGTATTGAGCCGCACGAGGGAAGCTGGTGTTTGCATTTGCATTTCCGTGGGACCAAGAATATTGAACTCTCGCAGGTATTGCAGATCTTGCCGGTCGAACCAGGCCAAAACGTTCGTTTGCGGTTTGCGAGCAAGAGCCGCAATATTTCAACCGATCAGGGTGTCTATGTGGAAGTGAACGGCTATCACTGCAGTGGGCTTCACGTACAGAGCAAACCCGTTACCGGGACGAAGGCCTGGGATGTCGAAGAGCTCGATGTTCCGATTCCCGCGGGTTGCGAGGCGATGATCTTGCAATTGCGGAGAAGGGAGAGCTTGCACTTCGACCACAAAATCAGTGGAGACTACTGGATTGATGCGGTAGCATCAGATCTGAACAGGATGTAATGGAGAGAGAACCGAAAGCTTGCTGACTCCACAAACTGGAACCGGTATGGGTATTTCCATTTCGCACAAATCGACTTCTCCCTTGGATCGTCTGGTTCAGATGATCGCGGCGCAAAAAAATCCTCATGAACTCATTTCTCAAGTCGCCGCCGAGACTGCCCTGATTAAGGAAGTAACCAGGCTCTGTCAGAACCTGCGGGAGTCCGAGTGGCCCAGTCGGCAAGAGTACCAGGATTTGTGTCATCACCACCGTGTCACGCCCGAATACTTCGAGGAGAAGCTCTGGCTCATTGCCTATTTCCTGCATTTGGTCGAACACCAGCACAACTATTATGAAATCCTGGGGGTTTCGCGGACGGCTAGCCAGCGCGAGATCAAGCAGGCCTTCCGGCGCTTGAGCTTGTCCAGCCATCCGGATGTGAACCCGAATGACAGTGGGGCATTGCAGCGTTTTAGGGAGCTCCACCACGCCTATCAGGTGCTCAGCGATCAGAGACTTCGCAGACACTATGATCAACAAACCGCTCTACCCGATTGGCCGAACGAAATGTCACCGGAAGACCGAAGTCCGTCTTCCCGGGTGAGGAGATGGCGTTGGCGCTATATTGTCCAGCTAGCCACGGTGGTCGGTTTGCTTGTGGCCGTGAGTTTGCTGGTGGATTATCAAGAATGGGCCGCCAACCGATATTACAGAACAAAAGTAAACCGGACCCATGAGATGACCTCCTCGGTGGCCGTGCCAGAGCCCGATGCGGGCAACGGCTCCGGTAAGGCATCCGAGCTTTCGCCTGCGACGGTGCCTGCGGACCGGGAAGTACTCACGGCATCCCCGGCTCTCCCGATCGCACCCGATCCAAATGCCGTCCACAGGGCCACCGTGGTATCGGATGCGGGATCAAGAGCCGTTCACGGCCACGAGGTCCAAGAGGCGGTCGCAAAGAATCCTGAGAGCGCCTTGACGCCGATACAAACCAAGAGAATTGACCAATTGGCGGTGCCGGATGTAAGGAGCGATCGCGAGAGCTCTTCGGCTCCTCCTGCCCAACCTCAGAAACCTCGGGAGTCAAAGGGTAAAGCTGATCAAGTTCGGTCTTCAGGGGATTCGGTGATATCCAAGAAAACATCCAGGCAAGAGCAGGAACGAACCGTGGCGGTCGCACAACGCGGTCCTCTTTCCGGCGAACCACCGGCAAAACCAGCTAAAAACGCCAACCCCGATTCGGCACCCGTTCAAAAGGTGGTTCCAGTCCAACATCTTCATGAGCACATCCGCGATTTTCTGAACCGTTATACTCGAACCTATGAAAGTAAGGACGTGGGCGCACTCATGAGGTTTTTTGAGACCGACGCGTTGGAAAATGGCAAACCCATCGCGGCCTTGATCCATCTCTACCAAGGCAACTTTGAGCGGGCGGAGATGATTCAATATCAGATTCTAATGAGCCGATACACCACCTCTGAAAACCAAGTAGAAATCAGTGGGGCTTTTCGTCTCAAATCACAACTGATCGGACAACCTGTTCGGGAATCCGCAGGTTCTATTCAGTTGACCCTGCTTCATCGGGGGAACGCTTATCGAATAAGGCGACTGGACTATCAGTTTGCGACCCCGGGGGAGTCGACCAGCCTCAGAAATTAAGGCTTGGAGTTGAGTTTCAAAAGGATCGGTTAAGGCTGTACAGGAAAAACCACTGGTTCACAACTGCCTGCCGCATCCATCAGGGTCAAGCAATGTTTGATCTTCACAGTCACATGCTACCAGGGTTGGATGACGGTGCTGCCGACCTGAGACAGAGCCTCGCAATGGCGCGAATGGCAGTGGACGATGGCATCCAGGGGGTGGTGTGTACCCCGCATTGGTCCTCGGCCCACTATGAGAACACTCGCTCCAGGATCCTGAATGGCGTTGAAACACTTGCGCAGGAATTCTCCAACAACGGGATTTCATTGGCTGTTTTTGCTGGAGCCGAGTTGCGTCTGGATGGTAGCCTGTCTGATGGCATACGGGCGGGAAAGCTGGTAACCATCAACGATACGGGTCGTTTTGCCCTGATTGAGTTGCCGGAGGTTTTTTCTCCGCAGAGCCTGGAACATTTCTTCTGGCAACTTCAGCTGCAAGGCATCACACCCGTCATCAGTCATCCCGAGCGAAATCATGGATTTCTCAAGAATCCCGCGGCACTTTATGGATTGGTGAAAAAGGGTGCGCTGGCGCAACTGACGGCGGCGAGTGTCCTTGGCAGCTTCGGTAAGGAAGTGCAGAAATTTTCATTTCTGCTGTTGAAACACCGAATGTGTCATGTGCTCGCAACCGATGCGCACGAGACCAAGTTCCGCGCACCGAGACTTGGAGAGGCTTGCCGGATTGTCGCCCAGATCTGTGGGGGAAAAATCGGCATGGGAAATGGTCCACGAAATCCCGAAGAGAATCATCGACGGCATGGATGTGGACGTCCCGGAGCCGATCCCAATTGAACCCCGTAGGGCATTGTCACGTTTCTTCTTTTGGAAATGATTGCTTCTTGCCCAGACTAGATCCCCAAGATTCGACCCTCGCAAAAAACCGCCTTTGAGCTTCCGCCAGAATGGTGCCGGGAGATTCTTGCACGAGGCTCGATGAGATGAGCATTCCATGATCTAGGGCACTCGTGGATCGTGATAATCCTTCTCACAACTAATCCAAGAGGGTCTAGAGCTGTTTCTTGACCTCAAAATTCCATTTCCAGATTTCGTAGATCGCCGGATACACCATCAGTTCCAGCAGAAAGGAGGTGAAGATGCCGCCGATCATGGGTGCGGCAATCCGTTTCATGACGTCGGAACCGGTGCCGATGGACCACATGATCGGAACCAGCCCGAGGAACAGTGGTGGCGACGGTCATGAACTTCGGCCGGATGCGTTTGACGGCCCCGTCGAGAATCGCGGTTCGCAGGTCTGCCAGACTGCGCAGGCGCCCTTCTTTCTTGGCCTGTTCATAGGCCAGATCGAGGTAAAGGAGCATGAAGACCCCGGTTTCGGCATCCACGCCGAGCAAGGCGATCAATCCGACCCAGACCCCGATACTCATGTTGTAGCCCAGCAGATACAGCAGCCAGACCGCGCCAATGGCGGAAAACGGCACCGCCAGCAAAACGATGCAGGTCTTGGTCACCGACCGGGTGTTCAGATAAAGCAGCAGAAAGATCAGGAAACAGCGTGAGCGGCAGAACCACCGTCGAGGCGTTGCTTGCACTCGCTGCATGGCTTCGTACTGGCCGCTCCAGGATACGGCATAGCCTGGCGGCAGCTTCACCTTGTCTCGTATCAGCTTCCCGGCTTCTTCGATGTAGCTGCTCGGGTCGCGTCCGGCCATGTCCACATAGACGTAGCCGGTCAGCAGGCCGTCTTCGTTGCGGATCATGGACGGCCCGCTGGTTGCCTTGATATCGGCAAGCTGTCCAATGGGGATCTGTCTCTGCCCTTCCGAGGCTGAAACCAGAACGCGGCTGAGCGCTCCCAAGTCGGTTCGGAAATCGCGCATATAGCGCACATTGACCGGATAGCGTTCGCGCCCTTCGACGGTCGTGGTCACGGTTTCTCCGCCGATGGCGTTCTGGACCGCGGCCTGGGCCTCATCCATGTTCAGGCCGGCAGAGGGCCAGTTGCTCACGGTCCCATTCGAAGTCGAGAAAATAGCCGCTGCCGGTGCGTTCGGCAAAGACGCTGCGGGTCCCCTTGACCGAGGGCAGAAGGGCTTCGATTTGAGATCCGATCTCCTCGATGGTGCCGACGTCAGCCCCGGAGATCTTGAGCCCGACCGGGGTGCGTATGCCGGTGGTGAGCATGTCGATCCGTCCCTTGATCGGCATGGTCCAGCCATTGGCAAGCCCGGGAATCCTCAGGGCATCGTTCATCTGGCTGATGAGCTCTTCCTGGGAGATGTGATCGGGGGTGAAGTGGCGCAATATGGCCTTGAGCCCACCCTGGCGCCCAGGATGAATACCAGGTGTCCACCGTGCGCCATTCGCTCTTTGGGACGCAGGGTGATCACGGTTTCCAGCATGGACAGCGGCGCCGGGTCGGTGGAGGTCTCGGCGCGGCCGGCCTTGCCCAGCACCCGATCCACTTCGGGGAACTGCTTGATGATCCGGTCCGTGACCTGGAGCAGTTTCTGCGCCTCGGTGATGGAAATGCCCGGCATGGTCGAGGGCATGTAAAGAATGGAACCCTCATCGAGCGGGGGCATGAATTCCGAGCCCAGTTTGAGAAAGACCGGGATCGTAACGATCACCATGCCCAAGGCCGCGGCAATCACGACCCATTTCCTGCGCAGCGACCACTCGACAACGGGCTGGTAGAGACGGATCAGCACGCGGCTGATCGGGTGTTTCTCTTCGGAATGGATGGTACCCACGACGACGGCGTTGGTCGCCCGGCACAGCCAGCGGGGCCGGAAATCGAAGTTGCTGCAGATGGGTGAAAAACAGCCGCAGCGCCGGATCCAGGGTGATCGCCAGAAAGGCGGCGACAAACATGGAGAGGTTCTTGGTGTAGGCGAGCGGTTTGAAGAGGCGGCCTTCCTGGGCCTCGAGGGTGAGCACCGGCAGGAACGAGACGGCGATCACCAGCAGGGAAAAAAAACTTGGGCCGGCAACCTGCTTGACGGCATTGACGACCACCGTCCGGTAATCCTCCTTGCGGCCGCCCCGTTCCCATTCCTCCAGTTTCTTGTGGGTCTGCTCGACCACCACGATGGCGGCGTCCACCATGGCGCCGATGGCGATGGCAATGCCCCCGAGCGACATGATATTGGCGGTGACCCCCATCATCCGAAATGGAATAAAGGAAAGCAGGACGGCAACCGGGATGGTGATCACCGGGATGATGGCGCTGGGGATGTGCCAGAGAAAAAGGAGAATCACCAGCGCAACGGTGACGATGACTTCCATCAGGGTGGACTTCAGGTTGTCGATGGCCCGCAGGATCAGGTCCGAGCGGTCATAGATGGGAACCACCTTCACCCCGGCGGGCAGTCCCGGCTCGATCTCCTTGATTTTTGCCTTGACGCGCTCGATGACATCCAGGGCGTTTTGCCCCTGTCTCATGACCACGATGCCGGAAACCACTTCGCCGGTGCCGTCAAGATCGGAAACCCCCCGGCGCAGGTCGGGCCCCAGGACCACCTGCCCGACATCTTTGATGCGGATCGGGGTGCCGTTGTCGCTGGTGGTGAGCAGGATGTTTTCGAAATCGTTGATGGACCGGGCATAGCCGCGTCCGCGCACCATGTACTCGGTCCCGCCGAATTCGATCAGCCGGCCTCCCACCTCGCTGTTGCCGCCACGCACCGCTTCCACCACGCGGCTGATGGAAAGGCCGTAGGCCTGCAGCCGATTGGGATCCACGTTCACCTGGTACTGCTTGCCGAAACCACCGATGGGCGCAACCTCGGCAACACCGGGCACCGCCTTCAGATAGTAGCGCAGATACCAGTCCTGGTAGGAACGAAGCTCGGCCAGGCTGTGCCTGCCGGACTCGTCCACCAGCGCATACTGAAAGATCCAGCCCAGGCCCGTGGCATCCGGCCCCAGTTCGGTCTTCACCCCCTCCGGGAGGCGCGGCAGCACTCCGGAAAGATATTCCAGGGTTCTCGACCGCGCCCAGTAGATGTCGGTGCCGTCCTCAAAGATGACGTAGACATAGGAATAGCCGAAATCGGAGAAGCCGCGGACGGCCTTGACCTTGGGCGCACCCAGCATCGCCGTCACGATGGGATAGGTCACCTGGTCTTCGATGATGTCCGGGCTTCGGTCCCAGCGCGAGTAGATGATCACCTGGGTGTCGCTGAGGTCCGGGATGGCGTCCAGGGCGACCCGCTGCATCGACCACCAGCCCGCGACGCAGGCTGCGGCGACCAGGGTAAAGACGATGAACCGGTTGTTAACGCGAGAAATCAACGATGCGGTTAATCATGTTTGTGCCCCCCTGTTTGAGGGGCGGATGGTCGTGTTTCTCGCCGTCGTGCCCGTTCCACGATGGGCTCCGGCGCTTTGTCGAAATACTGTTTGCACTCCTCGCTGCAGAAGTAATAGGTTTTTCCCGCGTGCTCCGTGGTCAAGCCTGCTGCCTTGGTCTTACGCTGCGGGATGGGCATGCCGCACACCGGGTCCTTGGCAAACCCGTGCGCCGCAAGGTTGTCGTCGGTGCTGCCGGGTGTCCCGGCGCCGGCCTGGCCTCTCCAGCCGGTTTGTCGGGGTCCTGCCCGTGCTCCTTGTCGAATTGATCCTTGCAGTCTTTGGTGAAGAAATAATACGTCTTGCCCCCAAACTCGCTGGTCAGGCCTGCTGCTCTTGCCCTGCTGGGATAGACCTCCAGGCCGCATATCGGATCTTTTTCCGGTATCCCGTAAAGTCCCGCGGCCGCCAGTTTCATCCGGCTTTCGGAGTCGATCAGGAAGTTGCCTGAAATGACGATTTGTTCTTCGGGCATGAGCCCCTCGACGATTTCCACCCGATCGCCGAAACGCCAGCCGGTCACGACACGTGCGGGGCTCAAAAAAACCATTCTCATGAGCAACGAAAACGGTCTTTCGTCGGCCGGAATCGAGGACCGCATCCGCCGGAACGGTGATGGCCGGGGGAAAGGTGATGAGGAATTCGACATCGACAAACATCTCCGGGCGAAGCACATAGTCCGGGATTGTCTACCTCCAGGCGCACCTTGAGCGTCCGTGTGGCGGCATTGAACACCGGTGGGACATCGGTCACCGTGGCTTCAAAAACTTGGTTCTGTTGCGGCAGAGAGATCCGCGCTCTCATTCCCGGCTTAATATACTGACCTTCGGCAGGGAAGACATCGGCTACAATCCACACGCGGCTCAGGTCGGCAATCTTGAAACACTCCGTGCCCTTGTCAACCCTTTGCTGCGGGGAGACGTTGCGCGCCAGCACCAGGCCGGTGACCGGGGACCTCAATTCGACATAGGTCACATATCGTCCCGTTTCCGCGAGATCCTCGAGCTGGGTTCTTGAGACACCCAAAGCCAACAGTTCCAGTTTTCCTTTGCTGGCGTAAAAGATGTCGTCTTCACCGACGAAGTCGAGTTCGGTAATATCCGGCTTTAATGCGCTTTCCGCGTGTTTGGAGGGGTCTGTTGGAGGTTGCTCTGCGGCGGGCTGCGTTCCCTCAGGCTGATGAGCCCCATGTTGTTGTGCTTCCATTTGGTGACAGTCATCTTGCATGGTTCCAGGCGACATTGCGCCGGGTTGCGCGGTGGCAGGGGGGCTAGCCCCGGGTTGCATGGTTCCCGGTAATGGTGCAACGGTTTGTGGTGCTCCAGATTGGGGTGTTCCGGGAGATTGCGACCCAGGTTGTAACAACATAGGCTGCGGAGCTGCCGGGGGTGTTTCCCCCTGGTGCATGGCTCCAGGCGGCATTACCCCGGGTTGCATGGTTCCCGGTCGTGTTATAGCCGTCTGTGGTGCTTCGGATTGGGGTGCTCCAGGCAATTGCGCGCCGGATTGTGGGGACATCGGCTGCGGAGTCGCAGGTAGTGTGCCTCCGTACTGTGTGGCACCGGGTGGGATTCCCCAGGGCTGCGAGGTTCGCGGTTGCGGCGCACCGGTCTGTGGTGCTCCAGGTTGCTGTGTTTCGGGAGATTGCGCCCCGAGTCTTGGTGCGCCGGGCTTGGGAGCTGCAGGTTTCATTTCCCAATGCTGCGTGGTCCCCGGTTGTGGCTTGATCACCTGGGGTACTCCATATTGCAGCAATCCCGGTTGCCGTGCACCAGTAACTGGTGCCGCAGGTGGCCGTCGGCGCCCGGTGTTGCGGAGTTCAGTAAGAAATCGCTGCTGCCAGGAGAAAAAATCATAACTGTAGACTTTCATCAGGGCCATGACTTGGTCCTTTTGGACCAAGCTGCCGGTGGTGCTCCCCTTGATGTCCGACATCCAACCATCCGTGGCCGCAATCAGCCGGTACACCCAATTCTCATTGGCGACCACCCGACCCAATGTCCGGACTGAATGGGTTTCCGACAAAACCTCCACTTTGCCGGTTTGCACGCCAATGATCTGCTGCTTCTGAGGAGTGATCTTGACCGTGCCCGGGGACAACGAAAGAACTGTGGTTGGGGAACCTTGTCCGGGGGATTCGGCGTCGCTGAAAACGGGTTCCATGGGCATCCCACACGGCGCGATGCCGGGTTTGTCAGACGTGTGCGCCGGATTCATGGGGTCTACGTAGTGAAGAATCCGCCGTCCTTCCGGAGCATTGTTCTTACCGGCCCCGCGCTGGTTGTACCAGATCCCTCCGAGAAATGATCCGAGGAGGAGAACCACAAGTAGTGCGGCTGACCAAGGTTTTTTCATGGCGATTTCAGTCTTTTGCAGTGAGTCTCGGTTCGAACCCGTCTGAGCGTCCTATACATGAATGCATGGGTCAATGAGGCTGTCGCAAAATGGCGTCTGGTCCACAGACGTCGTTTCCGCAGGAGCGGCAATTCAAGTTTTCTATTGAGTTCTGGACCCCCACCTTGGCGGGGGTGACAAGATTTGAGGGTTCCGCAACAGCCTTCAATGTACGGCAAAACTGAATGGTGGGCAATACCGATGCCCCTTGGTAAAGTGGCTGTAAGATAAACACCTGACAATCTTGTGGTCAAGAGAGAGGTTCAAAATGAACGCCTATATCTTTAATTGTTGGGTTGCACAAAACGGTGTTCTTTCTTATTCTTTCAAGAAAGTAAGCAGGAATGGAGGGGCTAACGGCTTCGCGACAACGGACGACATGAGTCCACCCGATGTTGATGGGGATGATCAGGCGGATGATCACTCTTTTGAACACATTGGGTGCCTTGTTCTTCAGTCAGTTGGGGAAGAAGGCACCAAGGTGAGCATTGACCTGATTGCGATAAGGTTGGGGAATGGCCAAGATACTTATCGTCGATGACGAGGAAAGCATCAGGTTCACCTTTGAAAGGTTTCTCAGGGCCAAAGGGCATAGCGTATCCACCGCCCAGGATTCCAGTGAGGCCTTGGCGAGAATAGCCGACACGGAACCTGATTTGATCTTTCTGGACATCATCCTGGAGGATGGGGCCGGAATCGATATCTTGCGGGAGATCCGCACCAAGGGCATCAACTCCCCGGTTGTCATGATAACCGGGGACCCAAGTGTGGATACTGCCGCCGAGGCGCTCCGCCTGGGTGCGTTCGACTACATCCCCAAACCCATCACCGAAGAAGCGCTGCTGCAAATCACTGGAACAGCATTGAAATACAAGGTTGTCAGTGATGAGAAAGAGACCTATCGCTCCAATTTGGAAGCGATCTTCAGAAGTGTCAAGGACCCCATCATAACCATGGACAAAGATGCCGCCGTCATCGAGATGAATGAAGCGGCGATGGACATGTGCGGTTTCCCGCGTGAAGCCATCGGCATGAAGTTCAGCGCGCTGACAAAAGGCTGCAATGGAAGATGTGCCGAGTTCCTGGAGGAGGCGATCAGCAGGAAAGAGTACCTGGAAGCAAGCCGTATCGAGTGTCATCCTGTGGCCGGCCCGCGCAAGGTCATCTCTCTCTCCGCGTTTCCCCTGCTCGACCCGCAGAATGTCTTCAAAGGGGTTGTCATGGTGTTCAGGGATGAGACCCGTCTTGACAACCTGGAAAGAGAGCTCAAGAGTCACCGGCAGGTCCATCGCCTGGTGGGCAAGAGCGCGGAGATGCAGAAGGTTTACTCACTCATTGAAGCACTTGCCAGCAGACAAACCACGGTTCTGATCACCGGCGAAAGCGGAACGGGCAAAGAGCTGGTGGCCGATGCTCTGCATTCACAAGGGGACCGCCGCCACAAGCCCCTCGTCAAAGTCAATTGCTCGGCGCTGCCGGAGGATCTGCTGGAAACCGAACTCTTCGGGCACGTGAAAGGCGCATTCACGGGCGCCTTCCAGGAGAGGATCGGTCGGTTCCACCGAGCGCATGGCGGGACAATTTTTCTGGACGAGGTCGGCGATTTGCCCCCCAAGATACAGGGAAAACTTCTGCGCGTGCTTCAGGAGAGGGAGTTCGAGCGGGTTGGAGACTCCACCCCCATCAAGGTGGATGTTCGGGTCATTGCCGCAACCAACAAGAACCTCCGGGAAAAGGTCAGGCGTGGCGAATTCAGAGAGGACCTCTACTACCGGCTGAAGGTGGTGGAGATAACCATGCCGCCGCTGCGGGATAGACGGGATGACATCCCCCTTCTGGTAGATCACTTCCGAAAGAGGTTCAACAAAATGTTCGGTAAAGAGATCGGAGCGGTATCCAATGACGTCATGAAAGCGTTTCTGGATTACCCTTGGCCCGGCAATGTGCGACAACTCGAGCACACCATGGAGCATGCTTTTGTCCTCTGCCGTAACCGGACTATCACCCTCGATGATCTTCCCCATGACCTCTTGAGCAGTCCCGGAGATTCGGATAGTGCCGCAGCCACGGCGAAGGACGATGAACCCCGGGCAATTCTTGAGGCCCTCGAGAAGGCCGGCTGGAACAAAGCCAAAGCAGCCCGCCTGCTCGGCATAAACCGGGCGACCCTCTATCGCAAGATGCAAAAATTTGACCTTGACAATGACTCGCCGCAGCATTGAACCTGTCGCAATGCGACAACTGTGTCGCACTACACTTCCGTCGCATGCGACATTCCTTCACTCCCATCCTGAATCCAAGTTCCTTCCCCTTTGATGCCATAACCGCCTGCCATCACTCATGATTTCAATATCAGCGCGGGTTTGGTTGTTCCCGGCACGAATCTTGATATAAACTACGAGCTGAACGGTTGCGTTTGCGTGCGAACGGAAGGGGGATGGGTGAAGCCAAGCATTCTCGTGATCGATGACGAAGAGAGCATCCGGTTCACCTTCGAAAGGTTTTTAACCCTTGAAGGGTACAGCGTGATGACGGCCAGGGATTGCAGGGAAGCCCTGGACAGAATCAGCGAAGGCAGGTATCGACTTGGTGTTCGCCGACATCATCTTGCCCGATGGAACAGGGATGGATATTCTTAGGGAAATAAAGCGCACCAAGCCTGCCTGTCCGGTGATCATGATTACGGCTTACCCCAGCGTTGAGACAGCGCGGGACACTCTTCGCATGGGGGCATTCGATTACATCACCAAACCGGTTCGACAGCAGGAGGTGATTGCATCCGTCAACCTGGTTTTGCAGCACAAACACGAGGGGCAATGGCAAGAAGGGGAGCCGCAAGAGCAACGCATGATTTGGATTGACAGGGCATTTGCATAATTCGTTTACAACTCTCGCCGCCGCTTGGGAATGTGTTTATGATGGGGCTGAAGCAGTCTCACGAAGGTTGTCATGGTGCTGAAGAGGATAGGGACAAGGCATGAATAGACGAAGATTTTTTTTCCTGATGAGCTTGGTATTGGCAGTGGTTGTCGTCACCTGGGGATTCGCCCAGGGCGTTCAGGCGCAATCGCCAAAGACCACGAAACCGCAGCCCAAGCAGGGCGGGAAGAGCGGCCAGGCCACCGCGGCCAAGTCCGAGCAACCGCTGGTTCTCAAGACTCAGAAGGACAAGGTAAATTACGCTATCGGCGTCAATATGATCGGCAACCTCAAGAAGCAGGGGATCGAGTATCGACCTGGACCTGCGTGATGAGAGGCATGAAAGACGCGTTTTCGGGCGGCAAGCTCCTCCTGACCGATGGCGAGCTCCATAAGAGCATCATCCTCTATCATAACGAACTGCGGCGGAATCAAGATGAAGGTCAGGACGATGGCGGCGGAGAGCAACAAGAAAGAGGGGGAGGCGTTCCTGGCGGACAACAAGAACAAGGAAGGGGTGGTGACCCTGCCGAGCGGGCTGCAGTACCGGATCGTCAAGGCGGGTGACGGCAAGATGCCGACCGACGCCGACACGGTGGAGTGTCATTACCGGGGGACCCTCATCAACGGTACCGAGTTCGGAAGTTCCCACCATACGGGGCATCCCGCGACCTTCAAGGTCGCCAGCGTCATCCCCGGCTGGAGGGAGGCTCTCAAGCTCATGCCGGTCGGCTCCACCTGGCAGCTTTTCGTCCCTCCTGAGCTTGCTTACGGAGAGCGGGGGTCAAGCGGCCCCATCGGGCCGAACGCAACCCTTATTTATGAGGTCGAGCTCCTCGCCATCAAGTGAGTGTCGAGGATTGTTTGGAATCGATTCCGATTAGTGGAAGGGAGGAACCTGTAATGAAACGAATATTTTTGTTGGCAGCATGTGTTCTGAGCTTGATGGTGTGGATGATGCCCGGTGAACGTCGGGGCGCAGGCGACACCCGGCGATCCAGAATCAAGCGGGCCAGGTGCAGCAATCCGGTCAGGGCGGCCAGGTCGGCGATATGAGGGTGGTACCGCCCTATATGTCGGTTCGCGACAAGGTCATGGTTCAGCGCGAAATCCAGCAGCGGGCCGCCGCGAGCAGAAATGCCCTGAAGAGACAAGCCTGGTTGGAGCAACAGGCCCAGCAGAAGAATGCCGGGAAAGCAACCCAGCCGACGGTGAAGTAGCGGGTGGGTATACCTGAATGAAAATCCATCTGCCGGTATTGTCCAAGGGGTGTTAACGGAGCTGGCGATTTCATCATCGTTGTGCCCGCCAGGGCATGGGGCTTAACGCGAACGTTGAGGAGGATCGAATGAACAGACAACGAATGGTGATTATCATCGGCCTGGTGGCGGCCATAGCCGTCCTTTTCGGGGGATTCATCCCGGGCTGGAGCCAGGCGCCCCCGCTGAGCAGTCCCGACGAACGGCATACCGGATTACTTCAACACCCCCAACTGGGCCAACAGCCCGCCGCTGCGGAAATTTGTCGATTCACTGCCGCGTTTGTGTGGTCCTGCCGGCGCCGGCGCCAACAATCTCGGCCAATGCATCCCCGTGGCCGTGCCGGACACGACCACGTATCCTGGGTCTGATTACTACGAAATCGAGCTGGTCGAGTATCGCGAGCAGATGCATTCGGACCTTCCCGCGGTCGTCGGCGACCAAGCTGACCGCCGCGACCGGCGGAACCAAACTGCGGGGTTATCGGCAAACCAATACCACCAACGCCGATTTGTTGACCCCGCATTATCTGGGGCCTCTGATCGTTGCCCAGAAGGACCGGCCGGTACGCATCAAGTTTACCAACTCACTTCCCACTGGGACAGGCGGCGACCTCTTCGTCCCTGTCGACACTACCGTCATGGGGTCCGGGCCATTTCGAGATCAACTATGACCCTGAGACCAAGGAGCTCCTGGTGCCGCTAACATCCGGCACTTCACGCAGAACCGGGCCACCCTCCATCTTCATGGCGGCCGCACTCCGTGGATCAGTGACGGGACCCCCCACCAGTGGATCACCCCGGCGGGAGAGACTACTACTGACCTTACCCCAAGGGCGTCAGCGTGGCCTATGTGCCGGATATGTGGTTCGATCTGCGACACGGGGCACACGGATCACCGCCTGCGCGGGCCAGACGACCTGCGCGGCGCCGGGCGCGACCAACAATCCCGGCCCCGGGTCGCAAACCTTCTACTGGACCAATCAGCAGAGCGCCAGGCTGATGTTCTATCACGACCATGCCTGGGGGATCACGCGCCTCGGCGTCTATGTCGGCGCAGGCCGCGGGTTACCTGCTCACCGACGCTACCGAAGCGAGCTCTGACACCGCCGGAGTCATCCCTCCTGCCGCGGATCAGATCCCTCTGATCATTCAGGACAAGACCTACGTGGACGGCAACGCAACCAGCCCGACTTACGTCCTCAACACGGACCCGACCTGGATCTGGGGGAGTCAGCCGGGGACGGTTTCACCGTGGTAGTGGTCCTGCAGGTGCAGCTCCGGTAACCGGCGATCTCTGGTGGCCCCATGTCTACATGCCCGCCCAGAATCCCTTACAACCCCAACCTGAGCGGGATCAACGACTTTGGCCGGTGGCATTATGGCCCCTGGTTCTGGCCGCCCACGAACAGTATGCTCTATCCGCCGGTGGCGAATCCCTATGCTATCCGGCCTGGTTCTGATCCAGCCGTGAGTTCTGCTATCACGCCGCAGATGCCCGCCACGCCCAATCCATCCTGGGGGGCGGAAGCTTTCATGGACACCCCGGTGATCAACGGGACCGCCTACCCCACCATCACGGTGGATCCCAAGGCTTACCGCCTGCGGGTCCTGAACGCGGCCCATGACCGGTTCTTCAACCTGCAGTTGTACATCGCCGCCGACAAGGCCACGACCAATCCCGTTGATCCCACGGCATCCAACGCCAGGGTCGACTTGGTTTGGAGGAACACCTCGACGGGCGAGAATGCCGTTTGGTATATGACCGGTGCGAACCTTGCCAGTTCGGCGTCCTTGCCTTCCGTAGCCGATCTGAGTTGGGACCATTGTGGGTATCGGTGACTTCAACGGTGACGGCAACCCCGACATCGTCTGGAGACACGCCACGACGCGGCGAGAATGTCGTCTGGTATATGAACGGCGCAACCCTTGTCGGCTCGGCGTACTTTGACTGCCGTACCCGATACCGAATTGGACGCATTGTGGATGTCGGTGACTTCAACGGCGACGGCAAGCCGACTTCATCTGGAGACACGCCACGAGCCGGCTGAGAATGTCGATCTGGTACATGAACGGCGCAACCATTGACCGGTTGGCGCGTACTTGAATCCCGTACCCGATCCGAACTGGAATATTGCGGGTGGCGGTGACCTGAACAAGGACGGCAAGCGTGACATCCTCTGGAGACACACCACGAGGCGGCTGAGAATGCGGTCTGGTACATGAACGGCGCAACCTTATGCCGGCTCGGGCGTACTTGACTTCCTTACCCGATCCAAATTGGGCGCTTGAGGGTACCGGTGACCTGAACAACGACGGCAAGCCCGACATCGTCTGGAGAAACACCGCCAGCGGCGAGAATACAGTCTGGTACATGAACGGTGCAACCATGTACCATACTTGGGCGTACATGACTTCCGGCTGCGACCGAATTGGAAAATGACAATTAGTGGACGCTCCGGACTCATTTTGTGCGACGATGGAACCAAGGCGGTGCCCCAGACCAAGCTGTACCGAAGTCAAGATGGTTCCGGCGGTAGTGACCCCCGGCTTCCCGGAAGCTTGGCCGACGGATGGCCGGGAAGGTGGCGTGCCGGATCCGGCCACGGCGGGCCCATCCTTCATCCAGATCGGGACCGAAGGCGGTTTCCTGCCGGAGCCGGTGGTGCTGCCCAATGCAGCCGATCAACTGGAACGTCGACCCGACAACCTTCACCGCCGGACTGGTGCTCCAACAGAACCAGGGCGGCGGCACGCTGATGCTGGGGCCGGCTGAGCGAGCGGACGTCATCGTTGACTTCTCCGCGTTTGCCGGCAAGACCCTGATCCTCTATAACGATGCCCCGGCACCGTGGCCGGCACTCGACCCGCATTACGACTACTACACGGGCGCTCCCGACAATACGGGGAATGGGCGGCGCGGCCAGGACCCTGCCGGGCTACGGCCCCAACACCCGGACGCTCATGCAGATCAAGGTGGCGGCGACTACTCCGGCAGCTCCCTACGATCTGGCCGCGCTGCAGAACGCGTTTGTCCCGCCTGGCGGTGGAGGCGTCTTCGTCGACAGGGCAGCACCGCCATCATCGTGGGGCAAAGCGCCTACAACGACGTCTACAACACCACGTTCCCCTCCACCTGGCCATACTGGGGGATCTCGAGGATCACGGATAACTCCCTGAGTTACCAGATGATGAATGGTACACTCGTGACTAATCACCCCATGGAGCCGAAGGCCATCCAGGACGAAATGGGTGAGGTCTTCGATGACTACGGACGGATGAGCGCCAAACTGGGGCTCGAACTGCCGTTTACCACGGCCTTGAATCAGACCTTTGTCCTCCAGAACTACGTCGATCCGGCCACGGAGCTCGTGACAGAACGGCGAAGTCCAGATCTGGAAGATCACCCACAATGGCGTGGACACCCACCCCGTCCACTTCCACCTGTTCGAAGTGCAGGTGCTCAACCGGGTTGGCTGGGACGGGTTCATCTACCTGCCCGACCCCAACGAACTGGGCTGGAAGGACACCGTCAGGATAAGCCCGCTGGAGGATACCATCGTCGCGTTGCGGCCGGCTGCTCCCACACGCTCCCCTTCGCCATTCCCAACAGCATTCGGCCTTATGAACCCGGCGTTTCCCATCGGCGCCACCAATTAACGCATCCCAGCACGTTGGGGGTCGCGGGCGTAGGGTTCTCGGACCTGGACCCGACGACCGGGCAGCCTCTCGTCCCGCCGACGCAAATGACTTGACCGACTTCGGCTGGGAGTATGTGTGGCACTGCCACATCCTCAGTCACGAAGAGCAGGACATGATGCGGTCCATTATCTTCACCCCCGGCCCCTAGGGGGGCATGGACCTGAGCGTTGCCGCCGGCAACTCCGTTGAGGCTGCGATCGGTTCCACTCGCAGCGGAGTTGCCGGCCCCTTGAACCATACCATTTTGAGGAGGCCCGATGAATGCCATCCATCGGACTTCCCGCGACGTCCGCTGGAACATAAGAGGGTCTATTTGACCGGATTAGCCTGGGCGGCACCATCAAGATTGCAAGAGACGTACTGAAGCAAACGGGGGAGAGCCCAGCTCTCCCCCGTTTGTCGTTTGGTTGACGATTAGCAGTAGGGTGGGTGAAGCGAAGCGCAACCCACCGCCGTGGAATGGTGGGTTGCGTCCCATATACGGGACTCCACCCACCCCACAACCCGGAGAAACAATACTGACGAGGTACTAGTCCCGGGCCACGATGGTGGTCATGCCCATGCCGCCGCCGACACACAGGGTCGCCAGGCCGACTTCGAGGTTGCGTCGCGCCATCTCGTAGATAAGCGAAATCACGATGCGAAGCCCGGTGCAGCCGACCGGATGCCCCAACCCCACACCGCTGCCGTTGACGTTGGTGATGGAGCGATCCAGCCCCAGGCCCATCTCACAGGCGATGTACTGCGCCGCGAAGGCTTCGTTGACCTCGATCAGCTGAATGTCGTTGAGGGTCATGCCGGCCTTTTTCAGTGCCTTCTCCGTGGATGGTACCGGCCCGTAGCCCATGAGATGGGGCTCCACGCCGGCGGCCGCCTGGGTGACAATGCGGGCCAGCGGGGTGAGTCCCAGTTCCCGGGCTTTGCCGCGCGTCATAATGATGGCCGCGGCGGCACCGTCGTTGAGTCCCGAGGAGTTGCCGGCGGTTACTGTGCCATCCGGCCTGAATGCCGGTTTGAGCCGCGCCAGGTCATCCATGGTCAAGCCGAAGCGGGGATGCTCATCCTGCTCGAAGACCACCGTTTGACCCTTCTTCCCCGGGATACCGTAGGGAACGATTTCGTCCTTGAACCGCCCGGCCTTGATGGCGGCTTCCGCCTTGTTGTGGCTTTCCATGGCCAGCTGGTCCTGGGCTTGACGGGAGATGTTGTATTTGGCCGCCAGGTTCTCCGCAGTGATCCCCATGATCATTCGTTCTCCCAGAACACCGCTGCCGGAATGAAGCATCTCCCAGACCGCATCCACCACTTCCTGGTTTTGCAGGCGCATCCCCCAGCGGGCCCCGGGCAGGTAGTAGGGACCGCTGCTCATGGATTCCACCCCGCCCACCAGCACCACTTCGGAATCGCCGCAGCGAACCTGCTGCACTCCGGAATTGAGCGCCTGCATCGACGATGAGCACTGGCGCTGGACGGTGAAGGCGGGCACCTCGAAGGGAATGCCCGCCGCCAGTTGGGCGGTGCGAGCGGTGTTGGCTTCATCAAAGCACTGGACACAGTCACCGACGATAATATCCCCCAGCAGGTGCGGGTCCAGGTTGTTGGCCCGCCGCAGGGCTTCCTTCATGACGTGCGCCGCCAGTTGGTGAGCCCGGACCTCCTTGAGTGCGCCCCCGAACTTGCCGATGGCGGTGCGGGCTGCCGACACCATGACGACATCGTTTTCTCTGCTCACGGTTCGAACTCCTCAGTACCTACAGGGTGTTGGCGATCACGATTCGCTGAATTTCGTTGCTGCCTTCATAGATCTGGGTGATCTTGGCATCCCGCATCATGCGTTCCACCGGGTATTCCTTGATGTAGCCGTAGCCACCGAGCACCTGGACGGCTTCGGTGCTGACCCACATGGCCACATCCCCACAGTAGCATTTGGCCATGGAAGCCATGCGAATGTACTCGGGGCCGATGCGGCTCATGTCCTTGGGCAGCTCCTGCATCAGGGCGCAGGTCTTGTAGAGCATCTGGCGGGCGGCTTCGGTGCGCATCGCCATGTCGGCCAGCTTGAAACCGATCCCCTGATGCCGAATGATGGGTTGGCCAAAGGCTTCCCGCTCCTTGGCGTAGGCAACCGCGTATTCCAGCGCGCCGGCGGCAATGCCCAAAGCTTGCGCGGCGACGCCGAGGCGCGAGAAATTCAGGGTCTTCATCATCACGGCAAAGCCGTCGCCTTCCTGCATCAGGAGGTTTTCCGCCGGCACCCGGCAGTCTTCGAAGATGAGTTCCACGGTTTCCGACCAGCGGATGCCCATCTTGTTTTCCTTCTTGCCCACCGAAAAACCCGGCGTTCCCTTTTCCACGATGAAGACCCCGGCGTTTTTGTGCTGCGGCTTTTCCGGATCGACCACGGCGTAGACGGTCACCACATCGGCCACGCCACCATTGGTGATGAAGGTCTTGCTCCCGTTCAGGATATAGGAATCGCCGTCCCGTTTGGCACGGCAGCGCAGCCGGGCCACATCGGAGCCGGCGGACGGTTCGGTGAGGGCAAAAGCGCCAAGGTGTTCACCACTCGCCAGCTTCGGCAGGTATTTTTCCTTTTGGGCTTCATTCCCGGCCAACATGATGGGCAGACACCCCAATTCCTGGTCGGCGATGAGCAGCCCGGCGGAGGCATCCACCTTGCTCAATTCTTCGACGACGATGGCCAGGGCCAGGAGGCCTGCTTCCGAACCGCCGTAGGCTTCGGGGAAATCGATGCCGTAAAGGCCGTTTTCCCGCATCAGCTCCACCATGGACCAGTCGAACTTGCCGTCCTCATCGCGCTTCGCGGCCCCTGGAGCCACCTTTTCCTTAGCCAGTCGCCGAACCATATTCTGCAAAATGCGTTGTTCTTCGGTAAGATCGTATTGCATGGCTGTTTCTCCTTGGTTTTTGAAGTGATCTGGCTCAGGACAACACCCGTCGGTATAGGGACGGACGAGGCCCTATTGGCGGTAATCATAGAAACCCTGGCCGGTTTTGCGACCCAGGTGGCCGGCGCGGACCATTTTGCGCAGCAGCGGCGCGGGCCGGTACTTGTCTTCGCCCAGTTCCTGGTGCAGCCCGTCCAGCACCAGCAAAAGGGTGTCCAGACCCACCATGTCGGCCAGTGCCAGTGGGCCGATGGGATGATTGGCGCCCAGTACCATGCCACGGTCAATGTCTTGCGCCGAGGCGATCCCTTCGGAATAGACAAAAACCGCTTCATTGATCATGGGACAGAGGATGCGGTTGACGGCAAACCCAGGGGCTTCCTTGATTTCAATGGGGGTCTTGCCGAACTTCTCGGTGATCGCCTTGGTGGTGGCGAAGGTAGCATCACTGGTGACAAAGCCTCGAATGAGTTCCACCAGCTTCATCACCGGTACCGGATTGAAGAAGTGCATGCCGATGATGCGGTCCGGCCGAGTGGTCGCCGCGGCCATTTCGGTGATGGATAGTCCCGAGGTATTGGAGGCGATGACGGTATCCGGCCGGCACAGTGTGTCGAGCTCCTTGAGCACCTGTTTCTTGATGGTCATCACTTCCACGACGGCCTCGATGACGAAGTCGGCATCGGCCGCGGCCGCTTTCAAATCGGTGGTTCCCTGAACGCGGGACAAAATGGCGGAAGCCGCGGCCGCATCCATCTTGCCCTTGGACACCGCCCGATCCAGATTGCCTTTGATGGTGGTCATGCCCTTTTCGACGAAGCGGTCTTCGATATCACGCATGACCACGTCAAGGCCGGCTTCGGCTGCCACCTGAGCAATACCGGCCCCCATGATGCCGGCTCCCAATACGCATAGTTTCTTGATTTCCATAAGGTCCTCCTGTTGATGGTTGGTCCGTTTTGATCGAAATGATTTCTCTGCAAACCCGCTGGCCATGGCCGGAGGGTCAATCCCTACCATTCGGCGAACAGCGTCAGGAACGCATTCGCCAGGTCATCGATGGTGTGTTCGTGTTCGCGCAGCAGACCCTGGATGGCAATGCCCTGGACCGATCCCACGAAAGCGATGGCGGCGGCACGTGGATCACGTACCTTGGGATGTTTCTCCAGAACGCGGGCGAAGGTGCCGACGAAGTCTTCGTAGACCTGTTTGAGGGTGGCCTCCATGGGATGATGGCTACCGGCAAATTCGGTGGCCAGCGCCGCCAGACAGATGGTGGCTTCGGGTTGGCGATGGAAATGATCGCACATGATGGCGATGAGACCTTCGACGGTAGTAGACCCCGGAGCGGGGGTCCGGTTGAGATAGTCGGAATAGACAGTGATCCCTCGAGCCAGCCAGGCCACCACGGCTTCCAGCAGGGCGTCCTTGGAGGAAAAGTGGTGGAAAATGGCTCCCGAGGTGAGGCCAATGGCCTGAGCAATATCGGCAATGGTGGTCTTGTGGTAGCCGCGGCGGGCAAACAGGCGGCTTGACGCCACCAAAATGCTACGACGAGTGACTTCGGCTTTCGCTTCTTTTTTATTGTGGGTTGTCTTTGCCATAATGGCTTCACATATCAGATACTATGTAATATGTCAAGCAGGCGATTCTTTCCCTAGATCACTCATTCCGTGCTGGATAAGAGTCTTCGTTGCCTTACTTTTCGGGGTTTTTTCGCCTGTGACATCCAGGTGCACCAAGGTCTGGATGCGCTCCGTGGCATGCCGTGGCAACCTCCCGCTCGGATTTTCATTGACAAGCCATGCGGATTGAGGACCAATTAAAGGTGGTCGTATCGGCCCTACACATCGCGCCGGGAAGCGTCCTTACCATGAAAACATCCAAGATTCAGGGAGTCGTCGCATGAGTGCCAACGGTATCGCCCCATCCAATTTCATCCGCAATATCATCCTCGAAGACAACCAGAACGGCAAATTCAGCGGCCGGGTGATCACGCGTTTTCCCCCCGAACCCAACGGTTACCTGCATATCGGCCATGCCAAATCCATCTGCCTCAACTTCGGGCTTGCCAGCGAATTCGGTGGGCAGTGCAATTTCCGATTCGATGACACCAACCCCAGCAAGGAAGACATCGAGTACGTCGAATCGATCCAGGCGGATGTCCGCTGGCTGGGTTTCGACTGGGGTGATCGGCTCTACTACGCTTCGGACTACTTTGAACGGCTGTACCAGTGGGCGATTCAGCTTATCAAGCTGGGCAAGGCCTATGTGGACAGCCTGAGTGCCGATGAAATCAGGGAGCACCGTGGAACCCTGACGCGGCCGGGCAAGGAGAGCCCTTACCGGGACCGTTCCGTGGAGGAGAATCTGGACCTGTTTCAGCGGATGCGTGCTGGGGACTTTGATGAGGGCGTACATGTGCTCCGTGCCAAAATCGACATGGCTTCCGGTAACCTCAATCTACGTGATCCGGTGATGTATCGTGTCCGCAAGGACCCGCACCATCGCACCGGCACCCAGTGGTGCATCTATCCCATGTACGATTACGCCCATGGGCTGTGTGATTCCATCGAGGGCATCACCCATTCCATCTGCACCATGGAATACGAAGACCATCGCCCCCTCTATGATTGGTTCCTGGACGAGCTGAATGTCTACCACCCGCAGCAGATCGAGTTTGCCCGCCTCAATCTGGCCTTCACCGTGATGAGCAAGCGCAAGCTGCTGCAACTAGTGCAGGAGGGCCACGTGAGCGGCTGGGATGATCCACGCATGCCCACCTTGGCGGGCCTGCGGCGGCGCGGCTATCCCCCCGAAGCGATCCGCAACTTCTGTGAACGCATCGGCGTGGGCAAGCGGGAAAGCCTGGTGGACATGGCGCTGCTCGAATATTGCGTGCGCGAGGTCCTGAACCGGGAATCCCCGCGGGTCATGGCGGTGCTCCGGCCGCTCAAGGTGGTGATCGAGAACTACCCCGAAGGACAGGTGGACTATCTGGATGCCATCAACAACCCGGAAGATCCGGCCATGGGCACCCGATTGGTGCCGTTTTCGCGGGAACTATACCTCGAACGAGACGACTTCATGGAAGATCCTCCCAAGAAGTTCTACCGCCTGGCGCCGGGTCGTGAGGTGCGGCTGCGCTACGGCTACTTCATCAAGTGCGTCGATGTGGTGAAGGACCCGCAAACGGGTGACGTGATGGAACTCCGCTGCACCTATGATCCGGCCACACGTGGTGGGAATGCTCCCGACGGGCGGCAGGTCAAAGCCACCCTGCACTGGGTGTCGGCCGCCCACGCCAAGCCCGCCGAAGTGCGCCTCTACGACCGGCTTCTCACTCAACCCGACCCCAGCGACGATCCTGAGAATCTGGGTTTCAAAGCCTTCCTCAACCCCAGTTCCCTGGAAGTGCTCAAATCCTGCTGGGTGGAACCGTCATTGGCGGAGGCCGCCCCGGGAAGCCGAGTTCAGTTTGAACGGCTCGGATATTTCTGTGTGGACGCGGTGGATTCGAAAAGCGATGCCCTGGTCTTCAACCGTACGGTGACCTTGCGCGATACCTGGGCCAAGATTCAGCAGTCGGAAAAGAATGCTTCCGCCACTTGAGGACGGAACATGAGTACTGTCAGAAAGCTGATTGAAAAGCTGAGACTTATCGAAGCCCTGCATGCCGGCGCAGCCACGGAAGGGGAGCGGATTGCGGCGGATGGCGCCCGTCAAAGGATCAGGGAGAAGATACGGCAATACGAAGTGGCCGATCCTCCCATAGAGTACAAATTCACGCTGAACAACGGTTGGTCCAGGAAGTTGTTGGTCGCTCTGTTGCGGCGTTACGACATCAGGCCTTACCGCTATTATCGGCAACGGTATAACACCGTTATGGCAAGGGTTTCCAAGGGATTTGTCGATAAGACCCTGTGGCCCGAATTCGAAGAGATCGACAAGGAACTCCAGGCGCACCTTGACGCCGTGGCTGAGAAAATCATCCAAGAATCGATCTTCGCAGACAGTTCCGATGCTGAAGAGATCGGCATGTTACCTGATACGGCGGGCGGTTGACAGGAATGCCGGCCATCCCCCGGATACGAGGCATCCGCTTGCTGGTTTGGTTCTCCTTTCGATCTCAGGCTCATGTTCGCGCATGGAAGCATCAGTAAACGGAAGAGTGTGGAGCTCAGCTTTGACTTAAGCCCATCGGCTCGGGCGGGCATAAAGCCCGCCCCTACGTCAATCGTCATTTGGTGCTGTAGGGGCGGGGTTCATCCCCAGCCCGCTATGATCGGAAGGGACTGCTAAGTCAACAACATTGGGGGTGGAGACTCTCCGTTAGGTGCCCAGGATCACGCGCTCTCCTTGAGGTAATGTCGTAGCTCCTCGTGCTTACCCTTGCGGGCGGCCATCAGATGGTCGTCGATGCGTCCGCCGTCCAGGTGTTCGTTGAGCTGGAATTTGCTGCCATCCACCTTGCGGATCTCGCCCCCGGCCGCTTCCAGAATGATTTGCGCCGCAGCCAGATCCTGGTAAGAAACATGCCCCATCAGCGCTGCTTCGGCACGGCCAAGGGCCACGTAGCAAATGTGCGCCGCGGTGCATCCCAGGTTGCGGATTTTGCCGGGGAAAGATGTGCGGTAGTGGTTGTTGAAGCGGGAATAGGTGAATAGCAGGCTCTCGTTGTTGACCTCCGGTTGATCGGGAATGCGGAGCTTGCGATCGCCGTGGAAGGCCTGATCGCCGGCTTGGGCATAGAACAAGTCCTTGGTTACCGGCATATAGAACACGCCCAGGACGGGCCAGAAATTCTCCAAGAGCGCCATGGAGATCCCCCAAACCGGAATCCCAGCCTGGAAGTTGGCCACTCCATCGAGCCGATCAAACACCCACACATAGCCACCGGCGTCGTGAGTATATCCCTCGGCCATGGTCTCTTCACCAAAGATACGGTGCTCAGGGAACTTCGCGCGGAGTTGGTTCCGAAAAAAGTCGGAAAGGTTGAGCTCTGCTTCGGTAACCAGTTCTTCATCGAACTTGATTTCGGGATTGCCCTTGCCATAATACCGAAGCGCCAGTTCTCCGGCCTGCTGAATGGTGTCCACGGCAAAATGGATCAGTTCCTTGGCATCGTATTCTTGGGCTGTCATTTTCTCTCCTCGTTCATGGTGGTGGCAGTTCATTTCCCGTACTACCCGGGGCAGCCGGAGGTGCTCCGAAACACTTGCCTATGTTCATCATAACCCATTGTAACAGGCCGATCCAACCGATCCAAACGTTTTGACACCTTCAGATTGTTGTGCTAGCAGGGGGCGACCCTTTCCAGAGTGTTCAGCTTCGAGTTCGGGCCGGCTGATGCGAGCGCCGGTCTGAATGCCGGTGATTTGTCACGGGGACGTTGGTCCGATCCGCCCTGGGTATGCCTCACAATGCCTTCCAGGCCCTGTCGGGTTCGACCAAGGATGAAGCAATGGTCTTCGCCTTCCACACCATTTATGGAGAACGTCTAATGTGCCGATATTGTTCATGGACGGTGTTGGTTTATCCACTCCTTATAAGAGCGGCAGAGACGGACTCGGGCCGGCGAGCTGGCGAATGAATCGGGGTACATGGACCATGGCACCAATCATCACGCTCCTGACCGATTTTGGACTCAAAGATGGCTACGTGGCCAGCCTCAAGGGGGTCATTTTGGGTATTTGCCCCAACGTGCGCCTCGTTGACATTTCTCACCTGGTTCAAACCCAGGATGTGCGCTCGGGGGCATTTCTGCTGAGCACCGTGTACCAGGATTTCCCACCCGGCACCATCCACCTGGCGATTGTGGATCCGGGGGTCGGGACCAAACGACAGGGATTGGTGTTACGAACGCCTGACCACTTCCTGGTGGGACCTGATAACGGTTTGTTTTCATGGGTTTGCCGCAAAGAACCGCAATGGCATGCCCATTCCTTGGACAATTCACAGTACTGGCGTTCACCGGTCAGCCCCACCTTTCATGGTCGCGATATCTTCGCTCCGGTAGCCGCCCACCTGGCTGCAGGGGTGGCCATGGAAAGGCTGGGGCCTCCCTGGGAGCCGCACATTGCCGGCTGGACTACCATGGTGCGTGGTGATCGAACTCTGCGGGGAGAGGTGATCCATGTGGACCATTTCGGCAACGTCATCACCAATCTCGATGAGAAGACGGTGAGCGACTTTGCTCCGGCAACCGAGCTGCAGATAGAGATCGAAGGGGTCAAACTGAACGGACTCACCATGACGTATGGCGAGCAGCCCTTCGGGACCATGATGGCGCTCATCGGCAGCCACGGCTACCTGGAAATAGCCGCGAACCAACAGCATGCCGGAAAACAGCTGGGAGTCAAAACCGGAACACCGGTGAGGCTGAGCCATACCAGACCATGAACTTCTTCTGGCCTTCAGGGAAAAAACGTTGGAGGCCCTTTACGGACAAAATCCATGTGCTTACGTTCTTAGAGACGCCGGAGCCAACCACTGGGAGCCCGCGCATATGAAAGTGAGGAGATGACCATGAACGGCAACACAAACGATACAATCATGAGTGCCAAGGAGCACTATCGGGTAGAAGATAGCCTGGTGGAAGCCCTGGATGCCCAACGGCAAGTTGAACCTTTGAGCCCGGTCCCAACCGATGAGACCAACGTTATCGGTAGCAATGTCAAAGAAGAGGCAGCGGCCGTGAGCAAAGTCGAGAAACCGGATGAATTCATGGAGAGCGTACGGGCGTTCATTCGGGGAATCGACGTCAACGCGTTGTGAACCTCGTGCCAGGGTCAAGGGTCGTCTTCATGCCACGCTTCTTCAGCGCCATGGAGAAGGAGATTCCCTTGGCCTTGCTACCTCAATGAACGTGCATCTGCATATGAGCAGCGATTATGACCACGAGGAGGACCGGTCTATTTGGCTCTCCGTTAAGGAATTTCGGGACTTCGCATGGAATACCCCCCCTTGTTGAACCTTGAGCGCTGTGCTACAAGCAACCGTCAAGGACCCTGGAGAGGGTGCAGACGCAAGTGCTTTCGGCTCCACATTGGCAGTCACCACCCAAACGCCGAATGAAGTAGTCCAGCATGCGAAGGGTTTGTTTCCTGGCCGGTGTTGCCGCTCTATTGCTGGGATGGTTTGTGGCCGCGAGGCTGGCCGTCGCCACCCAGGATTCGACCACACCTGTCGATGGTGATTGGCTCATCGCCCATCTTAGCGCCGAACCCGCCACGCTGAACCCGATTACCGCTACCGACGCCTACGCTTCCCAGATCAACCAATATATTTACGAATCGCTGCTGAAGCGAGATGAGAAGACCCTGAAGCTTGTTCCTGAGCTGGCCGAATCCTGGGATGTGGCTGACGACCATCTCACCTATACATTTCACCTGAAGAAAGGCATTTCCTGGCAGGATGGCGCTTCTTTTACGGCCCGGGATGTCGTGTTTTCCTACCAACGCATTCAGGACCCCAAGGTGGACGCCGCCCATCAGCGCAATTACTACCGAGACATCGACCAATTGGAAATGGTGGACGATTACACCGTGCGTTACCACTATCGCGTTCCCTACTACCGGGCACTGGAAGTCTGCGGTGAGATGTCCATTGTACCGGCGCACCTGTTTGCCGAAGCCGATGATTTCAATCTGCATCCCATCGGTCGCAAGCCGGTGGGAACGGGTCCTTACCGGCTGATCAAATGGGACACCGGCGAACAGATTGTCCTGGAACGCAACGACCGCTACTGGGGAACGAAACCGCATGTGCAGCGCATCGTCTTCAAGGTCGTGACCGATTCCACTGTGGCCCTCGAGGTGCTCAAACAGCACGGCCTCGATGTTATGAGCCTGCGTCCCATCCAATGGTCGATGCAAACTCGGGGCAAGCGTTTTCAGCAAGATTTTCAGAAATTGAAGTATTACCTTCCTAGTTACAGCTTTATCGGCTGGAATCTGCGTCGACCCTTGTTTCAGGATCGACACGTGCGCCAGGCCATGACCATGCTGATCAACCGGGAGCCGATCCTGCAAAAGATCCTTTTCGGACTGGGTACGGTGGTTTCCGGTCCGTTCTATGTGAACAGCCCCGATTACAACCAAGCGATCACGCCCTATCCGTATGATCCGAGAAGGGCTCTGGAATTGCTCAACGAAGCCGGGTGGGCTGACCACGATGGGGACCGAATCCTCGACCGGGACGGCACTCCGTTTGAATTTGAATTCGTGATTTCCGCCGGATCGAAATTCGCCGAGCAACTGGCTACCATTCTCCAGGAAAACTTGAAACAGGTGGGTATCAAGATGCGTATCCGCAAGTTGGAATGGGCCGTGTTCATTCAGAAGATTGATTCCCGCGAATTCGACGCCTGCACGTTGGGCTGGAGCCTCGGCTGGGACTCCGATCCCTTTCAGGTCTGGCATTCATCGCAGACGGACAAGGGGTCCAATTTTGTCGGCTTTGCTAATGAAGAGGCCGATCGCATCATTGTGGAGGGCCGCCAGGAATTCGATGAAACCAAGCGCCGCCAGATGTACCATCGCTTCCACGAAATCATTCATGAGGAGCAACCCTACACCTTCCTGTTTACCCTCGAAGCACTGGTGGCCGTGGATAGGCGCTTCGCCAATGTGCACGTTTATCCCATGGGTATGGTGCCCAGAGAATGGTGGGTGCCGCACGATTTGCAGCGTTACCGGCAGCCGTGAGGTGGTGCCGCGAGGGCTTGAGAGCGTGAGGGCGACAAGCCGAAACGATCCACCTCAGGATGTTTACGAACCCGTAGGCGAGCTGCGATCGCATGGCGGTAAGGATTGAGAGGTTGTGCTGTGCGGTTCGGCCTTGATTCTGGACAGGGAAGACGGAACCCATTATGAAGACTCTTCCTGGTCAAACGGCTTCTGCAGGTCATCCCGACTCTTCTGGGGATCACCTTGATTACTTTTCTCATCATCCAGTTAGCACCCGGCAATCCGGCCCTGCTCAAGCTGCGCATGACCGGTGAGGGCCAGGTCTCCGACAATGCCATCTCGCAGCAGATCATTGAACAGACCAAAAAGCTCTATGGTCTAGACAAACCCATCCCGATCCAGTACCTGCTTTGGGTGAAACGGGTGATCACCTTCGATTTCGGCACTTCCTACAAGGATCATCGCAAGGTCTGGGACAAGATTGCCGAACGCTTGCCGGTTACGCTGCAAATCAACATCATCTCCATTCTGCTGGTGTACCTGATCGCCATCCCGTGCGGGATTTATTCAGCTACCCATAGTGGTTCCTGGCAAGACCGGGTGCTCACGGTGGTCTTCTTTGTGCTCTATTCTCTCCCCAGTTTCTGGGTGGCAGTGCTGCTCATTATGTTTCTAGGTGGCGGGGATTTCTGGGATGTGTTTCCTGTCTACGGGATATCCGCTCTTGGAGCTGAATCCTGGTCATTTTCCAAATGGTTCCTTGACCGTCTGTGGCATCTGGTGCTGCCGGTAGCCTGTCTTACCTATGGCGGTCTTGCCTATCTGTCGCGGCTGGCGCGTTCCGGGATTCTGGAAGTCATTCGCGAGGACTACATCCGCACGGCTCGCGCCAAAGGTTTGAGGGAGCGGGTGGTGATCTACAAACACGCCCTTCGAAATGCCCTGCTTCCCATTGTGACGCTGCTGGCCTTTCTGCTTCCCGGAATGTTCGGGGGGAGTGTGATTATCGAAAGCATCTTTTCGATCCCGGGAATGGGTCAATTGTCCTTTGAAGCGGTGCTGTCCCGGGATTATCCGGTGATCATGGCCATCGTCACGATTTCGGCCATGCTTACCCTGGTCGGGCTGTTGCTGTCAGACATCCTGTACGCCGCGTTGGATCCGCGGATCAAGCTGGAGTAATCGCGCCATGGGCAGCACTGAATCACCCAGAACTTATTGGCAGATGGTGTGGCACCATTTCCGTCGGCGCCCGCTCACCATGTTGGGACTGTGGGTGACGACGGCGCTCTTTGCCATCGCGCTGCTGGCCCCGGTACTGGCCAATGACCGCCCTCTGGTGCTGCGCTACCAAGGGCACTGGTATTGTCCGGTGTGGTCACAGGAAGCGGGCATTGGTTGGTACACCTGGAAGGAAATCCGCGATCAGATGGGACCAGCTGATTTTTCGGTGTGGCCACCGATTCCCTATTCCCCGACGGAATACAACCTGCTGGAGAACCTGGAAGGACCCAGCCGCAGGCACTGGTTCGGTACCGATGACCGCGGACGCGACGTCTTGAGCCGGATGATCCATGGTTCACGAATTTCGCTTTCGGTGGGTTTTGTGGCCGTAGGGATTGCTTTGGTGATCGGCATTGTACTCGGGGCACTGGCCGGGTATTTCGGCGGCTGGATTGATCATACCATCAGTCGAGTGATCGAGATCCTGCTTACCATCCCGACCTTTTTCCTCATCATTACCATCATCGCTTTTCTGCCGCCGAGTATCTACAACATCATGGTGGTCATCGGTGTGACCGGCTGGACCGGAGTGGCGCGCTTTGTCCGGGCCGAATTCCTGAAGCTCAAGCGGCTGGATTTTGTCATGGCTTCGCGAGCGCTGGGAGCATCTCACGGTCGCATCATTTTTCTGCACATGCTGCCCAATGCCATGGCGCCGGTGCTGGTTTCCGCCGTATTCGGCATTGCCGGAGCCATCCTGACGGAATCCAGCCTGAGCTTCCTGGGTTTTGGGGTGCCGCCGCCCACCCCCAGCTGGGGCGACATCCTGTCACAGAGCCGCGATTACATTGAATTTGCCTGGTGGCTTACGACCTTTCCGGGCCTGGCTATTTTCCTCAGCATCACGGCCTATAATCTTGTCGGCGAAGGTCTGCGGGACGCGATGGATCCACGGTTGTTCACATGAGGCACCACGATGCCTTGATTGAGGATAACAGGTGAGGGACAAGCTTCACGGACAACGGAGTTTTGAAGAATCTCAGCGGATCATGCCTGCCGAAGATCTGGAACAGAGCAATGTGTTTACCGTGAGCCAGCTCAACAGCCAGATCAAACGGCTGTTGGAAGGCCACTACCGGTTTGTATGGGTCAAGGGCGAGATTTCCAATTTCCGCATGCCGGCATCGGGGCATTGCTACTTCACCTTGAAAGATGAACACAGCCAAATTCGGGCTGTGCTGTTTCGCGTCCAGCAGCGTGCTTTGCGTTTTGCCCCCGAGGATGGTCTTCAGGTGGTCTGCCAGGGACGAATCAGCGTCTATGAGCCGCGCGGCGAGTATCAGCTCATCATCGATGTCATGGAACCACTCGGTTTCGGGCAGTTGCAGCTGGCCTTCGAACAACTCAAGAAGAAGCTCGAGACCGAAGGCCTCTTTGATCCCCAACGCAAGAAGCCGCTGCCGGTCTGCCCTCAGCGGATCGCGCTGGTGACTTCCGGCACCGGTGCCGCGATCCGCGATATCTTGAAGGTGTTGCAGCGTGCTCCCTACCCGATCACGGTCACACTTTGTCCCGTGCGGGTGCAGGGCGCGGGAGCGGCCGGCGAAATTGCCGAAGCCATTGATGTGGTCAACGGGCTTGCGGATGCCTACCACTGGGATGTGATGATCGTGGGGCGGGGCGGGGGCAGCCTGGAAGATCTCTGGTCCTTCAACGAAGAGATCGTGGCGCGTGCCATGGCCCGCACTCGCGTGCCCATCATTTCGGCGGTGGGGCACGAAATCGACTGGACCATTGCTGATCTGGTGGCGGATTTCCGCGCCCCTACGCCGACAGCCGCGGCGGAGTGGGCTGTAACCCGGCTGAGTCAGATCCAGCAGAACCTCAAGGATCGCCAGGCGCGCTTGATACGATTCGCCCAGCAGCGGCTGGAATCCCCGCGGCGGATGCTGGGTTTTCTGCATCAGCGCCTGATTGATCCGCGCAAACGTCTGGCTGACCTGAGACTCTTTGTCGATGATCGGTTTAGCCGTTTGCACCTGGCCTGGAACCATCGAATCAACCAGGCCAGAGGAGATGTTGGCCGGGAGCATCAGCACCTGGCATTTTGTCACCCGGCCGGTCGTATTCGGGATTGTCGGGAACGGCTTCGACAGCGCGCCAAAGAACTGCACTGGCAGCAGCAGCTCGCCCTGGAAAGATGTCAGGCACGACTGCGTCAGACTCTAGTTCGACTGCAGAGCCTCAATCCACTTGCCGTCCTGGAAAGAGGGTATTCCATCACCTATCGCCTGCCTGGGGAAAAAATCGTTACCAGTGAGGCCATGGTGAAGCTGGGACAAACGATACGCGTGCAATTGGCCGAAGGGGCCTTGGAGTGTTTGGTGGAAAAGAAACAGGTCGGAACTGGGTCGTTGATGGAGGAGATGAGGACACGTGAGCCGCAAGAAGACGGAACCGTTTGAAGAATCCCTAAAAAGACTGGAAAAGATCGTTGAGAAGCTGGAGCGTGGCAGCCTTCCCTTGGAGGAGGCCATGGAGGCTTTTGCGGAGGGTGTGCGCCTGGTCAACGTCTGCAACCAGAAACTGGATGAGGCGGAAAACCGCGTGCAGATGCTGGTCAAGAACGGGCCTGCAGGATGGACGACCACGGATTACGAAACACCGCCAGCGGCTGAGCCAAGCGACACAACCGGCACCAGAGGCTATCCCCCCAACCGCGAAGATATCGGATCTTGACCCATATTTCCGACACTGCAAACTAGGTCTGGAAAGATCATCCAGTGCGTGTTAGTAAACACAGCACAATCGAATCGATCCCCATAGAGGGAATGAAGAAGGATGATGCAGGAGTCTTCATTCGATCTGAAGGCGCATTTAGCAGAACGCAAAGCCCAGGTGGATCAGGCTCTGCAACAGTGTCTGCCGACTCCGGCAGGGCTGGAGAAGAACCTGCTGGAAGCCAGTCGCTACAGCCTGTTTGCCGGCGGCAAGCGGCTGCGCCCCATCCTTTGCCTGCAGGCCGCGGAAGTGGTGGGTGGCGACTGGCAGGCGGTGATGCCGGCGGCTTGTGCCCTGGAATTCATCCACACCTATTCGCTCATCCATGATGATCTGCCCGCCATGGACAATGACGACTTCCGCCGCGGTAAGCCCACGAATCACAAGGTTTTTGGCGAAGCCATGGCGATCTTGGCCGGCGACAATCTGCTCACCGAGGCCTTTGGCTTGATCGCGGGTGTGCAACCAAGCACCATGATGCCGGCGGATAGACTTCTGGAGTCCGTGCATGTTTTGGTGAAGGCCTCGGGCTATCGGGGCATGATCGGCGGACAGGTGATAGACTTGGAATGCGAGAACCGCCAGGTGGATCTGGCCATGGTGGAATATATGCATATTCGCAAGACCGGGGCGCTCATCAGCGCGTCTTTGGAGATCGGGGCGCTGCTTGGAGGTGGCTCGCCCCAGCAAGTCCGGCAGTTGACCCGTTATGGACATCATTTTGGGCTGGCCTTTCAGATCACCGACGATGTCCTGGATATTGAAGGCGATGCGGCGGTCATGGGGAAGACCCCTGGATCTGATGCCGCCAAGAATAAGCAGACCTATCCGGTGTTGACGGGTCTGGGTCGAGCCAAGGAGGCCGCCCGTGATCATGTGGACGAGGCTCTGGGCTGCCTTGGCTTCTTTTGATGCCAAGGCTGAGCCGTTGCGGGCTCTGGCCCGGTATTTGCTCGTTCGCAAGGCGTGAGCCAGTGTCCATGGCAGTGAGTCCATCAGATATGTTCCGGCTGGGGAGTCTGCCAGACTGACTGGAAGGCCGGACTGATTCCCAGGTTTTTTGATATGCCGGCTTTGGAGGTGGGAAGTTGAAGGACAAGGATCCAAGAGATAGTATGAGCATGAATCATCCGGTTGGATTGCTCAACCGTGTCGAGTCCCCGGCAGATTTGAAGAAATTGACCCTGCCGGAGCTGGAGCAACTGGCTCGGGAACTGCGCGATGTCATAGTCGCTACCGTTGCTCGCCACGGCGGTCATTTAGCCCCCAACTTGGGCGTGGTGGAACTAACCCTGGCGATTCACTACGTGTTCAACGCTCCCTATGACCGAATCGTTTGGGATGTCGGCCATCAGAGCTACGCGCACAAGTTGCTCACGGGGCGCAAGGCACGTTTTGAAACGCTTCGGCAGTTTCAAGGGATCAGCGGCTTTCCCAAGCGGGAGGAAAGTAAATTCGACGCTTTTGGCACCGGCCATTCCAGCACATCGATTTCGGCGGCGCTGGGTATTGGGGTGGGCAAGTGCCTTAAGGGGTGCTCCAACCGTGCTATCGCTGTCATCGGGGATGGCAGTATGACCGGCGGTATGGCTTTTGAAGCCATGAATCACGCCGGTGACCTGGATAAGGACCTGATCGTGGTGCTGAACGACAACGAGATGTCTATCTCTCCCAACGTTGGTGCCCTTTCGTCGTTTCTAAGCCGCAAGCTGTCTACCCGCACCGTGATGAATATGAAGCGCCATTTCGAAAATGTGCTCAATTCGATTCCGGGAGTGGGGCCCAATATCTTGCAGATCCTCAAGCGCAGTGAGGAATCCCTCAAGGCGTTCTTCACTCCGGGAATGCTTTTTGAAGCGCTCAAGTTCCACTACATTGGCCCCATCAAGGGCCACCGTTTGGATGAATTGATTGACACCTTCGAGACCGCCAAGGAACTGGAAGGACCGGTGCTGGTGCACGTCTGGACCCAGAAGGGCAAGGGCTACGAACCGGCAGAGTGCGATCCCACGCGCTTTCACGGCCTCGGGGCCTTCGATGTCGCCACCGGCAAATCGTGCTCGCAAGCGGGTTGCCCACCATCCTACACGGAGGTGTTCGGCAAGACCATCACCCAACTGGCGGAACGTGATCCCAGAATCGTAGCGATTACCGCGGCAATGCCTCAAGGGACCGGACTGGATTTGTTTGCCGGCCGTTACCCGGAGCGGTTCTTTGATGTCGGCATTGCCGAACAGCATGCCGTGACCTTCGCCGCCGGGCTTGCCACCGAAGGGTTTAAACCGGTGGTGGCGGTCTATTCTACCTTTCTACAGCGGGCCTACGATCAGATCGTCCACGACGTGTGCCTGCAGAAACTCCCGGTGGTGTTTGCCATGGACCGTGGCGGTTTGGTGGGGGAGGACGGCCCAACACATCATGGTGCCTTCGACCTGTCGTTCTTGCGCCACATCCCCAATATGGTGCTCATGGCTCCCAAGGACGAAGGCGAGCTGCAGCAGATGCTCAAAACCGCCGTCGACTTTCCGGGTCCGATTGCGTTGCGCTATCCGCGCGGCAATGGCGTCGGGATACCGCTGAAGGAGGAATTGGAGCCGCTTGCCGTTGGCAAAGCGGAGGTCTTGCGAGAGGGCGACGATGTTTTGCTGATCGGCATTGGTTCTACCGTCCATCCGGCCATGGAAGCAGCCGATCAATTGCACCAGCAGGGAATTGAAGCCACCGTGGTGAACGCCCGTTTTGTCAAGCCTCTGGATCAGGAGTTGCTTCTGCGTCTGGCGAAGAAGATTGGTCGCGTGATGACCATTGAAGAGAATGCCTTGCAGGGCGGTTTTGGTTCAGCGGTTTTAGAGATGTTCCATGAGGCGTCCTTCTTCCCAAAACGATTTAGACGCTTGGGTTTACCCGATGAATTTGTTATCCATGGTTCTCAGGCAACCCTCCGTGAATTGCTGGGAATCGATGCCCAAGGGATCGAACGTGCGGCCCTGGAACTCTGCGAGCAACACCATGGCCAAACCATCTATGCGATTAGATAAGCTCCTGGTGGAGCGGGGTTTGACCCCCAGCCGCCAGCGGGCGGAAGCGTTGATCCTGGCAGCTCACGTCCGAGTGAACGGCCAGGTGGTTACCAAAGCAGGACATCGAGTTGATACAGATGCTGACGTGGCCGTCCGCGGCTCAGACCATCCTTTTGTCAGCCGTGGTGGGGTCAAGCTGGCCCATGCTCTGGAAGCCTTGCAGGTGTCGGCCGAGGGCCTGGTGGCCATGGATGTGGGAGCTTCAACCGGGGGGTTCACCGACTGTCTGCTGCAACATGGAGCCCGAAAGGTATACGCGGTTGATGTAGGCTATGGACAGCTTGCCTGGAGCCTTCGTCAGGACCCGCGCGTTATCGTGTTAGAGCGTCAGAACATCCGTTATCTCCAGCGCCAACAAATTCCGGAAGACATTCAGCTGGCGACGATAGACGTGTCCTTCATCTCCCTCAAGCTGGTTATCCCCGTCATCTTGCCTTTCTTCTCACCTCATGGGCAGCTCGTTGCTCTGATAAAACCGCAGTTTGAAGCAGGGCGCGAACACATAGGAAAAAAGGGCGTGGTGCGCGATTCACAAATTCATGCCCTGGTGTGTGGGGATATCCAGGAATTCTGTGAGAAGCATGGGCTCCAGATAAGTGGTATGGTGCCGTCACCCATCCTTGGGCCGGAAGGCAATCGGGAGTTTCTGCTGGTGGCCCGATTGTGAAGAGGTAGCCGTCCCCTTGCGCTTGCACCTGGTTTTTGTTGGTAAGACCGCCGAGGCAGACCTCGAAGAGGCTATCCATAGATATGTGAAGCGGCTACAACACTATGTGCCCATTGAGCTCCACGTCATCCGGGAAGAGAAGATCAGCAAGGGTGTTGCCGAGAGGCTCGTCCAGGAACGTGAGAGCGAGCGCATCCTGGATGTCATCAGAGATCGGGGTGTCTTGCTGGTGTGGGATCGTAACGGCCGGGAACTCAATTCAGAGGACTTGGCGGCACTCCTCGAACGTTTGCAGAATCAGGGCGTGGGGCATGTTTGGGTGATTGTGGGGGGGGCATTGGGTGTTTCCGAAAAACTACTGACAAGGGCCGACCTGGTATTGGCCCTTTCGCGGCTGACCTTTCCTCATGATATCGCTCGCCTCCTGGTGGTGGAGCAGCTCTATCGAGCGTTCACCATCACCAGAGGCGAACCATACCACAAATGAGCTCTGTGACTTTGATCAATCAACTTGTGTAGAGAAAGCCGGCGAATGGCCAGCCTACCAATGGTGTGGCAGTCAGCGCTACACCGCCACAACCTCGGTTATGCCCGGGACTTCCTGCATGACGATCCGTTCAATCCCGGCTTTCAGGGTCATCTGGCTCATTGGGCAGCCATGGCAGGCCCCGGTAAGCCGTACCTTAACGATTGATCCATCAACGTCCACCAATTCCACGCTGCCGCCGTCACGTTCCAACATGGGGCGAATCTTTGCCAAAGCGTTCTCAACTTGTTCGCGCATTCGAGTCTCCTTCTGAGAATAAATGATTGTAGACGGTTTATAATCCTCTGCCGCTTCAAAATCAATGGCAAGCAGTCCGCTCCAAGGCTTTCCGGTTGCTGCAAAAAATATGAATGGTTTTGGATAGTTGAATAAAAGAGATGGTTGACCTTTGGAACAATTTCCAGTAACTTAGCGATGTTGAACAAAGGGCCCGGCTAGGCAACTGGCAGAATCGACTCGTGAGCGGAGGATCAACACATCATGAAGAGCTATCATTTGACGCCATGTATTTCTGAGGAACAAATTGACGCAGCAGGTGGCTCGACTAGCCGATCGGATTAATCTGGATTATGCGGGAAAGCCGGTGATCCTGGTTGGTGTCTTGAAGGGCGCCATCGTTTTTCTGGCCGATCTGATGCGGCGGCTGACCGTGCCCGTAGAGATTGACTTTGTGAGATTGAGCAGCTATGGGCTGGGTGCTGAGACCAGCGGCACCGTGCATATCAGCAAAGATGTCGAGCTGCCCATCCAAGACCGTCACGTGTTGGTAGTTGAGGATATCATCGACTCTGGGTACACCATGAAATATTTGGTGGACTACCTCGCCAGCAGACACCCCAAGTCGATCAGGGTCTGTGCCCTGATTGACAAATATGAACGGCGTAAGGTTGAGTTTCAAGCAGATTACGTGGGTTTTCGCCTTGAGAAGGGCTTTATCGTTGGATATGGGTTGGATTATTCAGAAAAGCATCGCAATCTCACTGGTATCTCCGAAGTGCAGTCTGACTATTGAGTATGGATTGGGGATCCAAGGCCGGCTGCCGATGCGGCTGAGCAATCTGCCTGTTTGATCGCAAGACCTGAGGAAAACCCACAATGATCATTATTTGTGAATCCTGCAAAACCAGATTTCGGCTCGACCCCCAACTCATCAAAGGGCTCAGCTGCAAGGTCCGCTGTTCACGGTGCCAACATGTCTTTTATGTTTCTAGAGAAGAGGATTTGGCCATTGACCAAGTAATCCTCGAACCAGAACTCCCCGAAAGGGAAATCTCGCTGGGTGCCAAGCCGCCGCAATTCATTCCCTCCAGAACGTCAGATCAGCCCGTTGCCAAAGGGAAGAACAATTTTCGGCTCATGTGGATGTTGGGGTTGCTGGTTGTGGTCGCCGCTGGAGCAGGGATTTATTGGTTCTTCTCCGGCGCTTCCAGGTCGTCTTCACAAGCGCCTTCTGCTGTAGGGGGCTCCAAGAAGGGTTTACCACACATGACCGAAAAGGTAGCTGTGACCATTCTTGAATCCATGCAGGCGTACTTCTTGGAGAACGATCACATTGGGCAGATCTTCGTGGTGGAAGGTGAGGTCCGTAACGACTCCCCTTCATCCGTGAGTTTCATTCTTGTGGAAGGCAAACTCTATGCCCTTGGCAGCAGAATTTACCAGAACCAAAAGGCCTACTGCGGCAACGTTATGCGCCGAGAGGATCTCAGCAAACTGGGTGTAGCCGAGCTTCAGAACCGGATGATGAACCGTGAAGGCAAGGATCTGTCCAACATCCACATCGCTTCAAGAGCAACAGTCCCATTTCAGGTGGTTTTTCATAACCTGCCGGGTCTCAATCAGCTTAGCGACTATAGCGTCGAGGTCGCGGGTGCTGAAGTTGACTAGTTTGTAGCCAACTGGTTGAAGTCACAAAAGAATTGACAGGTGGCTTAGGCTGATGCTAATTTTGCTGAACAATTTGATTTGTTCCGGAACAGGACCTTGAGGAGCCTCTGCGGAGTTCCGCTTTTGTTTCCATGGTGAGCGATTTGCGGCTTAGGGTATCACGCCTCGTGAGGACTGGATGGCATGCTTGATCTCAGATTCGTGCGCGAAAATTTAGACCTGGTGCAGCGCATGTTACACAATCGCCGTATGGATACCGACCTGGCCCGTTTTCGAGAGCTGGATGAAAGGCGCCGGCAAATTCTTCAAGAGGTGGAACAACTAAAATATCGCCGGAATGTGGCTTCTGAAGAGATCTCCCAACTGAAGCGCGATCAGCAAGATGCCTCGCTACGGATCGAGGAGATGCGAACGGTGTCCCAGCAAATCAAGGAGCTGGATCAGCAGCTGGCCGACATCGAGCAGGAATTCAAGGAGATTCTCTTACATATTCCCAATATGCCGCATCATAGCGTTCCGGTCGGGGGCGATGAGCATGACAATGCGGTGGTCAAGGTTTGGGGAAAGCCCCCTGAGTTTGCCTTTATTCCCAAACCGCACTGGGAAGTGGGAGAGAAACTGGGGATTTTAGACTTTGAACGGGCGGCGCGTATGACCGGGGCGCGCTTCACTCTGTATTGGGGTATGGGGGCGGCGTTGGAGCGCGCCCTGATTACCTTCATGCTGGACATGCACACCCGACGGCACGGCTACACCGAAGTACTGCCTCCGTTTTTGGTGAATAGTACCAGCCTTGTGGGCACCGGCCAGCTTCCCAAGTTCAAGGAAGACCTCTTCAAACTGGATGGTCTTGACTACTACTTGATCCCTACCGCTGAGGTTCCCGTGACCAACATCCATATGAACGAGACCCTGGAGGAAGCACACCTGCCCAAATACTACACCGCCTATACACCCTGTTTTCGCTCCGAAGCAGGTTCCTATGGCAAGGATACCCGGGGGCTCATCCGGCAACATCAATTCAACAAAGTGGAGCTGGTCAAGCTGGTGGTCCCGGAGACTTCCTATCAGGAACTGGAAACCCTACTGGCCAGCGCCGAGGCCATCCTGCAGGCACTCAATCTGCCCTATCGAGTCGTGACTCTGTGCACCGGGGACATGGGGTTTTCATCGGCCAAGACGTACGACATCGAAGTCTGGTTGCCCGGACAGAATACCTATCGGGAGATATCTTCTTGCAGCAATTTTGAAGACTTCCAGGCGCGACGCGCGGGCATCCGTTTCAGGCGCAGAGGGCAGAATCGAACCGAATTCGTTCATACCTTGAACGGTTCAGGGCTAGCCGTTGGCCGCACTTTGCTGGCCATTCTGGAGAACTATCAACAGGAAGACGGCACTGTAATGATACCGGAAGCACTGCGTCCTTATATGCACCAGGTCGATTGCATTTTGCCACGCTTGGGTGGCCAACAGTAACCACCGTTGAAGGAGCTTCACTCATGACGAAGAGTCAACTGATCGAGACCCTCGCAAAGACCGAAGGCGTTACCTTGAAAGCTGCGGAGCAGGCAGTCAATATCGCCTTCGAGAGTATGGAAAGAGCTCTGGAGAACTCTGACCGCGTGGAAATCCGCGGGTTCGGCAGCTTCAAAGTGAAGATCTATGATGGCTACAAGGGACGCAACCCCAAGACCGGTCGAAATCATCGAAGTAAAGGCAAAGAGGCTACCTTTCTTTAAGGTGGGGAAGGAACTCAAAGAACGCGTCGATGACAAGCGCTGAGCCATAGTTGTCCCGGCATTCCATCGCAGCGGCCTTATCGGTCGCAGACCTTGGGGCTGCCGGGACTGGTCAATCACGGCGAATAAAAACGAAGTAGAGATTGATGAGAACAAGCGCTAGAGTTCCTCCAAGGAACAAGAGTAGCTTGGAAAAAGGTATGTCTTCCCCGGTCCCCGGCATCATATGGGGCAGCATGAGGGTGAACACCAGCAAGGAGGCCAGAAGGAGCATCATGCGGAACTTGCGCTTCCAGACCATGTAGCCCACCAGAGGTATTGAGACGAACCAGACTGCCGGGGTAGATAGGACTTTACCCCAATCCAAGTTACGAAACTCTTCTTGAATCTTCAGCAAGTCGTATTCCAGCAAGAACTTTTTTAACGTTTCAAACATACAGCGCCCTCTTTTCCAGCCGGAAGAAGCTCGATCAGGTTGTCCAACGCATCCAGCCAAAGGCTAACCGCTGAATGCATACCCCCCATTTAACGGCCTATGTGGGCTTTAGGGTAATCAAGCAATTCTGCTGCATCCGCCCAAGCAGCGGTTTCCCTATCTCCAACCGATTCCCAAGCACCAACCATTGGTCTTCGAGTCAATGTCGAGTCTTCTTCGCACGGGTTCTCTCCGTCATAGGCCTCGGTAGCGGATCTCGAAGGATGAAAATTCACCCTGGTACGGCTCTTGATGGGCCTCTACATAGTCCACCCGGCTGCCTGGGCTTCCCTCTTGGCACCACGCGGCCATCCGGTCTACTTGGGTGACACCGCCCTCGAACACAGCTTCAACCCGACCATCGACAAGGTTGCGCACCCATCCGGTCACGCCTTGCCGAATGGCTGCATCTCGAGTGAAAGCGCGGAAGAATACCCCCTGAACCCGCCCACTGATCAACACACGCACACGCTTCCTATCCATGCTTACCTCGTTGAACCCACGCCTCTCAACGGAGTCGCAAGGGCTAGTAATGGTTCAACAGTTTCAGAATCCCACAGCACCCCGGGGTGCTGCCGACTCCATGGGTAGGCTGAGCTATGTGGCTCTCTTCTTGTGTCCTAGGTGCCGGTGTCAGGGACCAGTCCCAGCCGCTGGAGAAGGTCCTGTTCGGTAAGGATAGTTACTCCCAGTGCCTGTGCCTTTTCCCATTTGGATCCCGGGTCCGCTCCCACCACCACATAGTCGGTTTTTCTTGCTAACGGAATCAGAAATGCGCGCACCTCTTGCGGTAACTTGATCGGCCGCCACTTGTCGAGTCATGGCAAGTAAGGTGCCGGTGAAGACCACGCTCTTGCCGTCCCAAAACGCATCTTTGTCGGGAATCCTTGGAACCACTCCTCGAAACTCAACCCCAGCGCGTCGCAATGCCTGGATCATGTCACGATTAGCCGGATTTGCAAAATACTTTGTGAGGCTCACTGCGACCTTCTCGCCCACTCCAGGCACCTGCTGTAGTTCGGTCATGGAAGCCTCCTGCAAGGCCGTCAACGAGCCGAAATGATCGGCAAGAACCTGTGCCAGATGGCTGCCCACATGTTGTATTCCCAAGGCGTGGAGACCGGCTGCGAGTGGCCGTAGTTTGCTTTGTTCCAGTGCCGTTATCAGATTCTGGGCGGACTTCTCAGCAAATCCCGGTAAGATCTTGAGATCGTCTAGAGACAGGACATAGATGTCAGCTGGAGACCTGATCAATCCATGGTCTACGAGTAGAGCAACCACCTTATCACCTAGCCCCTCAATGTCCATGGCATCCCGGCCGGCGAAATGAGCAATGGCAGCTTTGATCTGCGCCGGACAATCCGGGTTCAGGCATCGGTGTACCGCCTCGTCGGGAGGGCGCACCACCTCACTGCCGCAAGCGGGGCAGCTGGTTACCATCTGGAACGGCATGGCATCGGCAGGTCTTTTGGCTCTAACCACCGCCACCACTTCAGGGATCACATCGCCGGCGCGCTGGACCACCACCGTATCTCCCACCCGGATGTCCTTGCGATCGATTTCATCCTGGTTGTGCAGCGTTGCCCGTTTGACGGTGACGCCGCCCACCGCCACCGGGACCAGGATGGCAACGGGGGTGAGCACCCCGGTGCGCCCAACCTGGACGTCTATGGCCAGCACATGGGTTTCAACCTGGTGGGGGGCAAATTTATAGGCAATGGCCCAGCGCGGACTTCGAGATTTTTCTCCCAGCTGGTTTTGCAGGTTCAGGTCATTGACCTTAATCACTACGCCATCGACTTCATAAGGCAATTGGTCGCGGATGGTTTCCATGTCCCGGTAGAACTTCAGGGCCTGATGGATGTCGGAACATTGCCGGCAACGCGGATTCACCGGGAGCCCCCAATGCCGGAGCGATTCGAGGATTTCCCAATGGCTGGCGAAGGCCATCCCGGCAACTTCCCCGACACCATAGAAATAAGCTTTTAGCGGCCTTCCAGCGGTGATGGTCGAATCCAGTTGCCGCAGCGACCCGGCCGCGGCATTGCGAGGATTGGCGAAGGCCGATTCACCGCTGGTTTCGCGCCCGCGGTTCAAAGCCTCGAAATCCCGTCGGTCCATGAAGACCTCGCCTCGCGCTGCCAGACGCTGGGGGAATGCGACCTCGGGGCGGGAAGCAAACAGCTGCCACGGAATACTGCGGATGGTCTTGACGTTGAGGGTTACGTCTTCACCCACGAAACCATCCCCACGGGTTCCCGCGGCAACCAGTCTGCCGTTTTCGTAGAGGATCTCCACTGCCAGGCCATCCATCTTGGGTTCGGCCACGTATTCTATGGACGAATCCAGCCCCAGAAACTTCTTCACGCGTTGGTCAAAATCCAACACCTCACCCGGGTCCATGGCATTTTCCAGGCTCAGCATGGGAATGGCATGCTGAAACGAAAGGAATTTCTCCAGAGGTGCAAATCCCACCCGTTGCGTCGGGGAATCGGGCGTGACCCATTCCGGGTGGGCCTTTTCCAGATCCAGTAACTCCTGGAACAGCCGGTCATATTCGGCATCACTGATGATCGGATCATCGAGGGCGTAGTAACGGTAGTTGTGATAGCGTATTTGTCGGCGCAGCTCTTCCAAGCTGGCTAACACACCCGGGTTGCTGCTCATGGTCTATCCTTGCGGTACGGTAAAAACCCAAGCTGTCATGGGTTGGCCTGGTTTTCGCCTGGTGCATGAACCCTAGAAAGCGGAGCCATCTTCAATGGCTGGATGCCATCTGGTTGAGCGTTTCTAAAACCACTTGGCAGAGAATCTCTCTGCTCTGCTTGAATCGCGGCTCACGAAATCCATGGCGCCAGGTAAGATCGTGCAGTTCGTCGGACACTGCCAATACGGCTGCCAGTTCTATGCCGCGGAAATGAGCCACGGTAAAAAGCGCCGATACTTCCATGTCCACGGCGAGAATCCCCTGCCTCTGGTATTCCTGGACTTTGTTGACCGTTTCCCGGTAGGGTGCATCGGTGCTCCACACGTGACCCTCATGAAAAATGCGTCCCCTGGTTTCAAGCACCGTTCTCAGATGTTGGGCCACGTCCAGCGCGGGGCCCGGCCTTTCAACATTAGTCGGATAATGACGTGATGTTCCTTCCTCACTCACCGCTCCTTGAGGAATGACCACATCTCCAATGCGCACGCGTGGCTGCAAGGAACCGCACCATCCCAGCGCCAGTACTCTACGGACGCCAAGCGCGATCATCTTTTCCAAGACCAACACGGCCTGGGGTGCACCGAGCATTGGACCGGCAAGTGCCATCTGGGTATTTCCATAGCTGCCGGCATGCACATCGGTGAGATAGATCCTGATGCGCTCACCTTCATGTTTTTGCAGCAGGTTGACCGTGCAATCGAAATCGTGGGGGGTAAAGATCAGCACCGCGGAGTGTGGCAAATCGGGGTCCCGTTTGCCTTTCTGCGGTTCGATGATGGCGAGTTCCGGATTCATAATGAGCGCTGCAGATCGCGGGCATCGCCCGTGCTGAGGATTCATCCGATTGCCGACGGCCTCCCCTCGGAGGCGACGCAAGCCTTGTTTCATGTGTGGGGAAGAACCCAGTGTTGTGTCCCGCAAATGGATCGATTCTTTACCGTTCATGCTGAGGTATCGAAGCATGAACGGTCAGAGGCGAATTGCCCTTCGATACCTCAGGGCGAACGGTTTTATGACTCTACGAACTTAAGGGACGTAATACTAGATCGGTGCAGAGCTATTATACGGAGTGAAGGAAAGCAGGGAGAACGTTCCATGGCGATTCCCGCCGAGATAGCGATGGGAATCGCCATGGCATGCACTGAATGTCTGGCTATTTAACAGCGTCTTTCATTTTGTTGCCGGGTTTGAATTTCGCCACCTTGGATGCTTTGATGACTAGTGTTGCGCCGGTACGAGGATTGCGTCCTTCACGTTGGGCACGTTTGACCACGCTGAATGTGCCAAACCCCACCAAGGTCACCTTGTCTCCCTTGGCGAGTGCGGCGATAACAGCGTCCATGAAACCATTGAGTGCTTTTTCTGCCGTGGCCTTGGTTACTCCAGCATCATCTGCAATCTTGGAAACCAAATCTGCCTTCGTCATGATTGCCTCCTCCCTGGGCCAAATGCCCATCTTTCACAAACACGTCCAAACCAACTTATCCGCCTCGAAAAACCGTGGCACCCCATCCAGTTACCCGGCCAAATGGCCAAAAACCCGCATGTCGTAACGCAATTATACTAATCAGCCCGGGCATGGCAAGCACTAAATTCCGTAAAACGGCATGGAATAAGGATTTTTTCCAAACTGATTGATTTGAATCTGGGTACGCGCTTCGGCAATCGCAGGTAACATCCTAAACTATAAGAGAAGCAGATTGTTGAGTTTGCTGGTTCTGTGGCCGGTTCCCTTTGACCCACTGCTCCAGGTCATGTAATCTTAATTGCCGCTATCTTGAGGATTGCTTTCCAAAGAGAGATGTCAGCCGAATCGATTGTCGAAGTCGCCGTTTTTGCCGCCGTGGATCGTACCCTGCACTACCGGGTTCCGGTCGAATTGCGCCGCTACGCGCAGATGGGCAAACGGGTTCTGGTGCCGCTTGCTCGGCAGCAAGCCCTGGGGCTGGTGATCGGATTCGAGCAGGAATCGTTGCCTGCCATAGAGGGGGTCACCCTCCGTGATATCCTCGCAGTGGTTGACCCTTGTCCCACCGTTCCGCAAGAGCTTATCACCCTGTGCCGCTGGATCGCCGAATATTATTACCATCCTCTGGGTGAGGTACTCCGGAGCACCCTGCCCGGCAACATACAACTCAAGCCCGAGGTCTTGTTCAACGTCACGGCTACAGGGGAAGCTACTCCTGAGTCCGGGAAGTCGTCCGATCTGCTGGAGCTGCTCCGGAAGGGACCTCCTCTGAGCCTCACCGAGATTCAGAAACGTTTGCAGCTCCAGAAAGCTCCCCATGCTGAGATCAGATCTCTTCTGGCAAAAGGCCGGCTGGAACGTATCTTTGTCTGGCCTGATCCTCCTGCTCGTCCCCGGGTTGTGAAGATGGTACGGTTGTGTCATGGGGAGCATTCCCTGTTTGCTTCCGCAACCTCCGAAAAGGCACAGAAACTGGCAGCGATCCTTAAGGAAGCCAGTGACACTGTTCCTCTCAAGGCACTTCAGCATCAGGTAAAGGGCGCCAACTACTGGCTGGATAAATGGCGGCGGGACGGCGTGATCGCCATGGAGACCGTTGAGATTACCCGCCAGGTTCAGTGCGTGCAGAGCATTCCAGCAAGTCCCTCACCGGTCCTCAATGCCGACCAGGAAGCCGTGATAAACGCCATCGCACCGTTTCTGCACACACCCTCCTTTTCTCCCTTTCTCATCCATGGGGTCACCGGCAGCGGCAAGACCGAAGTTTATCTGCGCCTCATCGAAGAGGTGCTGCAAGCGGGGCGTGGTGTTCTTACTCTGGTGCCGGAAATCGCCCTCAGTACCCAGCTGGAAGCGATCTTTCGCCACCGCCTGGGTGACTCCTTGACCATCTGGCACAGCGCGCTTTCCCCCGGCGAACGCTATGACCAATGGCGCCGAGCCCTCAATCGTCCCGCCGATGTGGTTCTGGGTGCACGATCGGCGGTGTTCATGCCTATCCAGAATCTCGGCCTGATCATCGTGGATGAAGAGCACGACCTGTCCTACAAGCAAGAAGACCGGTTGCGCTACCATGCTCGAGATGTGGCGCTGGTTCGCGCCAGAATGTTGGGGATTCCGATCCTGCTGGGTTCGGCCACTCCGTCCTTGCAGTCGCTTCACCACGGTCTGTCCGGTCGCTACCGGATGCTGACCTTGCCTTCGCGGATTATGGAGCGACCCCTACCCACCATCGAGATCGTGGATATGAGGCTGCAAAAGGGCAAAGCCCGGATTCTTTCGCCGAGGTTGCAGGAAGCGCTGAAAAAGACCATCGGCAATGGCCAACAGGCCATCTTGTTTCTCAACCGCCGCGGATTTGCCACGTTTCTGCTGTGCCGCACTTGTGGCGAAGCATTACCCTGTCCGCACTGCAGTGTGAGTCTCACCTACCATCGTCGGCGCGATTTGCTGAGCTGCCATTATTGTGGCCATGAACAACGTCCGCCGGAGCATTGTCCACGCTGCAGCCACACGCGACTGTTCTACTACGGTTTCGGCACCGAACGGGTAGAGCAGGAACTGCGCGATCTGCTTCCAGAGGTTCGCCTGGCCCGTATGGACCGGGACACCATTACCCATTCGCGGGAATTGGTGAAAATTCTGGATCGCATGCGCTGCGGCCAGGTGGATGTGCTCCTCGGCACCCAAATGGTTGCCAAGGGGCATGACTTCCCCAACGTGACTCTGGTTGGAGTCATCAACGCGGACATCTCCCTGCAGTTGGCCGACTTCCGTGCAGGGGAGACTACCGTCCAACTGCTCCTGCAGGTGGCCGGCAGGGCTGGACGTGGAGCGGACCCCGGCCACGTTATCATCCAGAGCTATAACCCAAAGCATCCGGCCATTCAGTGTGTGCTGGACGGCGACTACCTCCGCTTTGCCAAACAAGAACTGGAAGCCCGCCGGAGACTGCAGTACCCTCCTGTCACCCGGTTGGCAAAACTGCTAGTGACCGCCCGCGATCCGGAAATGGCCCGCCAAGCCGCGCACGATCTGGCCCGGTTTGGTCATGCACTGGCCGACCATATGACTGCCCAAAGGAAGCCCCTGATAGTTCTGGGACCGGCCCCGGCACCCCTGTGGAAGCTCAAAAACAGCTATCGCTGGCAGATCTATCTCAAATCCTGGAATAGCAAAGATCTGCAGGAGTTTGTCGGGAACCTTCTGGTTCAGGTCCGAGATGCGGCCTTGCTCCGCCGGGTTCAATTGAGCGTGGACCGTGATCCAGTGAACAACTTGTAGCGTCGCCTCATTTGCGCCAGCATGGCGCTGAATCTGGCTGCGGCAGCGAGCCCCCTACTTCCAGTAAGGATGCATGAGGTCCTCAAAAATCGCCAGCGCTGCTTCCGCTCCTTGCCCGGTGGCCGTGACGATCTGTTTGAAACCGCCCTCAACATCGCCGGCCGAATAGACTCCCGGAATGTTGGTGCGATGCCGGTCATCACGCTGGATAAAGCCTTCGGGCGAGAGCTGTACGCCGATTTTTTGCGCCAGTTCCACCGCCGGAGCATAGCCAACGGCGACAAATACGGCGTCGGTTGCCATGACCGTGGTCTGCTCTGTCTGGTGGTTGTATAGGAGAACCGACTCCACCTTCTTCTCGCCCTGTATTTCGGTAATCTCGGTGTTCCAGATGATGGGGATGTTGTTGCTGGTGAGGTTCTTGATCAGGTGCTCTTGGGCGCGCAAATGGTCACGGCGATGCACCAGGGTTACTTGTACCCCAATATGATGCAAATGGAGCGCTTCGGTGACAGCGCTGTTGCCGCCACCTACCATGATGGCGCGCTTACCCTTGAACAAGGGGCCATCGCAGGTACTGCAGTAACTAACGCCTCGGCCGGCCAATCGTGCTTCACCCGCAACTCCCAGTTGTCGATGACTGGCACCCGTGGCCAGCAACACCGCGCGAGTGCGAAAGCGTCGCCGGCTGGTAGTTACCTGGATGGGTTCACCAGGTTCAATATTGAGAACCTCCTCATCGGGGAAGAGTTGCACGTACTCCAGGGCATGGGTCACCATGATATCCACCAGGGTCTTGCCGCCAACCTGGTTGAATCCAGGATAATTCTCCACTATGGGGGTCGTGGCTACCTGTCCGCCCAGGCTTCCTCGTTCTACCACGGCGGTATTGAGGCCGCTTCGCACCGCGTAGATTCCAGCGGTAAGCCCCGCCGGTCCGGCCCCAACAATCACCAGATCGTTTTCAACCATTTCGGCATCGATGTCCGGGATGAACACCGTCTGCTGTTCCATCTTTTGGAGCGACAGCATCAACAACTCTTCTGTTTGAGCACCTCGGGCAACCAACACTTCGTTGGCATAGGTCTGGGGCACACTCTGGGCGGAATACAGCTTGGCCAGCTCCGGATTGCAGTAGATGTCGATGATTTCCAAGGAGATCACGGCCGGCAGGGCGATGGCCGCCTTCAAAGCATTGGCGACTTGCTGGGGACAATAGGGACAGGTTGGGCTAACAAAGACCTTAACGTTTCGCTGTGAATCGATGCTCCTGAGCACCTTCAGAGACTGATCGGAAATGCTGGTCGTGCCAAAACCAATAGCAAGGAGGATGTTCAAGAATGTACGCCCTTCTTCGCCGAGCGGTGCCCCAAGATAGCGAATCCGGTACTGGTCGGGGGCAAACAGCAGAGTAGGGGATGTGCCGACCTGATGTTTTTTGGCCAAATCATGAGCCAGGTCCAACTCCTGGTACTGGATCTTGCTGGACAAAGCCTGGAAGGCTTGGAGCATTTCCCGGACAGCCTGGTTCAAAATGTCATTGTTGCCTTTTTGAGTGAAGGCGAGGATCGGGACCGGGTTCGCCATCTGATCAAAGACTCCCCGCAGTTGATCCTGAATCTCCTTCGGTAAATACGTTTCGGTCTCAGTGGATGTCTTTTTCGCTGCTGACATTATTTCTTCTCGCACAATTCTAGGGTTTATGGATACGTGATATTAATAGGCGTGAACAAAAACAGGCTATCATAGAAATAGCGAAATTAGTATAGCACAAATATGTGACAATTATACTATTGCAGAGATTTAATAATATGGCTATTGCCTTTTATTGTCGGCAATCGAAAAAATTAAAACATTCTTACGAACAAACATAGTTTTTATATATAATGTTGTAATAATTGCCAGATACGATCCAAATATGACGTCACTAACATAATGGTCGCATAGAATGACTCTGCTAGATATTACTATAAGCGCAAACGCACTATACGGTATCCAATATCTCGGATACATGAAAAACAATGACAGCATTAGCGCAGTGATTGTGTTAGAATGGCCAGATGGAAACGATGTCATAATGAATGAATATTCGAAAAAATTTAAACCATATAATTGGCTCTCAAAGAGAGCGTCCGGTCTATAGCGTCCCAGTATGAATTTTATGATATCGGTTATTATGCCAGAAATACTTATTGATAGAAACACGAATAGAAATCTACTAGATAATTCAATATTCCTCCAAATGTATCTAGATAACAAAAACATCCCAGCACACAGTATAAGATACCAAGTCGATTTGCCGAAATCGGTCGTATGCTGGGAAATCGTTTTTGGAAGTGGTCCAATCGATCTGCAGTAGTATGCGACTGGAATATCTAAATAGTAATAACTATAGACGCAAAAGCCAATCACCAAAAGTAACGATGACAGTAGTACGGAAACACGCCATGTTGTTTCACCCTCATTGGCCATGGAGATCTCTCGCGACATAGATCTTGATTGTCTGGCGTCGGCCCTTGGTATAGTTGAATCCATGAATGGTATCCAGAATCCGAGCCCCGCCTCGCAGCTCGGTCAATTTGCTCAGGAATCCCGACTCCGCTTCTTCACTGATCACAGCCACGGTTTGGGGGTGTTCTTGAAGATAGCATGCAGCCATGTCTGCGGAAAGCAGTTTGGTGTCGGTACCCAGGAGAAAGACCAGGCTCGGTTCGTGATATCCGGCAGCGACAACGGTAGTGGCGTTCCCTGCCAGGCCGCAACGATGGATCATGGTGTCGGCAATGCCGCGACTGAGCCACAAAGCGTCCAGGCTCGGCAAGATTGAGTGGAACAGTGGAGCAAAGGTGAGCAGTGAGCCCAGAACGACGGAGCACACCGCCCGGTGGAGCCGCCCCGCCCAAACCCATCTGACCGCGGTAAGGGACGCGAGCACCGCCGAGGTCGCCGGTAGCAGTGACAAGATCTGAAAACGACCGGTCAACCACCATGGAATCGCTACCAACAGAATCCCCAGCACAACGCTCATGGCACCCCAAGCGACAGCACCCAGCCGCAGCCAACGACTCCCTATGGAAGCTCCTCCCCTTTCAGCCAATAGATGCAGCGCGCGAGCGGCCAGAAGCGCCAGCGCCGGATAGGCTGGGAGGATGTAATGGGGCAGCTTGGTAGGAATCAATTCAAAGGCCAACCAGGTGGGCAGGCACCAAGCCAGGCAGAAACGCTCGGCGGCTTCAGTGCGGCGCTTCCATGCCTGTTGCAGGCCCAGCCCAGAGAACAGTGATGCCGGCCAGAAGGTAAGGGGCATCAACAGCAGGAAATACCCCGGTGGGAAACCGTGGGATTCCTGTCCGCCCAGGAGTTTGGGGAGAAGATCGCCGAACGGATCGCGTCGTGAAAGAAGGTTCCTTGAGTGGCTTGGAGGACGGCAATAGCCCACGGGCACAGCATGGCTGCCATCAAGAGCGGCCCCCAGGATAAGCGGAGTGTTTTCAGCCACCCGATTCGGCGATCGACTATGCACAGAGCGCCAACGGTTAGAACGCTGACCAAGGTAATAATCGGTCCCTTCAGTAGCCAACCCAAACCCTGAGTCACCCAGAAGGTGAAGGCGGTTCCCAGGGTCACTGCATCACCATGGCGTGTCTGCAGATAGCATCGCCCCAGAGCACTCTGAGTCGCCACGACGGTGGCCAGCAACATGGCATCGGTGGTAGCCAAATGCGCCTCCATGGTGAGGAGCAGGCAGCTGGCCAACAACAATCCAGCCATGTATGCTGTCGTTCGGTCGAACAGACGCCTTTCCGCAACGTACGGTCAATAACACCGCCAGAAGGGCTCCCAACAAGGACGGGATTCGATACGGCCAAATGGGTCGGTGGTCGGTCGGGCCGAATATGGCCGCCGCTCGCCGCCTGCATCCAATAGATGCCGATGGGTTTCTTGTGGCGCGGTTGATCTTGGAAGCGGATGCGGACGAAATCCTGGCTCTCCAGCATTTGCCGACTTGCCTGAGCAAATCGTGCTTCATCTCGATCCACCGGAGGAAGTCGGGTGATTCCGGATCCATAGAGCGCCAGACACACCAGTACCAGCAATGGCCAACCAAGCACCCGCCGCCAATCCATCCCTGCTGCAAGCATCTCAACAGATCGAGTTTGTCGCATATCCGTAATCCACTCCGCCCCCAAGCATGCTCAGTCAAGCCCTCAGCCAACATCCCGCCGTGCCGTTTGTCAACGGCAGAGTCAGGGAGATTTCCGTGCTTTCCCCCTGCCATTGCCTCAGCTTGAAACGGCGGGTTCATTACTGTCTGTTTGGAGCACCCCATGCTATCGCGGGTGACTCTTTAAATGCAAGGGGCTCTCCGAAGAGGTGTGCACGGACAATGTCTGGCTGTCTGCCGGAGTTCTCTCATCGTCCGGACGCCCACGGAATTCAACCTGAAGCTCATGACTCCTTGCCGGATGAGGTTCTCGCGGTGCTCTCCCGGCAGGGATGGTGCCAAACTAGCATGTCATGTGAAATGGAGCACAATATGGAAACTCAGTTAGATACCCAAATATGCAATTGCTTTTGATACCGGTTCACTTTAGAATACGGCCTTGTTGAGGAATGGTAGGATTCGACTGGCTGTGCCGGGCTTGCTCATCCCGTAGCTGCCCATGATCCCTCGGTTTGAGCATGCACGCTTTATGTCTAACATTCCCATGACTACGCCCTCCAGGGTTCTCGTAGACGATATTGTTGTCCGGATAACGTGAATGTTTAGACAAAATCACCTTAATGCATGTTTGACAACAATCATGAAGGGGGAGTCAAAACGCTATGTATGCCTTCTTGACAGGACCGGCTCTTTGGGTGACGTTCATCATCTTCATTGGCGGACTCATTGTGCGGGTGGCTTTCCTGGCCGGGCTTAGCCGCGAACGGGATCGGGTTTTCTACAACCATGCCGAGCGCATCATGGGCATGGCGTTCCATCTTCCACTGGCTCATTCCCTGGGGAAGTGTCTCCCTCCGCCAACAACCGTTTTTTGCCCTGGTATTTCTGGTGTTTCATATCTGTTTGCTGGGCGTTCCGCTTTTTTTGAACGCGCACAATATGCTGTGGGATGAATCCTTTGGGGTGAGCCTCTGGTCCATGTCCGATCAGTTGGCGGATATCCTTGCCATGGTGGTCGTTGGATGCGGTGTTTTCCTGTTCATCAGACGCCTGGTTCGCCCGGAAGTGCGCATTCTTACCAGCGCCTGGGACTACACCCTTCTGATCCTCACCCTGGCCCCTTTCGTAACCGGGGTTATGGCCTATCACCACTGGGGTCCCTATGAGGTCACCCTCATCTTGCACATCTTGTTCAGCGAGATCTTGTTGATCCTGATCCCTTTCAGCAAACTGGGACACATGATCCTGTTCTTCTTCACTCGCACGTACATTGGTTTTGAAATGGGGGGACGGCGCGGTGCCCGTTCATGGTGATCCTAACGGCACAACCTAGCTGGCAGGAGTTCATCAATGTCTGAAGCAGAAGAAAAAGAAACTGGTACTGAAGAAGTAAGTGCGGCTGAAAAGCCTGAAGATGTGAGTGCGGCTGAAAAGCCTGAAGAAGTAAGTGTGGCTGAAAAGCCCGTTGACGTTAAAAAGATCCAACAAATCCTGGATGCCAACAATAGCGCACGCATCCGCACCTGGCTGAGCATCTGTGCGCGTTGCGGTCTGTGTGCCGAAAGCTGTTTTTTTTATTTGGCCAAGAACCGTGATCCGCGCCTCAGCCCTGCATGGAAGTTCAAGAATACTCTTGGCGAGCTTTACCGCCGCAAAGGTAATGTGGACCGAGAGTTCCTCAAGAAATGCTACAGCATCATCTGGGGTGAGTGCACCACCTGCAGGCGCTGTTCGATGTATTGCCCCTTTGGTATCGACATCGCCACCATGATTGCTACTGTGCGAGGTGTTTGCTGTTCCCAGGGGATCGTCCCGGAAGGGTTGGCGCGGACGTCCGCGTTCTATCGCGACACCGGCAACCAGATGGGGATGTCTGTTGAGGACTTTGTCGAGACCCTGACCTGGATGGCCGAAGAGACTGCCGAGGAAATGCGCGGTCTGACCATCCCCATCGACAAAAAAGGCGCTAAGTTCATGTACACGGTCAATGCCCGGGAACCCATGTATTACCCGCAAGACATCGCCATGGCCGCGAAGATCTTCACCGTGGCCAAGGAAGATTGGACGATGCCCACCATCGGGTGGGATTGCACCAATCTGGCTATGTTTGCCGGGGATCGGGTCCTGGCCGGCCAAATCGTCAAGAACATGTATGACAAGGCCCTGGAGTTAGGTGTACAGAAGATCCTCATCACCGAATGCGGTCACGCTTACCGTTCAGCCAAGTACGAAGGTCCTTATTTCCTTGGGTTAGCAGACGGTAGACCACCCATCGAAGTCGTCCATTCGGTCCAGCTCTTTTACGAGTATTTGCGCGATGGCCGTATTCAGATCGCCCACAAGCTGGAAGAACCGGTCACCTATCAGGATCCGTGCAACGTGTCGCGTAACGGTGGGCTTTGGGAAGAAGGGCGCAAGATCATCGAATACATCGCCAAGGATTTCCGGGATATGAGCCCAAATCGGGAGCACAACCACTGCTGCGGTGGTGGTGGTGGCTATATTCCCATGGGGCCGGAATTCAAGGCTCGGCGGATGGAATCGGGGCGTATCAAAGCCGACCAGATCAAGGCCACGGGCGCCAAGATCGTGATCACCCCTTGTCACAATTGCTATGACCAGATCAACGATCTGAACAAGCAATACAATCTGGGGGTCAAGGTCTTGTCTTTTAAGGAGATCATCACTGAGATCATGGTTGTTCCGGAGGAGTTCCAGCCTTTGGAGGATGAGGAAGAGGAAGGCGAGGGGGGCGAAGAATAGCGGTTGATCGTGCCGATTCTTCAATCGTTGGCCGGCGGCGGATGGCTACACTGGATGACCGGTTTTGCAGAACGCTCTGCATACAATGGTGTGGCCGACGTGTAGGAGCGGGTCCTCCGGGTGGAGTTCGTTTCTGCCGAAGTGGCGTCTGACCGATTGTGATCCTGCTGGCGGCAGGGTCCTGGATGTCAGGGGGAATTCATGAAATACCGGATACTTTTTGTAATGATGGCGTTCGTGGTGTTCTCGGTTTCGCTGGCTTTGTCACAGGAAGACATTAAGAGCATCAAGAGTGATGCGCTACCGACCCATCAACGGTCTCCGGCGCTTTTTCCCCACGCCAAGCACGACAAAATTATCTTCTGCAACCAATGCCATCATGACTATGATGAGTATGGCAACAACAAGGTCAAGGACGAAGGGGATGTAACCGGGCAGAGCTGTGCGGAATGCCACGGCAAGGCACCTACGCCCAAAAATCCAACGGCGATCCTCAGTGCTTACCATGGTAAATGCAAAGGCTGCCATGAGCAGATGGAAACGCGGGGCAAAAAGACCGGACCAACGATGTGCGGTTCTTGTCACAGCAAGTAGCGAAACGTCGGGGCGGGAGCTCATCCCGCCCTTTGGTTCACTCGAATAGCTTCAACTGCCCACCAGGTTGCACCTTCAGACCAAGATGTTCAAAGGCGCGGCGAGTGGCCATTCGCCCGCGCGGGGTTTTCTTCAAATAGCCTTCCTGAATCAGATAGGGTTCGTAAACGTCCTCGAGGGTATCCTTTTCTTCCGAGACCGCGGCGGCTAGTGTCTCAATCCCGATGGGACCGCCATCGTATTTCTCGATGATGGTCCTGAGGATTTTGCGGTCCATGCGATCGAAACCCTGCTCGTCCACATCCAGCATCTTCAAAGCCTGATCCGCCACGGTCCGGGTGATGTGACCGTCAGCTTTCACCTGAGCGTAGTCGCGCACCCTTCGCAACAGGCGATTAGCAATCCGGGGCGTACCGCGCGAACGCCGCGCAATCTCTTGCGCCCCCTGATCATCAATGGCGACGCCGAGAATTCGCGCAGATCGCAGGACAATCGGATGAAGTTCCTCGGGCCGATAGAATTCCAGCCTGAGCACCACCCCGAAACGGTCGCGAAGCGGCGGCGACAGCAAGCCGGCTCGAGTAGTGGCGCCCACCAGGGTAAAAGGCGGGAGGTCCAGTTTGATGGTGCGCGCTGACGGCCCTTGACCGATGATGATGTCCAGTTGAAAGTCCTCCATGGCCGGATAGAGGATCTCCTCCACCACGTGGTTGAGCCGGTGGATTTCGTCGATGAAGAGCACATCGCGGGGTTCCAGATTGGTGAGGAGCGCGGCCAGATCACCGGACCGCTCGATCACCGGACCCGAAGTACTGCGAAAGTTGACCCCCAGTTCGTGGCTGATGATGGCCGCCAGCGAGGTCTTGCCCAGGCCCGGATTGCCGTGGAAAAGAACATGATCCAAGGGTTCCTGGCGCTGCATCGCGGCGGTAATGAACACCGCGAGGTTCTCTTTCAAGGCGTTCTGGCCGATGAATTCGGTCAGACGCCGGGGCCGCAGACTATTTTCCAGCGGAACGTCTTCTTCATGGCGGCTGGGTTCGATCAACCGATCGTCGTCCATTATTTCCTTTCCATGCAGAAACGGGCTCAATGCGCCAGCAGGCTCAGGGTCTTCTTCAGCAGAGCCGGCAGCGGCAGATGGTCGCCATCGCTCGACTCGACCCGTTGCAGGGCCTTCTCCGCTTCGGCGGGGCGGTAACCCAGGTTGAGCAGCGCGGAAAAGGCATCGTCCCGAACATGGGGTTCGCTGGATGCCAAGCCGGTCTTGATCGGAGCAGCCTGCTTGATCTTGAGCTTATCGCGCAGTTCCAGAATGATGCGTTCTGCGGTCTTCTTGCCGACACCCGGCAGCCCCTGTAATCGAGTTCTATTTTCGTGAAAGATGACCTGACGCAATTCCTCCGCGCTGATACCGGAAAGAATATTCACCGCCAGTTTGGGACCAATCCCGCTGATGGCAATGAGCAGAAGAAACATCTCTTTTTCCGCCAGGGTCCGAAAACCGTAAAGTTGTAGGGTATCGTCACGGACATGGGTATGGATGTTGAGGGATACATTCTGGCCCGAATCGGGGAGGTCGTAGTAGGTGCTGAGCGGCACATGGACGCAGTAGCCCACGCCATGCACGTCTACGATAATGAAGTCAGGCGACTTGTGGCGGATTTTCCCTTCCAGATGGGCAATCATGGTTGAGCCGCCCGCTGACAACGCATCCGAAAGGCATGGGTATTGAGGTGACAAAAAGCGACCGCGAGCGCGTCCGCCGCATTGGGATTAAGAGGGCCGGGGAGAAGCAACAGGGTTTGGATCATCTTGGTGACCTGTTCTTTGCCTGCTTGACCATAGCCGGCAACGGATTGTTTGATCTGCAGCGCGCTGTATTCGTAGACGGGCAGGCCGGCATTGACCCCGGCCAGGATCGCGGCGCCGCGCGCCTGGCCAAGTTTCATGGCACTCTTGACATTGGCGGCGATAAACACGTCTTCCACGGCCATGGATTCCGGCTGGTATTGGGCAACGATCTCGATGAGCCGGCGATAGATAAAACCCAGCCGCTCAGCAAAAGGGATGGTGGTGGGTACCCGAATGACGCCGCTTCCCAAATGACGGTAGCAACCTCCCACGGTCTCTACCAAGCCATAGCCGGTGTAGCGCGATCCGGGATCAATGCCGATGGTACTGTTCGGCGCTTTCCGAGTTTGTTTATCCACCGTTTGCCCTGGCCAGATTCTACGTCCGCTACGGGACGTCTATCGTTGCCCGCTAAGGACCTGTGCAACAATAACGCGAGGAGAGGGAAACGCGGAGACAGGGAGCAATGCCCTTTGCATCGTATCTCCCCATCACGCCCTCCCCGAGTCTCGTCTTGAGTCAACAGTATTGCCCCAACTTCGATCGTTGTCTGTCAGGCGATCGCATCTAGAATCTCATCGGGAATATCGAAGTTGGCGTAGGCGTTTTGGACGTCGTCGCAGTCGTCCAGGCCGTCCATGAGCTTGAGCAGCTGCTGGGCCTGCTTTTCATCCTCGACCTTCACGACATTCTGAGGCACTTTGCTAATTTCGGCCAGCTCGAATTCCATCTGACGCTGTTCGAAAGCCGCCTTCACGGTTTCGAAATCGGCCGGCGAGGTTATCACTTCAAACTGGTCGCCCTCATCGCGAACATCTTCAGCACCGGCTTCCAGGGCTACTTCCATAAGGTCATCCTCGCCGACCTTGTCCTTATTGAAAACAATCGTGCCGCGGGTGCTGAACATCCAGGCCACGCACCCGGCAGCGCCCAGGCTGCCGCCGTTCTTGCTGAAGATGAACCGTACTTCGCTGGCGGCCCGGTTGCGGTTGTCCGTGAGGATGTCTACCAGGATCGCCACCCCGCCGGGACCATACCCCTCATAGTTGGTTTCTTCGTAGTTGGCTCCCTCGAGTTCGCCCGTACCCTTCTTGATGGCGCGTTCGATGTTGTCCTTGGGCATATTTTCGGTTTTGGCCGCAAGAATGGCGGCACGCAGGCGTGGGTTGCCTTCCGGGTCGCCGCCGCCCATGCGTGCCGATACCGTGATTTCCTTGATGAGTTTGGTGAAGACTTTGCCGCGTTTCGCGTCTTGGGCCGATTTTTTGTGTTTGATGGTACTCCACTTGGAATGGCCTGACATGGACTAACCTCCCTACCAATGACTATTCGATCGAAGTCGGTTCTAATCCCTTGAAGTGCATGGCCAGAATGTAGATCTCCTTGCTCTCTTTGCGCGATGCATCCGGTTTCACGACCTTGACCCAGGTGAAAGATTTCTTCACTTCCACGAGCAGGTCATGGAATTCGGATCCTTGGAAGATCTTGGAGAGAAAATGCCCCTGGGGTCGAAGCAGCACCCTGACCAGTTGCAGGGTTCGTTCAAAGAGGAGCGCCGACCGGGCACTGTCCGCCACACGAATACCGGAGGTGGCCGGCGCCATGTCACTCAAGATCACATCGAAGGGTGCGAATTCCTTCTGCAGTCGTTCCATAAATACCGCATCGAAGATATCCCCTTGGAGGGCCACCACATGGGGGGGAAATGGGTGTTCAATCTCCTTAAGGTCGACTCCCACCAGAAGTCCTTTGGACCCGATGAGGCGGCTGGTAAGCTGCATCCACGAACCAGGTGCGGCGCCGAGATCCAGAACGCGGTTCCCCGGACGAAGCAGTCGGTATTTGTTGTGGATTTCCTCCAGCTTGTATACCGCTCGAGCCAGATAGCGCTCTTTCTTGGCTCGATGAAAGTAGTGGTCCTGGTACTTGTGGGGCATGCCCGAACAACCTTATAATACAGAAGATTTCCAAAGAAGCGATTTTGCTATAGCATAAAGCGCAAGGCTTTGTAAACAATGTATAAAACCGTATAAGCTGGAAGCTGATGGCAGATCGCCTGGCCCCGGTGGAGGATTACCATGGAGGAAAATGGGTTGTTGGAGAAGCGTATCGGTCAGATCGTGCAACTGGCTCAGGGGTTAGAGCAGCGCAAGCCGGACTTGTTGATTGCGGCGGCGGAAGATGCTGGTTTTCCGGTAAGGATCACCACCGTTGAAGTGGATCTTGGGGTGGAGCATCTGCGCAGCATGCGCGAGGAAGTCCCCTGGGTGACGGGTGGCCGGGCTTTCGGCACCATTGGCGCGATTCTTCCCTACGATGCTCCCGCCGTGGTTTTGGCGCGCTTGGGCGGGGCCGCCCTGCTTACCGGCAACCGCCTGCGTTTTAGTTTCTCTTCCTGGACACCTCGATCAGCCGCTATTCTGGCCGATGTCAGCCGCGGCATCGAACCGCTGGAACCGGTCTTGGGCGAGGACAATCGCCGTTTTGGGGATCGCTGCGTGACCGACCCCGCGGTGCGGTTGCTGTTCATGTCCGGGGCCTCGGCAGTGGGCGAAACCTACCGGGCGCAGCATGAGGCTTTCGACAAGCTGTTTTTTGCCGGTCCCGGAGGGATGCCCGCGGCGGCGGTGTTTGCCGATGCCGACCTGGAAGCGGCCAGCCGCTTCATTTCCAGACGCGCCTTTATCAATGGCGGCCAGTACTGTACCACCATCAAGAAAGCCCTGATCCATCGGAGTCTCTATCCGCAGATGCGCGATGCCATCCTCGACGCCGTGAGCAAACTGAAAGTCGGCGACCCGCGCGATCCGGCCACCGACATCGGGCCCATTCGGGTGGAACGCACCCGCTTGCTGCTGGAGCGCGCTCTGTCGCTGTGCGGCGGGGCACGTCGCCTTGCCGGCAGCATCGACGGGGAATGGGTCTATCCCCTGGTGCTGGAATCGGAGGACATTCCCGACCTCGAGTTGTTTGGCCCATTTCTGATGTTGAAGGCCTTCGATGATCCCAGCGAAGCGGTTCAGGAGCTCAACCGAACACGCTACGGGTTTCTGCTGGCCACCTTCGGTACCCCACCGGATGGTGCCAGGGAGCTCTTTGACGAGAACTTCGGCATGGTCCACAGCAACCCGGATTTCTTTTTCACTCCGCTCAGACTACCGTTCGGCGGCCGCAAGGCCAGCGGGTGGATCCTGGAACGGACCGCCAATGGATGGCGGGAGCGGGACGGGGCATTTCTTTACAGCAAGGAATTGGTCAAGAACGCGACATAAACCAGAATCGGACACTACGTGAGAGAGGAGATCAGCATGGAATCGGCCGGCGTGAAGGAAATGGCGGGGTTTATCAGCAACAATCTGCGGCTCAAGACCTTTCCCCTGGCGGTCAGGTTTCTTAAAGACCGCAAGGATTTTCCAGCCAAGACCAGGCAACCCTCGGTGGTGCTAGGTAAACGAGTCAGTATCTGTCAGGGGGTCACCATGGCGCGGGTGTATGGTTGGACCGTGGGACTCACCCGTGAGGACCTGATCTGCGTGCCCGCCATGATCGCCTTCGGATTCAGCGGCGCGCAGGATCCAGCCGAATCCCTCACGGGACTCTTCTGCGAAGTGGACTTCGCTAGAGATCGCGAAGGTGCGGCCCGGGAGGTAGCCTCCATCACCCGCCTGGAAAATCAGGAGTACGACGCCCTGGTATTGGCGCCATTGGAGAAGGGCCTGTTTGAACCGGATACCGTGGTTTTTTATGGTAATCCAGCGCAGATGATGCGCCTGATCATGGCTCTGGTCTACATCGAGAAACGCCGCATCGACGGCAATTTCGGCGGCAAGGTGGAATGCACCGAATACCTCCTGGCTCCTTTCAAAACCCGGTCTCCGCGCGTCGTCATTCCGGGTATGGGTGATCGGATCTTTTCCATGACCCAAGATGATGAAATGGTGCTGTCCATCCCGGGTAATCTCCTGGGAGAGCTGGTTCGCGGCCTGGAGGAATCCGGCAAGAAGATCGGGGCCCGTTACCCGGTCACCTTCTATCAGAACTTCCAGCCGGAGTTTCCCAAGGCTCACCAGGAACTCGGCAAAGCGCTGGGGATTCTCTGATCTTGAGTTGAGTCCGGGAGGGGGATCCATGGAAGCCAGGATCGGCGACAGAACCATCGAACTGGTGCAGGGGGATTTGACCGAGCTGGCGGTGGATGCCGTTGTCAATGCCGCCAATGCGCAACTTATTTTGGGGGCCGGCGTGGCCGGTGCCATCCGCACCAAGGGCGGCCCCAGCATCCAGGAGGAATGCGACGCCATCGGTGGCACCACGGTGGGGCAGGCGGTGATCACCGGGGCCGGAAACCTCAAGGCGCGCCATGTCATCCATGCCGTCGGACCGCGCATGGGTGAGGGCAACGAGGACGAAAAGCTGCGCCAGGCCACCTGGAACAGTTTGCTGCGAGCCACCGAAAAGGGCCTCAAGAGCATCGCTTTCCCCGCCATCAGTACGGGGATCTTCGGCTTTCCCAAGGATCGCTGTGCGACCATCATGCTCAAGGCGGCCCGCCAGTTCCTTGAGCAGCAAACCACCAGTGTGGAGAAGGTCATCTTTTGCCTGTGGTCGGCTGAGGACTTGAAGATATTCGAAGAGACTTTGTCGCAACTCGGCCCTTGATTTTGACCAGGAAGGATCAGTGTCGTGGCCTTACCATCTGAAACCAAAAGAATATCCGAAACCGTCTGGGAACTTCCCACATCCTACAAGGAAGGCATGCGGGTGCCCGCTCGCATCGTCGCCACCGAGAAGCTGATCCGCGAGATGGATGCCGGGGTTTTTGATCAGGTTACCAACGTAGCCACCCTGCCGGGGATCCTCAAGTACGCCTACTGCATGCCCGACGGCCATTGGGGCTATGGCTTTCCCATCGGCGGGGTGGCGGCCATGGATGTCCGCAGCGGTGTCATTTCCCCGGGTGGCATTGGGTTTGACGTCAATTGCGGTATGCGCCTGGTTCTGACCAATCTGACTTATGAAGAAGTCGAACCGCGGCTGCGCGAGTTGGTGGACAAGCTGTTTGCCCGCGTCCCTGCCGGAGTGGGCTGCACCGGGTTTGTCAAAATCACCCAGGACGAGTTCCGCCGCGCCGTGGAACAGGGGGCGCGCTGGTGCCTGCGGCATGGCTACGGCTGGGCGGGAAGACCTGGAACGTACCGAGGAAGGTGGCTGCATCGCCGGCGCTGATGCCGGTAAGATCAGCAACAAGTCCGTGGAACGCGGCTACAAGCAAATCGGGACCCTGGGTTCCGGCAACCATTATCTGGAGATCCAGGTGGTCAAACCGGAGAATGTGTTCGATGCGGAGCTGGCCAGGACCTTCGGGATCACGCTGCCCAACCAGGTGGTGGTGATGTTCCACTGCGGCAGTCGCGGGTTCGGTCATCAGGTTGCCACCGACTACCTGCAGTTGTTCCTCAAGGTGATGGAAAAGAAATACGGGATCAGGGTCTTGGACCGCGAACTGGCCTGCGCTCCGTTCCAATCCCCGGAGGGTCAGGATTACTTTGCCGCCATGAAGTGCGCCATCAACATGTCCTACGCCAACCGACAGGTGATTCTGCATCGCATCCGCGAGGTGTTTTCCGAGGTGTTTCGCAAGAGTCCCGAACACCTGGGGATGCACCAGGTCTATGACGTGGCCCACAACACTGCTAAACTGGAACAACACCGCATCGATGGCGATCTTCGCGACGTATTGGTGCACCGCAAGGGGGCCACCCGCGCCTTTGGGCCGGGCATGCCGGATCTGCCGGAGATCTACAAGAAAACCGGCCAGCCGGTGATCATCGGCGGCAGCATGGAAAGCGGGTCGTACCTGCTGGTGGGGGTTTCCAGCGGCGATCAGACGTTCTATTCGACCGCCCACGGCAGCGGCCGTTCCATGAGTCGCCATGCGGCCAAGAAGCGTTTCCGCGGTAAACAGCTGCAGCAGGACATGGAAGCTCGCGGCATCTATGTGCGCACCACCTCCTTCGCCGGTCTGGCCGAGGAGGCCGGAGCTGGCCTACAAGAACATCGACGACGTGATCCAGGCCGCTGCCGATGCCGGTATCAGCAAACCGGTGGTGCGGTTCGTTCCCGTTGGCAATGTGAAAGGTTGACCTTCCGGACCTGCAAACCCGGCATTCCCGTCTGGCAAGTCGAGCAGAGTAATTATGGAAGTCCGCACTCCCATCGTGCTCATTACCGGGTCGTTGGGCAGCGGCAAGACCACGCTGCTGCGGCACATTCTGGCCAATACCGGGGAGCGGCTTGCCATTGTCATGAACGAATTTGGTGAAGTCGCCATCGACAGTCGCGTGATTGCAGGCAAGGCCGTGCGGATCGTGGAGCTGGCGGGAGGTTGCGTGTGCTGTTCGCTCACCGGGGAGTTGGAAGCGGCCGTTGAAGAAATCCTCGATACCGTCAAACCGGATCGGATTGTGGTGGAAGCCACCGGCGTGGCGGAAACCGATGCCTTGGTCTACGAAGTCCAGGACAACATCCCGCGGGTGCGTCTCGATAGCGTGATTACCATTGTGGATGCCCATGCCAGCATCACCTATCCTCGGATGGGCTACACCGAACGTACCCAACTGGAAGTGGCCGATCTGGTGCTGATCAACAAGACGGATCTGGTCACACCCGATGAGTTGGATCAGGTTCGGGCTCAAGTCCGACGTACCAATACCGAAGCCGCCCAGATCACAACGGCGCTCTGTGCCGTTGACTTGGCGGACCTCTTCGGTCCCAGCTTGTCCGCGGGCAGGAAGCCAACCCATGCCGAAAGTCGCCAGGCGACATGGCAATCCTTCGTTTTTGCCACTGACGCCCCAGTTGATGAGAAGTGTCTCCGGGAAGTAGTCGCCAGCCTGCCGACGCCGGTTTTTCGCGCCAAGGGTTTCGTGCGGCTGGCTGATGGGTCACGGCTCTTCAACTATGTTGCGGGACGAACTGATTGGGAGAACTTCCCAGCCGATAGGACCGAGCTGGTCTTCATCGGCCAAGACCTGGACGCGGTCCGGGATGGCATCCTTGCTCAGCTTAGTGACTGCATCCAAACATAGGACTGGCCCAACCCATGCCATTCCGCTATCTGGAAGACATTGCCATTGCCGATGTGGCCTTTGAGGCCTGGGGCGCGACCCTTGCGGAGATGTTCATCACCTCATCGGAGGCCACACTACAGGTCATGGTGGCCGAGTCCGCGAGCGTTGCCGCACGAATCCGGCGCGAAGTGCACCTGGAAGCGGAAGCGATTGATCTATTGTTATTTGAGTTGCTTCAGGAGTTGATCTTCTACAAGGATGCGGAACGATTGTTGCTAAGGCTTCTGGAAGCAAACATCGAGGAACGAGGCGAGGGCTGGATGCTAACGGCCGTGCTTAGTGGCGAGCCAATCGACCCAAACCGCCATGAGCTCCTGGTGGATGTCAAGGCGGTCACCCTGCACCGGTTCCATGTGGAGCCGTTCGAGGGCGGATGGAAGGCCTTCGTGATTCTGGATGTCTAACGCGGTCAGGGCTAGACCATGGGACATTGAGTCTTCACCTCATCGCGGGATCATACGGCCGTCAGCGGCGATATCGAAAGTTCTGCCACGCCATTCAGTGGTTCGCCCAGTCAGGCTCACGCACCAGATGAGGAAGCTGACCAAGTCACGCACCGGGATCAGCCATAGGTACTGTTTCACGATCTCATCCCCGAAACAGCGATATCCAACCAGCCAGCCCACCAGGAGACGGATGCCCACGACGATACCCAACATCGCAAGAGGGATGGGAGCGCCCTGAGAAACAATGGCGGCCATAAGAGCAAAGGCCGTCCCATAGGTCACGATCAGGCCCAGGTAACCCCCTGGGCGGCAGACCCGTTTGACCCGCGCCCAGCGGATTTGATGGATCAGCATCGGCACAAAGCCCATGGGACCCAGGACGGTCTCCACCACATAGGGGACCAGACGCACTTCATAGCCGGCCTTGTGAATCAAGTGCCCCAGCATGTAGTCGTCGGCCAAATAGTCGGCGATGGCTTCAAACCCACCGATGCCCTGCAGCCTTTCCGTGGTGGTGACCATGGCGGCGCCCAAGGCGAAAGTCATCCCTTCCATCGCCCGGGCCACCACCACACCCGGCAGAAACTCGGCGGTGATTTCAATGGCCTCCAGCCGCGAAACCCAGTTGCCGGCCTGAGCTGCCCGGTAAAAGCAGGTGACGAGTCCCACCCGCGGGTCATTCAGATGCGGCACCGTGGTTCGCAGGAAATCCCGCCCCACGCGGATGTCGCTGTCAACGATCACGATGCGGTCATAGCGCGCCTCGGCCAACATGTTGTGGAGATTGCCGACCTTGCGGTTCTCGCCAAGGGTGTTGGAACTCACCACCAACCAGATGTCGCAAGCGGGGAAATCGGCCATCAGCCGCCTAACCACGGCGATGGATGGGTCAAGCTCGTCCTGCACACCAAAGATAATCTGAAACTGGGGATAATCCTGGTGACATAAGGTGACGTAATTGCCGTAGGCGTCAAAATCATCGCCGCACAGGGGGATCAGAATGGTGGCCGGCGGACAATCACCGCCGGCGATGGGGGAGGCGGTCCGGAAGTAACGCTGCACCGCGTAAATGCAGAACAGATTATAAATGACGGCGATGCCGGCCAAGCAGCTGAGCAACAGCGTCAGGGTCAGGATCATGGGGCACTCACGGCAGCGAGACCAGCGCGGCCCCGGCGCAAACCAGCAACACCCCGGCCCAGCGCATCAGGTTGATGCTCTCCCTGAGGATGAATCGTGCGCCCAGGGTGCTGACCACATAAGCCAGCGAGGTAATCGGTACGATGAAACTCATGTCGGCCCCAGACAGCGCCGCCAGGAAGGAAAAGTAGCTTACCGCCATGCACGCCAAACCGGCCAGGAAACTGGGGTTGCAGAGCACCTTCATGGCGATCTTCAGCAGAGTGCGCAGCCTCAAGGTGGATATCTCGCCTATCTGTTTCATGCCGCGAGTGATAAATACCTCCCCCGCTGAGGTACTCAAGATATTGGTCAAAAGCATGAGAAAGGTCATCATGAATTCATCCTGGTGAATTCATCGGTGATTTGCTCTGATGGTTGTTGGGTGTTTCGGGTACCAGACTTGGCCACCAGCAACACCCCCAGGGAAATGAGCACCGTTCCCGACCATCGGGTGGCGGAGATGGTTTCCTGGAGAAAATGGTGCGCGAACACCAAGCTGAGCACGTAACCCATGGAGGTTACCGGCACGACAAAACTTAAATCTTCCCAGGAAAGCGCCGCACTGAACAAGACAAAAAACAGGATAAGCAAGAGGGTTCCCAAGCAAATCGAGGGGCTGCCGACAAGATGCAAGGCCATCCACAACAGCCCGGCGTCACCTTGAGCGCTGGAAGCCGCCACAAAACCTTTCATGCCTTTGCTTAAGATAGTATTGCCGGCTGCCTGGGACAGCACGGCAATGGTCAAGACTGTGGCGTTCTTCATGCGACTAGGGTCCCTCACCTCGAATACTCGTGATGCTCAGCCCATGTGACGGGAAACATTTTTCGTCCGAAGCGGATCAACCTCGGGCAAAGGCTTTGCGGCGAGCGCGAAGGCGCAGGTATTCGCGGGCTTCCTTGAACAGGCGACGACGTTCCGCCGCGTCGAAGAGCGCTTTCCGTACGATCCGAAACACAATCCGTGGCCGGAAGTAGTAGCGGCCATAGAAGCGTTCCACCGCTTCCATGATCTCGCGGCGACTCAAATCGGGATACTCGATGTTGGGAAGCTGGTGGCCGCATTCATCGGCCATCTCGTCTTCGGTCAGGTACCCATGGTTGATCAGATAACCATGGAACTCCGTTCCCGGGTAAGAATGGGCAATGGAAACCTGGATAGTTTCGCAGTCCAGTTCCTCAGCGAACTGCATGGTTCGTTCGATGGTTTCACGTGTTTCACCGGGAAGACCGATGATGAAATCACCGTGAACCAATAGGCCCAGGCGCCGGCAGTTGCTCATGAATTCAAGCGCCTGCTCAACCGTGGCGCCCTTCTTGATGTTTTTCAAGATGGTGGGATCTCCCGATTCGAAACCCACGATCAACAGCCGGCAACCAGCCTTCTTCATGGCCTTGAGGGTCTCGTAGTCGGCGTGAACCCGGCAGGTACACGACCAAGTCACGTTGAGCGGTTTGAGTTTTTCACAAATGTCGATGGTTCGTGATTTCTTCCAGGCAAAAGTGTCATCATCGAAGAAGATCTCTTTGACTTCCGGGAAGAGTTCGAGTGCGCGTCGGATTTCGGCCACCACGTTGTCCACGCTCCGGGGCCGCCAGCGGTGGCCACTGAAAGTCTGGGGCCAGAGGCAGTAGGTGCATAGTGCCGGGCAGCCACGGGAAGTGTAAAAGGCTATGAAGGGATGCATCAGGAACGGTACGTTGTAGCGGGAAATGTCCAGGTCTCGCTTGTAGATTTCCACGGCGAAGGGCAATGAATCCAAATCCTCCAGCGGCGCGCGATCGGGATTGTGGACAACTCTCCCATTGTCCAGGTAGCTTACCCCGGCGATCTCGGCGAGCGGTTTCCCCTCGGCGAATTCCGTCACGGCAAACTCAAATTCCCTGCGCACAATAAAATCGATAGCGGTTGACGCTCGCAAACTTTCCTGAGGACTTACCGATACATGCGGTCCCACAAAGGCGATCTTGATTTCGGGATGGACGGCCTTGATCATTTCCGCCAAGCGAACATCATTTGCAAATCCGGGGGTGCTGGTGAAAAGCACCAGAAAGCCATAATCACGGGAAATCCGGATAGTTTCCTGGGGTGAAACACCATGGGAAGGTGCGTCAAGAAGGCGACTTTCCTTGATCAGGCCGGCGGGATAGGTGAGCCAGACAGGATACCAGAAAGAGGTGATTTCTCGAGTTGCGGGCCAACGGGAACTAGCCCCTCCATCAAAGTTTTCGAAGGAAGGGGGGTTCAACAGCAAGGTCTTCATGCATACTCCATAGCACGAGTGGCAACACATCCATCAAATCGGAAACGAACGCTGAGAGGATCGCAACTAGTTCCTAATCCTGCAGGGCCCTGCTTTGCAGGCGCATCTTATTGAGCAGCCCATCGAAGGAGCGGGTCCGGATAACCTGACGGAAGGTGTTGCGATAGTTCTCCACAATGCTCACGCCATCGATGTCCACATCCCGAATCAGCCATCGGCCGCTCTTCTGGACCAGGTGATAGTCCACCGGGATGTGCTCATTGGCTCGCACGATAACCGTCTTGACCAGCATTCCGGGCGATTCCGCGGTCTCCCCTTTGTAATCGATGGACTCCTGTTGCAGGAAGTTGAGCACCATACGGGTGTAGGAGTCCTGAAACAGCTCGCTGAACAAACGCTGGAATTCACTACGTTGGTTAGGCATCAGCCGATCCCAGTCTTCTTTGAGGGCGTCCCTGGCCATTTCCGAAAAAATGAAACTATCCAGGATCAGCTTACGGATCAGGCGCCTCCGTTCCGGGCGCTTTTCCTCTCCTGCCAAATCGGGCCGCGTTTGGATTTCCATGGCCCGGTCCAAAACGGTTTTCACCACTGGGGTGGCTTCACTGGCCTGAACAGGTTTGACCACCCCCCCCCAGAACAGCATCGGACAGATGATCCCTAGGACGACGAGCAATCGCATTGCAGTTGCACCTCCTGATCCACAACCGGTTGACGTTGCGGCATAGTTACCAACAAGGCGGGAAGCAACACAATGGCGGCTACCAGCACGCAGATGCTTCCCGTAAAAGCAACGAAACCCAGACTGAATATGCCCTGATGGTGCGATACCATCAACATGCCGAAGCCCACGGTGGTGGTCAAGGCGGCCAGAATCACGCCCTTGCCGGTACTGAAAGGCAGTTGGCCGGCGCATATTCGGCCTTCCCGCCAGCGGTGCAGGATGATCACACCATATTCCACGCCGGCACCAACAATAAGCGGCATAAAGATGCTGTTGGCGAGGTTGAAATCAATCCCCGCGAGCCCCATGATGCCGACTGTCCAAAGTGTCCCCACGAGCAAAGGAACAAAAGCCAGCGAAACGAGATACACGCTTCTAAAGGTGATCAGAAGAAGGGCGAGAATCGCAATCAGGGCGTAGAAGGATGCCTTGATGCAGGCCTTCTTGTAAGCGGAGGCAAACACGTGCAAAGAAACCGGGTCCCCCACGACGTCGGGGTCCACTTTATACAAGTCGGTGATGAACTGCGTCAGAGCACCTTCCTCCCAGACGGACTCTTTCGGGTAGATCCGTATGAGGTATTGTCCCTCGTGGTAGAGCCATGTTCTCAGGGTATCGGGCAAATCCTCAATGGTCATGGGCTGAGCAGCCGCACCCGATTGCAGAAACTCCCAAGTGTTGAGCAGATCCTCATGGAATCGTTGACGGTAGGTATTCAGCCGCTCTTCGGCGCTGGGGTTGGCTTGCAGAACCTGGAGGATTTCGCCGGATATCCGGCGCACTTGGTCCATCTGTGCCACCAGCTTTGGGTCGGCACCTTCCTGCGCAGCCAGTTCCTGCTGCATTTTAAAGCGGATCCGCGCCAGGACCTCCCGCAAGTCGGCCGGATCTGACGATTTCATGTTTAATGGCGTGGTGCGGATGGGTGGAATGTATGGGCCGAGTGCATGTAACAGCGGGATCTTCTCTTCCTGGTTTTCCGGCAGCAGGCTGAAAACGCTCTCCACTTCCGCTACCGTCGGTAGTGCCATAAGCGCTTTCGACTTCCTGCTCACCTCTTCAGGGGATGACGCAAAAGCCGCGGCCGCGATTGGAGAACGACGAGAATCCTGAATGAGCTGTTTTTCCCACACCACGGATTCCGCACTGGCCGTCTGGAGACGTAGAGGGTTGAGGTCAAAACTGACCCGCATGGCCCCCCAGATGCTCAAGAGGCACAACAAAACGGCAAGGCCTAGGATCAGGACCCCTTCTCGCGAAGAGAACCGGAAAAGATTGCGCTCGTCGCCCGAGCGCCCGGATATGGATTTCCGCCATGACTTCCCCGCCATAAAGATGCTGAGGGCGGGCAGAACGCTGAAATCAGCCAACAGGATAAAAACAATGCCAAATCCGGCAATCAGCCCCAGCTCCATCAGCCCTCTGAAGCCGGTGAGCACCAGCGGCAGAAAGGAGAGAGCGGCACTCAGCCCGGCCAAGAGAATCCCCGGCCCGGAATGCTGGTTTACCCAACGAATCACACCAATACGGTCGTTCACCGCCCTGGCTTCCTGCTCTTCAAAGCGAGCGAACCAATGGATCCCGTAATCCACTCCCAAACCGCAGAGACAAGGGGCGAACACAATCGAAAGGATATTCAGGTGGCCTATGACCAAAGTCGTCCAGCCCACGGTCCAGCACAGACCAACACCCAAAGCAGCCAGCTCTATCAGCGGCCGATTCAGCCCGCGGAGGAAAACCACCAAGAGCACCAGAATGCCCCCCAAAGACAACCAGGTAGCGCGATTCATGTCGTTCATGGCGGTAGCCATTTCGTCGTTGTTGAGTGCTTTCTGACCGGTAACGCCGGCCTGAACGTCCGGGTATGTGCGTCGCACCTGCTGGATCAACGAACGCATCTGCCGAATGCTGGCCTGGGCAGCGTCGATACCGTCTCCTTCCTTCTCGGGAGCCACAAACATGAGCAAATAGCGCTTACCACCTTCCCAAAAATACCCTTCCGTGGAGAGGTCAAAGAAGTTGTTCTTGAAGAAGGAGAACCAAGGCGATCGGTAGTGTTGCAGGCCTTGCAGTCCGTCGCGAAGCCCATCCAGGGTTTGGACCAGAAAGCCCAGATCCAAAGGTCCCTCGGTGCGGGTTGTACCGGTATCAGCGTCGGATTCATCCAAGAAACTGGTGAACAACTCCCCAACCATGCGCTTGGTCATTTCCTGATTAATCAGCCGCAGCAAGGTTATCAAGTCCGGTTCCTCAGCCAAGCCTTGGAGAAAACGAGCATTCTCCGTGACCGCGGTACGAATATGGCGGATATCTTCCACATCGGGATAAAGAAGGGCCCAGGATTTCAGCAGGTTGGGGTCTATCCTATAGAGAACGCCGCGAAAGTGCTTTGAATCTTGCTCGATCAGAGAAGCCAGGGTGTTGGCAAACCATATCCCTTGCTCAGGGGCGGGTGCCTTGACGGCAACGGTGAAGGTGGACTTGCCACCCAAATGGAAGGGGTGCAGTCGATCAGACAGGGCTATCAGAGGATGATCGGGGGAGATAAGTTCCAGTTGATCAGTTTGCACGTCCAACTTGTTGACAGCGAACACGATGGACATCAGTGCTGTCAGGAAGGCCAAGACCAGAACCGTGCGGGGTCTCGCCAGAACACAATTCAACCATATTTGCAAAACACGGGCTAACACTGCCATGGAAATCTATCGAATCCGCTCCCTTTTCAACCATCCCAATGCCAATGGGTCACCTGTCGTTCAAACCGATCCCGCACCAAGCGCACGCACTGTCCTGAACGCTCTGTTATACCCACGTTCTAGCCTGCCCAAGTCCAATAGACCGGGCTCATCTACTCAGCCATATCGGCAGAACCAGGGGTTTGGTGTAGCACTTAACCTAACCAGCTTCTAGTCCAGCCTAATTTCTACATCGCCCTTGTCGGAAAAGGCCAAGCTCACAGCGGCCTAAGGATTTCCCAACCGATATTCGGCAACCGCGTGACTCAAATTGGCCAGTGCGACGTGATAATTGTATAGATTGACCAGATACTCTCCCTGATTCTTGCCATAGCGGTCGATGGCGTCGAACATGTCTCGCGCCGTCCCAACACCCATGTCAAAATTGGTAAATGCGGTCACAATCCATTTGCGCGCGCCCACCGCCGCTTTCTCATAGGCCTTGAAAGAGGCCTCAGCCTGCATCGCATCCTGGTAGTACTTGGTCACTTCGACGGGGATGTTACGTTCTGCATAATCCTTAGTATGCACCAGCTTTTGGTGTTCCGCTTTGGCTTTGCTCACCTTCGCCCGCCCGATTCCCAAATCGAAATGCCACTGGGCTCCCAGAAGCACACCTCCTTCGACATGGTTGAACTCATCGCGGAAGTACGTGTTGGACCAATACTCTCGCCCTGGTGCTCCAGCAAAGGAGCCGATCCCGGCCGCAAAAAAGGAAGGGTAGAGATCCGCCTTAGCGGCTTCAACCATCGAACGTTGGGCGGCGATTCCCTTCTGCAGTTGTTCCAATTCCGGGCGTCGAGCCAAGGCAGTCTGGATATATTCCTCTTGATTCCCCAAAGCCCGGCTATCCTTGGGCAGTTCCTTGGCATCCAAACGGAAATCTTGGTTGGCAGCATATCCCACGGTTTGTTTCAGTGCCAGGTAGGCTACTCGAGCCCCGGATTCTGCTTTCGCTTTAAATTGCTTCACATCCGCTTCGAAGGCGGCCAATCGATACAGGTCCGCTTCCTGCACATTGGTAGATCGAAGATCCAACAATCGCTGGATGCGCTTGTGGGCGTCCTGAATGAAGGCGTCGGTGTCATCTGCCGCTTTCAGGCCCTGTTGCGCAACGGCGAGACCAAAATAGTACTCCTTCACTTTCAGGATGACATCCCCGCGCTTCTTGTCGCGGGCGGATTGTTTAACATCGACCCCATAGGCTGCTGCATCTTGTCGATGAGAAATCTTCCCAAAGGTGAACAACGGTTGCGTAATCATCAGCTCCAAACGGCCAAAAACACCGATCGAATCTTCATCGCGATCCATGATCGAACCTAGGTACACCCCGTTCAACGGATTGGAATTGACCACCACATAAGGCGTCTTGGCATCCCACGCGGGGCCAACGATGCCGGTCACATCCATCTGTGCCCACTGTCCGGCTTTGGCCTGAGAAAGGTCAGCCTTGGCTGCAGCCACGCTCTGTTCAGCCTCTTGGATCTCCGGGCTGTTCTCCAACGCCATCTGGATCAACCGATCCAAACCAAGTACTGGGTTCTGATCGGCTGTCGCCGGGTCGGCCAGGCCTATCGCAAAGCCCATCAAAGTCATCGTCATCAGCAACTTCAAGGAATCATTCCAGGTCACTTTCATTGCATCATCTCCCTGAGCCAAAGGCATCAAGTATGCTTGGAAACCTGCATGGGACGTGCACCTGCCCGTCTGCGGAGCAGAAAGGCACAGATTCCGATGAATGAATGGATTCAGGCGGTCTTGTGGCGTATGGCATACAGAGCGATCCTCAAAGGTTCTCCGTCGGAGTTAAGGGTTTGCACGGTCTGCTTGAATTTGAAGTGGCGGGCTAATTCCGTAAAGAAAGTCGGAGTCGGAAGCTGCTCATTCTTTGAAAGGAAAACGACACCCGCTGGTGATAATACCTTTCTCAAGAACGTGACCAAAGATGGATAGGAAGCCCGATCATAGATCACCTCGGAACCGACAATGATGTCATAGGTATGAGGCAAGTCCGGATGCCGCCAATCCACTTTTCGGACTTCCACGTGTGAACAGCCGTTTAGAAGTGCATTAACGCGAGCGAACAGCAACGCGTCATCATGGTTATCGGTGATGGTAATGTCGTGCCCGCAGAGTGCCGAATAGATGCCGACCACGCCCAACCCCGCTCCAATTTCCAGAATCCGTTGCCCCATAAGCACCGGCTGTTTTTCCATAAACAATGCCAGCAGAAATGTTGCCTCCCATACCTTGGCCCAAAATGGCAGCTCAATGGCACCCTCAGTGCCGGATTCCACCAAGTGCTCGATATGTTGTTCAAAATCGCGAAGCTGCAGGACCTTCAAGCTCTTCCGACCAACTCGAAGGGGCACTACTTCTACGTCATACTTCGCCGAAATCTGCTCCATCAGGCCATGCAAATCCGGATCATCCACCGCCAGCACCCTCACCGATTCCTGGTGTCCAGGTGGGAGGCCATAAAAAGCCAGCCGTCCCCAGTGAAGAAACTCAAGAATTCTCCATCGGTTGCACGGAGCGGCCCCTGGAACAGTGGAGCAAGATAGCACATCCCCGGAACCCAGACAAGTGCCTGCTGTGAATTGTGGTTCGCACTCCTGTGGTTCCCGCTCCTTGACAATGGCACAGGCGTTTGCTAGTTCGAAAGACACTTCTTTCCTCCGCAAGTTGCGCTCAGCGGTTGGGAGTGCAGCACGGTTGCGCAATCACAGGATCACTCGACGGGAGACCGGGACGATCAACAGAGACTGTTCGACGATACCTGGTGTCAAACGCTGTCTGATTATTAACGCTGATGATTTGGGATATACCCTTGCCATCAACCGTACTATAGTCGATTGCCATCAGCGAGGTGTGATCAGCAGTACTACCCTGATGGCCAATGGTAATGCTTTTGAGGATGCCGTGGTCAGGGTCAGGGAATTGCCGGGTCTGGGTGTTGGGGTTCACCTGGTGCTGACTGAATTACCCGCGGTAGCCGCGCCGTACAAAATTCCAGGCTTGGTGGACCGCCAAGGAAGGTTGCCGTCAACGCCGAGCGATTTATTCCGCGCTGTGCTGGCGGGAAGAGTTTCCCGCAAGGTGTTGGAAACCGAACTGGAAGAGCAAGTGAGCAAGGTGCTGGATGCCGGTGTGCAACCAACCCATGTCGACACCCACAAACACGTGCATGTTCTGCCTGCCATCTTGGACGCGGTCATTGCCGTGGCCAAAAGGTTCGGCATCGGTTGGATCCGTAAGCCCTTTGACGAGACCCCCTTGCTGAGTTTGCTCCCCGCTGTTGATGCCGGGCAGCGACTAAGTTTTGTTCGCCAGTTCGTGAAGACCAGAGGATTTCTCGCCTACCGTTCCTGGTTTGGGCGACGACTGAAAAAGGTCGGCCTTTGCAGTCCGGACCATTTTTTTGGGACCACCATCACGGGAATCTGGAACCAGACCGTCCTGAATCGGATCGTCAGCAGGTTGCCGCTGGGAACAAGTGAGCTGATGACCCACCCGGGGGAATGGGATGAGGAGTTGCATCGGATGCCCACGCGATTAATGGCAAGCCGAGAACGGGAAAGAGACCTTTTGCTGGCTCCAGCTTTTGGAGACCTGTTGCGAAGTCAGGAGATCATCTTGACTCATTATGGAGAAGTTGCCCGATGAGACCTCTCATCATGCCCAATCCAACAGCTGCGGAACCGGCTGAGAATCTATTCTGTCCCTTGGTTTCCATTGTCATTCCGCTTCACAATGAAGCGACTACCCTTCGGGAGCTTTATGAGCTGGTTTGCACCACCATGGCAAGACGAAGTGAAAGTTGGGAACTGGTTCTGGTCAATGACGGCAGCAGTGATGCCACTGCGGAGATTCTTACAGCCCTCCACCAGCAAGATCCGCACGTTGTTGTGGTTCATCTACGACGTAATTATGGTCAGACCCCCGCCCTAATGGCAGGTTTCGATCATTCTCGCGGCGATATCATCGTCACCCTGGATGGAGACTTGCAGCACAATCCCGAAGAAATCCCCAGTTTTCTGGAAAAGCTTGCCGAAGGTTATGATTTGGTTTCCGGCTGGCGCGTAGCCCGTTCCGACGCCTTCCTGACCCGAACTCTGCCATCCCGCATTGCCAACTGGCTGATGGCCCGCGTCTCAGGGGTGGAACTGCATGATTTTGGAACTACCTTCAAGGCCTACCGTCGGGAGATTCTGCAGGATATCCGCCTATACGGTGAACTGCATCGTTTTGTACCGGCGCTTTCTGCCTGGAATGGCGCACGTATCGTCGAGATCCCCATACACGACATGGGCCGCAACTACGGCAAATCCCACTATGGCCTGTCGCGAACCTTCCGAGTAGTCCTAGATTTGCTCACGGTCGGATTCTTGCTCCGCTACATGACCCGGCCGCTTCACTTCTTTGGGAAGCTCTTCTTCGCCTGCACGGCGCTTTCCGGAATCACGGCTACTTTCCTGCTGTGCCGCAAGATCTTTGCCGGGGTGCACATCCTTACCGAGCATGGACCTCTAATGTTATTCACGTCCGCATTGATGTTGGCGGGCATTCAGTTTCTAGCCGTGGGGTTGCTCGGCGAGATCCTGGCGCGGATCTATTTTGAATCTCAAGATAAGAAGATCTACACTGTGCGCACCGTGCTGCGCCGATGAGAGAACCATGGATGGCTGACAGTCCGCATTGACGAGGCAGAATTGCTTTTATGCTCCGATTGTATTGAACTGACTGGAAATTCCTGACGATATGCATTACATAGAGCTGTCTTGAAATACTGAGATCAATTGAAAGGTCCTGCACGAGAGGAATGACCGAGATCGACAAGAATTCTAAGAACAACGTCTGGCTCAGACTCTTGATGCTGGTTCTCATAATCGGTGGTATCTCGTTTCTCCTCTACGAAACCGGCGCCGTCCGCTTTTTCCTCAGCAAGAAACGACTGTTGGCATTCTTGGATTCGCTTGGCCCCTGGGGTTTCGCCGGATTTATCGTGCTTCAGGCTCTGCAAGTGATCGTTAGTCCCGTCCCTGGCGAGTTGACTGGGTTTCTGGGCGGCTATCTCTATGGCCCTTACCTGGGCATCGCCCTTTCCACGGTGGGATTGACCCTGGGTTCGGTGCTGGCTTTTTTGTTGGCCAGGGTTTTTGGCCGGCCTTTCGTCGAAAAGTGCGTGTCAACTGCCACTCTGGAACGGTTCGATTATCTCCTGCACCACAAGGGGGCCTTTTTGGTCTTCTTGCTGTTTCTGATTCCCGGTTTTCCCAAGGACTACCTGTGCTACGTCTTGGGCTTGGGCCACCTGTCGGTCCTAGAGTTCATCGTCATTGGAGGTACAGGCCGGCTGTTTGGTACGGTGTTGCTCACCCTTGGAGGCACCTTCATCCGCTTGCATCAGTATTGGAGGTTCTCCATTCTGGTGGGAGTCGCCTTGGTCCTAATTCTCTTGGCCATGGCCTATCGTGACAAGCTGGAGATACTTTTCCGACAATTGCATGACCGGCTGACCCGCCAAAACGCACTGGATAGTCTATCCCCATCCATCTCCAACGCCGATTCCCTCAAGTCCCCGGAACAAACCCCTCCCGCCGCTGGCAAATAGGTTGGAAATAACACCAGTATAGCGCGGCAGGAATCAGGAACCAGCCTTTGGCTCTTGAGTTCCCCATTTAATTACTTAGGAATAAACTGGTTGGGTAATAACCCTACAACGACACTTCCGCATCTATTCACTTCTGTCATTCCGAGCGTAGCGAGGAATCTTGAGCGGTTGCCGACGCATTGGCAAGATTTCTCGCTGCGCTCGAAATGACACACTGGAACGAAATGTCGTTGTAGGGATAAGGAGCACTATCTTGATATGACAAGAGGGTTTTGCTTTGGGCGTTGCCGTGTTATGAGGCGCACAAGATGAAGCACGTTTTCACACCAGGTCCAACGTCCGAAGCATTTGCCCAAGGACCTTGCCGGCCTCGAAGTGGTCCTCGGCAATGCCGCGGGCAGCGCGTCGATGCCGGTCCAGATTGGCTTCGATGTTTTCGATGTGCCCGATGGCTTCATCCATAGTCTCGAAGGCAAAAAGCCCTTCCCCGGTGGGTAGGTAGGTGCTAAAACCGGTGTCTTCGATTACTACCGGTCTTCCAGCGGTCAGGTAGCTGGCACTGCGTTCAGAAAACCAGCCGCTCTTGAGCTTGACATTCTGGTCTTTGGCCACTGTGAACTCGGCTCGCGAATTGCGGATGTAGTCCCGGTAGTCCCAGTAGTTTTGTGAGAGTACCAGGGCATCGCGGACGATCCAGCCGTGCTGGACGAAGCGGGGGCCGTCTTCTCCCATGCCGCTGAAGGTCAGCTCCATCTCCACCCCTGGCAATCGCTTGGGCATATCAATGAGGGCTTCATACTTGATGCGCTTGCGCCAGCTAAAGGTCTTGCCGTCGATGACCACATCCCGCCCCTTGGCATCCCAGGTGCCGATGGTGGTGTAGCCTCGACCCGTTGAATCCAGGGGCATCCACTGGTCCAACAAAACGGGTGGTACCGTGGATTTCCAATCAATGCCGGAAAGCGGCACGGTGGTTGGCCTGGTCGCAAGGTTGCAACCATATGTGAAACAGACATCGTGGGCCTGGTAATAGGCTCTGGTAGCGGGATCCTGGTCGATCTTCACCTGAGTGAACACCGGGTCGGTGTCAATGACCGCCTTAAGCCGGCAACGCATATAATTCTCACGCAGCGGGTTGACACCGGAGATGTTGAGAAGCAGATCCGCCTCGGCACAAAACCGATCCAGTTCTTCCCGGCTCACCCCGTAAAGCTTGTTTTCCAACTCACTATTGTAAGCCCATCGGCCCTTCAGACCAAACTGGTCAAAGATGTCCTCCAACACTCCACGGCCGAAACTTGAATCGATTCCGCCGTAGCCATTTACCGGGTCGAATGGGTAGGACCAATCCGAAGTGTCTTCCAGAAACAGCACCTCATGTCCCATGCGAGCCAGCCCCAGCATGTAGGTGAGCATCATCCACATCTGGCCGCCCATGGGAAATCCCACGGCATAACCCGCAACGACGATTTTTAGGGGTCGGGGCATGTGGGCACCTTTCACTTGAATAACGAATCCAAGAAGCCGCTTTCCATGATTTCGACACCTTCCGCGATGGTGACCACTTTGATGTCTTCCTCCTGGATCCAAGCAGCGAGTTGTTCCAGGTTGTCTGCCGACCATGGCTGCCAGCCGGTTTCATCCTCGATCCCATGGAAACAGAGAATGACCCAGCCGTCTTTGTCCGACGACCTCTTTCTTCAGCAGCCGGATGACTTTTTCTGCGGGCCCCGTGGTATGGATGAAATAGCGTTTGAGCCAATACCGATCTGTTTCTCCTTTGAAGTTGGCGCTTTCCCCCCGTTGGCTGCCTGTTGGTAATAGTATTTGCAGACTTCTCGCATTTCAGGGGTCCAGTAGTTGTAAGGGGCAACGTAGGTGGCGACCTTAAAACCCAATTCCTCCAGACCCCTGCGAGATCCTGACATCTCCCTCTGGTAGGATATCGAACGAATGTCAAGCTTCTTGGGATTCTCGTCGGCAAACGGGTGGACATGCACAACCCCGAGGATCGTATCAAGAAAAAAGCTTCCCTTAGTCTTGGCGACTTCCTTGAGGTCTGCCATGGGTACCAACGGCTTACCGTCTTCCCATAGTTGAGCGATCAGATCGTAAGAGTAGTTGGCCTCATAGACACCACGATAACGGCTTATCCTCTACCCACGCGCTGATGGATTCTTGATATAAATACTGCGGGATTTCCGTGGGCCGTTTGTGGGTGAGTCCATGGGAGGCCACTTCCCAGCCGTTGTTCTGCATCTCCATCACCTGTGAAACACTCAGGTAATCATCGTTTCCCGAAATAACCCGATCATAAACGATCCCCACCGTGGCTTTCTGATGGTGCTTCTTCAGAATTGGCAAGGCGTCGGCATAAACGTTGGCCAAACCATCATCGAAGGAGTAGGTCACCATTCCCTTGGCCCACCCTGGAGTAGCCAGAAATACGAACACCAGCGCAATGGTCATCAACAGGCAAATCGTTGGACCCTTATTTGTCATCGCGGCTCTTTCATCCTTGTTTCATAATTTTGCACCATAAATAGCTGCTTTGGAAGCCTGTCTGCTGGTTTCTAGCGGCACCGCCTCGAACCTAACCTAACCGATCGTCGTGTTGGAAGGCTAGCCATCCTCGGCAATGATGTCCTCGACCATTTGAGTGAGGACCTTTCGGGCAGAGAATTCCTCCATGGCAAGTTCCAAGGCTGCCCGACTGTGCTTGGCGTAGTTGGCTTCCACGGCTTCAATGGCTGCTTGGGCTTCCTCACCACTAGAAAACGCCAAAATGCCTTGTCCCACGGGAATAATCCGCGAAAAGCCGGTATCCTGCACCACCACTGGACGTCCGGCACCCAGATAACACACCGACCGACAACTGAACCAACCACTGCGCATAGCCACATACACATGCTTGGCCGGTGAGATCTCACCGCGTGATCCTATAATGAAATCCTGATATCGTTGGGGAGTCAGGGTGGCTTCGGGGCCGTCCACCACCTGCCAGCCATTGTCTGCCAGCCAACCCATGGGCGGTTCGACCCCGCCGACCGCCACCTTGAGCGGTACCGTGAGACGCCGCGGCAAATCCATGATCTTTTCGAATTCGCTGCCCTTGCTCTTGTATTCCACCCCCTGGTAGAAGAGCTGTTTCTTGAAAGCATTCCACGTCATAACCGTGGTCCAGGGGGAGGTAACGGGAGCCTGGATATGGCCAAGAGGCTCCCAGAATTCGGCAACCAATGGGAAACGAGTGGTCTTCCAGCGAAACCCCAATTGGGGGATGGTGCAGTCGTCCCCATGGATGTTCTCGGCATAGGTGAAGAGACGGTCATGGCCGGCCATGGTCCAGCGGTCCACCTTTTCCGGCTGGGTAAGGCGTTCGCCCATCATGATTTGATTATAGCCGGGGTCGGTATCCAGGAACACCTTCACACAGTGTGGTGAGAGTTCATCCGGGATCATCACCGCGCCGCTAACATTGAGGAAAATATCGGCGGTGTGCGCGACTTCGGCAAAAGCAACCCGATCCATTCCGTAACTGGTCTTGTGCAGATGGAAATAGTGCCAGTGGGAAGCCAGGTCGGGGGCATATCGCGCGAAGAAGTCGGTAAGAAACTGGGCGGAGTAACTACCATCGGCCGTAGCCTGCCGTTCTATGGGGTGATACGGCCAATCCCAGGTGTCCTCGTAATAGTAGACATCATGTCCGAGGCGTGCCAGTCCAATCACATAGTGCAGGTAATCCCAGGCCACGCCGCCTACGGGATGCAAACCCACCAAACCGGTCACGATAATCCGCAGTGGCGAAGTCATGTGTTGATCCGTTTCCCTCGATGTCTGTCCTTGAACCCGTTTAGAGTTTGGCCCGTTCCATGAGACTGCCGATCACTCTCTCGGCAGCAAAGTATTCGGTGGCAATTTCGCGTGCTGCTCGGCAGTTGCCCTCGTAATCACTTTCAATGGTGTCCACCGCCAACAGGATGTCTTCCATGGAGCTGAAACCGAACAGGCCCTTACCTGTTGGCAGAACCTTGCTGAAGCCGGTCTCCTGAGTGATGACCGGGCGTCCCGCAGCAAGGTAGCAGGCACTGCGATCACTGAACCAACCCGTATGGGGGCGCACATATTGATCGCGGGCTACGGTAAACTCCCCACGGGATTGCTGGATGTAACCCCGATAGCGATCCATATCTCGGGAAATGGCGTCCGAACCCACCTGCCTCCAGCCGTACTTGTGGAGCATTTCCAAAAGGTCCGCATCCACCATGGTGGCCAGTTCGAAAGCAACGCGGTGGCGACGAGGCAGATCGATGAATTTCTTGAACTCCCGATCCTTGGTCCAGTAATAGTGTTCCCCCTGGTATTCGATGGTCTTGCCCTTATTGTGCCAGGTGGTGATGGTGGTATAGGCATCACCTGGTCGTTGCAGCGCATCGACCCACAGGTCCATGACCACCGGCTGGCGTGTGGGGAGCCATCGGAAGCGTTCGACAGCCACACCACAATCCGGGGCACCGAGGTTTTCGCCGAAACTGAAGTGGGTGTCATGAGCCGCCAACGCAGCAATCGTCCCAGCATTGCCCTGGACCACGCCCACCTGGGCGGCGAACGGATCCGATTCCACATAGATACGGCGTTGGCAGGCCATATGTTCTTCGCGGATTTCCTGGGCACCGGTGACATTGAGTAAGGCATCGGCTTCCTGGTAGAGCCGCAAGATTTCTTTTTCCGCCATGCCGTAGCAACGGCCACCCGGATAGTTGCCGCGAAACGCCCAGCGATTTGCGAAGCCGTGAGCCTCCAGTATGGGGGCCACCGCCGCGACATTGCCGCTGGCATCCGGTGTCATGTCAATGATTCGAGGATCGTACACATAGCGTCCGGAATCCTCGATGTAATATGGGTCATACCCTAGGCGGCGAAGGCCAATGAGGTAGTGCAGGAACTGATAGGTCACGCCCGCCAGGGGATACCAGAAAAGAATGCCGAAAACGATTATCTTGCCTTTATGGGGTTGATTGCCTGCCATAGTATTCTTGCTCTGATGAGTCTTCAGCTCTTGATGTCTTTCAGTTTTCGGTAACGTCACTCCCGCGGCAGTATCCACCTATCGTGGCAGCGGGCTGATGAACCTCTATTGTACATCCAACCTGCGAATAAATTGAGCCGGGTTGCCCGCTACCACCGAATAGGGCGCCACGTCTGCAGTGACCAGGGACCGTGCCCCGACAATGGCGCCTTCGCCGATGGTCACACCAGGAAGAATGCAGGTGTTGAAGCCAATCCAAACATTGGCTTCGACCCGAATGGGCTTGGCTTTGGTCCGGGATTCGATCCGTCGCGGGTTACGGGAAGCCACCCGTTCGAGCTCGCCACGACGTTCGATCGGGTTCCAGGGCAGGCGGTAATTATCCATGAACACCACATTCCAGGAAATCAATGCATAGTCGCCAATCTCGACGGCGGCATCACAAATGATCATGGCACCGTTGAGGAGAACATAATTGCCAATGAGGACTCGACCGTGGGTTCCCACGTCAAACATGGTTCCTCCGTAAACACCGACTCCCTGCCCAATGCTCAACCCCAATTCTTCCTGGCTGCGGTACAGAAAAAAGCAGAAACTTGTATCAATGGAAGCGGTTTCGTCAATGGTGACGTTTCCTGGGATGGTTCCCGGATACCAGTCGCCGGGCAACGTACGCGGTGGTGCCTGGTCCCTCATAATGTTCCTACGACCTTCGCCGGATTGCCCAACACGCGAGAGCGGGGGGGAACATCGCGAGTCACCAGAGCACCTGCTTCTACCAAAGCACCGGTTCCTACTCGTACCCCTTTCAAAATGGTCGCGTTGGGACCGATCCAGACGTCATCTTCGATTACCACCGGCTGCCGCAGGATTTCGGGGCGCGGCCGTCCCTTCCCCAAAGACGAACAGGCAATGGCATCGGCGATGCGCTCTGCAGGGGCAACCGGGTGGAAATCAGTGTCGGCGATGGTGGCGTTCCAACCCATCACCACATAGCTGCCGATGTGAATTTCGAGCTCGCAAAGCAACAAGCTGTTGGTGAAGTAGCAGTAATCACCGACGACGATTTGAGCATCCCAGCCCTGGGCGAAATGGACACCATCCATGGTGCAGTGTTCACCGATGATCAGGCCCGGATCCAACCGACTGTGGAATCGCCTGAAGGCGTTACCGCCGGTCATCACTGTTCCAACTCCCAGGCGAACGTTGACCGGGAGTTCGCCTTCGCTCCAGTAGCCAACCGTGAACCGGGTCTGTTCGGTCATTGGGCGGCCCCCGCAACTACCGCCTGCGCCTGACCAAATTGAATACTGTAGAGGCGTGCATACGTGGCCCCTCGAGCCAGCAGTTCCTCATGGGTACCCACTTCGCTGACCGTCCCGTCTTTGAGCACCACGATGCGGTCAGCGTTACGGATGGTGGAGAGCCGGTGGGCAATGATAATCGTGGTTCGTCCTTTCATCAGTTTTCCCAAAGTCCCCAGCAGGTATTCCTCGGTTTCGGCGTCCAAAGCGCTAGTGGGTTCATCCAGGATGAGTACCGGGGCGTCCTTCAGAAAAGCTCGAGCGATGGAGAGGCGTTGACGCTGACCGCCGGAAAGCGTCACGCCGCGTTCACCGATCTGGGTTTCGTAGCCTTCAGAAAGGTCCGTAATGAAGTCGTGTGCCCCTGCTGCCTTGGCGGCAGCCTTGATCTGTTCCACGCTAGTGTCGGGCCGGCCGTAAGCGATGTTTTCGCGGACGCTGGCACAAAAGAGAATGGGCTCCTGGAGAACGATCGCCACGTTTTGCCGCAGGGATTGCAGGGTGAGGGACCGCAGATCATGTCCATCCAACAGGATCTGCCCAGCCGAAGGATCATAGAAGCGCAGCAAGAGACTCACCAGGGTGGTCTTGCCGGCACCCGAAGCTCCCACCAGGGCGACCGTTTCCCCTGGAGTCACATCCAAGGAGATATCCTGCAGAATCGCCCGGTCGCCGTGGTAGGCGAAGCTCACCCGGTTCAACACCATGTGACCTTCGGCTCGCCCCGGAAAACCTACTGCGTCAGGCAGGTCGGTCACATCCGGGGTCGCGTCCAGGATCTTGAAGACCCGCCGAGCCCCCGCAGCCGAACCCTGCACGGTGGCCGCCATGTAGGCCAGAGTTTCCAGAGGCTTATAAAGCATCGCCACGTAGGATACCAGCAACACCACGTCGCCGCCGGTAAGCCGTCCCTGCAGGACCCTGGTGGCGGCAATCCAAACCACCGCGGCGGTTCCCGAAGCCAGCAGCAGTCCTACAATCGCTTGTGACCCGGTCTGGAGAAGAGTCAGGCGCAAATTGGCCTTGAGGCTGGCGTCGGCGTGCATTTGAAAACGCTGGCTCTCGAAATCTTCCCTGCCAAAGGCCTGGACCGCGCGAATCCCCGCCAGCGTTTCCTGGACCCGGGTGCTGATGTCGCTTTCCCGTTCGTGGACTCGCAGCGACCGTTCGGTCATGGGCCGGTCCAGCCGACGGATGAGGAAAATCAGGGGGATAGCAATGGTAAGGGCCACCAGTGTCATCCAGAAATCCTTGGAAAACATCACCGCGGCGATCCCGACCAGGGTTACCGAAGCCGTTATTGCCGGAATCAGACCGCCGTTAAACAGGGATTGGGCGCAGTATGTGTCCCAGGTGACTCGATAGAGGGAATCACCCACCGAGGTGGAATCATGGAAGGCCAGGGACAAACGCTGGATGTGGTTGAACAGGGTGCAACGCAGCTTGAACACCATGCGCAGTCCCACGGAAACCAGCACCTGGGTGCTGTAGATGGTGAGTATCCCCAGCAGCAATTGAATGGCCAGCACCCCGAGGCACAGAAACAGCAGCAAGGCGGCCTTGGGGTGACCGGTGAGAGGCATAAATGGGGTGCTCACTTGAAATAGTGAATTGAGCCCGGCGGGCAAGGGATGGTCAGCTATCACACTGTCCAGGACCAGTTTGAGGGGCCATGGCTGGAGCAGGCTGGCTCCGGAAGTTGTCAGCATTAGCAGTAGGCCCACAAAAATCCGGGGGTTTTCTCCTGGAGCGCAGAGTCGCAATAGTCGTTTGGCCAGGCCCAGCGTTCCCATGGAGTCCGCCGCCGGGGCCTGGTTGCCGTTGCCGGTCATAATCGTTCCTCAGCTCTTTGTTGGAGTCGCGGCATCCATTGCCACACACTCACACTCTGACACTATAAAATGGTAAAGGACACAAAGCAATCTTCGTGTCCTTTGGCATGTTCCACAGTCTGAGCCATTTTCTGCGTGGTCCCGTCCCCACCCCTTCCCATTCGGTGCTCCGAGAAGGGGTGGAAGGCCGGTCCACCTATGGTTGCCGCCGCGGTTTGACCAGCCGAACCGCGGCGATTGCCGCTACTTTTTGTCCATACGCACCGGTTCGATCACGCGCAGCACTGCCCCCATGGTCACGGCGCATTCCCGGGACATGGTAAGGAGCAGCAGGACCGCCAGGGTGTCCAGCAGGACGCAGGTGATCCAGGCCTGATCCACGGCGGCGGCCGCTGCTAAAGCAGCGAACAGCAGGCTCAGCCCCAAGCCCAGGGGAGCGAATCGAGGCCACGCCCGGAATCGCACCAATTGCTTGCCGCCGCCGTGTTCTTCCACCGCCATCAGCACCCGCGTGGCACCCAACAGGCCGCCGCGCAGCTCCAGGTCCCAGCGATCGTAGTCGCCACCGCGCAGAACCCGAGTGCGGAGCCCTTTGAGGCTCTCTTCCAGCGATTGCAGCCAGGCAAGTGGATCCCGCCATTGCTCGCTCCATACGCTCAATGTGCGTGGCCACGGAATCGGCAGGCTCAACCCGGGAACCATGCAGCGCCGCCAGGGGGTGAGACCCAAGCGGGTGCGCCCGAGGAGACGAGCCAGGGGCTGGAGCATATGGAGTCCGGCGGTCAGGGCACGCATTTTCAGCTTTCCGAAACGGGTTGCGGGAGCATCCAAGAACTCCACCCGAATGGCGCTGGCCGCTGCATGAAGAGCGGGTGCCAGCAGTGCTGCCAGGAACAACGGCACGGCCAGAAGCAGCGGTGACCACTGGATTCCCAGCAGGGACAGCCCCGCCAGTGCCGCAACCACGACATACCATTCCGGCATCATGGGAAGCGCGGAGAGGATCCCCGAGGCCGGCTGATAGATGGACTGAAACAAGGCGCTCCCCCAGGTGCCTTGGTAAACGCGCCCGCGATACCAGCTCAGGAATTGCTCGAAGCCCTTGAAATAGAGCCGACCCGCCCAGGTGGCATGACCCGCGGCATTGTATTTCTCGGGCCATTTGCGCTCTAGGAAAGCTTCAGCTTTACCGTAGTTCAGTTGTTGCTTCCAATAGGCCTTGACGGAATTGCGACGGTGATGCCAGACCATGGCAGCCGGGCTGAAACCCAGCGTCCAGCCGCGCTGCTGCAAACGCCAGCAAACATCCACATCGTCGCCGGCAATGCGAAACTGGGTATCAAACCCGCCGATGGCTTCCAAAGCCTCCTTGCGAAAAGCCATGTTGCAGCCGGGAATGTGTTCGGCTTCGCGGTCGGTCAGGAGCACATGGATGGGGCCACCGGGAGCGTTGGCGACACATTCGGCAATGGAGCCATCCCCCGGAGGGGCCAGGTTGGGACCTCCCACCGCAACGTGCCGGCTGTTCAGAAAAGTGCCGGCTAGATAGGTCAGCCAGTGAGGATCGGGGCGCGTATCATCGTCGATGTAGGCCACGATTTCGCCTTTTGCGGCTTTCATACCGGTGTTGCGAGCGCTGCTCAAACCGCGATTTTCCGTGGTGATCACCTTGAAACCGTATTCACTGGCGATATCGCCGGCACCGTCGGTGGACCCGTCGTTGACCACGATCACTTCGTAGTTGGGGTACTCAAGCTTCTGCAAACCTTCCATGCAGTCCCGGATGGTGCGGCTGCCATTGTAGGTGCAGACCACCACCGAGATGGTCGGCCAGGGAAGATCAGGGGCAAAGGGAACTTCCGCGAAGGCTTTGCGAATGGCTCGCAACGACTCTTTGGGCCGGCGTTCCCGGTCGGTAACACCGAATCCCCAGTCGTCAATATCGAAACCACCGCGGAACCATTCGTCGGTCCAGGCAAATACGAACACGCCCGCGCAGCCCGCGGCAAAGGTGGTACGGACTTGCCATTCCAAGGTGCTGGCTTGTTTGTCATCGCCGTTACGAATGCTGTCCAGACCCACTTCCGCCATTACCAGGGGGCGGTCGCCGGCGATATTCTGCAGTTTCGCCAGATAGCCATCCAGTTTCTCATGGGTTTCCAGGTAGACGTTGAAGGATATGAAATCCACAAAAGGCAGCTGCAGATATTCGGTGGTTGGGTAGTTCACATAGGTAACCAGAGCTTCTGGATCTTCTTCCTTAACGGCCTTGAAGAGCTTCTCCAGAAAGTGCTCAATGCGTACCCGCCCGTACCAGCGCACGATGGGGGCGGGGATTTCATTGCCGATGGTGAAGCAAAGCACCGCCGGATGGTCGGCGCAGTCGCGAACACCAGCGCGAACTCGATTCACAATGTCTTCAGGAAGTTTTTTATGATCCAGAAAGGTAATGTGTTCTTCCCAAGGTAATCCTACCATGACGCGCAGGTGGTGTTTCTGGGCGATATCCAGCAGCCAGCGGGGCGGGATGGTGTAGGTGCGTACCGCATTGATACCGTTGGCGGCCATGAGCGAAAAATCCCGTTCGACCATGGCAGGGTTGTGGTACTCGCAACCCTGTTCGTTGGGGCGAAACGGACCGTAGGTCACACCGCGGACATAGAATTTCTCGTTACCCACGTACAGAAACTTGCCGGCAACGCGAGTGCGGACCCCATCAACCACCGGGATCGTCTTTGGTGGCTGCAGGAAAAACTGGGCAATGCCGGTATTGGCCGCTTTGTTTAGGCTGAATAAATCGGTCCCCTCGGGCTCATTGCCGTGCCGATTTCGAGGTACAGTCCGGGAGGCCGGCGAACTGGTAGACGGGGCGTCATTTCGCTCTATCTGCTTATGCGAATCCTTAGCCGTGGTCGAAGCCTTGGGAAAAGCTGGCCGTAAAATGGTGGCCTCTTCGCCACGACTCCTCAGCGGGATTTCACTGGAGCCGCTCTCACTTTCCTCATCGCCAATGGTCACCCTTTCGGGTATGGCCGGGGCTGTGTTCGATCCTGGTCTGGTCATGGTACCCTCATTCCCTCAAGAATTGCTTTTGTCGAAAAAACCTCGATGGCTGACGCCTCGGGGATCACAAGAACCATTTGGGCTGATGGCAAATTCCACCAGTGGACCCTGCACATCAATCGCACTGGGGTCAGAGCAAGCTCTGTGCCATCACATCAATCGGTTGCTATTCAACACTCTGGAAGGTTATGGTACGGGCTGGATATCCTCGGGGTTACGATTCTTGCACCGAACGGTTACGATTCTTGCACACGTCAGACATGGAGGGAGATGGGAGATGAAAAGGCGTCTGCTAGGAGTCCTATCGGCTTTGGTGTGGTCTTTCCTCACCGCTTCCCTTGCTTATGGAGGTGATGCCATGCAACTTACATCAACAGCGTTCCAAGATGGCGGTAAGATTGGCATTCAATACGTCATGCCGGGGGCCGGCGGGAGGAATGTGTCCTTTGCGCTCGCCTGGCAGAATGCTCCCGCGGGCACCAGGTCCTTGGCTCTGTCCGTGGTGGATCCTCACCCGGTGGCAAAGAATTGGGTCCACTGGCTGGTGATCAACCTCCCCGCTCAGACCAGCGGACTGCCCGAAGGCGCTTCCATGAAAGCCATGCCGTCTGGGGCCGTGGAATTGCGTAACTCCTTCGGAGCTGTCGGTTACGGCGGACCACAGCCGCCACCCGGTACCGGCGATCATCCCTATGTGGTGACCTGTACGCCCTCAGCGTGGACAAGCTCGAATTGCCGGCCAACACGTCCCTGGTAGCTTTTCAAAAAGCGCTGGAAGGCAAGGTCTTGGCGTCAGCCAGCATCACCGGGATGTATGGGCGATGATGCCTTCTGTTTGAGTGGTCGGCGCCCGGGAAGGATCGGGCCTTCAGGCTAGGGCAGAAAGATTGGTGTTGAAGCGGGAGAGCGAGATTTGCCTCAGCTGCGGGAAGGGGCACTCTGCCATCGCTGCTTTTGCGCCCGAGACAGCCGATGGTCACCACCGGGACTATGTCGCTGAATGATTCATTGGGGAGGTGCGTCGTCGTTTACGCGTCGCAGTAGGCGGGTGCACGCCCGCCGCAACTCGGGGTCAGCTATTGCCTGCAGCAATGCCTTCTCTTCGGTGGTGAGTTCCCGCAGGGTGGCTTTTTTCCTGCGGCCGCGCGGGGTCTTGGTCTTGAGTTTTTCGATGAGTTTGTGATTGGGATTGAGCGTGGGAGCACTGGCGGGCATCTCGCCCACTATGAAAACCAGTTTCTCTGCCAGGGGTTCGGGCCGCCCTCCATTGATTTTGGCCAGTAAGGCTTCCTGATGCATGTGGAGGTGATGCTTCCAGTGGGAATCCACCACCACTATCCGTAGGGTGCCGTTCTTGAGTGATTTTGGCTGACAGTGGCGGGCGATCAGTTCCCCCACCAGTTCGTTCCAGTCGCCCAGAGGATTGGCGCTGAACGCTGGATGCTTTTCCAGAATACGTTTGAGTAAAGGCCCCAGCGCTTCTTTTTGGTCATCTGCAGCCATTGCGGTGGTCCTCAAAGAAACGGGTCAGCATCTCATTCAACACGACTTTTCCAACTATTCGTCAAACCTGAGCTTATTGACGGGATGACCAGGGTGGCCAAAAAAATCCAGCCCTGACAGATCGAGTTGGCCTTGCTGAGGCGTGATCGTTGACACCGATTCGGCCCTTGTGCTATGCACCAGCAGGATTACTCCTCATACTGCTTGCCCCCGTAGCTCAGGCGGATAGAGCACGAGATTCCTAATCTCGGTGCCGCAGGTTCGAGTCCTGCCGGGGGCACCACTTCACTGGCAAGTCAAATATGGGTGTGCACCAGGTGTGCTCGGATCGGCACGGAACAGCCACCCAAAGTATCCAACCCCAAAGCAGGCTCGTCTTCCCATCTTCTTGCGTTTGCACCATGAAGCCCCTTCATTCCCTTGCATGTTCTCCTTAATGGCGGGCCAGGGGCTCTGTGCCCCCGGCCTTTGATGGTTTATGCTGCCTCTTCGGATTATGCCGGGTCCGCTGTTAGCTGGACATCTGGCATTTTCCGGGTGGACGTTTTTCTTTGATATCGTTATTCAGGATAACCCGTTTGATGTCCCCCCAGGAAGTGTAATGAATCGATTCCTCATGCTCGATTTCGATCTTGCCCAGGCGGGATTCCAAAGACTCAGCCAGGGATATGAGCTTTCTTTCCACATCATCGACAAGCTGCTGTCACATGTCCGCCAGATGTGTAAGGCTATCCTCACGGGCAGCAAGATCAAAGAAGTCCTTCAGTGAAGGCAAGGCAATTCCTATGCCATCAACGATCCACAAGGCATTCATCCCCGTTCTTACAGGGGAACAGCATGAGCACCATGGCCCGGTTTCGGGTACCGTCAACTACGGAGAGAAGCTCCCTCACATCCTTTGGAGCGATTGCCCTGGGCAAGGAATCGGGCACTTTCACCGCAATGCCCATGGATAGAACTTTCTGGCGAATCACGCCGTCTTCGCTTAAAAAGCGCAGGAATGCCCTCACGGAAGCAGGCTTCATGCCCCGATCCTGCTCGTGTTCGACAAAGGCCTCAAGATTGCTCCTGGTTGCCCCCCTCAAGGTGGGTGATCCCCGCCGTCTTCAGATACTCCAGCGAAGAGCCTTATGGATGTGCAGTTGAGCTCCAGGGTATTGGGACGCCGGTTCCTGCGATAGAGATGGAAAAGTTGGTGAACAGGAATTTACCGCCCGATGCAGCCACCGGATGTAGGCGCTCGCGGCCGACAAGCTTTTCGAATCTGGGGATTGCCGGACCTTCGGCTAGCAGGTAGAACCGTTCCGACGCAATCCAGAGTCGGCTGAGCTCGGCATCATCAATGAATACGTCCGGCGCACCGGGGGCATAGGAGCCGTACTCGAGGTTGTAGACCCGGCCGTTCAGCAGCAGCGCGCGGCGGTTGGTGTAGAAGAAGACGGAAGAAAACGTGTAGTACTGGTGCCGACGATCATCTGTCCCGCTGGTGCGCGTTCGAGCGCCTCGGCCAGAGGCCGGGATGAGAGATAGGGATCGAAGACCACGAGCGCGAGACGCGCGGCATTGAGAAACAGCACCATCATCAAGACCAGCGCCAGATATGTTCGAGTCTCTTTAAATCGCCACGCCCCGACAACTGCGCACAGAAACGCGAGGCCCGCCACAACCAGCGGCACGCGGAGATAGGCAAATGAGCGCATGGTCAGGTCGCCCATGTGGCCCAGCGATAGCGTGTAAGTTTCGGGTTCTGCTTCAGAGGGCGTCGGATGTCTCCCGGCGCGGGCATGTTCCAGACCAGGAACAGAAGCCATACGATGACAACCGCCGCAGCGATGCGATGACCGAGATCACCTTCGCTCCGCCGCGGATCCAGGCGTCGGGCTCGCCATCGAGCAACCGATGAGCAGCGCCAGCGCCGGATAGCAGGGCATCGAGTAGTACTCCTGCGTGGTCGAGAAGGTGAAGAACAGCAGGATGAAGCCGGTCCAGCACAGCGCCAGCAGCCGCGTGCGGCCGGCGCGGTCCACGGGCTTGTAGCTCGAGCCGCGCCGCGGCGGGCAGAAAGACGCTCCAGGGAAACAGCCAGAGCAGGTGCAGCAGCCAGAACAGCGCCCGCGGGACGGTGTTGTAGTCGCGCGGATAGCGCATGTTCAGGAAGCGGAACACGTGCTCGTTCAGGAAGTAGAACCAGAAGAAGCCGTGGTAGGCGCCGGCTCGCTGCGCATCGTGAAGTCGAAGTACGGCGGATTGCGCAGCGTCGCCAGCACGTGCCAGGGCGCGGCGATCAGCAGAATGACCAGCGATCCCGGCGAACGGGCCGGAGCCGCCGCCAGGTGCGCTTGACGAACAGTTGCTTCGGTGAACGAGCAGATAGAGCCCGCGCGCGCCGCACGGGAAAAGCGCGGCGATCAGGCCCTTCAGCAGCAGTCCCACGCCGATCGACGCCGCCAGCAGAAGCGCCCACAGCCGCGGGTGGCGTTCCGCCTCGTCCAGCGCGCGCAGCAGGCTCCACATGGCCGTGGTGACGGTCAGGGTCAGCATCACGTCCGGGATCAGGATGCGGGTGAACAGGAACAGGCCCGACGCAGGTGGCCAGCGCCAGCCCGGCGCAACAGGCCGGCCGCTCCGAGAAGGCCCAGGCGCCGAAGCGCGCCGTCACCCAGCACAGCAGGATGGCCGCCAGCGCGATCGGAATCCGCGCCGCCCAGTCGTGGACGCCGAAGATCATGTAGGAGACGGCGATCATCCAGTACTTGAGCGGCGACTTCTCCAGGTACGCGACGCCGTCCAGCCGCGCCGTCACCCAGTCGCCCGACTCCAGCATGTTGCGGGCGATCTGCGCCTGCACGGCGTCCACATCGTCCATCAGGGACGGCGGGCTGACGGTGCAGCCGAGGAAGATCGCGGCCGCGACCAGGACGACGATCAGTTCGTAGTGGCGCGCGGATCGCCTGTGGTCGCAGTGCCCGCGCACTTGTCCATCGATTGATCCAGAGGAACAGGATCAGCAGTCCCCATAGGTGGTATCCGAGATTCGCGCGTCGTCTCCAGGTGCGCGTCGATGCAGCGCTCGCACCTTGCCGGGGCGGAACAGCCCGTGGCGGCGCGACCGCCTCCTCTGTCAGTGTATCGAGAAGCAGCGGACGCAGCGGGCCGCGGAACCAGTCGTGTGGGGATGTCGAAGCCCTCCTTCTTGCGCCGGAGCACCGCCCGCGGCAGCTTGTCCCGCATCAGTTCCCGCAAGAACGTACTTCAGCGTGCGGCCGCGGATCTTGAAATTCTCCGGCAGGCGACGCCGCGAACTCCACGATGCGGTGGTCGAGGAACGGCGGCCGCACTTCGAGCGAATGCGCCATGCTCATGCGGTCGCACTTGGTGAGGATGTCGTCGGGCAGGTAGAGAGCTGGTCGAACCACAGGTAGCGGTTGAGGATCGCCCGCCCCGGCCGGGGGCGAGCCGCTCGCGGTCAAGCAGACGACCGGCCGGCCCATGACGTTTCCCCCGCACAGCTCGCGCTTCTCCGACTCGCTGAAAGCCCCGTTCCAGAAGACGTGGGCCTCATCGGGATCGAGCAGCGAGCCGGCCAGGAACCGCTTGAGCTTGTACTCGAAGCCGATCTTCTCGTCGGACACGGGCCAGATGCTGCAGCGCCGCGAGCGCGAGCCCCCGCGCCCCGGCCGGCAGGCGTCGGCGCCACGCCGCGCCAGCCGGTCGGCCAGGTAGGTCACGTAGCCGCCGAACAGCTCGTCGGCGCCCTCGCCGCTCAGCGCGACGGTTACGTGACGGCGGCACATCTTGGACAGGTACCAGACCGGCAGGGCGCCGGCGTCCGCGCCGGCTCGTCGGAGTAGTAGGCCAGGTCCTCGATGGCCGACCGCAGGTCGACCTGCCGGGATTCAGGTCGAACTCGTGGTGGTCGGTTCCGTACCTGGACGCGACCAGGCGGAAGTACGGGCTCTCGTCGAAGCTCCGGCCGCGGAAGGAGACGGAGAAGGTCTTCAGGCGGTCGGCGGCCTGCGGCCGCGTAGTGGAGAATGGTCGACGAATCCAGGCCGCCGCTGGACCACACTCCCAGCGGCACGTCGGAGATCAGGTGCTCGCGCAATCGATCGGCGCAGCAGGGGGTCCAGTTCCTCCTTGGCGCTTCCAGGGCGACCGGCTGTGGGGCGAACCCAGCTTCCAGTAGGCCCCGGTCCCGATCCGGCCGTCGCGCCACTCCAGCCACTGGCCGGCGCGCAGCTTCTCGATCCCGTCCACCAGCGTGTAAGGACCTGGCACGTAGTTCAGCGAGCACAAAGGTTTTAGGCGAAGGGGTTCAATCTGCGCCTCGATCTCTCCGGGTGAAGGAGGCGCTGGTCTTCGGCTGGAGCCGAAGTACAGATCGTTCGCCGGCGGCGGTGGATGTAACAGCGGCTTGATTCCGAACATCGCGCACCAGAACCAGACGATGGTCGGACTTCTCAGCCAGATCGCGAATGCGAGCATGCCGCGCAGTCGCAGGAAACCGTCGCGACCCCATTCGCATAGGCGTGCAGCACCACCTCGGTGTCCGAGCCGAATGAAAGCGATACCCCAGGCATTCCAGCTCGCGGCTGCAGCTCGAATGGTGGTTGTGGATCTCGCCGTTGAAGACGATCACCAAGTCGCCGTCGCGGCTGCGCATGGGGTTGGTTGCTGCCATCCGGGTCGACGATCTCGAGATGGACCGCGCTGAACGAGGCGGTGTCGATCTTGAAGGTGCCGGACTGGTCAGGGCCGCGGTGCGCGACGAGCGCATCCACTTGGCAATGCGGGTGCAGTCGGGAGTCCGGTCGAGATGAGTGAATCCAGCTATGCCGCACATATCCGCTCCCGAACGGTCTCGGCTCTGAATGCCGCAACCGGAG
>CAWDJT010000032.1:0-24046 GCA_963802715.1 uncultured delta proteobacterium
ACTTTTGCGATGGCATGGCTCATGAAACACGAGAGGATGATGCCCACCACGAGGGTCGAAAACGGCGATCGCCGCGAATAGAGCTTTTGCGGAAAAAACCTGGTCAAGTATGGACGAAAGGGGAATGTTGCTTTGACCAAGTGCATTGATGCTGCTTTCCAGCTGATTTGCCTTTATCCAGCCCACCCCCCCGAGACCCATAGCGAGCAAGACAATGAAGCCAAACCCAATAAATATTTTCCCTTTGATCGATAAGTTGTTCATGACGGTCCCCCTTAATTCTTCCCTATTCTTCTTTGTGTGGGCGGACAATACTCCGGATGTACACCAACAAATCCGCACTCATCGAAGTCAAATGGCAAAAAGCGCCGCGGTTCTGCCCCGGTTTTGCCGGTCAGGGCGACAATTTGCGCCAAAAGCCAGACTTAGCTAAACTGGCAAGTTGAGATGTGGCTGTAATTGACAGTCGCCTGAGGTGCAGACCATTAATGAAGTTAGATGAACGGGGACCTAAACAGGGCAAGCAACAGCTTTGGGAACCTGGGAGGCGAAGATCCAACGCAAATGCCATCCAGAAGTTGAGTGTCACGGCAAACAACCGGCGAGTTTGCCGTATTTCCTCTCGGTACCCAGTGTGTGTCAGCTTCCAGTCAACTGCTGCAATAATTACCTCCAGACCAACAATAACTGGCTCACATTCCGGCGCCACTTCTACATCGACTGTTCTCCTCACTAATCGGTATTCATGCATGATAACTTTAGCGCACATTTCGCAGTTGGTGGTAAATCCTTTTGAACCTAATTCATTATAGAGCAGCCCAGGCGCTCACAGGAGTCGGCCTCTTAGGATCCTATGGCAACCCGAACCGCATGCACTCGGGAAGAGCGAATCCCTTTACAAATGGGGTGTTCCACAGTATGAATCTGGTATCTTAGAGAAGTACCCGCTAACACAACGTACAAAGCCTCAGGTATTGGAGGACCTCATACGGCATGAAACGATTAGTAGTTCTTGTGATGATATTGTGGCCGTTGATCGCGTCGGGCTGATTACCACATCCCGAAGCCCGGGCTCAGCGGAGAGGAACGCGGTGTGCGATGCTATGAGAGTGTACGTGAAAGCGTACAAGGCCCCCGGGCCGATACTGTTCAAAGTAGATCAGATGAAGGTACTGGGGAAGTACTGCTATTTTGAAGGGTACGCGGTGTTTTCAGACGGCAGCAGCGTTCCTGAAAAATATCTTCCAGACGTAGTCTACAATACCTTCCTGAAGCGAGGAGAGAGCTGAAATGGAGGGTTACTTCTGGATTTGACTCGAACGGATGTTCCTTCCGAGCAGGAGGTGATTGCTATCAGAGAGAAAGTTTCCCCCGGAGATTCCGGGCAAATTGTTCCTCAGTTCTGGAAAGAGCTGCTGAAGCTTTGAGGCGGTATAGTCTGAGTGCTTCAGGTATTGTGAACGAGGCGTGCACTGGCAGCAACCTTCAATGTGTTTTGACCCTTAGGCGAGCGATCCTTCAATGATCACAATACCGAACCTGCTTTTCTCCGGCATGATGCTAATCTCGCTCACATGTTTCGTTGTTGTGGCAGAAGCACAGGAGTATGCGCGATACTCGCAATGCGCGATACGGGTTTTGTATCAGCCATTTAAGCCGCTTCGCAATGGAACCTTCACCGGCGAACAGTGACGGGAGGCGCTTTTTTCATGGAAAAGGCCTTTCCCTGACAGCTAGTGGCATCGACAATGTGCTTGATGATACTCTTTAAAGTGAGATGAATTCCCAAAGCGAAGATTTCGATAAGATTACCTACCGAGCGAAGAACGACAATGGCTCGTCTCTGGCTACAAGGGCAGCGATATCTTGTATGCAAACCTATGTGGGCAAAGGCTCCATCAATCACCTGCGAATTGCGTATCCGGCCACAGCCGAAAGGCAGCATACGATGGAATCGTGGCGGAGATATCCCGCTCCTTCAAGCCGCGACGCTCTCAATCTCGCCCACTAGAGTGTGCTATGTACTTGAAGTCCTGTGATTCCGTTCTTGGAGAAGCCAAAGGAGTGCCATGTGAGAAAATCGTACATCGCTATATTGGCCATGGTCCTGCTTTTTATTGGCATTGAATTTTCTTACTCATCGGCACCGGTATATAGATCCATTACAGGGTGTGTGATCAACGGGACACTCTATTCCCTTCGAAAAGGCAATACTGCGGCTGGACAGAACGCGATTATCGTCTATCCAATGAGAGTGAACGGACTCGGGTTAAATCAGTATGAAGGCCAGAAGGTACGCCTTAACGGGCATCTTCATCCGGGTGACCGTTTTGATGCAGACCCCAAGACACTGAGAATTGTGGGCCCCTGTGACAAGAAGTCCCGGCATGCGATACGCACTCAGTGAACTAGATTTCGTTCAGAAGAGCGGTATAATTTGGGAAAATCTCGTTGAACTATCCTGAGAGGGCTGAATTGTTATCCATGATCCCAAATACCATATCAACCCCTCGGTCGGCCAAGGTGGGCCGGTTCTTGCGGTTCTACGGGAGACACTTCTGCATAATATGGCTGGGTTTGGCCGCACCCACCGGGCATCAGACTGCATTGCGACTCAACACTTCTGTGGACCCTCCTTGGCCGCATCCATAACGCACGCAACCCCAGCCCCCACACCACTGCGGTATGCGGGTTCGGACCGGGCGGTTACAGTGTTTACTAGGCCACAGCCAGCTGGACCGCCGAGAATGGGTTCATGGAAACCCGTCGGAGTTGGTCCAGGCAGCGGTGATGGCAAGAAAGAGTCTCAACTGAAGCTGGTGCCCAAATATCCGAGTGAGGTACGCACAAAGCGCATGATGGATGCCCTTTCAAAGAACAAATTCTACAATACCGTTTTAGTTCCCCTTAAGATACGGCTGCTTACCCCAGACAAGTATGTGGCTTTCGGCAAGTACTGAGTTAAGACCCTTGATAGAGTCGGTAATATGTCCTCATCCCGGATGGAAGGAGTGAACATGGATGTATTCACAGCTATTAAAGCCTGTTGAAAAGTCCCTTTGAATACGGTGGTGCAGGGTCCAGTGTCGGTTTTTTGCTGACGTTTTTGATATCCCTGAGTTGTTGTCTGGACCCCTGATCTGATGAGCAATTGGTTTTTTGGCTTGTTTGGGGATCGATCCCTGTATGGCAATATGCCAGGCAAGCCCTCTTGATAGGTGCTCTATCAGCCCTTGGGTTCAGCAACCAAATCCAGAGATAATTGTCTGTGAGTTCTGCCCGTTAGGCCGCCATTTCGAGTTGCATAGGAAGCTTCTCCGGTTTTTGTATTTTTCTGGTGCCCACGATTTCCAGCAACAGGGTTGCCACTTGCGCGAAGGTCACCGCGGCCATCGCTGAATGCTGGGACTTGACCCGGAGAGGTTCCAGTCCCTCGCGGTGTTTGGCCAGGTTGTACCAGCGCTCCATGTGCTTTCGGATCTCTCTTGCCTTGTCAACCCCTTCAAGCTGATCGGGAATTTGCCCAAACAGGCCGCTATCCAGGGGTATTTCGCGGTGCCGGGGGCACAACGGCGCATGGAAGCACTGCTCGGCATTGCATCCAAATTCATGACCAATGGGGGTCCTGCCCTGATAGGCCATCGGGGTTTCACAGTTGCCGTTCATGAAAACCGCCGTCGTTTGGCCATCAACGTGCTCCGGCAGGCCCACTTTCTGGCTGGCGGGCGTGATCACCCGCACCCCATATTCCTGGTACATCTGTTCGTTTTGTTGCGGATCAAGGTAGCCTTCGTCGGCGGTGACGATTTCCATCCGCAGTCCCATGGCTTGGGCGAAGGCCAACAACTGCGGCAGGAACAGCTTGTCGTGATGGTTGGCCGGCGCCACCAGGTTCAGTAGCGGATAATTGGCCCCGGTGGTCGCGTCAATGGCGACCAGCGTGTGGATCCGATAGCCCACGAAGTACTCCGATTTGTCTCTCTTCTTGCGCCGTTTGCCGCAGTCCGCGTCCAGCTCCGAATAGATCCGCACCCTCCTGTTGTTCGCAAGCTTTACGGTGGCTAGAGGCTGCGAGCGGGAAATTACCGCAAGGTCGCTGGAATCTATCCCACAAACCTGAAAAGGATGAACTATCTTGCCGCTCTTGACCAAAAGATGGGCAACGTAGACCACCACATTGATCATTTGCACCACGCTCAAACCACTGCGAAAATGGCTCAACTCCGTGTGATCTATGTTCTGGTGCCGGTGCAGGGGCAGATGCAAGAACGCCCGTTCCCGCTTGTTAGCCAGCCGATTGATGACCTCCTTGCAGAATTTGCGGTAGCTGAACTCGGGATAACGCAAGGCCTTCAGCAGCTCTGCCCGAAAACAATGCACCGGAAACAGCTCTCGCATCGATGCGGTGAAGCCTTCCGGCGCCAAAAGCCGGTTCAACACCCGATCATCGAGCAAACCATCGATCCGCCTCAGCTCCGGATCATCAAAGTGCCGCCGCCAGCGATTGCCCGGGAAACTCAGCAGCGATCTCGTGGTTTCTTCAACATACTGCTCCATTTGCTTCAAAGTGATGATTCCCGGCATCGGCGTCGGCGTATTGGTCAGCTCACTCAGGCTCAGCCGCGGGGCCTGATCCGCTTTGTACATCGCCACCACCTCGGACAGCACTCGACTGGCCACTTCCTTCTTCTGCTTCTTGGTGAGCCCACGCCAATTGCGAAACTCCTTCTTCAATTGCTTCAGAACCTGCCGTTTGATAATCTTCTCGTGCATGGAAAGCCCCTGTATGATTTGAGTAGTTTTCTTGTCAGGAAATACTCCTCAATTATACATGCTTTCCATGCTTAAGTATATAATATTGTTTGTATATTCTCTATTTCTTTCAACAGGCTTTATAAGGCTTCGCTCGACCAGCACGTTTTACCCGTCCTTGGGAAGATCCCCGTCACCGAAATCAACCGATTGACAGTAGAGACGTTTCTAACCGATAAAGCCAACTCTGGACTTGCACAAAGCCCGGTCAGGAGACTAAAGAACATCATCTCCGGAGTTATGGTTCTGGCCATCGACGACGAGGCGATCCAAACGAACCCGGCGCACAAACTCGGAAAGATAATGCGCCCGGTGGAGATCAAGAACACCATCAACCCTCTTACGCGAGAAGAGCTGTCGCTCTTGTTCGATACCATCAACGGCACAAACCAGGATACTATCCGTATGAAACTTCTTGCCGTCAAGGAAGAGTGGGGACAACTCCCGGATTTCGTTTTCGTCAGCTCCAAGAAGCACATCAGGCCCATTACAAACGTTCGAAACTATGCTGTCTTCCCGGCACTGGCCAAAGCCGGGCTTAATCCAAGGTGCAAAATAGACTATCAACAAGTCTCTAAGTAACGGGTTTATGGGCGAATTTAATCATAAGAAGCACAAGAGGGCCACGATCCTGGTGGTGGTGGCCTCGTTCCTGGTAACCTATGTCCTGACCTGGCTGCTACCGAGGGTTTTCGAGCCCTGGAATGCCCAGGTCATGGACATGCTATTTCGGTGGCGTTCGACTTCCAGTCGTTTTCAACCCCCGTATGATCCAACCGTGGTCCATATTGACCTCAACAACAGTTCCATCCAGCAACTCGACAATTACTATTTGAATCGTTCCCACTTCGCGCGAGTGCTTGGAAACCTGAATCGTTTGGGTGTAGCGAGCCAATTCTATGATTTCATCTTTGCCGCCAAGTCCAACGAACGCGATGACAATGCCTTGATCGAGGGCACCAGGGCGGCCGGGAACGTTTACTATGGCCTGGCCTTCGCCCTGCAAGATCAACCCAGACCGCCCAGGGCCAGTTGGGAAGGGGCCAAACAAAGAGAAATCAACGGGTTTCTGGAAGCCGAACAATGGATGGTGACAGTCGAAGGGGAACCCAGTTCGCTCTATGTGGGGGTGGATCCGCTTACTACCTTCACGGCTTTGGCCACAGCAGCCCGCGGCTTGGGGTTTTTGACCATTGAACCGGATCCGGATGGGGTGTTTCGCCGGGTGCCGCTGCTGGTGCGATACGCGGATGGCTACTTTCCCAGCCTGCCATTTCGAATTGTGTGTGACTATTTGGGAATCACTCCCGATCAAATTTTGGTAAGGCCCGGCAAGGAGATCGTGCTGTCAGGGGCGTGTCGGCCTGGCGCTCTACCCCATGACGTCCACATCCCCATCGATGGTCGTGGAAATATGTTGGTCAATTTCGTCGGTCCTTGGGAACGGATGAAACATTGGACCTTCGCCGATATTTACCGGCTTGGCGATGACCGCGAAGAGCTGGCGATGTGGCGTGAGGATCTGGCGGAGAAGATCGTGGTGATCTCCGATGTCTCCACCGGGGCAGCCGATGTTAGACCGGTGCCTACCGATGTGAGTTACCCTCTCAGCGGCCTCCACGCCAATGTGCTCAACACCATCCTGAGCGAAAGATTCCTGCGCGAGTTGTCCGTTGGGAAGACGCTGGGCGTGGAAGTCCTGCTGATGGGTTTGCTTCTGATGCTTTCCTTGTATTGCTCATCGCGGTTGTTTCTACTGGGCAATGTGCTTCTCGTGACGGGATATCTGGCTGCGGTAGCGGGATTATTTCTCGGTAGCGGCATCATTCTTCGAGTGGTCCAGCCTTTGACGGCGGCAGTTGCGGCCGCAGTCATCGTCACGGCCTATCGCTACCTGAACGAAGCCAGGCAGAAAGAAGTGCTGCGCCGGAGCTTCGAGGCCTATTTCCCACCTTCCGTGGTGCGCAAGATCATGGCCAATCCTGAAATGATCGTTTCGGGGGGACAAAAAAAGGAACTCACCATTCTCTTTAGCGACATCAAAAACTTCACACACTATACCGCAACCCTTTCTCCCGACCAAATTCAGAAAGCCCTCAACGAGTATTTCGAAGCCATGGTGGAGATCGTTTTCCGCCATCAAGGTACCGTGGACAAGTACATAGGAGACGGTTTGATGGTGTTCTTCGGCGACCCCGAACCGCTACCCGACCACGCTCTGCAATGCGTGCTGGCTGCTATCGACATGCAGCGCAAAACCAAGGAGCTTCACCACCGATGGCAAAGGGAAGGGGGCCTTCCCATCGAAATTCGCGTCGGTATCAATACTGGTCTGGTGGTGGTGGGCAACATGGGGTCGCCAAGGCAGTTTTCATATACCGTGCTGGGAGCGGCTGTGAATCTGGCGCAGCGGCTGGAAAGCCACGCCCCGGTTGGCGACATCCTGATCTCTGAACGTACCCGGCAACTAATCGAGGGGAAAGTCCCCACCAGGGCGAAGGAGCCTATCCGAGTCAAGGGTCTGGAAGAACCGGTCAGTGTCTATGAAGTCGTGTTTGATTCGGAAGAAGGTTCAGCGTAGCGCGCTCTGCAGGCACCGCTCAAAACCACTATTGCCGCTCAAAAATCATGATAGGGGTGGTCGTCATCCCGATCGTAAACGCCATCATAGTATTCGATAACGTGAGCTTCCTGTTCAGCCTGAAAACGATGGGCGCAGCGCGGCTCGATCGTCACCCGTTGTCCGGTCTCCAGCACGGCCGCGGATCGCTCTCCCGTATCCAGATCCACCAGCTGGATCCGCAACTTCCCCCTGGCAACGTAAAAGAACTCGCTCTTCCGAAGGTGGTAGTGGCCTCCTCGAAAAAAGCCGCTGCCTGGGCGCAAGGTGAAATAGCCGAGGTGACGGAAGGGCACGCCATCCTCGATGAGTGCGAGTTCCCCGCGGTCCTGAACGAGCCGCCGCTGTTGGGTGACGGTGTCGGTAATGGGTAAGCTGACAATCTGAATCTTGTTGGTCATGATGCAGCAACCATTCAGCCGTTAGGGATTGGCTCCTAGGAGAAACACGCGCTCATGGCGATCGGGGAGCCTTTGGGGTGGCTATAACATCAGGCATAGCCAGTTGAATTTGCTTATGTTGCTACCAGCTAGGGGCTAACCACTAAACGCTCACTGAATCACAAATCAGCTGCACCCTTCTGGGCATTCTCCTTCTCATCGTGTTCGATTTTATCCATTATCGGCCTGTAAAAGTAGACAATACGGCCGTTCTTCAATATATCGTCGTATGTCAAAAGAATATCAAGGTTGTTGCCGCTCCAGGAGTACCTGTTGATGTATTCGTTTGGATGAAATGCTTCACCATACCTTTCAACATAGATGTTTTTCAACTTGGAGAAGTTGATTATGCCATCATAATAAATGAACAGAGAATAGAAACTGTCCTTATAAAATCCATAGACAATTTTTGATGCTCTGGCATTTCCTATGTTTAGATTATCTCCATGTTTTTCGTAGAATTTCATATCTCCTTCAGCTGATATAAGACGCATCCCTGACAACTCTTTGACATTAATAGCCCAATCCATGCCACGGAATTCCTTAGGTTCATTCTCCATGGCATAACTAGTTGGTATAGATATGAAAATACCAATGATAATTATCAAAACCATATGGATAAATATGAAGATATTTTTCGGTAATTTCATAAACATTCGATCACCTCAGTCAATATCATAATGGTAACCCTTGATGCTTATCAGAATATATGATCATACTTTCTTGTGTTTGAACTGGCAGCGGTTTCGCCGTACCGCTGAACGCTTACTCAAACCGTACATCCTCGGTTGGCGGATCGATTTCCCTGGAAAACTCCGAGAACGGGAAAGGTTTGGAGTTGTCGTTGAGGGTAACGAACCGAAGTACTCTATAGGCATAACTTGAAAGCCTGTTACAGAATCGCCGAAGTGGTTGACTGTAGCTTCCTGCAAAGAATAGATAGAGAAATTGAAATACGGTGCTGAACACAACGATGATCTTCAGTAGCTCAAAAATGATGAGAAAGAGCAGGCTAAAGAGTAAACGTACGGCGATGGATTTGCGCGAGATCGTCACGGCAGAGGCAGCGTCCATAGAAGTCCTTTGTGGGGTGAACAGAGGGTTCGATGCTTTCTTACCAGGGTTATTTGAGCACGTTGCCCTGTATATCACTTTGCTTAATGAGTGCCAAGCAACTTCGGTCAGGTTGAGGGATAGGGGGAAACCGGGATGAGACAGCCGGTCAAGGTTCTGGAAGTAACGGACAAGGATTTTGATAGTCCTGTAAGAAGTCGACAGACACCCTTAAATAGCGGCCCGACACCATCCTTGGAGGCTATGGGAAAAGTGGCGTAGCCCATGGCCAATCAGTCTCTTCAGGTCTTCGAGGAGTGGTCTCTTGAACATTGCCATTTCAACATTGTCATTGACAAACCTCTCGACTTACACTAGCTTTAAGTCTCCCTTACCAAGGGTTTTTTCAGAAGACGGCTTCCCGCGAAATACCCCCGCGGCTGTCCGAACGAATCCCCATGACGCCAGAATCCATTGTGCCCACGCGGATGTCCGCGGCGGATGAGTTATTTGCACCAGTTCCAGTTCTGAGCATCCTCCTGACGGTTCGCTTCGCGATGTGAACACAACAGGGTCCAAGAGGGAATTCCCTTTCGCCTTGGGTGACTGGGGGTTTTTCATTTTGAAGCTTATGGTGGTGCGGACATGGCAAAGTCGTGAATAGTGGAGCGGGGTGTGGCATCCCAGCTGGTTGTTGCATGGGGGCCGGGGTGTCTGCAGGTCGCTTGCCTTGGACCAATAGTAGTCGGCGGCAATGACAAAAATGCGCGCGCGGTACTCTGATAAGAGGAGTGAGTGAAGATGGATCTTACTGGCGAGATGGAGAGTTTACGCAGAGAGCTTCCCTACCACAGCATGCGAGAGAAACGCCTGAAGGAGTCCCCTTCCATCGATTGGCAAGCGGATTGGGACCGGTTCGATGGTGGGAACCTGTTTCAGTTTGATTTGAATGCCCTGGCGGCAGAACAACTGGCTGCCATGCGCAATCGCGAGGATGAGTTGCTCGATGGCAACCATGCGGCCCTCAACATCCTGACGCGGTTGGTGGATGGTCTGTGCGGATATCCCATTACGCCATCGACCCCCATCGCGGAAGACTTCGCCCGAGCCGCCAGCAATGGTGTTCGCAATTTGTTCGGTCATGAACTGATGTATTTCCAGCCGAGTGACGAGTTGTCCGCGATTGCGGCGGTGGAAGCCATGGCAAGCCAGGGTGGTCGCTATGTTGACAACAGTTCCTCGCAAGGATTGGTACTCAAGACCAAGAACCTGCTTTCGGTCGCCGGCAAGCGGTTGCCCGTCGTCATGACCGTCATGGCCCGCGAGGTCAACAAGGGTTCCTTAAGCATTCACTGCGGCCACACCGACTTCTATGCGGTGCGCAACACCGGTTGGGCGCAACTTGTTGCCGGTGACAACCAGGAACTCCACGATTTGATGCCCATTGCCTTCAAGGTGGCCGAGCTACGGCAAATCATGATGCCATGCATGGTTATCGGTGACGGTTTTATCAAAAGCCACGCCCTGGAAAACGTTCGGTTGCTGTCGGATGCCTTTCTACATTATTTCGTCGGGCCTCCTAACCGACTTTACCGACCCAATTATGAGCTGCGTTCACTCAGCGGCACCTTCACGGATACCGACCTGACCATGGAAGGCGAGATTGCCCAGGACTATGCCTACCGCTTTTTCAAGAAGGCCTTCATTGCCGCCATGAATGTGGCCAATCAAATCCTGGGCACCAAGCTTAAGGTGGTGGAGTGCTATCGAACCGAAGATGCCGATATGGTCATGGTGATTCTGGGGTCGGGCGCCGGCGTGGTGAAGGATTTGGCCGACTACTACCGACAGAGCAAAGGCTGGAAAGTCGGGGTGGTCCGGCCGATTCTGTTCAATCCGCCCTGCTACGAGGAATTGGCTTACGGGGTCCGAAATGCCAAGGTGATTTCGGTCCTCGAACGCGCCGGGAAAACCCACAATCAGTTGCTCCTGGCCGACATCGAGGCGGCCCTGCAGATTTCTCACCGAGCCGGACGGGAAGGCCGCGAGGAGCATCGCATTTACGGCCGAGATGACATGCCTACCCTGCTGCATGGTGTTTACGGGCTGGGGAGCAAGGATTTCAACAAATATGATGCCGCCGCCGTGGTGGAGAATATGCACGCGTGTTTGGAAGGCAAGCGCGGCCAATTTCATCGAGACTTCTATGTGGGTGTCGATGGCCCCTATTCCTTGCGGCCCCAGGTCCTGTCCGATTACCCGGAGCGGGAGCTGGGAATGACCTTCATCGGCATCGGCGCCGAAGGGGTCAAGACCGCTCTGGAAACGGCTGCCTACATCTATGCCGCGGATAGTGGCAATGGCTGTAAATATGTGCAGTCCGGGGCCCGCTACGGGGCCGCCCGAAAAGGCGCGGCGGTCTTTATGAACCTGCGTATCAGCGACCATCCCATCCGCAACAGCTCTGAGCTGACCGAGCGTGACGTCCTGGCTTTCTTCAATGACAAATTTCTCATCGATCAAATCGTGACCGAATATGTGGGGGCGCTGAAAGCAAAGGGTTTGTTCGTGGTCAACACGGCGCGCAGCAAGGAGCGGTTGTTGGCATCGTTTCCCAAGAGCGTGCAAAACATTATCCAAGAGCGTCAGATCAAGTTGGTGGCGCTGGATGCGACTCAGGCAGCCCTCAAATATTTGAATCGTAACCTGCCCGGGGCTGCCATCGTTGGATTGATTAATAAGGAGACTGGAATCCTGTCGGAAGAGGAGTTTGGCCGGCGTTTTGAGGGTATCTTGCGGGCCAAACTGGGGAAGAAGAAGGGAAACGAAATCATTGATTCCAACATGGCGATGCTGCGTTATGGGGTCAGCGTGGGTCTGGCGCCTACCTCCACGGATATCGTCGACCGCTCAGGAGCTTTCGGTACCACCTGTGCTCCCTACGAGGTGCACGTGCCGGAAGACTTCGGCCAGCCCCAGCCGTCGGCGGGTCTGCCGGTGGTGATGACCCAAAAGGACCAACTCGGCAGCATCAAGCCGGTGAACCTCATAGAAGACTACCAGGAGATCTTCCGTCGAGAGATGGTTCAACCCATCTTGGAAGGTAAAAAAGTCCCGTGGGATCGCTTCCTGCCGGTGGTGCCGGCCGGCACCAGCCGCTATCGTGACATGAGCCATGTGGGCACGCAGCTGCCGATCTACAACGCTTCCAAATGTCTGGCTTGCGGATTGTGTGTCGCGTCGTGCCCGGATTCGGCACTGTGTACCACCATCACCGATCGACCGATTCCACCGGAGGTGTCTCTCTATTTCAAGGTGTTCAAGAAACCGCCCAAAGGCATCCCGTGGGAGCGCTTCGCCATGAATATCGATGTGATCCCCGGGTCGTGCAAGGGGTGTGGGATCTGCGCTCACGTCTGCCCGGTGGACGCGCTGCGAATGGTGGCCAAAAGCGACATCCGGCCCACGGACTTCCTGCCCGAGGCGTGCCGGGCTTATGATATGACTCGTGAAGCCGCCCGCACCGTCGACAAGATGTCTCTCATGCATCAGGTGCTGTTTGTGCTCTCCAAACTGTATCCGGGCCGCCACACCCTGTGCCCCGGCTGCAGCGAAGGCACCATCAGTCTGCTCACCTTTTTCGCGGCGGAGTCGTTGCGAAATCACCCCAAGGGGATTGCCACCTTCTATCAGGGCATCAAGGTACTTTCGGAAAAGAACCGCGATGCTATCGAACACATGCTGGATTTCGGGTTCAATATCTATACCATCAACGCCACCGGCTGCAGTCAGGTGTCCGAACTGGTGAATCCGTTCAATTCCCGAATCTATCAGTCGGGACACTACGGGTTCGGGACCGCTTCGGCGGCGGCCTTGGGCGCCAAATTCAGCTTCGACCAGGCCCATGAGAATGAGCGCGGCGATGGTTTGACCAAAGTCATCGTGTTTGCCGGGGATGGAGCCATCTATGATATCGGCAACGGACCGTTCAACTACGCCCTGGGTGAGAATTTCGATATCACCTGGGTGATCTACAACAACGAAGGCTACATGAACACCGGGGCTCAGAAATCGGGGGCTACCCGGTTTGGCACCGACCGCTCGACGTCGCCTATCGGCCGGCGTTTCGCTGGCAAGACCACTCTGCATCGGCGCATCATGAGCCAGGCCATGGCCATTTCCCATGTGTATGCGGCCAAGCTTTCCATCGACAACCCGCTGTACGCCATCAAGATCCTCAAGGAAGCCATTGCCTACAACGGGCCTTCCGTGGTGGAATTCTTTTCCGCTTGTCCGCAGGGACACCAATCGCTGGATTGGGCCGGGCCTCTGATCTCCCGCATGATGGTCGAGGCGCGCAAATGGCAGATCGCGGTGCGCCGTCCCTTCGAGCGGGTGGACATTTCTGGCAACCCCGAACCGGAAAACATCTATCCCAACCAAGGGAAGTCCTTCAAGAAAGGCATCAAGCGGGAAGCGGCCACTTTCTACGATGTGGTCAGCATGCTGGGGCAATACAACCAGCACATCAAGAGTCAGGAAGGCGGGGTGATCCCGGAAATCATCCAAGTGAATGAAACCGTGAGCCTCTTTCGCTGGCTGCGCAACCAGTACATGGCGGGGCTGCGAGATTCCATGCCCAGCGAGGAAGAGGTGGAACGCCTGGTGGCGGCACATTATCGGTTCTAAGGGCTTGCCCAGGCCCATAGGACCGACCGCACAAATACGTACCCGCAATCCTTGTCACCCCGGCGGAGGCGGGGATCCAGTGAGCCTTGCAAACACCTGGATTCTCGCCAAATGCATGCGGTAAGACGATCCGTGGCTTTCGTTCAACGTCGTGGCCTCCTTGGCCATGAGGGTTAGCTGGTATGACCCGGAGAGGGTATACAAGGCCTTAGCCCGGCAAGCCTGGTTTTAATTCACCTTGGGGCACTAGAGCTTTCCGATCCCATCTTCTCAGCCCCGAACAGTGCCTCATCCTGCCCCCTCAAGGCCACGGCCAAGGTCATTCCCCCTGAAGCTGATTTCCGACTGGGAGACCGTCAAGGAATCCTCATGAATATGTACAGGATTCATGACGATTGGAGCTTCTGTGAAAGAATATGTTGTTAATGGGTTGTAACCTTACATTTTCGTTGACATTTCGAGGAGAATATATAAGGATCCCGGCACCATCAGTGGATTTCGAGGGATTGATTCCAGCGCTGCCGGCACGGCTACCTTTTACAACTACGGTAGCATCATCGCTACCGGCACCCCCGCCGAAGCCATTTATCATATCGGCGCGGCGACCCTGGAAAACTGGGGGTCCGTCCGGGGAGACGTGAATTTCCCCGGCGCCTATCCCCATAGCGTGGTGCTTCATACCGGCACCTCGATTGTGGGGAGCATCTTCAGGAGGTCCGCTCACCGACAATCTCACCTTGGACGGGGCCGGAACCTTCAATTTTCAGGTAACCGATTTTGACACCTTGACCAAGACCGGTGTCGGGATCTGGAATCTGGCGCACGATCTCAATCTCGGGACTGCCCCCGGGACGACCAGCATCAACGGCGGCACCCTGGCGGTCAATGCCAATCTGACCTCAAGCCAAGTGTCGGTGCTTCCCGGTGGGACTCTGGCGGGTACCGGCACCGTGATCAGCAACGTCACACAACGTCAACAACGCCGGCACGGTTGGCCCGGGCCTTCTGGATACACGAGATGCTGGATGACAACCTGGATTACTTTTCCACTCTGACCGGGATCCCCAACTCGCCTTTTGTCACCACGGCCATGGGTGCCGAGACCGACGCGGCCAAGCTGGGCGCGGGGGTGAAGTTTGGCTTCGGCAAGAACCTGACCGGCTATGTGGCCTACGATGTGGTGCTGGTGTCCGGCTACGACTGGCACAACATCAGCGGCGGGCTCAAGGTTACGTTCTGATGATAGTGCGGTAGGTCATTCCCATGCTTGGTTAACCGGAAGAATCCATCACCACTTGTGGACATGAACGTTGTTCAGTAGTCGGCCGAGGAAGCGTTCGCCCACCTCCTGGAATCGATAGGGTACGTCGGTCACGTAGAAGCGGTGAACGGGCGGAGCGCTGTCGGTTCGCCGCAAGTGCTTTCCGGCCAAAAGGCTTTCCAGTTGTTCCGCCATGGCCTCGGCGGAATCCACCAAGACCACCTCTGATCCCACCACATCCTGCAACAACGGTTTGAGCAGCGGGTAATGGGTGCACCCCAGGACCAGGGTGTCGATGCTCTCGCCGAGCAGCGACTGCAGGTATTCCTCGGAGGTGAGCCTTGTCACCGCATGGTTCAGCCAGCCTTCTTCCACCAGGGGCACGAACAGCGGACAAGCCTGCGAAAAGATCCGGATCTCGGGGTCATGGCGATGGATGGCATGGACATAGGCGCCACTGTGAATGGTGACCGGGGTGCCGATGATGCCGACGCGTTTGTTACGCGTGCGCGTCAGGACGCCCCGGGCACCGGCTTCGATCACTTCCAGCACCGGCACCGGGGCTAGATCTTTTACGGCCTGGTAGGCCACCGCGGCCATGGTGTTACAGGCGATGATCAGCACCTTGACCCGTTGCTGCAGCAGAAATTCGGTGATTTGCGTAGCATAGTGGGCGATGGTGCCGGTCGATTTGACCCCATAGGGCACCCGGGCGGTATCGCCGAAGTAGATCACGCTCTCCTCGGGGAGACGATCCAGCAACGCCGAAACCACCGTGAGCCCACCGATGCCGGAATCGAACACCCCGATGGGGCTATTGGGCGAAGTCATCGAACTCATCAAAGGCATTTCCATGTGAGGCCATTCACCCTAGGAAACCCAGGTGATGGGTAGAAGATCGCGTTCCGGTAGGCGGTGATAGGTGTACTTGGGATAGCCTACCATCATCGCCCCGGTGATCATCCGATCATCGGGCAACTGCAGCGAGGCCGCAAGGGCTGGAGACTGCGACGCGCACACCTGCACATAGCCGGCCCAGCAGGTTCCCAACCCCAGGCTGGTGGCATAGAGTTCCACATATTCCAGTGCCAGATAGGTGGTCACCTGGGCCATTCGGGAGCTCTTGTCCGCGATTGCGAAAACCAGATGCGGTGCCCCACGCAAAATAAGATCGATACCGATTTCATAAGAACCGACGATGGTGGGAAGATGAAGCATATTGGCCAGTTCGGGTTGAGCGGTAATAACCCCGCGCATCCATTCCACCACCACCCCGCAAACCTGGTGCAACCGGTCGCGACCCTCGACGACCACGCATGCCAGCCCCTGCGAATTGTGTCCGGACGGGGCGTAGCGAATGATTTGCAGCAAGTTCTCGAGAAGTTCACGGGGGACGGCTTGATCACGATAGCAGCGAATGGAGCGGCGGGAGCGCAAGAACCGATGTGCCGTTTCGGCATTGATGACCGGATAGCTGGGCAAAGGAGTGTGTTGCGCCAAAGGGTTGCGTACATTGTTGAGAGCTCCATGGGGGCAGGCCGCCACACAATGACCACAGGCAATGCAGTACTGGGCCATTCCCGCTTGGACTTTGGGGCCGGTTTCAGGATCAAGCGTCAGGATGTGTAGCGGGCAAACCGCCACGCAAATCCCATCCTTATCGCATTTGGACCTATCCACCTGAATCAGTGCCATGAATCATAACCTCCCAGGCTGCCATGGAAGCCGCCAATCATTGTAGGTGATGTTTCCGTTTAACGGTCGCCAACAGATCTTCAAAATCAGCGATGAGCTGAGGTTCATGTGCCTTATAGCGCAATCGCACCGTGACTTCGAGCGGGAAACGCTCGGCATGGGGATAAAGCCCAATGCGCATCTCGGGATGTCTTGCGGCAAACTGCTCAATGTCATAGGCGATCATTCCCTCGCTCACCGGCAACACGTATTCCCGCACCTGCCAACCGGTCCCGCCTGAGCCGGGCAAGAGAGCATCCAGCACCTCGATTGACCATCGGTCGGAGCATGTTGGGAAATCCCGGAAAGGCGTACACCCCTGCCAGGAAGAACCCCGGGGCCCCGATGGGGTTGGCGATCAGCTCACATCCTTCCGGGAGCATTGCCATCCGCTGGCGGCCGGCGGTGAACTGTTCCCCATACTTGGCCGCAAGGATCTCAAAGCAATCGTGATGTCGAGTCAGTGGCACCTGCAGGGTGTTGGCGATGCCTTCCCGGGTACAATCATCGTGAGTCCCACCGAGCCCACCCGATACCAGGACGGGAAAACAGTGCTCCCTGAGCAGCGTCCGCAGCCACACGGCAATGATGGCAACGGCATCGGGCAGGGTCAAAGCCAACTCAGCAGGATGGCCTCGCTCCTGGAGAGCCTCCAAGAGCCATTGCTGATTGTCGTTGGGCCGTTCACCAAACATCAGTTCATCGCCCACGGTCACCACCGCGGGTCTGATGGTAAGGATGGTTTGAGGTGGAGAGGATTTCGCCCGATGTAGTGGCATTGGAAACGCTTTGCTACGATGTGGTTGCCGTGGAAAGCCTGCTCCCCGAGTGGAGTAGGCCGGATCAGTCGGGCCTCCGTTTGGATTGAGAGAGACGATTGATTCTAGCAGAATTTTGGTCTGAATCCAGAGGGGGAATGCCTCATCCAATGGAAACAACTTGCGCTGGGGTCCAATATGGCATGGGAACATACGAACTCAGGCTTTGAAAAGAAGCGGCAGAAGTTGTAATGTAGGTGTGCACCAATATGGGCAGGTTCTGAATGCGAGCGCACCTTGTACCCGTGGGTTATCGCGAGGGAACCATCAGCAACGATCGCGCAAAGGGAGAGACACCGATGGAGATCAAGATTCAGCCTGCTGCTGCCGGTCAGCGTCGCTCGAAACCGGCTGATGAAACCAAATTGGTTTTCGGAAAGACTTTCAGTGACCACATGTTCATTATGGATTATTCCGCCGATCAGGGCGGGTGGCAGAGCCCTCGCATTGTACCGTATCAGAATCTGGTGCTGGATCCCGCCGCCATGGTGTTGCACTATGGCCAGGGGATTTTTGAAGGTCTCAAGGCCTATCGGTGCGCGGATGGTGCCATCCAGCTGTTCCGTCCGGAAAAAAACATGGAGCGGTTCAATCGTTCAGCGCGGCGCATGTGCATGCCTGAGATCGACGTGGCATTTCAGCTGCAGGTCCTGGATGCACTGCTGAAGCTGGATCAGGACTGGATTCCGCACAACCAGGGAGCTTCGCTCTACATACGACCCACGATGATTGCCAGCGAACCGGCTCTGGGGGTACGCCCGGCGCATCAATACCTCTATTACATCATCACCGGGCCGGTCGGGGCCTATTACCCCGAGGGTTTCAATCCGGTGAAGATCTATGTCAGTGACGAATATGTTCGAGCCGTGCGGGGTGGGGTAGGGGAGGCCAAAACCATGGCTAACTATGCGGCCTCGCTGTATGCTCAAGAAGTCGCCAAGAAGAAGGGTTTCACCCAGGTGCTGTGGTTGGATGCGGTCGAACGCGCGTACATCGAGGAAGTGGGAACCAGCAATATCTTCTTTAGGATTGGGGATGAACTGGTTACACCCCCCTTGGGCGGTTCGATTCTTCCAGGCATCACGCGTCAATCCGTGATGGAGTTGGCGCGGCATTGGGGGTGGAAGGTGAGTGAACGCCGCCTTACCGTTGCCGAGGTCGTGGATGGGATCAACTCCGGGAGAGTGCAGGAGATTTTTGGCTCGGGAACCGCTGCGGTGATCTCGCCTGTGGGCGAGCTCTGTTACAAGGAAGAGCATTTTCAGGTTCAGGACGGCAAGGTGGGCGAGTGGGCCCGTCGCCTCTATGATGAGATCATTGCCATCCAATATGGTCAGAAGGCCGATCTGTTTGGCTGGACGCGAAAAGTCGGCACTTGACTCCGTGGGGAAGGGCTGGTGGGAGCGGTTGTGACCAAGCAATAGGGCGGTTCAGGCAGCTGCCGCGGCCTTTGTGTCAGGGTCGGTGTTCGTTTTTTTTGGGGTTGAAATGAAGCATCCCAGTGGTTAGGATATTTTCAAGGTTGACATAATGTCACCTTCTCCTAACCCCTCCAAACCCTGCTTGGCACCCCCCTCCAGCCAAGCAGGGCATCTTTTTTCGGTGCTCCGGTGACATCTATCAACCCCATGTGCTCAAGTGCGCTAAGCACCTCTGCATTGGATGGCGGGGTGCATCAAGATACAACTTGGTCTGAGTAGAGTTGTTGGACAGGGAGTGACCCGCTATGGCGGATAAAGACTGGACGAAGGAACTGCCGGATGAGGACATGGACTCCGCATCCGATGCGGATTCGACCACCGGGGATGAGGATGCTGCGGAAGAGGATTTCGCCGCCCTTTTAGAGGAGAGCCTTGGTGTTCCCAAGAGATTCTCCCGCGGTGAAAGGGTTAGGGGACGCGTCATCGGGTTGAATGACGAATGGGTCTTTGTAGACTTGGGTGCCAAAGGCGAAGGCATTTTGGCGGCCGCGGAAGTGAACGCGTCGGAGCCGCAACGCAGCATTGCCGTGGGGGATTGGTTGGAGGCCTACTACCTGGGTGAAACGGACGGCGAGATTCAGCTCACCACCCGCATTTCCGGAGCAGATGTATCGAGGTCCCTGCTTGAAGATGCGTTCCAAGCCAAAATCCCTGTGGAAGGTAATGTAAAAAAGGAAATCAAGGGCGGATTCGAAGTCATGATCGGTGGTAGCCGTGCTTTTTGTCCCTATTCCCAGATGGACCTTTACCGTGAGGAAGCCGCCGGTTACCTGGGCCTGACGTTGTCATTTCTGATCATCGATTTTGAGGCCGGTGGCAAGAACATCGTGGTTTCACGCCGGCAATTACTCGAGGCTGAACGCCGCGAACGGTACGAACAGTTGCGCGCCACCCTGGAGGTTGGGGCGCGTGTGGAAGGCACGGTGCGCGCTTTGGAACCGTTTGGTGCCTTTGTGGATTTGGGCGGCATCGATGGGCTGATCCCTCTGGGCGAGCTGTCCTGGGGGCGGGTGGCCGGACCCGCGGAAGTCGTCACCGTGGGTCAGAAGATCGAAGCGCACGTGCTGGAATTGGATTGGGATCGGAAGCGAATTGGGCTGAGCCTCAAACGGCTGACTCCGGACCCATGGAGCAGGATTCACGAGTTGCTGGCCGAAGATCAAGTCGTCAGCGGTCGAGTGGTCAATCTTGCCCAGTACGGGGCTTTTGTTGAGGTGTTGCCGGGTATCGATGGTTTGATCCATGTGAGCCGCCTGGCGCTGGGAAGGCGTATCCATCATCCTCGAGAGGTTCTCAGCGAAGGCGAAGAAGTCCGGGTACGAATCGAATCCATCGATAGTGAGCAGCGCCGCTTGGGGTTGAGCCTGGAAACGGCCGCCGGCATGGAGACCGAAGCCTCTCCGCACCCTCAGCCGACGGCGGAGGTGACGGTAGGATCCGTGGTAACGGCCACGGTGGAGGCGGCCAAACTGTTCGGTGTGTTGGCCAGGCTGCCCGACGGCCGTACTGGCCTGATTCCCGTGGCAGAACTGCTGATGCCCAAGAAAGAAGGACTACGCCGTCATTATAAGTTGGATCAACCTGTCACCGTTCAGGTCATGGACATCACCGATGGCGGCAGGCGCATTCGCCTCAGCGAAAAAAATGCCGAGGAAGCTGGCGAGGCTCTGGAAATGTCCAACTATCTGGCAACAGAGCATCGTGGGAAAGGCAGCGGTCTTGGAACACTGGGCGATCTGCTGAAAAAAGGTGGTAAGTGATGCCTGAACCGTGACAAATTACAATCCTAGCTGCTCCAATAACTTGTCTACCCCTTCTTGATCCACAAGACTCTTTTTGCTCTTGACATTGCTGGCTAGATCTCTCGCTTGCTCTTTGATCTCCTCTACATCCCTGTCCGGAGATTGCTCCTTGGATTTCTTCATGATCTCGGATGTGACATAGACACTAAATACAATATCCTCTACTTTCTTTAGAGATCCAACTACTCTCTTAATTTGCTGCCCGGTTAAATCCTGGAAACTCAGTTCCGTCATGGTTTCAATAATGAGAGCATCAAGTCGACTTAGCTTGGTAATGAGGATCTGATTCAGTGTGGTCCTTTACAGTTTTAATAATCTGTCGTAGTTCGTCCTGCATCGTCTCGAGCAATTCCAGTATGTTCAGTGTAGCCTTTTCCGTCATTTGCATAATCTGGTCAAGAATACTATCTGACTCCCTGATGGCATCAATGGATTCTTGAGGTAGTCCAGCACCTAGTGTTTGTTTTACGGACTTGATTTCGCTGTAAATGTTTTCAATACCGTCGATGACTTCGGTGTTCAGAGTGCGATAGAACTGGCCTTCGGCCAGAGCCTTGGCCAGCGCCGCGGACACCTCTTGCTGTACAATGCCGGACAGGTTTTCCCTGATCACCATGGTGACTCTTTCGGAAACACTTGCGGTCAGTTGATCGATAATAGCTTGTTCGGTGATCATGGTGGTCCTTTTCAGCGGTGAAGTTGATAGTTGTTCTTGCCAAGCTTCTTCGCCAGGTACATGGCCTCATCGGCTTTGTGCAGGAGTTCCTCGATCTCCGATCCATCGGCTGGGAATGTGGCAATGCCAATGCTGGCACCAACTTTTGCCTGATTCCCGGAGGGTAAGAGGATGGGTTCGGAAATGGCGGATATTAGCCGTCGCGAAACCAGGCAAGAATGCATTCGATCACTGATGGTGCTCAGGATGATGACGAATTCATCGCCCCCCATGCGGAAACAAAAATCGTTATTGCGGACGGTGCGGGTCATTCGATCAGCAGTCTTCTGCAGCACTACGTCACCGCCCTCATGGCCCCAGGTGTCGTTAACGATCTTAAACCCATCCAAATCGACGAAAAGGAGAGCGAGGACTTGGTCCCTGGACCTGGCATCATCGAGCACCTGTTGCGATATCAGGGGGAAGCTCCGCGGTGGAGCAGCCCGGTAAGAGGATCGTTAGCGAGGCTGACGCCTTTCCGTTCCGCAAAGAAGAGCGCGCTGAACTCTTCGTCGAAGGTAATCCTCTTGATGGAATAGAATAGCCCGGTGTCCTTGTGGGCAAATCCTCGAGCATCGGTTTGCGTATCAGGGAAAAGGGGGGCGATCTCCTCATTACCGAAGGAATGACGGTAGGCGTTGTTGGAGTAGGCCATCACCCCATTTTTTACAATGCAGGCGGCGAAGTCCAGGTGCTCTACCATGGTTTGAAGGTATCGTTCATGCCGATCCATTTTCGACTCGCAGTTCATGGCCGTTATGGGAAACTGACATCCGGCTTCGTTCCTAGGAAGAGTTTCCTACCATTCACTGATCAAGCGGCGTTCCACTTCACCCCATTTGGCGCTCAAGGTTTTCGTGGCATCTAAGGCGAGGTCCAAATGGATCGGCATATGCATCGAGTATATCTCGCTATGAAGCTTCTTCCCTTTGATCCCGCTCTTCTGCAAGGGCATGTCGGAAACCAGCATGATGGAACCGATGGGGACTTCATAGCGGTAAGCGACGGAAAAGAGCGTGGCCAATTCCATCTCTATGGCCATGATACGCTGCTGCCGCAAATACTCCACGAACGCCTCGTCGAACTCCCATAGTCTCCGGTCGGTGGTATACACGATGCCGCATTTGGGCTGAAGATTGATCTGCTTGATGGCGCCAATGCAGAACAGATTCACTGATGAAGCAGGAATGGCCGGAAATTCAGGAGGCAAGTAATGGCGGCTGGTGCCTTCACCCCGAATGGCCGCCGATGGAATCACGAAATCGCCAATTTCGAGGGTATCATCGATTCCGCCGCACATTCCAAGCATGATCACGGATTTCAGGGTATCCAGGTAGGCCAGGCAGTTAATGAGCAGAGCTGCCTGCGGGGAGCCAATGCCAAAGTCGATCATCGAGCAATTCATCTCCTCGACATTGACGATCATGAAATTGCCTTCGTGGAGAGTTCCGTTGGTCTTCTCCTGGAATGCCCTGATGTATTGCTTGAAGTTGGTGATCAGGAGGTGATCGCAAATCTCCTCGAGGGGGCAATTGGTGTACCTCTCCAAGGTTTGGCGGATATATTCGTGTTCTTTTAGCGTCATGGTCTGCTCCTGACAGTCGCCGCAGTATTGCCGCACCAATGCAGTCTTATACGTTACCAGGGCTACTCAACAAGGATCTTGATATCGAAACTCACTTCCCAGAAACCGTGGGGAGGCAGGTGAACGGACCACAGATGCAAAAACACCACTCCCTGGTAAGCCCGTTCGTAGCCGGCTTCCGACTGCACCACCGGTTCTAGTGGGAAATACCATAGCGTGGCCGGCTGACTCAGCCGGACATGAGTGTGCACCCGGTTGGGCAGTTGTACGGCAAGATAGGGACGATCCGACTCCGATTCGTTTGTTCCTGATTCTTGGCCGGTTTCGGGAGCAGCGGCGCCGCTCGCAAATTGGTAGTGGCTCACATCCTGGCTCTCCATGATGTCGCGACTCGAGTACCAGCTATCATGCAGTCGCACATGGCCATAGAAGCCGCTGCAGGTCTCAACCCCGAAACGGCCGTTGAGTGCACTTGTGGCCAGGTTTTGGATTTGATAGCGCACTTCCAATGCCGATTCCCCCTTGCGCAACAGGAATTCCTTGACGACCCGCACCGGCAGGAACTCGCCATAGACCCATACATGCCCGTTGCGAGACAATGTCAGGCATTGCAGGGAATCCTTCTTGCGGCAGTTACCGACATAGGGAAGGTTTACAAAATCACCTTCCTCCGGGTAGCGATTCTCTCGGAACCCATAAAGCGTGGCATCGTCTCGCAAAAAATGATCAACAAAGGCTCCGCGCCGATACCAATCCCTAAACAGCAGTTGTTCCAGGCCCGCCTCCTTGGCGCGCACGGTGTCGGTATGGATAGTCTCCACCCTTTTCCATTCAGGCATTTCCGGAGTGATCACCTTGCCCCGGGCCGCAGCCTGGATGAGCTTGTCGTGATAGGCTTCCTCGCGGCGGGTCATGACATTGACCATGATCGCCGGCGTCGTCAAGGGCGTGCCCGCTATCGTCCTGGCCATTCTGGCCGCGATCCTCGTCATCACAACGCTCGTTGGAGCCTGCCGCCTACGTCCCCTTCGGCATT
>CAWDJT010000033.1:0-200848 GCA_963802715.1 uncultured delta proteobacterium
ACAGGCGATAATGATGGGGCACAGCCTTGGGGGGTTGATTATTCGCGCTTACCTGTCCGGCTCGGCGTCGGCCCAGCGAGTTACTGCCGCAGTGACGCTTGGCACACCATACCAAGGGAGCAAACTGGCAGCGCTGGGTGCAGTCGTCTCGCCCGAAGTCTCATTTACCAAGGGGCTCTCGTCCAAGATCTGGAACAAGGTGTCCTGCCTGAAGAGGTCAAGCGGTTGGCGGTTCTCTCCCCCACCGATAACATGGTACTGCCTCCCGAGGCGCTACGGAGTGCCCAAGATGGCTGGCAGTATCTGGAAACGTCTCCCATCAGCCATGTGGCCTTGCTTTATCATTGGCCCACCGCCAAGAAGGTGCTCAATACCTGGAACCGATCGCTGGGAGCCAATGACCTCGCCCCAGCAAAGCTAACCTGCCACCACCAAATCAGCCCATCGTTGATACACTGGGGCGCCAATCTGCTGCAGCCACCCAGGTGCTCTGCGGCCTCAACGGTCAAGGCCCGGCCGTCGATTCCTTCGTGCTGCAATTCGTCCTGAAAGGTTTTCACCATGGCTCCAATCATCTCATGGGTGACCTCCATGTGAAACAACAAGCCATACACATTGCGGCCATATCGAAAGGCCTGGCAAGGGGTAAGCGCGGAGGATGCCAGGGAAACCGCTCTCTGCGGCAGATCAAAAATGTCGCCATGCCAGTGAAAGCCCATGAAGGATGGAACTGCGCCGCTCCACAGCGGATCCTCGGCGCCTGATGGGGTCAGGGTCACCGGGTACCAGCCGATTTCCTTGGATGTGTTCTTTTTGACCTGGGCCCCCAATGCCGCAGCCAGGAGCTGGCTACCCAGGCACACCCCCAGAACCGGTCTCTCATACCGCAGGGCAGATTCGATCAGTTGCAGCTCCTCCCGCAAAAACGGGTGCAGGTCTTGTTCATAGACTCCCATCGGGCCACCCATGACAACGAGACCCCTGCAATCACCCAGCTCTGAGGGGATTCTGTCACCGTCAAAGGAACGAACATAATTCGCCTCGACACCCTTGGCCTCGAGTGCGTCGGCAATGGTGCCGAGTGTCTCGCAATGAATGTGCTGCAACACGATAACCTTCATATCTTTAGTCCCCCTTTCAGGTGGTGGTTACGAACCAAGAGCCAGGTTGAACCCAAATACGGACCGCTCAATCCCTGGATTCACCCACACGCCTACCCAACCCTCCTGGTTCCACAATTCAACCAAGGGAGAGCAAAACCAAGGCCAAGATCGGGCCTGCCCCCATGTGAATTCGTTAGGAGCAGAATCTCGGTTTCGGTTATCATGTTGTGGTGCTGTACATCCTGTCATCCGACACCTGGCATGAATATAGCTCTTTCCCTGTTTTCAGGAGGCCACCTCCATGGATCCCACCACTATCCAAGAACCCGGCTACAGCTTCACGCTGGTCAATATTGATTGTCTGAGGTCCTCCACCCACTTTAACGTGGTCATGCAACTTCATGAGTCCGTTGAGGAACTCCTTCCCTTTCTGGCGGCGATTCTGCCTGGTTGCACCTATGTTCACGGGAACCGGGGTGATCAGTCTGATGGATGATGGCCATATTGTCGCGATTTATCCGGATCGTATTACCATAACCGATGTGGTTCACCTGGATGCCGCCTCCCAGCTTTGCCGCCGCTATTTCGACACGATTCAGCAAACCAAGACAGAGCGCGGGCGCATTGAGCCTCAGTACCAGCGTCGGTTGTCCATTACCGTGCTGGACATTCTGCGGCGCCTGCCACAAACCAACTGCGGGCGGTGCCAGTGCCTCACGTGCATGGCGTTTGCCGCCAGGGTCTTCCGCCGGGAAGCACCCATCGGGGAATGCACCCCACTACTCGAGGCCACCGGAACAGAGAGTTTCCAGAAGCTTATCCAGCGGCTTCGGGTCAACGGTTACGCGGTGCCGAGCCTTTGAAACATTTTTGTTCCATCAACCCGACCAGGATGATGCATGGGATGGTACCAGAGCTGTGCTGACCTCAATGGAGAAATCGTTGCATGGAAGATCATCTGGAATCGGTTCATACGTTGACCAGCCGCTTCGAAGCAGACCTGCTTATGGATGCGTTGGAACGGGAGCAAATCCCCGCCTTGTTGCGTTCCTTCGAGGAAACCCCATACGATGGGCTCTGTGATGCAGCGCGGCTGGGGTCAGATTCTGGTCCCCGCAACGCATACCCAGGCGGCCAAAGAGATCATTGAACCTCTGGTTCAGGATCTGCAGGCGAAGAAACTCTACGAAGACCCGGCTGACCTGGATCCGCTCCTTTGGAGAGGCTTCGCCGCACCGATCCACAGGTTATTAGCCGCAACGCTCAGGTGCGCTATGACGCCGCCACCGGCACCTATTGGATTCCCATCCTCAATGGTGGGTTTGCCTGTCTCCCTGAAGAGGAACGGATTTTCTCCCGGGAAGCAAGGACCGACATCCGCGAAAACTTTCAGCTCTCATGGTGATTCTCCACTACCTCTTGGAGGCTCAACCGTCAGGAATCATTGGCCAATGGGTGAGTGAACAGGAAATCCCCGGTGGGTCTTTGTTCTTTCGAGGACCGCACGCTTTCCATACCGACCCCCTGGTGGAACTCTTCGGGACCCGCCCGGACCTGTTCACGGGGGCTGCGGAAAAGCTTGGCGGCATGCGCGTAGCCAGTGGTGACCTGGCTTATCGTCTCTGGGCACTGCCACGGATTCCTCTGCTATTCGTATTATGGCAAGGCGATGATGAGTTCCCCGCCGTCATTCATGTGCGCTTCGATGGCAGTATCCAGGACCAGCTCCACACCCTCGACACCATTTGGGCCTTAGTGAACATCGCGTGTCGAAGCCTTCAAAGCATTGCCAAGAACCTCCTGCAACCAGACGCCCCATGAGGAAGTCCATGTCTGCATCCGATTCATCCCCTGGCTCTCATAGGCTCTCCGTGGTTATTCCCTGTTATAATGAAGAAGCGACTTTGGAGAAATGTGTCAACAGGGTGTTGGCAATCCAGGACGCCTCGCTCCAACTGGAAATCGTCATCGTCGACGATGCCTCAAGAGACGGCAGCCTCGCCATTGCCCACGGATTGGCCGCAAACCATCCGGAGATTCGCGTCCTGCACCACGAAGCCAATCAGGGCAAGGGAGCCGCTTTGCGCAACGGATTCCAAAGCGCTACCGGCGACTTTGTGGCGGTGCAGGATGCCGATCTGGAATACGACCCTCAAGACCTCAAACGCTTATTGGTGCCACTGAAGATGGCATCGCCGATGTGGTTTTCGGCTCCCGGTTCCTGAGTCACGGAACACATCGCGTCCTGTATTTCTGGCATTACCTCGGCAACGCGTTCCTCACCTTTCTTTCCAACATGTTCACCGACCTTAACCTCACCGACATGGAAACCTGTTACAAAGTGTTTCGCCGCGAAGTCATTCAAAGCATCACGCTCAAAGAGGACCGATTTGGGATCGAACCGGAGCTGGTAGCCAAGGTGGCTCAGATGCGTTTGCGTATCTACGAGATGGGTATTTCATACTACGGCAGGACCTACGAAGAAGGCAAGAAGATCGGCGTCAAAGACGGGTTCCGTGCCCTCTACTGTATCTTCCACTACAATGCCCACCGAGCCCCCTTGCCCATACAGTTCATGATTTATGTCCTGATCGGCGGTTTTTGTGCCCTGGTCAATGTCGCGCTGTTTCTGTTCATGTTCCACTCCGATGTGCCGGTCATCGGTGCCGCACCGGTTGCCTACGTGAGCGCCGCGGTCCTGAATTATTTCCTCTGCATCCACCTCTTGTTTCGCCACCGGGCTCGGTGGACTTCCGTGGGGGAAGTGTTGATGTACTTTCTTGTGGTTGCCATCCTGGGCCTGGCGGACCTGTGGATGACGCAGATGCTCTTGGCCGCAACTTGGCAACCCGGGCTCGCCAGATCTCGCGGCTGCTTTGATGGGGCTGGTCTTCAACTTCCTTGGAAGAAAGTACTTGGTTTTTCCGGAAACTGGAGCCGGTCCATGGAAGGCGTGACAGGGGCACAACGAAGTTTGCCGAGGGCGGAATGGAACATCTCCGACCTCCCTGCCCCGAAGGAAGCTGCGGGTTTTTTTTTTGCACGTCCAGACAAGAAGGGCGCGGATAACGTGGTCCGCCACCCCAGCCAAAGGTGGTTGTTCGGCCGCCGCATTTATACCCGTTAATCTGAAGTTCCTGGAAAAAACCGTGCTCCATTAGGTCAAGCAGTTAATATTGCAGGATTAATGCCTCATTGATCTGATATAAATGTACCCATGTATATGTCGCAATTTATGCTTGACATGATAACAATTAGTGCGCTATTTATGTGGTCATGTACATAGACCGAGTCCCCAATCGCAATTCGCCCCCAGCGGTGCTGCTTCGCGAATCCTATCGCGATGGCGCAAAGGTCAAGAAACGCACTGTTGCCAACCTTTCGAAACTCCCGGATGACGTCATCGAGCAGCTGCGCATCCTGCTTCGGGGTGGCCGTGCCGTGGAAAGCCTCGAAGACTCTTTCGAAGTCATTCGCAGTTTGCCCCATGGGCACGTGGTCGCCGTGCTGGGCACCCTCTACCTTATTGGGCTCGACCGCATTATCTTCCAGGTAAGTAGCCGTGAGCTCGCTCTGGTACTGGCAATGATCGTGGCCCGGGTCATCGACCCGCGCTCCAAGCTCGCTATCGCCAGGGGGCTTGATCCCGAAACGGCCGCTACCAGCCTGGGGGAAGTACTGGAGCTGGGTCGGGTGACCGAAGACGAGCTCTACGTCGCCATGGATTGGCTGTTCGCCCAGCAGGAGCGCATCGAAAACGCAGCTTGCCGCAAGACACCTGCACGGGGGGGCCTTGGTCCTTTACGACGTCACTTCCACCTACTTCGAGGGGCGTAGCTGCCCGCTGGCGCAGCTCGGCTACAGTCGGGACGGAAAACGCGACAAGCTGCAAATCGTGATTGGGCTGCTTTGTGCCGCCGATGGGTGTCCGGTGGCGGTCGAGGTCTTCGAGGGCAACTGCGCCGATTCGACCACGGTCAACAGCCAGATCCGCAAGATCCGTGAGCGCTTCGGAATCGAGCGGGTGATCCTGGTGGGCGACCGGGGCATGATCACCGAGGCGCGCATCCGCGAAGACCTCAGGGGCGTGGCGGGGTTGGACTGGATTACCGCCCTGCGTGGTCCACAAATCCGGGGGCTCATGCAAGGCGGCAGTATTCAGCTCTCGCTGTTCGATACTCGGGACATGGCTGAAATCACCCATCCGGATTACCCCGGCGAGCGTTTGATCGTGTGCCGCAACCCGCTGCTGGCACGGCAGAGGGCGCACAAGCGAGAGGAGTTGCTGCGGGCAACCGAAAAAGAGCTCGACAAGGTTGCTCTGGCCACAACGCGCGACAAAAGACGGCTCCAGGGCAAGGACAAGATCGGCCTGCGGGTCGGAAAGCTCATCGGCAAGTTCAAAATGGCCAAGCATTTCGATACCACCATCGAAGAACAAAGCTTCTCCTACCGCCGAAAAGAGGCAGACCATCGCCAGCGAAGCGGCCCTGGACGGGATTTATGTGATCCGCACCAGTGTGCCAAAGCGGGTCCTGGGGACCAACGAAACCGTCGGAGCATACAAGAGTCTCAGTCAGGTCGAGCGGGCGTTTCGGTGTATGAAGAGCGTCGATCTCAAGGTTCGTCCCATCCATCATCACCTGGCCGAACGCGTGAAGAGTCACGTCTTCTTGTGCATGCTGGCCTACTACGTGGAATGGCACATGCGCGATCGTCTGGCTCCGATCCTGTTTGACGATCATGACCCAGCCGATGCCGCCGCAGGCCGCCCGAACATGGTCGCCCCGGCGCAGCGATCCACGGCAGCCAAAGCCAAGGCCGCCACCAAGGTGACCCACGACGGGATGCCGGTGCACAGCTTTGGCACTTTGCTCACCGACCTTGCCACCATCAGCAGAAACACCGTGGAAATCAGACAAACCGATGAATCGATGAGGTTCAACAAAATCACGCGACCCACGGCAGTGCAGCAGCGTGCCTTGGATCTGCTCGGGGTCAAACTCATATTGTAGACATGTGAACATATGGTGTTACTCTAATTGTTAGAGCAATATCGATGTATTATGCATTTGATCTATAGGAACTTCAGGCTAGACAAGCTGAGACAATCCTTGGAAGATACGGAGAAGAGCATGGGACGTAAGGTTATTCTTGATGAGGAATGCTGTGTAGGGTGTGGCAGTTGCGCGGAGCTTTGCCCAGATGTCTTTGAAATGGATGATGAGGCGGAAAAGGCGAGAGTCATCCTGCCAGAGGGCGGGAGCGAGGAGTGCATAGAGGAAGCCATGACGGCGTGCCCGGAGGAATGCATCTACCTGGGAATAGGGGAGAGACTTTCGGTCTCAATTTCCACAAATAACCCCCATCCGACCTTGGGGGTCCATTTCGTGAGCGTTCTCACAGTTGCCGTATGCGGTGTTCTCGTCTCACGTAGAAATTGCTAAAAATCGCCGCACCCATCGTGTTCTATACCGGCTGGCCAAGCAATTCGTACTTTTGAGTGATCGTGGAAAACTACAGTACAAAACCCACAGGCCATAAGGGACGTATTACAGGAAAGGGACGTATTGAAATAGTGAGGCGGCCCCATTGAGTTCCAATCTGACCTATGAACAATGCAACGAAAGGCCGACAATGAAGATCATTCATTACTCTGATGCGGAGGCGAAGGTTTTCACGGGAGATCAGGTAAAGGGAGCGACCGGTCGAGTTCTCGTTGGCCGGGCTGATGGCGCGACGAATTTCTGCATGCGGATATTCGAATTATCTGCCGGCGGGTACACTCCCAGACATACCCATGAGTGGGAACATGAAGTCTTCATCCATCGCGGGGAAGGGACCGTTTTCAATGCAGGCGAATGGTTTCCAGTTTCAACGGGGACCGCGGTTTTCATACCGGCCTACGAGGAGCATCAGATCAAGAACACCGGCCAGGAACCTTTCATCTTCGTATGTGTTATCCCTTCGGGCTACCCCGAAATTTAGCTGCAGTATTGGGTTGCGGGGGTGGGGACGGGCTTGGCATTAGCGTACACCACCGTTTTGTGAGATTACGATCCCCATTGCCTCGTGAAGCACATTGCAGAACCTGTAGACGGAGAGATGGCGTGTCGCGACACCCTCAGTGGACTCCATAGTCCACTCCTGTCCCTCGGTATGAGAAGCCTTTGCAGTAAACTATACGTCAGGCCAATCCCCTGATATTTCTCCGGCAAATCCAACCACTTCGAGGCCGTTCGTCTCCCGCTCTCACAATTTACTTGTCGGTTTTCTTGTCGGCTGGGGTCGGGGCAATGTTCAGGTCGTAGCTGAAAACCATGCTTTTTGAATCCCACATCTTGAGGAGATCCTTCGCCAGCACCATGCTGCCGATCAACTGGGGAACGCCTGCTTTGGTCAGATCGCCTATCCGAAAGGCGGTCACCATCCCGCCGACTTCCATGGTTTTCCAGTTCTCCACCAATCCCAGCTGATTCCAGGAAAGCGATGTAATTTGGCTCTTGTCATAGTACTTGAAGCCTTCGGGCATGAAACGCCCCTGGCCGAGATTGTCGTTGACAATGATCTCGGGGATGCCGTCCTTGTTCAAGTCCGTGATCAGAATGGGCGAACTGATGCTGACGTAGTCGATCTGGTTGTATTGCGGTCCACAACCTTGGCCTCAACGAGGTTGGTGGTGGCGCCGTAGCGACTGTCACTCTTCCAGAGCTGGTCTCCGTGGGAGTTCAATACCAACAGCCGATTCTCCTCATCGATGACGACAACTTCTTCCGAACCATCGCCATTGAGGTCCCACTTGGCAAAATTGAAGACATTACAGCGCTTGGGAACAGGAAGAGAAACCAGTGTCTTCAGGGTTTTTCCCACGAACTGCATCTCGAAGATCTCGGAGCGAAATGCATTGTCCGATCCCTTGCTTTGTCCAATCAATATCTTGCCCCTCTGGGAAAGCTCCACGGTGCTTAGAAAGTAAGGTAGTCTGTCCGCGACCACAGTTAGCTTCCCGGAACTGTAAGACAAAACCAGCGAGGACGGGTCCCAGTCGACATTGGCGGTCAGTCCTCCCTTATCGGCTTGTTTTCCAGGCAGGCTGTGACGTCGCAGGTTGGTGACGAAGATCTCGCTTTTGCCGTCCTTGTTCGCATCAAGCACAGCCACCCATGCAAACCGGTCCAATTTGTCCCCTTGGTATGTTGCGACCGATTTGAGCCCCCCTTCAATGCGCTGGTAAACGATGATCTTGTCATGGCTCACGGTCACCAGTTCCTGACGACCGTCGCCATCCAGGTCCCCGACATCCATGCCCAGGATGCCCCAATTGAAGGTCTGGCTTCGCCACAATCCAGGCTGGCGGATGGCGCCATCGGGCGTAATCTCCAGGAAATTGGGGTTGAGATAGGATATCTTGCCGCCGGGCATCATCATTTGGGGAATGAGGAACTCGGGGTTCATGGTCGCCGAAGTATCGATCTCGGTGCTCTGCTGCGCCATGTCGGTGGAGCGCCCGAAAGCCTTGCGGTTGACCAATTCGGCGAACTGATTGATCTTCGGGATGACCTCATCCAGGCTGTTGGCCTGGCTGAAAAGGTCGACCGGTTCAGCACCACCCTTGATCGGTACCATCTTGGCGTCGATGCTGACAGCTTTGCCAATGGCCGTCACCGCGCCAAAAAGAACATAGTCCGCTTTCAGCCCCTTGCCGATAGCCACCGCCTCTTCGGGGGTCAAGGCGGTTTTCTTGCCGCGCATGGCCTGTTCCACGGCAGCACGATCGATCACCTGGACCTTTCCCTGCCAGGCCAACCGGGATGTGAGCATATCCCGGATACTGTCCTTCATATAGGCCAGGTCATTGGGAGCGTTCATGGTGAAGGGCAGAATTGCGACCTTCGATACGGTTGGCGGTTGTTGTGCCAGGGCTATTGAAACCCACAGGCACACCAGGATGGCCGCAAAAATCCTTGCTTTGGTCCTAACGGTTGTCATTGATGATTCTCCTCGCTGTTTGCACCACTTGTGCCCGGCTACGTCACGCTTCCAAACACCCGCAACAGGGAACTTGCTCGTGCGGTTAGGCTCGATATCTCCGGTCCTTCCTTTAAGAAACCGTGATGGACAGTAATTGAGAGTCTCGAATAAACGGTTCACTTGGTTGGCAGTTCGATTCTGATCCAGGAAATATAGCCGCGATCAATACCGTGCTGGTTGCACCATGCGCTCAGAGCTAGATCCAAGCGCTCTATGTCACTTTCTTGGCGGATAACGGGTTGCGAAAATAGAGCACTTTGGGGATACACTCCGGAGTGACCATTGATCACCGGCACTCCTGCAAGCATCGATGCCCACATAGCGTCCACAGCGGAAAGCCAACCAGGTTCGTACGCGCTCTGCGCCGAAACAAAGAAAGCCCGACAACCGTTCGAAATCTGCTCCTGAATGAGACTGATCCTGTGCCGGTACAATTCGCTGTCATAGGAAAATTGAGTGCGGATCTGTTCGCAACAGCACAGGATCGCAATGGCCAGCACTACATAGCGCCACCCCTGTCGATGCCGATAGCGGTGAACCAGCATCGCCAGCGCAGTTCCCGCTGGAATCAGCAGCAGAATTCCCATCCGTGCCATCACCCGAATACCTTGAATACCGGGCAGCATGTAGTACCAGATCCGCCATAGATAAATGCGACCTGGGAAGACGGTGAACGCGATGATTGCGGTAAGCACAGTAAGCGATACCAAACGAACCCGCGGCAATCGGCGATAACGCCACAAAAACCAGATGAGCACCGCGGTGACGATCGGTCCCAACCCCAAATATTGCTCATGAGCCAATGGTATATTTTGAAACCAACCAAGCCGATTCATCCACCCGTATACCAAGTTCTCTGGCCCCATCCAGAAATAGGATTGTAGTCGAGCCACGCCGCCGACACCAGGACCGGGCACCCCGAACTCCCTGGCGGTAATACCGTAGTGATAAGCCAAGGGAACCAGGAGCACTAGGGACACGGCCATACCAACGGCCAGCATCAGCCGTTCCTGCATTAAGAAAGCAGACAGGCGGGACTGAAACTGTTTCGATGTCATCGCCCAGATTCCGGCGATCAACAATCCAAGAAACAGGAAGTAGCCATAATAGTAGCCCGCATACAGCTGCATGACGAAACAGGCGTAGAATATGGCTATCCATCGGCGTCTCTGCGTGGAGCGCGGCGTGTGGTTGTGGCCAAACAAGATCAGCAGAGCCAGTATGGCGAAGAGCGTGTAAAAGTGCGCTAATAGTTGTTGGTGGCCAAGCTGAGCGATGCGCGAATTCCCAAAGGCGATCAGAAAGGCACCAAAGTCCGCTCCAACGTTACGCACCCCAACGCCGCGGCGAAGCAGCGCCTGGGCAGCCAAATAGTTGATCACGCATAGAGTCATCATCCAGAGCGAGAAGGCGACTTCCGGCTGGAATCCAACGACTCTCCAAAACCAGTACGCTGGAGCCAAGGTGAGACAGGTATCGCTAAAGGAAAATACATTGGGAAGCGGGAAGAAGAACGATGGATCCCAGAGCTTGGCGTGGCATGGATCGGCACTGAACCAGCGATAGGAATGCTCCAGTAAGTAGTGAATCAAACGGCTGTCACCAGGGTCGGCTTGGAGCATGGAAAAACGCGTGAGGAGCGTTGGATAGAAGGTAAATACAATCCCTAGGCAGAGAAACAACCCTGAGACCAGCCATGTTCCCCACGGCCCGGATCTCTCTGTGATGTTTCGGCGACGCAATAAGATGGAAACGGCCATTACTCACCTTTCTCTCTGTCATGCAGCCCCGAGGTTTTCTGGTAGTGGCGGAGACAGCCGCAAGGCATATGGCTGAGAGAGCGTAGCTTCTCCTTCTGCGGACCACTGCTCGAAATGTGTCGGGGCAGCATCGGTGGCAAGTTTGAGGGTCAAGTACCAGCCTGAGGGAGTTCCGGTTTAGGCAGTTCCACTGTGGTCTGGCGTGTTAGGTCAGGCGTGCTGTACACATATATTACCGGTCCGGCCAGAACATAGAGGACGCCATCGCCCGGCCAAAGCCCGTGCGCCCCGGCCATGGGCGGTGGCGGCGTGCGGCTGGATCGAGTCAGTCCTGCCGGGCGTAGTGTTTGGAGGCGGAGGCGATTCAGGCAACGTCACGGTCTTCATGAGTTTCATAGTAGTGGTTTCGTACTGCATGATCTTGCCATCTGCCATGACGTACAGGTATTCGTGATCGGCACCGATGCCGGACACTCCCAGCAGGTGAAACATGGGACGAGGCCCCCCTTCGCTCGAGGCAGGGGCGGCCGCCCCTGTGGCCCAGCTCATCATCAAAGACAGGACAATCAGAATAAGGATCTCGCGCACTCGCATCTCCATTCCTCCTGGCTGATCGTTTTGTTGACGCTAATTCTGCTCACGATTCCCTCAACAGCTCATCTGCGATTTCGTGTCCGCCCATAACACCGGCGACAATTGACGCACCCTCCAATTTTGGCAGTTCAAGCCGTGATGATCGAAGTCAATGCATATCCATCCATGCGAGAGGGGCTCCAGCCCACTCCTGTGAAACTGCCGGTCAAGGCCCGTTATCCGGCGCAAAAGGTATGCCCGGAGGGGGAGGTCTGCTGTTTCACCTAAATGTGATGCGGAATGTACCAACCGATTGTGGAGAGAATATGGAGGCAAAATGGAATGAGTGTGGATAGGGAGCCTTAACCGCACGCTAGTGTTTATTACGCATCCAATATGGGACAGCTCTCTGCGGTGAATGCGATAGAAAGATATGGTGGCATTCTTTGTGCGTGTTCGGAAGTAACGAAAAAACCGAGGAGAACAAAGTCCGACTTAGCAAAACTTAACGTATGTTATCGAATCTTTACGCGATTTATCCTCAAGAGAGTCCGATTCTTGCTTTTAGAAAACGCCAGATGGCAAATGATTGGGAAGAACATAACCGACATGTGAGAAAGGAGACATACGATGGTGGGTTCAATTGGCAGTACTGGAGGAATGAGTTCGGCTTACATCTCCCAGATGCAAGACCAACTGCTTAAGCGCATCGACACAAACGGCGATGGTTCGGTGAGCAAAGACGAGTTCGTGACCAACCGTCCACAGAATGCGAGCGAAAATCAAGCAAAGGAGACGTGGAGCAAACTGGATACGGAGAATACCGGAAGCCTGACTGCAAGCCAGTTCATATCAGCAATGGCGAGCGTGGGCCCGCCTCCGGGCCCGCCACCGGGAGGATTTGGCGACCAGAGTGGATTGAGTGTGTCCTCCTCCACCGAGGCATCCTCATCGGCGTCAACCAGCTCCAGCAGCGCCACCGCGACCAGCGAACTGCTGCAGGCCTTGCTGGCGGCGATTAAAAGTTATACTTCGACAATGAACCAAAACGGCTTGTCTTCTGTGGGGACATCGACTTCGGCTAGTTCTCTGTTGACGGTGGCCTAAGGTGGCATTCAGGTGGCGGGAGTCGGTTTGGCTCCCGCCTGTCCGGACTCCATTGCGGTACGGAAGACATATAGCCATGAGTGCCATGGGGTATGGTCGAGGGGTGTGTGCGAGTTCCCCTAGGCATTGTTCAGCGTCATGATGGGGAAACATCTGCCGAGCATGGGGGAAAAAGTTGCAGTCATGAGTTGTTCCCGAAGTTGAACGTGGATGTGCATGTGGTTGCCCTTGCCTTTCTGCGAGTTCCGACTCAGGCCCTCTGACATCTTCGGTATCGAGTAAGGTATTGGGTACCGCTTATTCCAGCCGGAATCAGCGGTCGTTGTGCCAGCCTCCCATCGCGTCGGTTTCCTGCCCGACCTTCAGGTTATTGCCAACGGGCCGATGCGGCCGCGTATAAAGATAGCCCAAATTTCGAATGCTCCTGATCCTTTCAAAACCACCAGGATGCTGCCCCAGTTTCTTGCGGAGACTGCTGATGTGCACGTCTATGCTCCGATCATTCATCCCGAGATCACGGCCGAGAGCGCCCCTGGCAAGCTCCTCCCGAGATACGACCTGGCCCGCCGCACGCAACAGTATCTCCAATAGACTAAATTCGACCGAGGTGAGCTCGATCAGGCTACCGTCACGGTAGGCAATGCGCATGCTTGTATCCATTTCGATGTCACCGACAGCTATCCTGTCACAGGTCGGTCTTACCGGCATTTCGCGGGGGTCTGGCTTGGTCCGTCGAAGGATGGCCCGAATGCGTGCCACAAGTTCCCGGGGGTTGAAGGGTTTTGGCAAGTTGTCGTCCGCACCCATCTCAAGCGCCTCGATGCGGTCCAGCTCGGTACCAGATCCATTCATCATTAGCACGGGCAGGTCTGATCGGGATCGGATTTCCCGTAAGACCTGAAGACCACTCATGATAAGCAGCGTATCATTGAGCAAAACCAGCGCGTAAACTCCCGAAAGGGCTTGATGTAGACCTTGATTACCCTCATGAACCGCTATCGCTTCAAACCCCTCCGTTCTCAAGTACTTTGACAGCCAAGCACATAGCTCGGCATCGTCATCTATGATCAGAATGCGCTCCATCCTGTACCTTTGTTGTCCAGCGGTCGATTTGCCCGATGCCATAATCCGGTCCCAGTCCCTGATTGTTATTGCCACGGTGTCAATGGCCGGCCTACCTGAAATCAAAGGGAAGGGATGCGCTCATGTGTGAGTGCAATTCATCAATGGCTGCAATGGTGTCTGGAATTTGTACCCGATATATCGAGGTAATCATGGAACCGAGGCTCACAGGCTGCCCTTTCGATGTTGCGAGGGATGGGCCGTTCCACTGGGCAGAGAAAAACTTCGGGCAACAGATCCCCTGATTTTCTCGAACGCCTTTTGGATTGTAGTCAACGATTGTGGAGATAATGTGGAGGTTAAATGGAATAAATATGGAGATGAGCCTGTGAACGATGCAGAAGATTGACTTGCCGAAAGGAATAGGCCACTAACATGGAATCATTATGGAGACCTGCGGCAAACCCCGCCGCTTGTGATGGACATGGAACATTGATCATGGGTAATCTCGCATGAACCTTAAGTTTCGACATAAGGTATTTCTGACTCTCCTACTGAACAGTCTTCTGATCGTGATCTGCAGTTTACTGATTGCAAGATATTTTGCATTTCACCACTTTGAACGCTTTGTCAACGAGATGGAAGTGGAGAGACTCAGAGAACTGGCGGATCTGTTGAGTGAAGAATACCGGAAGAGCCAGAGCTGGGCCTCCATCCTTGATGACCCTGGTCACTGGCATGCGATAACGAGGATCGGCCCGAGGCACCGCTCAGAACCAGTGGCCGCCGGCTCGCCATCCTTTGCTCCCTCTACCCCCCCACCCCCCCCTTTGTTCGGCGGAGATCCAAAGGAGGGAGAACCTCCCCCACATGACAAGCGGTTTTCACCACCGCCTCCCCCCCAGGCGCCGACTTCTTCGGGAGAGATTCAAAAAGGGAGGGAGCCTCCTCCCCATGACAGAGCGGTTTTCAGCACCGCATGGCCCGCCGCCGAACCATGAGCCGATGTCCTCACACATCGTCCTTTTTGATGCGGAACAACACCCACTGACGGCAATCGAGCCTTCCTCAACGCAGGCATATCAACTGAAACCCATCTCGGTGGAAAGCCAGGTGGTGGGTTGGATAGGGATACGAAAACATGAACGGCCCACACATCCGCTGGAGGCGGAATTCATCAGACGCCAGTCACAGTTGTACTATTCCATCGGCGGCGTCGCAGTGTTCCTGGCAATCCTGGTGACTTCCATATTTTCACGGTATCTGCTGGCTCCAGTGAAAGAATTGGCGGAGGGTACACGCGCTTTGACTTCTCGCCGATTTGAAACGCGGATTAAAGTTCGGTCTAAAGACGAGTTCGGACAGCTTGCCGCTGATTTCAACGATATGGCTCAGGCGCTAGGTAGGCACGAACAAATGCGCCGCCAATGGGTGGCTGACATCTCCCATGAGCTGAGGACTCCGTTATCGATTCTCCGCGGTGAAATCGAAGCCATGCAGGACGGTGTCAGGGAAGTTACCCGCGAGGCATTCGAGTCGCTTCACTTCGAGGTGCTGCATGTCAGTCGAATCGTCCACGACCTTCATGACTTATCGCTGATTGAATCACGGGCTTACGCCGCGGCACAAACGGTTGTCAACCCTCTGGATATCCTGGAGGAAACGTTGCGGTCTTTCGGTTCTCGGTTCGCACATCAGGGTTTAAGGATTGAGGTAACGGAGAATAGTAGCAAGCAAGTGACCATCATGGCAGATGCAGACCGGTTGAAACAGCTCTTCTCCAATTTACTGGAGAATGCCCTTCGGTATGCACATGCCCCGGGTGTCCTGAAGATTGACCACCAACTTACGGACAATAGTCTCTTGTTGTATTTCAATGATTCTGGCCCGGGAGTTCCCAAAGAAGCTCTCGGCCGTCTATTCGACCGGTTATACCGTGTCGACAAGGCAAGAAGTCGTTCTCACGGGGGTAGCGGGCTCGGTCTGGCAATCTGCAAGAGCATCGTGGAGTCTTTTCGAGGGCAGATTGAAGCCTCCAACGCACCTTCTGGAGGGCTGAGGATTGCCATCACCTTTCCTCTCCTTTCAGACTGAGTGAAGGCATATGGTACCGTCATCGGCAGCATGATCAAATGTGATGGCAGAGGACCTGGCGTTCCCAAACCGCGTATCTGGTCGCTGTTTGTGCGCTGGCAGAAATTCAGATGGGATCGAGAGATTTTTGAGCTATCTTCCAATGGCTGAACGAGGAGCGATCTCGACCTCTCGTCGGGAATCGATCCAAGTGGGGACGGCTTCGGTTCCGGAAAATCCGCACGGGGTTCACGTAGCTTGCAACGTCAGGTTGAGGACAACACCAGAGAGTGGAGAAAAGCAATGCACGGCAGGGACATCCTGATCGTTGAGGATGAAATAAAGATTGCAGGGATTCTTCAAGATTACTTGATAAAGGCAGGCTACCGGGTCTCTTTTCTGGACCGGGGCGACACCGTTGTCCCCTACGTGAAACAGCATTCTCCTTGCCTCATTTTGCTGGACATCATGATCCCTGGAAAAGATGGCATGGAGGTCTGCAGGGATGTTAGGAGGTTCTCCGATGTTCCCATCATCATGGTTACGGCCCGTGTTGAAGAGATCGATCGACTGCTCGGTCTGGAGTTGGGGGCTGATGATTATATTTGCAAGCCTTTCAGCCCCAGGGAGGTTGTGGCGAGAGTGAAGGCCGTGCTGCGAAGAATCTATGCCCCCCAAACCGAGAAGACGCTTGTGGTGGGAGAGGTCAGCCTGATTCAGACGACCCATCAGGTGTTTGTCGACGGGCACGAACTGAAGCTGACCCCCTGCGAGTACAGTCTGCTCAAGACCCTTCTAGGCCACCCCAATCGGATCTTTTCGCGAAACGAGCTGATCAACATCGTTCAAGGTTATGATTTTGATGGTTACGATAGGACAATCGATTCGCACATCAAGAACCTCAGAAAGAAAATTGCCAGACATGCTCCCGGAAAAGAAGTAATCAGCACCATCTATGGTATCGGCTACAAATGGACCGCCTGTGCGGAGAAATAAGAGCCTCGAAAAACCACCGCCGGGTGCTTCTGCCCCCCTGTGACTTTCACTTCCACAACGATTTGTGTGCGATAATCCGATTCATGCCTGCGCAAAGTCGGCACTGTGAGTGGTGTTGCATGGGTCCCCGCTTTTCGTCCCAGAAAACGGCCCCGTCCCCTCGTCCCTTTTCTGTCTCAAATCCATCTCTTAGGCAGACAGCAGGGGCCCCCTGAGGTTGACACTCCGCGCTTCTGAAAATGCCCCCCATAGGGGTAGGAACAGCGCCTTGGTTTGCGCTGTTCCCTGGAGGGTGTTACTCGGTGACCTCGATCACCACTTGCTTGCCCACGGTAATTTCGAAGGGTATGGGACCGTCTCCGATCTCTACCGTATAGGCTCCGGGCGGCAGCGGCATGATGCTGCTGGTGGCGCTGACCACGCCAACATGGGTGCCGTCAGCGGTCTTAACCATATGCCCCTTGATGTTAGCCCTCTTCACCTCCAGAGTCCCGGGATCAAGGATGGTGCTTGCGCCTCCGTCAGCCTTTACGAAGGGCCAGACGATTTTGCCGAAGCTCGACGTCGTAAACTCCCGGTATGAGAGTGATCGAGCTCCTGCTATTACTGACCTTGCCCTCCACCGCACCGGTCTCGATGTTTCGGACTTCATGGCCCGCGCTGGCTGCGCGTTTTACCTCGATCACTGCCGGGTTGAGGGTGGTGGTCTTGCCAGGCTCCACTTCGACGCTCTTCCATAGGCTCTTGCCGAAACTGATATTATATAAACCGGCCGGAAGGTCCAGCACACTGTTGAGCGACGAGATCTTTCCAAGCACGTTGCCGCTGGTTGCATCGATCACTTCATGGCCGTGAAGTTCGGCATTCTTGATCTCGAGCTTTCCGGGCAAAGGTTTCCTTACCACGATCTTCTCTACCACGGGTGCTTGGGTGGCTTGGAAGAAAGCCTTCACCAGTTGGTCAGTATCGGCCACATCCGCATAGCTGCCGCCCGTGGCGTTGGCAATGCACCTAAGCTGTATGCGCGCCGCCAGATCCACATCGAAGCCGATGGTGTGAACTACCAGATCGGCATTGGCTTTCTTCAGCGCCATCGCCGTGGCACAAGGATCTCCCTCACAGGTCTCTTGGCCGTCGCTCACCAGGATAATCGACTTTCTTCCTGGATTGGTCGGCAACTCACTGGCGGCAAGCGCAATCACTTTGGTGATCGGTGTATAACCCCTGGCTTCCAAACGACTGGACTGCTCAAGCACTCGCTGCCTTGACCGCGGCGATGTCGCCGAACGGCACCAGCAGAGCGGTATCGTTGCAGTCATGCTTTTCCCGCGGCGACTGATGGCCGTAGGCTCGGAATCCGAGGACTGTGCCTGGCGGCAGTCCTTCGACAATCTTGCCGACAGCCGCGCGCGCTGCCGAAATCCGACTTACGCCCGTTGGAAGCTTCGCATTCATGCTGCCGGAAGCATCCAGTATGAGACAGATAACCGATCCCTCAGATGCGCTTGCCACATCCGTGGGCATCATGGTCAAACCAAAGAACATCGGAATAAGGAAAAAAACCCTCCACATTGTAGCCCTCCCCCTTGTGAGAAACGGTCTGATCGATGAAAGTATAAGCGGCAGATTTTGTTGATTTCTGAATGTATCGGCCGGAACAGAAGACCCCTTGACAACAAAAGCCCGAGAATCGCTCGGTGAGGATGCCGGAGCACGTGGACCTGGCGGTAGGAACCGTGTGCCGATTACGGCCGATTATTGATGGGAACTCGCAGGGCAGGCGTTTTTCCCGGTCACTGGGTTTAGGCTGCTCCAGTAAACGACGGCAGGAGTTATCACCCAGGTCCTACCCCTTGATGACGGAAGCTAGGAGGGGGTGTCAATCGATGATTTACCCCTTCCCTCTGCCCCTATGTCCCCGGCCCAAAAACCCCTCCCGCCAAGGGAGGGGGAGGCTCAGAAACTGGTTACGGACTTTCGCCCGCATGTACTAATGCTCTTGTGGATCGAGCTGGCCTGGGGTCAGTTCCAGTTGGGCATACTGTTCGTGGATTTTGCCCTTGAGCACGAGATCGAGCAGGTCGGGATCGATATGGCGGTCGTTGCCCATGTGCTTGAGAATCTCGATGGCTTGAGAAAGACTTAGCGGTTTCTTGTATGGTCGATCCTGAGCGGTCAGGGATTCGAAGATATCGGCGAAGGCGATGATCCTGGCCTGTAGGGGCAGTTGCTTGCCGCTGCAACCAAACGGATATCCGGATCCGTCCAGTTTCTCGTGATGCGCGGACGCGAACTCCAAAACGCGGGAAAGATTCTTGGGAAATGGCAATTCCTTAAGGATTTCAAAGGTCATGATGGCATGTTCTTCGATGATCTTGCGTTCCTTGCCAGTCAGGTTTCCTTTGCGGACAGAGAGGTTGTAGACTTCATCCGCGGTGAGGTAAGTGTATTGACGGGCATCCAATTGGTAGGATTTCTCGGCAATCTCCCGCAGTCGTTCCAGGTCTTCGTCAGTGATGGTGCCCAAGTGCTGGTTGATCTTCCCGACCAGTTGGCGATCAGCCTCCAGGGTTTCCAGAGCTTGATCACGATCACGTTCAAGCTTGTCCAGGACAGTGGCTTCCGAAATCCCTCCCTCCAGCAACCGCAACCGTAAGGCGAGAAATTTGCTCAGGATCGTTTGCCGGATAAGCTCAAAGCGTGTTTCCACCAAGTCGATGCGGTCAACGGTGGCTTCCAGGCGTGTCTTCTTGTTGATTACGTGCTCAGGGGTGGTGATTTTGCCCACGTCATGCATCCATGCAGCCATGCGTATTTCTTCGATTTGCTCGTCACTAAAGTGGACGTCGGCAAAAGGGCCTTCGCGGGTTTTGTTGATATGTCCGACGATCATTGTAGTGAATTCCACCACGCGGCGAATGTGGCCGCCCGTATAGGGAGATTTCTCGTCAACAGCGGTGGCGATACTCTTGATGAAGGATTGTAAGAGATCCTTCAAGTTCTGGATAAGCTGGGCGTTGGTTAGCGCAATGGCCGCCTGTGAAGCCAGGGAAGCAATGAGATCCAAGAATTGATCGGCAAAAGCAATGATCTCATCGGTGATCGGGTCCTTGGCATTGATGAGCTGCAAAACGCCGATGATTTCATTTTCGTGGTTCTTCATCGGAACCACCAGCATCGATCTAGATCGATACCCGGTAGCGGCGTCATACTTGCGTGGACCGGTAAAATCAAAATCATTGACAAAATAGACATCGGGAATGTTTATCGTCTTGCCGGTCAAGGCCACGTAGGAGGACACACTGTTGTGGTTGGGTTTGCCGGCCACTTCGAGCAGGATTGGAGGGAGGTCATGAGCCAGGTCTCCAGTGCCGACCAGTTGTTCCATCAGAGTGTCGTTTTGCAGGATTTCGAACCTCAAAAGACGGTTCTCATAGTCAACCAGGTAGAGAGTGCCGGCATCGGCATTGGTGAAGCGACGAGCTTCGGTCAAGATCATTTCGAGGAGGGTGTTGAGATCCTTCTCAGCGGAAAGAGCTACTCCAATTTGGCACAGGCGCTTGATTCTGGATGTCTGATCGTCACCGAAATGGGGCTCCCCGGCGTTGGCTCCTGAAATCAGTCTTGACGGCGGCTCAGAGCGAGGAGAGAGGCGCCTTTTTCGTGACCTTTGATTCTTCATCGGCTACCACCTCACCTTGAGGATCAGAAGAATTCAAAGCACTTCTCATTCACACAGCCAAGAACGACATATTATTACCCTTATGTATATGCGGGCGAAAGCCCGTAACCACTTTCTCAGCCTCCCCTCCCTTGGCGGCAGGGCAAGTAGGGGGAGAATCATCGATTGACACCCCCATCCTGTCCTGCAAGGAAGGACAGGACCTCCCCCATCAAGGAGGGGCGGAATCCTGCTTTGCAGGAGTGACAACTTCTGCCGCAATGTACTCGTGGTTGGGTCGATAACTGCCGTCAGGTAGTCGCGGATTGTCCGTCTAATCCCACTGCCTCTTCTCAAGAAGTACCATAAACGATTTTCGCATGGGTTGACACTAGTTTATGATATTCCGTCGGTCAATGCGGATGGGAGGGTGGCACTCCCAATCCCATTTGCGGTTCTGCATTGGGATGAGCTGCTCAAGAGAAGCAAGCTGAAAGGGTTGGCCGTTCATCACCCACCGATGGCGGCCATGGGACGGTCGAGACACTTGCGTGGCGGATTCTCGATCATGCCGGGTGAGTCAAGAGGGTGCCTTGCCGGTTTCTTTTGGATTGCCCTGGTGATGATGGCGGCCAATTCCTCATCGGTGGCCCCCTGACGCAGAGGTTGCTGGAGATCGGTTTCCTCGCTGGCAAATAGACAGGTGCGCAGTTTCCCATCGGCCGTAAGTCGGAGGCGATTGCAGGTAGCACAGAAATGATGGCTGATGGGGCTGATGATGCCAATCTTTCCAACCGCTCCGGCAAGCTGGTAATGTCGGGCGGGGCCATTGCTGTTGCGGCTGCTTACTTCCAAGAGACGGCCCAGACGCCTCAATCGCTGCAGGATCTCATCGGCTCCCAGAAAGCGTCCTTGGTTCTCGCCAGCATCGGTTGCTACCGGCATGTATTCGATGAAGCGGACGTGAAACGGCTGATGAATGGTAATGGCGGCTAGGTTTTCGATTTCATCGTCGTTGATGCCGCGCATGGCGACAACGTTGAGCTTGATGGGATGAAAGCCTACCCGCTGAGCGGCTTCAATGCCGCGCCAAACCTCATGGAAACAATCGCAGCGGGTGATCCGGGCGTATTTTTCGGGGTTAAGCGTATCCAGGCTGATGTTGATCCGCTGGACACCAGACTGGTACAGCCTTTCGGCGTGTTCCGCTAGAAGTCGGGCGTTGGTGGTTAAGGTCAGACTTTCCAGGCCTGGAAGTTGGGCAATGCGGGAACACAGGTGGACCACGTCGCGGCGCACCAGTGGTTCCCCGCCAGTGATGCGGACCTTGCGAATTCCCATGGCAATGGCAATGCCCGCCAGCCGGACGACTTCTTCATAGCGCAGGACATCAGCATGAGACAGTTTGGGCATGCCTTCCTGAGGCATGCAGTAGATGCAGCGCAGGTTGCAGCGGTCGGTTACCGAAAGACGCAGGTAGTCGATGTGCCGTTGATAGCTGTCGGTGGGGGCAGGAGGCATGCGTATGTCCCGGCAAGTAGCAAATGATGCTTGGCTTTGCTTGCCTCAATGGGTTATGACCGCGGGCAAGGTCACGGTGAAAGTAATAGCCCGGCAACGCTATGTCAACATCGAAATAGCGCTGGTTCTGTGATGGCCAAGGGAAACCAGGAATGGGTTGAGACCATGATGATTCTAGGTATCGAAAGTTCGTGTGACGAAACCGCTGCCGCGGTGGTCGAGGATGGCCGGCACATCCTTGCGGATATAGTGTCCAGCCAGATTGCGGTGCACAGCCCGTATGGAGGGGTTGTCCCCGAATTGGCGTCGCGGAAACATGTAGAGGCAATCCTGCCGGTTGTTGCCCAAGCTCTGCTCGATGCCGGTCTGACGCGTGATGCCGTGGATGCCATTGCCGTGACTCAAGGGCCGGGACTGGTGGGGAGTCTGCTGGTCGGGTTGAGTGCTGCCAAGGCCCTGGCTTACGCCCTGCGCAAGCCGCTCATCGCCGTCAATCACCTGGAAGGTCACATGCAAGCTGCCTTCATGGAGCAGCAACCGCCGGAAGACCCCCTGGTTTGTCTGGTGGTTTCGGGTGGCCACACCAGTCTGTACCTTCAGAGCCCCGATGCCGGCACTAAATGCCTGGGCAGCACGTTGGATGATGCCGCCGGAGAAGCCTTCGACAAGGTGGCTAAGCTGCTGAACCTTGGTTATCCCGGCGGCGTGATCATCGACCGCCTGGCTGAGCAGGGCAATCCACGGGCTTTTGCCCTCCCGCGAACGTACTTGGGTGCTGATTCCTTGGATTTCAGTTTCAGCGGCATCAAGACCGCGGTGGCTAGCTTGGTGCGTCAGCTACGGTGGGATCCGGTTTCCGAAAGGGTGCCTCCGCAGCAACTAGCGGATTTGACGGCCAGTTTTCAAGAGGCCGTGGTGGATATGCTGGTGCACAAGACCTTCCAGGCGGTGAACGACCATAAGGTGAAACACCTGACGGTGGTGGGTGGAGTTGCAGCCAATACGCGGCTCCGGCGACGCCTCCAAGAAGAAGCCACTTATCAGCGCGTACAACTGTATCTGCCGGCGTTGCGGTTTTGTACGGACAATGCCGCGATGATTGCCGCGGCAGCATACCGGATCTGGCGACGATCCGGTTTTGTGCTCCAACCCTGGGACCTGGATGCGCGATCCCGTTGGAATTAGTGCCCGTCCACGAGCATCCGGCAGCGTTTGTGAAGTCTTGGAGTGCGGCGACGCGTCGCTGTTCCTGAAAGCGGCGTCATAACGCTGCACTCCGCAGTAACACGCCTGTTTATGGTCGATTCCTTTGGAGGAAGGAATGGCGGCATGATCTTAAGTCCACAGGGCTACTTCAGATTACATGGCGGTCAGCCGCGCAAACGCTTTGGTCAGCATTTCCTGACACAAGCCGGGGTGGCCCGCCGCATTGTGGCCAGTGCCGAGCTTCAAGAATCCGACGTGGTGGTGGAAGTGGGTCCGGGCCTGGGGGCGTTGACACAATTCATCATCGAACAGGTCAAGCAACTGCATCTGGTGGAGTTGGACCGGGATTTGGCTGAATACCTGACTGGGGCCTTTCCGTCCGGTTTTTGCCGGGTAGAGGTTCACTGCCGGGATATCCTGACCTTCGATTTTGCCGGGCTCTCTCAAATAACCGGACAGCGCTTGGTGCTGGTGGGAAATCTACCGTACAATATTAGCTCGCCGCTGTTGTTTCGGCTTCTTGAACAGCATCGAGGATTGCAGCGGGCGGTCTTTACGCTTCAACGGGAAGTGGGGGAAAGACTTACGGCTCCACCGGGAGGCAAGAGCTACGGAGTATTGTCCGTCCTAACGGGAATCTATGCCAATGTAGTTCCTCTATTCCTGGTAGGGCCAAAGCAGTTCTATCCCCCACCTCAGGTAGATTCACTGGTGGTACGGCTTGATTTTCACGATCAACCCTTGCTCGACGAAGAGGCGTTTCAGTTCTTGCGCCAAGTGGTGAACCATGCTTTTCAGCACCGCCGAAAGACTCTACAGAACAGTCTGCGCAGCATGGCGGCCCACTGTGCCATCCCGGTTGCGGAGGCGTTGGCCATGACCGCCATTGATCCAATGCGCCGTCCCGAAACCTTGTCGCTGGAAGATTACGTTCAGCTGAGCGCAGTACTGAGGCGGGGGCATGGCGGTGGGACGTAGAGGTGATGGAACAGAGGGCTGTGGACATAGGGCTTGACAAGCCGAAATCAGAATGTTACTGGAACCCACGGTTGAAAGACCTCCATTCCGCTTGGATCCATGCCGGACTGAGACGGAGCGACAGAGGGAGTAGCACTGGACGTATTCGTGAGCTAGTTTGCCTCATTTGCAGAAGCCTTCCGGCCAGTGGGCAGGAAGGCTTTTTGGCATTTTCTGGGGCAGACGGAAAGGGGCCGATCATGCGCATCATCGAGAAGGTTGGCGAGATGCAGCAGCAGGCGGACAGCTGGCGTCGGGAAGGAAAACGTATTGCTTTTGTACCGACCATGGGCTACCTGCATGCAGGGCATCTGTCACTTATGGACGCGGCACATCGTCATGGGGACCTCGTGGTCATCAGTATTTTTGTCAACCCAACCCAGTTCGGGCCGGGAGAGGATTTCCAAGGCTATCCACGGGATCTGGAGCGTGATCTTGGATTGGCTGATGGGGTGAGGGTCGATGCGGCTTTCCTGCCTTCGGTGGAGGAGATGTATCCTGCCGGCTTCCAAACCTATGTGGAAGCCACCGACGTCACCCGAAATCTCTGTGGGCGCAACCGGCCGAGTCATTTCCGGGGTGTGACCACCGTGGTGATGATGCTCTTCCATATTGTCAAGCCACACGCAGCGATATTTGGTGAGAAAGACTTTCAGCAGTTGGTAACCATTCGGCGAATGGTTCAAGATCTTCATGTGGATGTGGGTGTTGTAGGGCATCCTATCGTGCGGGAAGCGGATGGACTGGCTATGAGCAGTCGGAACGTGTATCTGGATGAAGGGCAGCGGCAGAGTGCTCTGCGGCTCAACCAGTCCCTGAAGTTGGCGCAAGGGTTGGTGCATGGCGGTGAACGCCATGCGGCGACCATAATCGAAACAGTTCGCAGCCATATCGAGGGAGCACTGGAGACGCAAATCGACTATGTACAGGTTTGTCATCCGGAAACACTCGAGGATGTCGCGGCCATTGAGGGTCCGACGCTGCTCGCCATGGCGGTCCGGGTAGGTAAGGCCCGGCTTATTGATAACAGCGTGTTGCAGCCTCCAACGTGACTTGGTGGTTATCATCGTGTCATTGTCATGCGACTACAACCCAGTCACCAAGACAGGAGGACCATATGCAACGCATCATGCTCAAAGGCAAGATCCATCGCGCTCGGGTCACGGATGCCAACCTGGAATATGAAGGAAGTCTCACCATCGATCAGGACCTGATGGATGCCGCGGATATCCTGGAGTATGAACAGATCAAGATCTACAACATATCCAACGGAGCTCGATTCGATACCTATGCCATTTGCGGTCCCCGGGGCAGCGGCGTCATTTGTCTGAATGGGGCAGCGGCGCGCATGGGGGCCCGGGGCGATTTGATCATCATCGTCACTTATGCCACCTACGATGGGGAAGAAATCGGTCGCCACCAACCCAGGATCGTGCTAGTGGACAGGAACAATCAGGCAGTCAAAGTGCCGTTTCTTGTTGCCTAGCAACGCAATCGTCGTTTCGCCCGCGGTTTGTGCCACCGATGCTCCCGTTGTGGTCGAGGATGGTGAGAGGTTTTGGATAGGGAAGGGTGAGGTCCTCAAGATGCTCAATGAAGGCACCGGAGGGAACCAGTGAGATGATATCCGGATTGATATGACTTCAAACTAAGGAGGGCGTTTATGGCCATGAAGGACTATGTGTTCACTTCCGAATCTGTTGCCGAAGGCCACCCAGACAAGGTGGCGGACAGGATTTCGGATTCCATACTCGATGCGATCCTGACTGAAGACAAAGCGGCGCGGGTGGCCTGCGAGACTTTGGTAACCACGGGGCTGGCCTTGGTGGCCGGTGAAATCACCACCTCCGCTTGGGTGGATATCCCTGACATTGTTCGCTCCACCATTAGAGACATCGGATACAACGACTCTTCAATGGGGTTCGATTGGGAAACCTGTGCGGTGCTGACCAGCATTGATAAGCAGTCACCCGATATCGCCATGGGAGTCAATGCCGGAGAAGGCCTTTTTGAAGAGATGGGTGCGGGCGACCAAGGACTGATGGTGGGTTTTGCCTGTACCGAGACTCCGGTCTACATGCCCATGCCTATTTACTATGCTCACCGCATCACCCGCAAGTTGGGGGAGGTGCGGAAGAATGGCGTGCTGGATTTCCTTCGCCCTGACGGCAAGAGCCAGGTGACGGTGGAATACCGCGATGGTAAACCCTACCGGATTGATACCGTGGTGGTGGCGGCCCAACACACCCCCAATGTGACCTACAACAGCCTTCGTGAAGGGATCATTGAGGAAGTTATCAAGAAGGTCGTTCCAGTGGGAATGATGGATGACAAGACCCGGTTCTATATCAATTCTACCGGTCGCTTTGTGGTGGGCGGACCTCTGGGTGACTGTGGTGTGACTGGGCGAAAGATCATTGTGGACACCTACGGTGGCCGGGCAAGCCACGGCGGCGGCGCGTTTTCCGGCAAGGACCCGAGCAAGGTGGATCGGACGGCCTCCTACATGGCGCGTTATACCGCCAAGAACATCGTTGCGGCAGGGTTGGCGGACCGCGTTGAAGTGCAGGTCGCCTATAGTATCGGCGTAGCCGAGCCGGTATCCCTCATGGTAAACACCATGGGTACGGAAAAAATCCCCGAAGACCGGCTCAACCAGATCGTTCGGGAAAGTTTCACCTTTAAGCCCGCCGAAATGATCAACTATTTGAAATTGCTTCGGCCGATTTTCAAGAAGACATCCTGTTACGGGCACTTCGGTCGTAACGATCCCGATTTTACTTGGGAAAAGACCGACATGGTGGACACGTTGCGGGAAAAGGCCGGTCTCTAGGCTTAGGCTGGTGGCTGAAACGTGCGAAACGTTTTGGGACCGGCCTACAAGTTACTCACAGCCGCTGAGATTAAAGAGAAACAGATTCTTCGTACTTGGAGTTTCACGGTCTAATCGAAAGTTACTAAATGGAGAGGATGCATGGAGTTTGATATTAAAGACCAAGGATTGGCGGCCAAGGGGCAGTTGCGAATCGAGTGGGCGGCACAATCAATGCCGGTGCTTCGTTCCATTGCGGAGCGCTTTGCACGCCAGCGACCCCTTGCCGGAACTCGGATAGCCGCTTGCTTACATGTTACTACCGAGACGGCCTATCTTGCTCACACCCTTAAAGCTGGCGGTGCTGACCTGCGGTTGTGTGCCTCCAACCCTTTGAGCACTCAAGATGATGCCGCAGCCTCCCTGGTGGTTAACGATATGATCCCCGTGTTTGCCATCAAAGGGGAGGACAAGGAAACGTACTACCGCCATATTCACGCTTCTCTGGAACACCGCCCCCAGATCACTATGGATGACGGCGCCGACTTGGTGAGCACGCTCCATTCCGAACGCAAGGAATTGCTGACCGACATCCTGGGCGGGACCGAAGAGACCACTACTGGCGTCATCCGGCTGCGCAGCATGGCTAACAAGGGAGTCCTCCAGTATCCCATCATTGCAGTCAACGACGCCGACACCAAGCATTTGTTCGACAACCGTTACGGTACTGGTCAGAGTACTGTCGACGGCATCATTCGCGCTACCAACCGCTTGCTGGCGGGGGCCAATTTCGTGGTCAGCGGATATGGATGGTGTGGTCGCGGGGTAGCCATGCGCGCCGCCGGAATGGGTGCCAAAGTCATCATCACCGAAGTGGATCCACTGCGGGCTCTGGAAGCTGTGATGGATGGCTATCAGGTTATGCCCATGGCTGAAGCTGCCGCCATCGGCGACATTTTCTGTACCTTGACCGGGGACATTCATGTGCTGCGCCGCGAGCACTTCCAGGTCATGAAAGATGGTGCCATCATCAGCAACTCCGGTCACTTCAATGTGGAGCTGGATCTCGACACACTTGCCGACATGGCGGTGGCACGTCGCCAGGTGCGCGATTTCGTTGAAGAGTTCAAGCTGTCCACGTGGTCGCAATATCTATGTGCTTGGTGAGGGCCGACTGGTCAATTTAGCCGCCGCGGAAGGGCATCCGTCCAGCGTTATGGACATGAGCTTTGCCAATCAAGCGTTGAGCGCTGAGTATCTGGTGAAGCACGCCGGGTCCCTGGAGAAACGGGTCCATCGAGTGCCCGTGGATATCGACAAGAACATTGCGAAGCTGAAGCTCAGTTGTATGGGCGTTAGCATTGACACCCTTACTTCTGAACAGGAAAAGTATCTCCACTCTTGGGAAATGGGCACTTAGGCCCAGTGCTGTCGACCTAAATGGCGACGCGGAGAGAGGTGATGGGGGGTACGTACGGTGAAACGGGATTTGCTCCTTCCCGCCGCGTCCTCCCTCCCCGCGTCTTTGTTGCACCGACCCCGCTCAGGCAACACCAAATGCTTAAGTGAACAGCATTGCACTTAGGCCGCCAACGGGTGAGTAATGACAATGCAGGTGCATGTGTTACGATGCGTAGTCATATGACTCACCATCATGGTGCTGGCAGGGTGTCGGCCTTCAGACAATGTCTCGCAACAGCCAAATACCTTACCAGTTTTGCAGCCCCTTGCTCAAGGTGAACAGCCCGTTTTCAGAGACGATTTGGATCTTCCTTCGCTGCAGGAAGCTCTCGGCCGAAGTCTTGCTTTCTACGACCGCTTGACACCTTCTGAGATCCTGCCGTTTGGTGAAAAGTATGTGACTGTGGCTGTTCTCAAAGACTCCTTGCGACATTTTTCCAGGATTTTGGAAAGCCATCCAGAAAAACTGAAGGATTCCAGTTTCGTCGTCCGGGAATTTGATCTGTACAGAAGCGGTGACGGCAGGGCTGGGAGCTTGCTGGTAACCGGCTACTACGAGCCCATCCTGGCGGGCAGTCTTAAACCTTCAGCCACACATCTTTACCCCATCTACCGTGTTCCACCCGATCTTGTGGCGGTGGAACTGTCACCATTCGGATTGAAACACTGCGCCGAAAGGTTAGTAGGTCGTCTCGAAGGCAACCGGGTGGTCCCTTATTTCTCTAGGGCTGAGATCAATGGCCAGGGGCGTCTTGAACGATACCAGGGGCAGTTGGCGTGGTTGAAGGATCCCGTTTCGGTATTTTTCTTGCATATACAAGGTTCGGGTTTGATTGACCTCGATGATGGTGAGCTCTTGCGGGTGGGCTATGCCGGTACCAATGGACGGCCGTATCGGAGCGTTGGCAAGTATTTGCTGGACAAGGGAGTGATTGCCGCGGATGCGATGTCTTTACAGACAATCCGTGACTACCTAAAGAAGCATCCCAAGCAATTGGATGAAATCTTGAATTACAATGAGAGCTACGTGTTCTTCCGTCGTTTGGCGGAGGGCCCTTTGGGTAATTTGGGTTTCGTCATCACCGCCGGTCGCTCCATGGCCACTGATCAGCGCTACTTCCCAAGGGGCGCGTTGGCTTTTCTTGTAAGTGAAAAACCGCAACTGGATGGTAACGGCGGCTGGGTTGGTTGGGAGCCACTTCAGCGATGGGTGTTGAATCAGGATACCGGTGGCGCCATCCGCGGTCCAAAGAGAATAGACGTTTTTTTCGGCACTGGGCAGCTGGCGGAAGCTCTTGCTGGACCCATGAAACAGGCTGGAGTCTGCTATTTCCTGCTCAAGAAGGGCAGTCGGCTGGTGGCCAAAACGGAAGCAATGGATCAAGGAAAATCAGACCGTTAAATGAAGATCTCGCCTGGCGCCTTTCCCAAAGTGGGGTTGGAGGGGATTTCATCGTTTGTTGTGCCCGTCAGGGCATGGGGGTTAAAAGCAAGTGATGGAATCTGTTGATACCGGGCGCTGCTAACCTTCGAAGTTTTGTGGACACGCCGCTTGCACTGGCGGAGATGGAGACTTTTGAAACGTTGTCCGGAGTAGAGTGGACGGACTAAACGACCATGCAGGCTGTTCCGCCTCTGAGGTGAGGACTACTGCTTCTATGTACTCGTGTGTTTAGCACATTTGTCTTGCCGCTCCATGTTGTAGCTATCCGAGAGGCTATAAGAGGTTCCTGTTGATGCAACATAAAACGATGCAACATAAAACACTGAATATTACCGTTGAAGATTGGATCAAGATACCTGCCGCCGGGTTGGCACCGTTGGTTGAACGCAAGATCAATGAGCGACTTGTATTCACAAACCCTGACTACGAACTTCGCCACAGCCGTGGAGAATGGATTGGAAGCATACCGCTGCAAATTAACTGCATTCGCAGAACAGCTGGTCAGATACTGTTGCCGAGAGGATTTCTGGATCAATTCTTGGAGATACTCAAGAAAGTGGATCAACCCTTTCGCTTGGTGGATCGGCGTCGGTTGCTGGACCTGGTTCCCATAGAGTTTCACGGCCAACTGAAGGAGTACCAGCAGGAGGCAGCAGAAGCGGTATTGGAGAAAGACTTCGCGACGCTGGTCGGAGGTCCCAAGAGTGGCAAGACCATAGTTGCGGTTTACAGCATTGCTCAGCGACGCCAGCCGACCTTGATCCTCGTTCCGAATCTGGGACTTGTTGATGGCTGGCTCACCAAGATAGAGAACTTCCTCCAGATACCGACCAGCGAGGTGGGGCTCATTGTCAACGGTACTAAACGTATCGGCAAGGTCATCACACTGGCGCACACCGGAGAAATCATCCGTCACTGGCGGCATATCCGCGACCACGTTGGATACCTAATCCTGGATGAATGCCAGCGATGCCCTTCCAGGACCTTCACGCAACTGCTGACCAACTTTGACACCCGCTATATGCTGGGACTTACGACTAGTACCCAGCGGCGTGATCGGCTATCGAGGCTAATGTATTACTATGTGGGCGACATCGTCTATACCATCAATGAACGAGATGCCAGGGAGGGGCGTGGTATCATTCAAGCCCAAGTGGTGGGGCGAGTAACTGATTTTCAGTATGACTACAGTTCCAGGTCCGACTTCAATGCGATGCTTTCCGCCTTGATGGCCGATACTCAAAGGAATCGATTGATCATCAGCGATATCGTTGCTGAAATGGAGCAGAATCCCCAGCCGATTATGGTGCTTACCGGTGGAGTGCCACAAAACGATGCCCTTAAGGCGGAATTGGAGCCTCGCGGGATTGAAGTCATCAGCCTGGACTGGGGTCAGGAAGAACGTGATTCGGAGGATGATGACGACCAGGAGCTGCAACCCATGCACATTCCCGCATTTGGTGACGCCCCAGTGGTGGTTCTGGTGACGAGCGAAGTGCTTTTGCGGTATTCTCGGAGTCTTCCCGTGAAGGTATTGATGCTGGCCATACCGGTCTATTTTCGAGGCCGCATGGCACACGCGATACGTAACCTCTATCATGGCAGTGCTGGCAATGGTCCCGAGAAATTGAAAATCTACGATTACGTTGATCATAACATTGCGCTCCTGGAGAACTTCTTTCGGATGCGCAGTTACAACTATGGCGTTCATCCGGATATACTCATCAACGCCCGCTAGAAGACCCTTGTGGCTGGTGGGAAGTTGATGGATGATTTCTCATTGGAGCGATAGCCAGCCGCAGCCACAACCGGTAACGCGATCCGGTGTTGTTACCGCCATCCTTGGTAGATCGGGCCATCCAACCGTGGAGGCCGATACGTGGATTCGTCGCGACCCTCATATGTGGCCTTGGCCCCATTTCTTAGGACTTTCCCCCAGATCACGACGCTTGGCATTCGCCCGTGTCTGGCCAACTATGATTTTTCGGAAAGGGAGTTGCTGACGCGGGCAGAGCGTGTTCTGTTCCCTACTCCGAGGTTTGTCCAGGTATTGGATGCAGCCGGCAAGGCTACCTTTCCGAGTATGGCCTCCTATGCGTTTCGCAGTTCGCGCATCCTGCAGTATTGCCTGCTGGCCTACCATGAGGTGCCGATGCCACGCGCGCGATGGTATTACGGGTTTCGGCAGAAGAGGCAGATCATCAGGGACTTCAAACTGCCGCTGATGGCCTTTGGTCCCCGTGCCATGCCGGGATCCCAACGGCTCATTACTACTCAATCGGAGCTTTGGGATTGGGCCAATCGCTTCAATCCTGTTTTGATCCAGGAATACCTACCCCTGACACAGCGTGTTCGGCTCGTTTGTGTCAACTACCGATGTTTGGGAGTCCAACAGAGCCTGAGGGATGGGAATGGGTACCAACGATTCACACCCGTTGATGAGCGCAATCCCGTCGTTAATCAGGTCGTTGAGCCTACGCTGCGGTTGCTCAGAGCCAATCGACTCGATGACATTGCGCTGGAATGGGGTCATGGGAGGGGCCAATGGTGGGTTTTGGGCGCCTTGCGGCCCCCTGTCAAAGTTGATACTCTGGACGGGTCGATCAATCGACACGAATTTGTGGGCAGGGTGATTACCGAGGCGATGATGCATTAGCTGAGGAGAGCTGCTTGCTGATTCAACAAAGTAAATGGGCGGAAGCAACCCGATCAAAGAAGCCGCGGGTGATGGATGGTGACAAGCGGCCTATGACACCATGCGCATGCATTTGTTTGGTTCCTGGCGATCGATTTTATAGGGGCAAAGGAGCTGGTCCTCATGGAAAGACGCCGTAGTAAGAGGTTCGGTCACGAGATTATAGTGAGCTGGCGCAATGGTGAAGAATACGCTCAGGGAGCTACTTGTGACATCTGCGACCATGGGGCATTCGTGCGTTCAAATGAAGTGTTTCCGGTCAACAGCGTCGTTGATTTTGAGATTGATCCAGGACAAGGTAAGGACAAGGTCCATTGCCGTGCTCAAGTTGTGTGGATCAATATGGGTCAGTTGGAAGGCTATCCTCCGGGGTTCGGCATTGAATTCGTGGATGGCGAGGAGAAAATCAAAGGGATTGTGTTCGATTTGGTGGGTAACGATATGGAAGGATACTAAGGCATGGCCTCCCGGTGGCCTTCACTGGATCAATCTGCGGTGCATGACGAACAGGGCTAGGGGGAAAAAGACCAGGAACACGCTGATAAGAACCGTCACGTTCCACCCGATGCTGGGTTGGACTAGCCCAAAACAGACCTGACGAAGAGCTTCGACCAGATGGGTCAGCGGGAACAGGAAGGAGACCTTCTGTGCCCAGCCTGGAAGGTGATCGATTGGAAAAAAAGTACCGCCAAAGAGGAACATTGGAGTGATCAGTAAGAAAATTGGTAGGTTGAATGCATCGATAGTGGGTGTCACACCGGTACAAAGCATTCCCATGGCGCCAAAAGCGAGACCTCCAAGGAATGCGAGAGGTATGATAAGCAAGCCTTGCGGGTAATGGATCAAGCCGAACATGCTGATGACTGCTTGCATGATCACGGTGGCGATAACCGCTTTGGTGGCTCCCCAAAGGATTTCCCCGGCAATGACTTCATGCAACGACAGCGGCGTCGCCAGCATAGCATCAAAGGTCTTCTGGTAGTACATGCGCACAAACGATGCGTAGGTGTTTTCAAAAAAGGCATTGTACATAATGTTCACCGCCAGTAGCGCTGGGGTGATGAAGGCAACATAGGATACGTCATGTTGCTGATACGTGATCTTACCTACCAGTCCACCAAGCCCTACACCAAACGCCAGTAAATAAAGAAGCGGTTCAAAAACCGGAGTTAAGAGGTTGATCTTCCAAATCTTTTGATAGACGATCAAGTCCCTTCGCCAGACCTTGAGAAAGCGGCGGGAAATATGAATTGGCAATCTACGAGTCATTCCCGCAGTTCCCTTCCCGTCAGGCGCAGAAACACATCTTCCAGGGTAGCCATGCGTAAGGTGCAGCTTCCAGAGCCGCACCTGCTGCTGAGGGTGTCAAAAAGACGCTCGGTGTCAGAACCATAGAGGAGGATGCGATGCAACAAGTCGTCATACGCCAGGTTCTGCTCACCAATGAAGCGGCGCAACTCACTGTTTGGTCTGTGAACTTCCATGACATGGCGGCCTACATGGCGTTCTATTAGGTCCGCCGGCCTTCCTTCTACCAATATCTTGCCCTGATCCATGATCACCAGGCGATCGCAAAGACGTGACGCTTCATCCATGTAATGGGTGGTCAAGAGCACCGAGAGGCCCCGAGACCGCAGCTCTTCAATCTTTTCCCACACCTGGTGCCGGGACTGTGGGTCCAAACCCGTGGTCGGTTCATCCAGAATCAGCAACTCCGGATCGTTGATCAAGGCGCGTGCCAATACCAGCCGCCGCATCATGCCGCCGGAGAGTTCTGGAATACGGGTATGAGCTCGCGGCTCCATAGAGATAAAACGCAGCAACTCCAATGCCTTACGCCGTGCGGTTGGAGCGGGTATATCGAAATAGCTGGCAAAAACCTCGAGGTTCTTGAGCACGGTTAGATCCGGGTCCAGGTTGTTCTCCTGTTGGCATACTCCGATGCGAGTTCGAATGGCACGCCACTGCGTGGCAATGTCCAACCCAAAGACCCGGAGCTCGCCGGCGGTTATGGGGGAAAAACCGTAGGTCATACGTATGGTGGAAGTTTTACCGGCGCCGTTGGGTCCGAGCAGGCCAAAACATTCACCACGTTGGACCATAAAAGAGATGGAATCAACTGCGACCAAATCGCGGAACTGCTTGCGGAGATCTTTGGCTTCGATAACGTTGGTCAAGGGTTGTTTCGGCAATATCGAGGAAAAAAGATTCTATGGTTCGCCCAGCAGCTCACGGATTGCTGCCAGAATCTCATCCATTTCGAAGGGTTTGACAAAGGTACGGTGAGCCCCCAGTTTCTTGGCAGTGGGCAGGAACGCCAAATCTCCCCGAGAACCGCCTCCGGAAATAGCAATGATCTTGACTTCAGGGAAGCTTCGCCGCAATTCCCTAATAGTTTCAAGTCCTTCCTTTTCAGGCATGAAAATATCCGTGATCACCAAGTCCACCGGATTCTGGCGGAAGAGACGCTCCCCTATTTCGCCATTCGGCGCTTCAGTGACTTCATAATTGGCTAACTCGAGAATTTCTCGAAGCAAAGACCGCACATAGACATTATCATCGATGACCAGAATGCGTTTCATTACCGCACCTTTGCGTGAGCTACCAGGGAATGGCACGATCCGGCTAAGAGGATCAACCGGTGAAGTCTTTGGATCACCTGCTGCGCCCATGGGTGCAGGGCTTCAATCACATCCCGATGTTGTCACTTGTCACAAAATGATACCACAATCACAACAATATTCTAAGAATATGTTAGTTTTCTTGGGGTGTCTCCTGAAATAAGCTTGGACACAAATAAGGGTGATTCCCATGGTCCAAGTTCTTATCCCGTCAGATGTGAGGAGAAACAGTCCGCCCTATTTGGCCGGTGGGTGTCGTGAAGTCGGCAGTCCCTCTCAGCATCGGTCATCGCCAACTGATTGGCAAACTGCGGACTGGCAGCGGCTGGGTCAAAGGTATCCTTTCGCATTGCCGGATTCCACACCTTGCCTGCGGATGGATTGATTGTGTGGTAAGATGTCGGGTAGACTGTGCGAGGGACAATCATCCATGCAGGGTTTACCACCTGATAGGCGACAGTGCTTCAGTCAACGGTGAGGTTCGAATGCCGCCTAATGTTCGACTACAGTCCGGTGCTAATTGAAGACCGGATTTGAGGTCCATTTCAGAACGGCAGGTCAAGAAGCTATCGCTGTTTTCAGGGCATCAAGGAGGATTGGGTTATGACACGGAAGTGGCAAATGGAGGTTGAGGCAGCAAATGACAAGTCAGGTGCTTGCACAATTCAATTGAGGATCTGTGATCCTGTAACTGATATGAGGATTGAGGCGGTTCCGGTTTGCTCAAATCTGGATCAGTTCAAGGTAGAAATTGCCAATCTGAAAAACGAACTGGATCAATTGCTGCTGACCGCCGCAACGAAGTTCCGAGAACTCACTGCAACCGCTACCCAGACGGAGACCGGCCATTTGAATCCGGAGGCGATTTGGAGGAAAATGGAAACCTGTGGGTCAGAAGAGGAAATGTTCGAGGTCTTCAATTCTTTCGATGTGGGTCTTAGGAAGGTGACCGCTGACTACATCTTCACGCATGCCAGCATGTTCAAAGGCTGGGGACCGGTTTTTGCCGAGCACTACAACCTGGTGTCTCACCTTCTCGAAGTCTAGAAAAGCAAGTCCCTGGCCGTGCACCCTTGGTCGAGCCGGCTGGCGGCGGATCCACCGCGTCCTGGAAGCTGATTAGAGTGTACCTCGACACAGACTGGCAATACTTACCGCTGCTTCCTTCCGGACCTGACGGGGTTCATATCCGTCTGTTGCGTGGTGTCCAATCGCCTCCAGGGTTAGGTAAGACCCAACCAGCACAAACCCTTCAAAGGGAATTCAATCCCGCTGAGCGGATTTCGGGTTACAGGGCACCGCTAGCTCCCCACCTAGCACGACCAGGGCTTGAGATTAGCCGGCCCATGATGGCAACTCCCCATAACATGTTTTCCAGGGTGGGGCAAACGGATTCTGGGGAGCTGCCAGGGTTGAATTCTTGGGGAGGTACCGAATGTTTGGCGCGTTCTGTCAGCAGTTCATGGGTCGAAATCATCCAGGAGATGACACTGGCCCAATGTGACCCCAAGAAGGCGCTTCAGGCTTGGTGGTGTGACTTGGTCCCGGAGATGTTCCCAGCCGCCCACATACACGCATCTCCTCGGAACGATAGCGGCAACAGCGCTGCGGATACGTTCCGCCAGGGAGTATTCCCTATCCAGCCGGAGGCTTTCAGCCCCACGATCGGCACTATCCTGCATGGTGGGAATTCGGCCTGGAGTCATGTATACCAGCCTTCGCGCTTTGCGATAATGGCTCATGGCGGCCTGTGGTTCACCCGATGCCGGAAGGGTAAGAAGAAGTCGCCAGATTGGTTGCAGAGAGCAAATCAGACCAACATGCCAGCAAAGGCACACTGAAATCCGATCGGTCGATGAGGAGTAGCCACTTGCTGTGAGCTCGAGCATACCGGTAACTTGCTCGAAACTCAAAAGGCATGGCAATTTGCCGGCGGATCGCTTGCATTTGTGGGTGGCGAAGCGCCCGCTGCCAGTTCCAGCCCATCGGAATGGCTGCTTGGCGGATATTTTCATTGAGAGTTCGGTGCAACGCGCGTCTATGAGTCTTGCGGAAAGTCCAGGCAAAGGGACTCATTTCCACGAGGATGAGGTCGGGTTGAAATCTTTGCAGAAAGTGGCGCAAACGCTGGAAGCCTCTTGGATCCCCATGAACTGTGCCCATCAGGCAGAACTGAGTACTTTCGGGGAGCCACGCATCAATCGAAGCCTCAGCCACCATCATCGTGAAGTTGTCCAAAAACGGTTCCGAACCGGTCCCACCACCACTCATCTGCGTTCAATGTTCCTTTGAGGTCCTCCCGCCGGAGTGAAACAGGGCACAACAAAACATACTCCTTTAAAATCCTGTATGCTTCATTGACCTCTTGCATGTGCCTCTTGCATTCATCCTCTTGGAGTTCTTCCTGCTGATCCGGATGCCAACGGCGACTCTGCTGATGATAGGCCTGTTGAATGTCAAAAAAGCTTACAATCTCAGGGAGCTCAAGAATACGCCTGGCCCGATCCAGCCGTATAAACTCTTCATGTTCATTGCGTCGTTGTCGGACCATGGCGGCGTTCCCAATGTGGCATCCGTTCAGCCCTCGCCAATTTGGCTGGGCTAGTGGCCGGGGGCCACCAGAGCAGATTAATGTTCCCGGTTGCTGAGCAGAACCGGATACAACTGGCGGAAATGATCGATGTGCAAGTGAGCTTCTAGACGAGGGTTCTTATATGCCACAAACATAACCTCGGTGGATCGGGCCAACTCTTCATCGACCGGAGAATCACCGATGAAGAGCACTTCCCGGGGACCGGCCGAGAAGGCCGCAAAGATGCGCTCCATACTCTCCCGATGCGGTTTCGGAAAGGTGACATCGGCCGCTGTCACCACGCAGTCGAAATAGGATGTCAGATCGAAATGCGCCAAGACATCCTGGGTGGAAACCGTACGATTGGTTGCCAGTGCAATGTGATAGGATGCCTTGAGTGCTCGCAAGAACGGCAACAGCCCGGGTTCAGTGCGCAAATAGGGGTTAAACTGGGAAAAATCCATGCCCTGGCAGTATTCCCAGGCTTCCTCAAAAAGCGTCCCATCCGCAAACAGGAACCGCAAGGATTCCTGAGCGGAGTGCATATGCAGATATTCGACCTGGTCTGCACGAACCGCAGGGCGTTGAAAATGAGCCAGGATACAATTGTAGAACCGCACATTGGCGGCCTTGGAATCCAACAAGACGCCGTCACAATCGAAGACAACCACTCTGATCAAATATTCTGAAGAGTGCTCTGCGGCACCGCGGCGGGGTGAGGTTGGGATGGTCATGAGATGAAAGCCTTGCGCACTAAGCGTCAACCGGGAACTGCAGGTTCTGCAGGTCGGCTGAGTCGAAGAGATCGAATTTTGTGCTTGTGAACCAACTGCATCCTGTTAGAACATGGACACCTGTTACTTAACGAATGGGCACAGCCCTGTCAAGGGATGTGGCCCCATAGTGTTGGTGGTGCTGAGTGTGGGCGAATGAGCTCAGACCCCCCATCAACGATTTGGAATGTCTGACCATGGCGGGGTGCCGACGTGGCCACGCGCCATCTGCCGTCTGGTGGCAGTGCCCGGCAGGAATTTTATCGGATTCGCGGGATAGGGGAACCGATCGATGGAATATCAGTTCGATTTTCTCATATTGGGTAGCGGCATCGCCGGCTTGAGCTATGCCCTTAAGGTCGCCCAACATGGCTCAGTTGCGGTGGTCACCAAGAAGGACAAGAAAGAAACCAGCACCAATTATGCTCAGGGCGGCATTGCCACTGTGTTGGATCCGGATGATTCCTTTCAGCTTCATGTCGAAGACACGATCAAATCCGGAGATGGACTGTGCCATCAGGACGTTGTTCAAATGGTGGTACGATCCGGGCCGGAACGCATTCGGGAACTGGTGGAAATCGGCGTCGAGTTCAACCGCGGGCGTTCCACTCGGAGTCCCTTCGATCTGGGACGGGAAGGCGGGCACAGCCGCAACCGCATCGTCCATGCCCAGGACTTTACCGGCCGGGCACTCGAACAGGCCCTCATTGCCGCCGCTGAGCAAAATACCAATATCCAGTTCTTTGAGAACCATTTTGCCATCGACTTGATCATTCAGCACAGCTCGATCCGGGCCGGTGCCTTCCCGGTTGAGCAGCAAGACATCTGTCGCGGGGCCTATATCTTCGATTCCAACTCCTCAGAAATCCACACCTTCCTCGCCCATGTGGTGGTGTTGTGTACCGGTGGGGCTGGAAAGGTCTACCTTTATACCAGCAATCCGGATGTGGCCACCGGGGACGGTCTGGCTATGGCCTATCGGGCCGGAGCACAACTGGCCAATCTCGAGTTTGTGCAATTCCATCCAACCTGTCTGTACCACCCCCATGCCAAGAACTTCCTTATTTCGGAGGCGGTGCGCGGGGAAGGAGGACGCCTCATCGACCGCCGCGGCCGGGCCTTCATGGAAAAGTACCATCCGCTCAAGGACTTGGCTTTTCGAGATGTGGTGGCGCGGGCCATCGATACGGAAATGAAGCAATCGGGTGATGACTGTGTGTTCCTGGACATTACCCATCGCGAACCGGACTTCCTCAAGGAACGTTTCCCCAATATTTACCAGAAGTGCCTGAGCCTGGGGATCGACATGACGCGCGATCCGATTCCGGTGGTGCCGGCGGCCCACTACCTGTGCGGGGGGATTGTCACTGACCAATGGGCACAAAGCAGTATCAGCCATTTGTATGCTGCCGGAGAATGTGCTTGCACCGGGCTTCATGGTGCCAACCGCCTGGCCAGCAACTCCCTGTTGGAAGCCATGGTGTTTGCGCATGAGGCTGCACATCAGAGCATTTCCCAGATTGCCGCCAGGCGTGGGCGTGACTGGCCGGCTATTCCCAATTGGCCGGTGAGACTCGGACAATGGCAGTAGCGGTTCCAGTGAAATGATCCTGATCGCCCACAATTGGGATATTATCCGTAGGCTCATGTGGAATTACGTCGGTATTGTCAGAACCGACAACCGCCTATCGCTGGCCCGGACCCACATTGCCCAGATCCGCATGGAAATCCGGGAACACATGCCCCACATCAAGCTAAACAACGACTTGCTTGAACTGAAGAATCTGGCCCTGGTCGCGGAACTCATCATCCGCTGCGCCATCCAGCGCAAAGAGAGCCGGGGTCTCCATTTCAACATGGACCATCCCCTCAAGGATGATGTCCGGTGGGGATGTGACACCGTCATCCAACGGAAAACGAGAAGTGGCTCCGCGAGATTAGGCTGGTTGAGAGGGGACACCCCAACTTTGTGCGGGGTTCAGTGGCCCATAGACACTGGCGGGATTAGATCAATCCTCGAGTGGGTGGGCCTAAGGTCAATCCTGTTGACGTTAGGTGTGATGCAGAGAAGGGGGATGGGAAGAGACGGTGTAAAGGGTTTTGCCCCCTCTCCACGCGTCCTTGTCGCACAGCTCCCCGGCAGGCAACACAAAATGCTTCAACTGAACAACATTGGTCCCAGGATGGGGTCGACCATCCGGATGAAACCCGATCATTTGGCCGGCAACTCTATTCCGTTACCGAATACCGGAGGTCTCGACGGGCTTCGATTCAATCAGTGGAGGTGGATCGGGACCGGCTTCAAGGAGTCGGCGATCGTCCTTTTCCACGCGCATCGTGAGCATTCCGCCCATGATGCTGATCTCCAAGGTCCGAGCCGACGGACCGACTTGTTGGATGGTCTCACGGAAACGCAACCATTGCTGTTTCGCCTTGCGGTAGATGTAAGCAAAACCTGCCACTCCCATAAGAAAGGTCATTGCAAAGACCCAAAAAGGGGTAGCGATGACCTTGCCGATGAACATGATGGCGAACAACATTCCGAAAACGAACAGCACTTGAACGCCAATGATCAAATAAAAGTAGTAAACACCCTGGTTATAAGGATCACGTTCCTTTTGAACGCCGTGATTGTCTCGCTTGAAGCGCTTGAACAGCATTTGACATATCCTCTTAGCCGGACCGCGAACTCGAAGACAGGCTTCGCCTGGAGAGCATCCAGAGCACCAATACAGAAGATCAGCTTCTACGTTGGCTGAAGTGGAACCGTGTCAAAACAATTGCCTTTGTCGGCCATACAGTAGCACGACCGAATGCGGGTGCTACCCAAAAGCACATAGGAACCAGGACGGGCCGTTATTCCCAATCGATCAAACGCAAGGCCTCAGGTTTCCTGTGCCTTGTTCGTTGGCCCGGAAAGTAAAGCCTGGGGTTCCTTGTGCTCCAATAGCTCGATTTTCAGCCGATACTTCTCCAGGTCGGCTTGGTTCTTCAACATCTGTTGCGAGATCTTGTAACGCAGATAAATCACCCAGACAATGATCGCGCCCAAAAAGGAGCCAACCCCAACGAAAAACCACTTGAACTCACGGATAGTGGTCAAGCTAACCCGAACAAGGTCTCCCAGGAAATTGGGCACGATCCAGAACAACAGTACTGCGATCACAACCAGCAGGCCGACGTGAAAGATTGATACGCGTCGGAAAAGATTGAGAACGGAGCCGAACCGAGAGTCATCAGAACCCAGACCCAACGGCTTCGGGTCCCTTTCCTCATCCCCGTAGACCAGCGTCAGATAGCAACGAACCAGAAAGACCACCAGCAAGATCAATCCGATGGGGATTCCCACAGCCGCGGACGACCAAGCTCGAAACGGGAAAGGCAGGTTTTCGGTGTGCACCTGAATCCGGTAGTTCTTCAGGGCCCCAAAAGTATTCTCGAATGCCAGCTTCTCGTAACTGGTCAGCGTTGTCCCGGGAGTTTCATAGACCTGGGTGCCACTGTCGTCCAGGACCAGCACCCTGGATTTTTGTCCGGACTGACTAGCTGCCGCTAGATAGATCAGTACCTCCAGAATGAGTACGATCAGGACGCTGATGGTCAAAATGACTTTTTGATTGCGTGTCCCTTCGAAAAGATCAAGCAAGCGTGCTCTTGGTGCCATACTCTCCAATGTTCAAACCTCTGTGCAATAGACCTCGATCGCTCTCCATTACGGCGTTCGTGAGGCTAGCATCTGGTCCCATGGGGTGTCAAACAAAAAGCAGTAGCCGGACTCTCCGGTTGCCCGCGTGGTTCCGAAACCAACGTCCAGAAAGCAATCGTTTGAGGCACAAAAGAAAAGGACCTCGCCGCCACAGCAATGTCGTTCGCCCAATCCAATAAAAAACCCCGCAATATGCGGGGTGTCTTGAGGCTGATTGAATCAACGGGCCAATTGATACACGGCAACCGGGTTGTCACACTGACATGGCCAACAGTTCTCGATCAGCCGCGGGCGTTGAGTTCTCTTTCCTGCGGGAACACGGGCAGATATCGATAGGACAACGAGATGATCAAGGCGCCATAAGCCAACATGGCAATAGTGGGAGCCCATTCGGCCCAGGTCGGCACATATACCTGCAGCGTGTCAAAAGGCAGCACCGGAATCGCAAGGGTCTGTATTGTGAACACAAAACGGTTGGTGAGGATCCCAATACAATCCAGCAGCAGGGCTGCAAACAGAATCGCATGGTTGCGCCTCAGACTGGGGGTGAGTAACAAGATGACCGGCAAAATCCCACAGATACCCAGTTCCAGGATAAGCAACCAGATGCCATAGGGCCCCATGTAGAAATCGGTCAGTTTGAAACCAAAGCGTGGTGCGGTTTGCATCGCCCAGTACAGGGTGTCGGCTGATTTGAACAGCAGGTAGGTCAACAACAGGAACCCTTCGAGTTTGCCGATGAGTTGGTAAACCCCATCATCGACCAGGCGTTTGCGAGTGACTTTCTCGATCAGGCGGCAGATGAGCGCCGTAAAAGCGGGTCCGGACGCGATGGCGGAAAGGATGAAGAGGAAAAACGTCCAGGGCCAAACGAAGATCCCCGCCCGATAGGCAAAGGGGCGGCCAAAAAGAACGCCATACATTCCCCCTAATGATCCTTGATGAAAAAAGCTCAGGAAGGTGCCGGTCAGAGCAAATAGAGCCATGATTTCGTGAAAATTGTGACCCGAAGGTGGTGGAGGGGTTTGATTGCATCCAGCTTACGATTCTCCAGAATGATGGGGACATATTCGATGATCAGTACCATGCAGTAACAGGTGATACAAAAGATCACTTCCGTCAGCATGGAATGCACATTGGCGTGCCAGTAACCAAACCAGCCGCGGATCGGTTGGCCAATATCCAACACCAATACCAACATCGCTCCCGAATAACAAATGAAGCCTACGATGACAGCCAGATTGATGATCTTCTTGAGTTCCTTGAGACTCGGGAAAAACCTTGAAAGACCGTAGAAAAGAAAACCGGAAAAGAAGGCCCCTGCTCCCAGGGCGATCACTCCCAAGTCAGCGGTGATCCATAAACCAAATCCAAAGTAGTCATTAAGGCCGGTAACATTAAGCCCTTTCAGCAGAACCACAATCCCAGCGTAGATTCCCCAGGCTATCACCCCAAAAATGACCATCAGCCAGAGAGCAAAAACGGGGAAAGTACAACGCTTCAGTCCCTCCGGTATCAATGCCTGATCCATGTCCAGATCCTCTCGAATGCAACACCTGCAAAAGAAACTTGTTCAAGCCTCAATCGGTCAGCTTTGGGAGCCCACCACAGCTCAACTTCACAGGCCCTTGTCGGCAAGTTTGTGAACCCACTGGTGCTTGCTCAAGTAATACACCTTGGGCTCGGTTTGAAGCTTGGCCAGCAACCGGAAGGAACGCGAATCCTTGGCGAGTTTGGCCACTTCGCTCTGAGGATCGAGCAGATTCCCGAAAGTGATCGCTTTGGTTGGGCATGCTTCCGCACAAGCTGGCTGATAGGTCACTTTCAAGATATCCTCGCCGGCCAGAAAGGCCACATCGCGGGCCCGATTGAGACGGTGATGACAGAACGTGCATTTCTCCACAACTCCCCGGGTCCGCACACTCACCTCGGGGCTGAGCATGCTCTCCATGGACTTGGGCCACTTCGGATCCCACCAGTTGAAGTATCGCGCATGATAAGGGCACGCGACCATGCAATAGCGGCAGCCGATGCATCGCGGGTAAATCTGGCTGACTATACCAGTCTGGTCATCGCGTTTGGTGGCATTCACCGGACAGACAAAGGTGCAGGGGGAATCATGCGCGGCATCACAATGTTGGCAGGGTCTGGGAAGGTAGACGAACTGATAGTCCGGATAAGGTTTGCCATTTTCCAGACAAAATACCTTTATCCACGTTATGGAACGAAGCTTGTTGCTGTCATCCGGTTGAAAGGAGATGTTGTTCTCCTGCTGGCACGCTACGCTGCAGGCTGAACAGCCAGTACATTTGTCCAAGTCGATCACCATCCCGTAGCGGAGACTGGCTTGGGTTGCTCCATGCTCACTCATTACCACACCTCGATCCACTAAGCCCGCCGCAGCTGTGCACGGGTTGCCCAAACCGTGCCCAAACCGGTGAGGGGGTCGATTTGAACCTCAATAATCCTGTTGGCGTTTTCGCCTTTGTTTCGAATGTACTCATCATAAGCTTTGTGGCCCAGGCCTTGCGGAATAAAGACAACACCAGGTCGAGCGCCCTGTGACAGGCGCACAAGAACCGGGATTGCCCCCTGGGGCGTTTTCAGCGTGGCCCGGTCCGATTCCCTGAAACCAAGGCCCTTCGCGGTTTCCGGATGAACTTCCACAAACATCTCCTGACCTTTGAGCAAATCCTCACGGAGATTCTTGGTCATGAAAGGAGGGTTGGCCAGATACTGTTCGGTGAGGGTTATCAGCGGATAGCTAACAAGCAGCAAAGGGTATTCCTTCTCATCGCCGGATGGCGGCAATGGTCGGAACTGGGGTAGACATATGGTGTCATCGTTGGCCTCAGCCGGCTTCTTCTTCACAATCGCCTGGCACGCGAATTCGTAGCGGCCTGAAGGCGTGGCCAGGTCGGCGAGTCCCCCCACCGCCGCATCGTACCAGCACATGCCCCCGACAAGCTTCTTCCAAACATCGGCGCCATCTTTGGGTTTGCTGGCGGCCCGCGGCTGTGCGGATTCACTTTGTGAGTCCTGAGCCACGGGCGAGGCCGAAGGAGCTGATGCGGTATCCCCAGGCGCGGAGCGCCAAGGTTCCACCCGAGCACTTTCCGCCAAGGCTCCCTTGCCCGAAGCCGCCAGGCCTTCGACTCGGGCCATCAAGTAGTCCTGATACTTGCTCCAGGGAAGGTTAGCCTGAATCCCTCCCCCGAGCAATTTGGCAAGTCCTAGCAGGACATCGCCGGTGTGTCGAGTGTTGAGCTGTGGCGCGAGGATAGGGCGGGTAACAGCGTAGTAGGCGTATGGTGCGCCGGACAGCCCGATGACATCATCAAAGCGTTCCAAAGCCATATGGTTGGGCAAAATGAGGTCGGCAAGCGTGATGGTTTCGTCCATATAGGAAGAACAGGATACCACCAGCCCAATCTTTTCCAAGGCAGCGGGGAAGAGCTGATTTTCTGCCAGGCTGTAGGCCGGATTTGCTTCATGAATCATGAGCACATCGATCGGGTAGGCGGGGTTGTCCCTAACGGCGTCCAGGAAACCGTGCACGGCATTTCCAGACAAGGCTGGAGTCGCGTTACGGGCCAGATCCAAACGCGCTTGGCGCAGACCCTTTTCGGCAACGCCATCGGTTGACACCTTGGGGAGCTCACCCAATGGTACCTCCGGCTGGAGACCCACCATTCTACCGGGCTTCAGGTTGCCAATCAGGGCATTCAGGGCCAAGAAGGCCAAATCGTGGTACAGATTGTTGGGCGTCGAACCCTTGCCGTTGCCCCACACGACCACAGCGTGTTTCTGTGTCGCCAGTTCTTTGGCCAGATTGCTGACGGTGGCTTCAGGCACGCTGGTCAACTCCGCCACCTTGTCCGGGGGGTATTGGGTCGTTACGAATTCTTTGAAGCCCTTCCTGGGAGCGCCCTTGGCATCTGTCCAGGAGTCGAATCCAAAGCTATGTTGCCGGATGAATTCAGAATCATAGAGACCATCGCGGATCAGTACATGGGCTATTCCCAAGGCCAGGGCCGCTTCGGTTCCAGGTTTGATGGGAATCCATTGATCGGCCATGGCAGCACTCACGGAGCAGCGTGCCTCCACCTGGACCAGCTTCGGCGCCGAAGTTGCGGCGCTTCCCTGGTGCCAGGCGCCAAAAAGGGCCTGCATGCGACCGGGTGCTCCCCAACCTTCGAGCAGGTCCGCACCGAAGTTCAGAACATAGGAAGCTTCTTCCATGAGAAAGGTAAAGGTTGCTGGCTGACCCAGGGCTGCGACCGCTGCTTGTTTGAGGCTATCCTCTGCCGACGGCATGAGAAAGAAGTTGGGGGAACCGAAAGCGGTGAAAAACTGCTGCCACAGATCTTTCATGCTGCTGTGGCGCTGGCCGGTGATTCCGGCCAGATGGTGGGGTTTGCCTTCAGTGCGCAGACGGCTCAATTGAGACTGCAGTTCGGCAAGGGCCGCGTCCCAGGCGATCGGGCGAAAACCATTGGGATCACCCCGCTTACCGGTTTGTTTTAGGGGTTGGGCAATCCGATAGGGAGCATAAAGAAACTGAAGCCCAGAAGCCCCCAGCGGGCATATGCCCCCAGCATTGATGGGGTGATCTGGATTGCCCTGCAAGGCGATGGCACGTTTCTTGTCCACCAAATGAGCGGTAATTCCGCATCCACCGGGGCACAGACCGCAGGTGGTGTTCAGTTTGGTAATCTCACCCCGCGCCGGGGATGGTCGCCACGACCAATTCTGACTCCAAATGGCGCTATCGTCCGCAAGTTTCCAAGGAATCGGGGTAAGCAACGAGCCTCCCACCGCGCCAGCAATGAATTGAACGAATGCTCTCCTGCCTACTTTCATGCCATTTATCCTCTAATCATCACAGGCCATCCATGGACCCCATATTCTCAACAGCCACCGCTAAACAGGCTGACCCATCACTTATGGCAGACGTGGCACGCATTGCTGGCGCCGCGCTCCGCATGGCATTGTTCACATTCAGTCATCTTCATGGTGTCGGTACTGTACCCGGTTAAACGGTTCTCGAGGACGGCCGGAAGCTTTTCATCCTTGGTGACGTCACGGTGGCAGCGGGTACACGCGATGTTAGGTTTTACATGGGCCGCATGAGAGAAATAGACATTGTCGGGTTGGCGAGCATAGACCAACCAAGGGATCTCCTTGTTTTCCTGTAAATACTTTTCGATCAGGATCTTCTCGGCCTCGGTGCTGCCCATCGCTTCTTCATGGCATTGACGACAGTTCTCGGTATCGGGAATCCCGGAATAGGTGCCATCGCCACGAAATCGATGGCAGTCGACGCATTCGCTGTCGGCATGGGCCGAGTGGCGAAAACTAAGAGGCTGAGCTTTTTGTGAGTAGAGAACACGGGGAAAGACCACCCAGCCAGCTATCATGGCAAGAATAAAACCCACAAAAAAGAACAGAATCCCAACACCCTTGCCTGTATCAGCAGTCCTCTTGTTTGCTTCCATGCAGCGCCTCGATGTCTGTTGGACTGTATCGGCCTTTCAATAACGGCCATGCCATGAAAAGATTCACCTTGATTACCACCGGTCCGCTATGAGCGGGGGGAACAGTCCTTAATCCGGATGGCCCACATCCCTGTCCCCGGGCTGCTGCCAAACGCGGCATGGCCACGCCAAAAACCGTCTTGGGCCGGGAACAACATGGATTTGGGTAAGAGCCCTGATTCCAGGAATGCATGATCCAATGTGAATTGCATCCATCCCTGATTGGTCCGTGGTTGCGCTAAGCCACACGAGCGGCGCTGGGGAGGGTGGCCGGAGAACTGGGAAAGAGAGCCGAACAGATTACAGGGATCCACCGGCGAGGCTGATTCAGACCCGGACCTCAGTGCATGCTAAGCTTAAGGGATCGCGACTATGGCATTCAGCCTATTCCAATAGCGTCACCTGCGAAACCCGCCATTTTGTTAAGCAGGTTCATTGGTTGTTGTCAAGCAAAAATCCGGCAAAAACCCGCGATGCACTCACAAAGAAGAAAGCGCCCAAAGTGCCGTATCCTAATCATCTGCATCTGATGTATCGGGTCCTACGGCTCTCCCCACGAGCCGGTGAAAACTGTCCGTGCCGTGTTTACTTTGCCGACAATTAGGGCTAAATAGGTGCATGGTAAAGGGATCCCGAAGAAGGTGCCGAACGCGTCTCATGATACGCCGGCACTTCAGTGAGACCCGAGAAGAAAGTGCCGATTCATAATGAGGTCCCGTTGAAAACCAGTCGAGCGATTCGTACGTTATATGTCATATCGATTGAAGGGAGAGATCTTCTTTATAGCTTCTAATGCCATTTAGATTTCTCGCTACGCTCGAGATGACCGTATTGCCAAGTCAGTTCCGAATCAGTGCACTAGTGGCGTGCCCCTGGCACGGTTAGCCTTCGCGGGAGTGACTGCAATGCATGGAGAGTCTGAGTCCCGGCTGGCGTGCGTGGGACGATTCACTAATTGAGTTCCTGGAGGTGAGAAGCACGAACCCTATGGATTCAAAAAGCGGTATCTGGCATTCCCTGTACAACCAGCTCGCATCCATCAAGCTGACCGTGGTCCTGTTTAGTGTTATCGCGGTCAGTTCTTTGATCGGTACTCTTATCCCACAGGGCCTCAACCAGGAACATCTGGTTGAGGCCTACGGCCCCAGGTTGGGCAGCCTGATGCACTTTCTGCACTTTGGAGATCTCTACCATGCCCCGTGGTTTACAATCCTGCTGATTTTGCTGTGCGTGAACTTAGTGGTCTGTACCCTCCATCGGCTCCCCAAGACAGTGAAGATGGTACGGTTTCGTGATCAAAAGGTTGATCCGCGGAAGCTTTCCCAATTCAGCCGCCACCGGCGCATGGAATCTTCCTTGCCAGGGGAAGACCTGGTCGCTAAAGTCGAGGCGGTTCTCGCCCGCCATTTTGCCCCTCTCCGTCGCCTGGAGGCACAAGGCGCCTATGCCGGCATTGCCGAACGAGGTGGTTGGAGCAGGTTTACTGTCTATCTGGTCCACTTCAGTGTGTTGCTGATCTTGATTGGTGCGTTGGCCGGCTCGCTACTGGGTTTCAAGGGAGTGATGAATGTCGCGGAAGGGGAGAGCGCTTCCTTAGTGGAAATTCCAGGAACGTCCCGAAGGTTGCCTCTTCCTTTTGAAGTCCGTTGCGACGATTTTGAAGTATCCTTTTACGAAACCGGGGCTCCCATGGAATATCGCTCCGATCTAAGCATCCTGAAAGACGGCGAAGTTGTGCTGCAGCAGCCAATCTACGTGAATGACCCGCTCACCTACGGGGGTGTCACTTTCTATCAGTCCTCCTACGGGGCTATGTTGGTCTCTGCGGAAGTGGAATTTACCGACCGTGACACCGGCCAGGCAACGAGACTTTCCATGTCTCATAGGGTTCCCGTGCCGTTGCCCGGGACGCCCTACCAGGTAGCCATCATGGATTATAAGGAGAAACTTGGTGAGTTGGGGCCAGCCTTGGCTATCGCGCTGTTTCAGGAAGGTCATGACCCTATTGGATCTTGGATCGTGGCACGGATGCCCGGATTCCACGGCAACCGACTTCGTGGCTATCAGGTGAAGGTCATCGATTTTCACCAAGCCCAATATACCGGTCTGCAAGTTAAGAAGGACCCGGGAGTCTGGGTGGTTTATGGCGGGTTTGTACTGCTGACTCTCACTGTTGGTATTACCTTCTACACCAGCCATCGCAAGGTATGGGTGTGGATTTCTGATGGTAATCCGCGCAAGAAGATCCAGATTGCAGCCAAAACCAACAAGAATTCACTTGCTTTTGACCGGGAATTCGATCATCTGTGGGAACATTTACAGGCCGAACTCCGGGTAGATAAAGGCAAAACAAGGACCTAGCACGTTATGAATAGTTCATTACTGCTCAGCATTACCACCTTCGCATATCTCTTCTGTGCACTGGCATATTTCAGTGGAGCCATCTTCCGCAACCAAACAGCCCTGGTGGGTGGCACCATTTTGGGGTGGATTACCTTTGCCGTGCAAACGGTGGCTTTATTGCTGCGCTGGTGGGAATCCTATCAATTGGGTTACGGCCATGCGCCTCTTTCCAACCTTTACGAATCGTTAGTATTCGCCGCCTGGGCCATCATGCTGGTCTACCTGATTGTGGAGCAGCGCTCCAAACAGCGCTCCCTTGGGCTATTCCCGGCTCTGTTCGCCTTTCTGGCCATGGCTTATGCGTCTTTTTCGACTTCCATCGATTCTCGCATCCAACCCTTGGTTCCGGCACTCAAGAGCAACTGGCTGATCGCCCACGTGATTGCGTGTTTTATCGGTTATGCCGCTTTTGCCGTGGCTTGTGGCGTAAGCGTGATTTACCTGTGCAAGAGAACCGCCAGCAGCAGCTTCACAACTGATTCCAAGGGAGTTCTTTCCCGCTTTCCCGACCTTCGCCAACTGGATGAACTCAACTATCAAATGATCATGTTCGGATTCTTGTGGCTTTCCATTGGGATCATTACCGGCGCTGTCTGGGCCAATAGCGCTTGGGGAACCTATTGGAGTTGGGATCCCAAGGAAACTTGGTCACTGATCACTTGGATCGTGTATGCAGCTATGCTGCACGCGCGCACCATGCACGGTTGGCGTGGCAAACGAGTCGCCTGGCTGTCCCTTGCTGGTTTCGCTTGTGTCCTATTCACCTATTTTGGTGTGAACTACCTTGCCCGCGGCCTGCATAGCTATGCCAACATGTGACACGACACTGCGGCTGGATTTGGAACCATGAGGGAGGATGAGGGTGTTCGACATTGGTTTCCAGGAACTGCTGGTCATCCTTGTGATTGCCTTGATTGTGGTGGGTCCAAGCAAACTGCCGGATCTCGCCCGGGCCTTGGGCCGGGGAATCAGCGAAATTCGCAAGGCGACCAATGAGATCAAGGACACCCTTGAACAGGACGAAACCGTCAAGGAAATCAAAAAGGAATTCCAGTCCGCCCAGCGAGGGGTCACCCCGGACACCTTGGGGACATTTGCTACGGCACTGAGCGATGCCGGTGGGTCTCCTGCAACGCCCACCGCATCAGTGAATACGGATCTTCCGGCGATGCCCGGGGTACCTGAAGAACGAGCCGAGAAAGATGCGGGTGATGGCCAGCCTTCCCATCAACCAGAGAATGTGGTGGCGGATAAATGACCACGGTTCTGGGCAATGCCTGCCGGTAATCCTCATTGGGAAGCAGGTTTGACGTTCAATACGGACAGGTGATGAGGGTTGAATGAGCTCAGAGGAGAAGATGCCTTTCAAGCAACACTTGGAAGAGTTGCGAAAACGGATCATCATCTGCATTGCGGCGGTGGGAATTGGGTTTCTAATCAGCTATGGCTTTAAGGAGACAATTTTTGGTTGGTTGATGCGTCCCATGATTGAAGCACTTCCTGAAGGCTCCACCCGCAAGCTGATCTACACGGGACCGGTGGAAGCGCTCCTTACTTACCTGAAGGTTTCTTTCATCGGCGGTATCGGTCTGGCGACCCCGGTGATTTTGTATCAGTTCTGGCGGTTTGTGGCGCCGGGTCTGTATGCGCATGAAAGAAAATATCTTTACCCGGTACTCATATCCTCCACGGTATTTTTTTTAGGCGGTGCTTCATTTGGTTACTATGTAGTATTTCCATATGGATTTAAGTTTTTTACATCATTTGCCAATGAATTCATCACTCCAATGATCAGCACTCGTGAGTTTCTCTCGTTTGCTACCAAAATGCTGTTGGCTTTTGGTTTAATATTTGAATTACCTCTAGTTACTTTTATTTTTGCGAAGATTGGCATCATCAATAATACTTTTCTGAAGAAGCAGAGAAAGTATGCCATCATCATTATTTTTATTATAGCAGCTGTTTTGACTCCTACTCCTGATGCCTTCAACCAATGCTTGATGGCAGCACCTTTGCTCGTGCTTTATGAATTAAGTGTGTGGATTGCCTACTTCTTTGGACGGAAAGAAATCATCGAAGAAGCCAGTGGATGCATGAAGAACAGGGTGAATCGGTGGCCTGAGGCTTGGTAGAGACTGCTTTGAGGTTTGTGAGTTAGATGGAAAAGATTGTCTTGGTAATAGCCACACGGAATCAAGGAAAATCCGCGGAAATTCGGAGCCACTTGAACCACCCCGCACTGGAAATCAGAGACCTGAATGATTTCGGACCTATCCCTGAAGTTGTGGAAGATGGCAGCACCTTTGATGATAACGCCTACAAGAAGGCCAGCTTTAACGCGAAGGTGTTGGGATTTCCTGCTTTGGCTGACGACTCCGGGTTGGAGGTGGAGGCCTTGGGTGGAGCTCCTGGGGTTCATTCTGCCCGATATGCCGGTGAAGATGCCAGTGATGCCGATAACAATGCCAAGCTGCTCGGTGAGATGACTGGTGTTACGGATCGTCGGGCGCGTTTTCGGTGTGTCCTTTCCCTCGCCGTGCCGATGGGGTTTGCGCTCACCTATGAGGCCCATTGCGATGGGTACCTACTCCAGGAACCTCGCGGTACGCATGGGTTTGGGTATGACCCGCTGTTCCTCTATCCACCCTTGCAGAAAACGTTCTCTGAACTGACCATGGAAGAGAAGCTCCAAGTCAGTCATAGAGGCAAGGCCTTGATGGATCTCCACAACGAACTTGATAGGGTGATTCTCTGGCTTACCAAGCGGCTTGAAGAAGAAAAGCGTTTGAGAATTGGGGATATTTGCATGCACCAGCATGATTGATGGCCCTTTCCGTGGGTCGGTGTTCCCTTGGGTGTGACTGGAATGGCCATCAGTGGGGGCGGATCGCCCCTATGGAGGAGACGGATTGCGCGGTCTAAGCCAACGGCCAAAGTCAGTGCCGGTGAGGGCAGCAAGAGCCGGAACAACCAAAGGAGGGAGAACATGAAGAAATCAATTCTGAGGGGTAGTGCTCTATGTGCATTCCTGCTGATTGTCTGCATGGTGGTATCAGCGGTGCCTGCCAATGCCGCCGACGTTTTGCGCTACAGTGCCTCGGCGCAAATATTGGAAGCCTTTAGCCACGAGCGTGTGCCGGAATTTACCAAGAAGACCGGAATCAAGGTGGACTGGGGGGGGTACACCTCAGCCATTGCCATTGAACGAGTCGTGAATGGTTTTGCTGATATCGCCAGCACCGCCCAGCGCCTAACTCCCGCGCAAGCCGCCAGTGGTTATGTAGAAACCATTTTTTGCCGCGATCCTCTGGCCGTCATCGTCAATGCTGAATGTCCTGTGACGGATATCACCAATCAGCAAATTCAGGCGGTTTTTGGTGGTAAGATCACCAACTGGAAGGACCTTGGGGGGCCGGATAAGACGATCCTGGTGATCGTCCCATCAGATCAGACCGCCGCTTATGGCAATTTCCACCGTGACGTCATGGCGGGTAACCCGATCAAGGCCGATATCATTACCAGTACATCTACCATGGTGATTGAAACCACGCGACGGATGCCCTCGTCCATCTCATTCACCGCCCAAGGTGCTGCACGCCTCATCACGCACGGTTTGAAGAAACTGAAGATCAACGGCATTGCTGCGGACGAGGCGGGTTACCCATATTTTCAGGAGTATTCCTTTGTCACGCGAGGAACTCCCACCGGAGTGGCCAAACGCTTCATCGAGTTCTGTCTGTCGCCTGACGGCAAAGACATCATTCGCAAGAAAGGAATGATCCCAGTCCGAATGAGGTGAAGGGCGGCGAAGGTCGCGGCATGGCCGTGCCCTCGGTTTTGCGTGTGGCCCGGCCAGAGGTTCCTCCCAGGGATGGAGTCCATTGCCGCCACCCCACCTGCTGAGCCTGGTCACGGGCGACTTACCAACACACAACAGGCCCGGGCGTGACAACACCGTCCGGGCCTGTCTGTTTGCATGGGGCAACACATTTCCCGGCGCGAAAATCACCTTGGAAGCATTTCCCGGATTCCAAGACGGTCGTGGAGCACAGTCTGCGCGGGGGCGCCAATCTCGAGTGGTGTGGCTGCCTAGCCGGCGAGGCTCTGCGCGCGTCGCAGTTTTGTATGGTCAACTCCATCTGCCTGAGATATAGTACATTTTTGTATACAAATTGCTCCACAAGGATGATGTTTGGTCGGTTTGAGGCTGGTGCCAAGCCGACCACAGACTCGCCACCAAGACAACCGCACGTTCTTTCTTGAGACAAACTATGGCACACGATTACAGCCACCTGGAATTGACCGTACTCCATGAGATCGCCCTCAGGCTGGTCCGGTCCGACGACTTCAAGTACCAGCTGCAAAGCATCCTGGATATCCTGAGTCGATACCTGGGAATGCAGCGAGGGATGATTTCAATCTTGGATCATCACACCGGGGAGACTTGGCTGGATGTGGCTCAGGGCATGGATGTTGAAGCGGGCAGCATCTGTTATCGTCCCGGCGAAGGGGTCACCGGCAAGGTGGCGCAATCAGGACGTCCCATGGCCATTGCCAATCTCGGTAGTGAGGCCCTCTTCTTGGATCGCACCGGTGCGCGCAAGACGTTGAACCGCGATGAACTGGCGTTTCTGTGTGTGCCGATTTTCTATGGCGGGAAAGTGGTTGGGGTCTTGTCGGCGGACAAACTGAGACATCAGGTGGAGAGTCTGGACCGGGAGATCATGTTATTGGGAGCAGTGGCCGAACTGCTGGGTAAAGTGGTGCATTACCGTGCCATCGAAGAAGAGAACTTGCGGCTGCGCCGCATGCTGGCTGAGGCTCGCCGCCCCAAGACCCATATCATTGGCCGATCCAAGGTGGTTCAGGAGGTACTGCGCCTTATCGATCAAGTTGCGGACTCCAACACCACGGTGCTCATCCATGGTGAAACCGGAACCGGCAAGGAATTGGTGGCCAAGGCCATCCACGACAATAGTAGGCGCAGCAAAGGACTCCTGGTCCAGGTCAATTGCGCGGCCATGCCGGATGCACTGTTGGAAAGTGAGCTCTTTGGCCATGAAAAGGGTGCTTTTACCGGTGCCATCATGCGCCGCCGGGGACGTTTCGAAGAGGCCAATGGCGGCACCATTTTCCTGGATGAAGTGGGGGAGTTGTCTCCGGTTGCTCAGGCGAAGCTGTTGCGCGTCCTTCAGGAAAGGACCTTCCAGCCCTTGGGATCCTCCCGCATGGTGCAGGTTGATGTACGCGTGATTGCTGCCACCAACAAGGATCTGGAAGCCGAAGTCGCCAACGGTGCTTTTCGTTCCGATCTTTTTTACCGGCTCAACGTTTTCCCCATTTTCTTGCCCCCGCTGAGGGAACGAGGTCCGGATATCCTGCTTCTGGCTGACTATTTCGTGATCAAGTACGCTCGTGAGTTCAACAAGAACATCAGGCGCATTTCCACCATGGCCATTGATATGCTCATGTCCTACCATTGGCCGGGAAATGTCCGGGAGTTGGAGAACTGCATCGAAAGGGCGGTTATTCTATCGAGCGGAGAGGCCATTGAATCCGTACACTTACCACCCACCCTCCAAATGAAACCACAAGAATTGCAAGACCGAAACCGCGGGAAACTCGACGTGTTGGTGAGCGCCTTTGAACGCGACCTCATCACGGATGCGTTGAAGGATGCCCGTGGCAACCAGTCTCAGGCCGCCCGTTTGCTAGGGACCACCAAGCGCATCATTCAGTACAAAATCCAGCGATATGGCATTGAAGCCCGACGATTTCGCGTTAAGGCCTGAACAAGGTGGCTGGATGTGGCCGGTGGGAATGAGTCTTGCAACATGCGGAGATGCTGATGCCGGCGATGACTTCAGACCGGCTAATCTTTGCTCCTGCAATCACCGGGGGAAGGTCCAGGATCATTTCGCGCAAGCCGCAGCATGGTGCCTGCTGCCTTGGGGTTTCCACATCAAGATCGGAGGGGTTTTGAGTGAACAGCATTAGGGTTAGATCCGTTGAACCAATATAGCGTGTGCAAGGGTGGAGACCGTTGGAGCCGCATGCGCCTTGTGTTTGGGATTTGTTCGGGCCGTAGCTGGGGAGATCGACCGGGGAGAATGTTGATGCGTTTAGCGCTGGCGCAGATAGATCCGCTGATCGGTGATTTTGCCGGCAACTGTACCAAAATCTGTGAGAACATCCAGCGGGCGCGTGAGCTTGGGTGCCACTTGGTGGTGTTTCCAGAAATGGCGCTGGTGGGCTATCCACCCCGGGACCTCTTGGACAAGCCGGGATTTGTTGCCGAAAGCAAACGCTATTGGCAAACCATCGGTGATGCGAGTCGTGGAATTGGGGTGATTTGTGGGGTGGTGAGCAACAACGAAAGTAGACAGGGCAAGCCCTACCACAACACGGCGCTGTTTTTTGCCGATGGCCGCGAGATTGCCAGGGTTCACAAGCAACTGCTGCCGTCCTACGATGTTTTTGACGAAGACAGATATTTTGAACCCGGTAGCCAGGTGGTCTGGCTGGATTTTCAGGGAGAACGCCTGGGACTGACGATCTGTGAGGATATCTGGAACCGTTCAGATTTTCTGCCGCATTTCCCATATCCGCGGGATCCGGTGGCGGATCTCGCCGGAGCATCGGTGAGCGTGCTCATCAACATCGCGGCGTCGCCTTATCATCTAAAGAAAGCCTCAATGCTGGAAGGATTGCTTCGATCGCATGCGCGCAGATTTGGGTTCCAAATGGTCCATGTTAACCAGGTTGGGGGCAATGACGAGTTGATCTTCCAGGGGCACAGCATGGTGCTCAACGCCGACGGCGACCGAGTGGCCTCGGCGGCGGATTTCGAGGAAGACCTGATCGTGTACGATACCAGGGAGCAAACCGGGGATCGGCATGCGGTTGACCTGAACTCCACCGAGGAGTTGTTGGCAGCCTTGGTCTTAGGGTTGCGGGACTATGCCCGAAAGTGCCGGTTTGAGCAGGTTGTGCTGGGTTTGAGCGGGGGGGTGGATTCTGCTCTGGTTGCTTGCTTGGCGGCTATGGCCTTGGGTCCCCAACAAGTCCTGGGGGTGGCCCTGCCGGGTCCTTACAACGCTCCGGAGAGCCTGACGGATGCCCGCGAGTTAGCCGGCCGTTTGGGGATTCAGCTCGAGGTCATGCCCATCGATGGCCTATTCCAAACAGCACGGCAATGCCTTAGTCCTGTATTCGGTGACTTGCCCACGGATGTTACCGAGGAAAACCTTCAGGCCCGAATCCGCGGAGTGCTGCTCATGGCGCTCTCCAACAAGTTCAATCGGCTTCTCCTGAGTACCGGGAACAAATCGGAGATGGCCGTGGGCTACTGTACCTTATACGGAGACATGAATGGCGGTCTGGCGGTAATCGGCGATGTGCCGAAGACCGCCGTCTTTGAGCTGGCCAACATGTTGGCGGCGAAATATGGATGGATTCCGGAACGCATTCTCACCAGACCTCCTTCAGCCGAGCTTCGCCCCGATCAGAAGGACGAAGACAGTCTTCCTCCCTATCCCATCCTCGATGGCATTCTGACAGCTTATGTGGAGCAGCGGCTGTCGGTGGAGGAAATCGTGAGGCTGGGATACGATCAGCAATTGGTCGACTGGGTAATTCGCAGGGTGGATGGTAATGAGTACAAACGCTGGCAGGCTCCGCCGGTGCTGCGGGTGTCAGCTAAGGCGTTCGGCACGGGTCGACGTTACCCGATTGCGCACGCTTAGCATCAGCACGTGCCTAGGTCTCGACCGCCACAGGATCAGTCGCATCACCTGATCCATTGGGGAACTGTCGGTTGGAGGGCATCGCGAGAGGTTGGGATCATTAACCCTTGAAGCCATGAGGTGGACGCGGATGAAGAAGATTGAAGCGGTAATCAAGCCATTTAAGCTCGATGATGTCAAAGAGAAGCTCGCAGAAGTAGGGGTCAAGGGCATGACGGTTTCCGAAGTGCGCGGGTTTGGCCGCCAGAAAGGCCACACCGAGATCTACCGGGGGGCGGAATACGTTGTGGATTTCATCCCGAAAATCAAGATCGAAGTGGTGGTAGCCGATGAAGGAGTGGCCGATGTCATCAAGGCCATCCGGGATGCTGCGTTCACCGGCAAAATCGGCGATGGTAAGATCTTTGTGACGGCGGTTGAAGAATGTATTCGAATCCGCACGGGCGAGTCGGGGGAGCAGGCCCTGTGACAGTCCGGCGTCTTGCATTCAGACGTGTGCGGAGGCAAGCGAGTCACTGCTGACGTATTCGCGCATCCCCTTCCCCGCTGGTGGAACGCGCCGCGAATAGGCGACGAGCTTCTTTGTCCCGAGGCGCGGCCGAGAATTGGTGTTGACGATATTATGGAAATCAGCCTTTCAATACTGCCAACACGCTTGAAGGAAATGCGGCAGGCCTTCGGCCAGTATTGCCGCAGCGACGTGCCGGGGTATCTGGCGGCACGCACCTACGCCCAATCCTTTCTGCAGAGGTTCCATGAGGCCCTGCATCATCAGAGCCTGGCTCGCACGGGCTGGGCAGCTATTGCCGTGGGCGGCTTTGGACGTGGCGATCTCAGCTTCGTCTCTGACCTGGATCTGCTGTTCCTTTATCAGAATCGCCTTCCGGCATCCCTTAAGGAGATTGTCCGGGAGCTAACCTACAGTCTGTGGGATGCGGGGTTCGAAGTGGGGCATGTGACCGCCTCGGTGTCCTCGGTGAAAAGCTTGGTTCGTGAGGATTTTACGGTTTTTACCAGCTACTTGGAACCCCGGTTTATTGCCGGGGACGAGGATTTCTATCGAGACTGGAACGCCACATTCCTGGAAAACTCCGGGCGCAAGCGCCATCGACGATTCCTGGCGGACCTGGTGGCGTACCGACAGAAACGCCTTTTGCAGTATGGCGAAAGCTCCTACTTGCTGGAACCACACATCAAGGAAGGCGTGGGCGGACTGCGAGATCTGCATGTGATCCGGTGGGCTGGCCAGGTCTTCCTTCAGGACAGTTCTCTGGAGACCTTGCGCCATCAGGAATTGCTCACCCGCGAAGAGCAGCATTGGTTGGAACAGGCCCAGGATTTCCTGTGGCGGGTTCGCCTGCAGTTGCATCAACTGGCGGGCAAGCGCCAGGATCAGTTACTGTTTCCCGAACAGGAGCAGATCGCCCAACGACTTGGCTTCATGGATAGTCGCCAAGGGGTCGCGGTGGAAGCGTTTATGCGCCTGTACTACCGCCACACCGCACGGATTCGTCGCAGCACATCGTTTTTCCTGGAACGCTTGGAGGAACGCGAGGGGCCTCGCGGAGGGGTCCTAAGGCGGTTCCGCCGGCGCATTCTCCCCGGTCCCTTTCTGCTCGAAGGCAAGTACCTGCATTTCCTCCAGCCTGAGCTGGTACCCAAGAGCCCCCGCCTTCTCATGGAGTTCTTCTGGCAGGCAGCGCGTGCCAAGGCTCATTTCCATCATCAGACGGGTCAGGTCATCCGCCAGAATCTGACCGCCTTCAGTAGCGATGATCGGCGTGACCCGCAGGTGGTGAATCAGTTTTTCGAGATTCTCCTCAACCCGCAACAAGCCTTTCCGGTTCTCAAAGTGATGATGGAAACCGGTTTCCTGGAGACATTTATTCCCGAGCTAGCACCAATTCGTTACCGCGTCCAGCACGATGTCTACCATCTGTACACGGTGGATGAGCATTTGCTCCGCACCGTATTGCAATTGCACCAGATGGAGCAACAACCCCATGATGGTATCATCCGGCTTAAAGTGGAGGACGCCTTTGTTCAAATGGACGACCGCCGACTGCTTTATCTGGCGGCCTTGATCCACGACATCGGTAAGGGTCAAAGGAAGAACCATTCGGCCGTAGGGGCGGAAATGGCGTTTGGCATTGCTGAGCGCCTGGGACTCGATGCGTCCGAAGCGGAGCTGCTTCAGTTTCTCGTTGCCAACCACCTGATTTTGGCAGATACCGCCATGAAACGTGATCTCAGCGACGAAAAACCCATCCTCCATTGTGCCGAAATCATCGGTGACCGTGAACGCCTGCGCCTTCTCTACCTGTTGACGATTGCGGATTCTTGCGCAACCGGGCCTGGGGCTTGGAACACCTGGAAGGCTTCCTTGCTCCGTGAACTCTATGTCAAGATCGATCAAGTTCTGCTTCAAGGCTACTGGGTTGGCGAGGATGCGGAGCAGCGGGCCATGGACATCCAGACACAAATTCTGAAGCTGACCCAAGATTCTCGAGAGCAGGCCGAAATGCCATCCTGGTTGGAGGCCGTCGCCCCACGCTACCTGTTTTCCAATACGCCGGCGACAATTCTCCAGCACTACCGTCTGGAACAGCGCTTGCCGGGCCGGGCCGTAGTGCTGGAAGCAGAGCCCGATGAAGGAGAGATGTGGCAAGTAACCGTGGCGACCCATGACCGGCCCGGACTGTTTGCTACCATCACCGGCGTCATTTGGGCTTACGGCCTCAATATTTTATCCGCGGATATCTTCACGCGCCAGTCTGGGATCGCGCTGGATGTGCTGCGGTTGGAACGCGTCCTGGATGCTCTCCATGCTCAGGAGCTCTGGGATAAGATGGAAAACGATCTGAGTCGTATCCTGAGCGGTGATGCCGTTCATTTGGAACACCTGGTCGCCACCCGGCAACGTCAGGCGGTGTTTCACCGAAAAGCGTTTCCCCGCAAAGAGGATCGAGTCATCATCAACGAAGAGGCCTCTGATTTTTACACTGTCGTTGAAGTGTACACCTGGGATCGTCCCGGAGTGCTCCACGCCATTAGCAAGACCCTCTTTGAGCAGGGCATCACCATTCAGTTGGCGAAGATTTCGACTCCGGGGGCGCAGGTGGCGGATATCTTCTATGTTACCAACCTGGCAGGGAATAAACTGCTGGATGCCAAGACTCACGAAAACCTGCGCGAGCAGCTGGTGCAATGCGTGACGGCCCACGAATGATGTGCTGCTCGGAACGGCGGTACTGGTAGTTGAGAAACTATCTCAAGACTCCCCTCCCCTGCCGTAGGCAGGATTGGGGGAGGGTGAGAAGAGCCGATGAACAACACCCCCTCCCGGCCTCCCCCCGTCAAGGGGGAGGAGACTTAGGAGTTTTGAGATAATCCCTCTAAGGTAGGGGACCCTTTTATTGAGGTCGCAGTTCTATTGGCAAGGGATTTGCTTAAGCCCTAAAGCACCGCGAGAACCGAAATAAACAATCTGCAAAGTTCATAAAGGAGGAGTTCGAATGACACCCAAAGACGTGTTAGCCTTTGCGAAAGAGCAAGGCACCAAAATGGTGGATTTCAAGTTTTTGGATTTTCCTGGGATCTGGCAGCATTTCTCGGTTCCCATCAGCGAATTGGAGGAATCCTACTTTGAGGAAGGCTTCGGATTTGATGGCTCCAGCATCCGAGGCTGGCAGCCCATCCATGCCAGCGACATGCTCGTCATTCCCGATCCCTACCACGGCCATCATGGATCCATTTATCAAGGAGCCCACGCTGAGCCTGATCTGCAACATCGTGGATCCGATCACCGAAGGAAAAGTACACCCGCGATCCACGTCACATCGCTCAGAAGGCCGAAGCCTACCTGAAGTTCACGGGCATCGGCGACACGGCATTCTTTGGGCCTGAAGCGGAGTTCTTCATCTTCGATGACATTCGCTATGATTCCTCCAGCAATTACGGTTACTATTTCATCGATTCAGTGGAGGGGATCTGGAACAGCGGTCGCGAAGAATGCCCGAACCTTGGCTACAAACCCCGCCACAAGGAAGGCTATTTCCCGGTGCCGCCCACCGATAGCATGCAGGATCTTCGCACCGAAATGGTTCTGACACTGCAGGAGGTCGGGATCACGGTGGAATGCCAGCATCATGAAGTGGCCACCGCCGGTCAGGCGGAAATCGACATGAAGTTCGCCCCGCTGGTGAAGATGGGCGATCAGTTGCAGTGGTACAAGTACATGGTGAAGAACGTGGCCCGGCGCAACCAGCGCACGGTGACCTTCATGCCCAAGCCGCTGTTTGGCGACAACGGCTCCGGCATGCACACCCACGTGAGCATCTGGAAGGAAGGCAAGCCGCTGTTTGCCGGGGACAGGTATGCCGGGTTTGAGCGAAATGGCGCTGTATGCCATCGGCGGGATTCTGAAGCATGCCCCGGCCCTCTGCGCCATCACCAATCCCGACCACCAATTCCTACAAGCGGCTGGTGCCCGGGTTACGAGGCGCCGGTGAACCTGGCCTATTCCAGCCGAAACCGCAGCGCGGCGATCCGCATCCCCATGTATTCGGCATCGCCCAAGGCCAAACGGCTGGAATTCCGCTCCCCGGACCCGTCCTGCAACGGATACCTGGCTTTCAGCGCTATCCTGATGGCGGTCCTCGACGGCATCGAAAACCGTATCGATCCGGGTGAACCGCTGGATCAGGGACATTTATGCCCTGACCCCCGAAGAGCTGGCCAATGTGCCTTCGACCCCGGGTTCTCTGGATGAGGCCCTCGATGCCCTGGAAAAGGATCATGAGTTCCTGCTCAAGGGCGATGTGTTCACCGAGGATGTTATTGAAACCTGGATCGAATACAAGCGCCTCAAGGAGGTGGATGCCGTGCGCCTGCGTCCGCATCCCTATGAATTCAAGTTGTATTTCGACATCTAATCGAACCAGTTTCAACGGCGGATTGGAAGGGAACGCGCCTCTCCCGGCCCCCGGTTTCTGACAGGGTCCGCTCCGGCGATTCAATCCATGACGGCCATCTTCTTCACCGCGGTCGCGGGAGCTACTGCCCCCGCGACCGCATCGCGTTTCTACCCTCCAAAGCGTCCTTATCTCAGGCCATGTTTTTTGTTGTCTTTCTCTGTTGACTCCATTCATATCCAAATAGACAACGACAATGACGGCTGGGTTTTCCAAGGTTGACTGGTGATCCTCGACAACGGCGACAGAAAACGAGCTGGCGATGACCGAAGAACTCCGCATTGTTCAGGAATCATCCAGTTATCTGGCGGCGCTGTTGCGCCGGCCTGAAAACCTGGACTGGTTGTGGCAGCAGAAGAACCTCTTCCGGCGTTACCCTCTTACCGAGCTATACGAAGATGTTCAGCAAAGCGTTCGGGACTGTCATTCCTTTGTTGAGTTGCAGCGTGAGATTCGTCGCTTCAAGCAGCGGCATTTCTTGAGGATTGGTGGACGAGATCTGTTGGGGCGGGCCGACCTCCTCGAAACCACCGGGCAATTGAGCGACCTGGCTTCGGTGGTGCTTCAAGTGGGGCTGGAAACGCTGTGGCAACACCCGGAATGGTGGGTCCGGGAGCACAACTTGGCCACGCTTGCTTCGTATCGCGAGAATCTTCCGGTGACCATCCTGGGGTTGGGGAAACTGGGCGGCCATGAGTTGAACTATGTCTCGGATGTGGATTTGATGTTCCTCCATATTGATCCAGAGGTCGGCAAGGAACGGCCTTTGGAAGCGCTGGCCGTGATCAGTCGTCTCTGTCAGTGGCTGACTCGGTTGCTGGCCGAAAATGTAGATGGCGATCGGGTGTTTCTGGTGGACCTGCGCTTACGACCTCAGGGGAGGGATGGTGATCTGGTCCCGTCCGTGGGAGCGGCGGCTTATCACTATCGGTTGCATGGCCGGGCCTGGGAACGGCAGATGCTGCTCAAAGCCCGTCCCGTTGCCGGGGATCGCGCACTCGGCAACACCTTCCTGCGTGAAATGCGGCCCTTTGTGTTTCGCCGTTTTTTGGATTTCCAAGCCTTGGATGAATTGCGGGCCATGCGTGACCGGATCCTCCACGAAGCCGTGCGACCAGGTGTTGGTTGGCAGCAGTTTGATGTCAAGCTGGGAATGGGCGGGATTCGCGAAATCGAGTTCCTGGTTCAGTCCTTACAGATGATCTATGGAGGTCGTCATCCGGAGTTGGATGAACCCAACACGTTGCGGTGCCTGGACCGGCTCGAAAAGCTCTCCTTGTTACCGCACCAAGCAGTTGCCGACCTCTGGGAAGCCTACATCTTCCTTCGGCGTGTGGAACACTGGGTGCAACTGGATCAGAACCGTCAGACACAGAAGCTCCCCCAGGCCGAAGAGAGTCGCCAGAGGCTTGCGGTTGCTTTGGGCATGGAGGGCGATGCCGAGCGCTTTCTGGAAAGACTCGCTGACACTTGCACGACCGTTCATGAGCATTTCGTTGGGCTTTTTCAGGCCGATGATAAAGGGTCTCGAGGCGATACTCGCGAGTCTGCTGATACTCATGAGGAGACCATTGGGAATTTGGCCGATCTTCGCCGGGAGCTGGTAGAGCAGTTCCATTCCGAGGCATGGCGCCGGTTGCTAGGTGCTCTGGTGCCATTTGCACCGGTGGTTGAGGAAGCCGTGTTCGGGGTCTTGTCACGCTACCGAGGGTTGTCCGGGCACGGGGTGGTGTTGTTGGAACGGGTGCTGGTACGTTTGGAGCGTTATTTTTCCAATGCTCGGCGCCGACCTGGTCTGTCCAAGCTGTTAAACTCCTCCAGGAATTGGATCACCGGTTTATGCCTGGGGCTGGCTCAAAGTGATCTGGTGGCGGATCTGCTCAGCCAACAGCCAAGCCTGGCAGAAGGACTTGCCACGGCGGGTGCCGAAGCTCTCACACCTGGTCACTGGAAGAAGGCGAGCGAGAAGATATTGGCGAGCGTCGGGGATTTCGAATCCGCCATGGAATGGATTCGGCGTTTGAAAAACGAACGCCTGCTGCAAGTTGCCGTTGCAGATCTCAACGGAGAATTCACCCAGGAACAGGTCGAGGAAGCGCTCTCGGAATTGGCTGATTTTGTCCTCTACCACACGTACCAACGGGTTCGCGAAGAACGGGGTTTACCTGAGGATCTCCCATTGGTTGTCGTGGGTCTGGGCACATTGGGAAGCCAGGAGATGAACTATCGCTCCGACCTCGATCTGGTGTTTGTCTACCGCACACCTGAATCCGATGACAGTGGCCATATTCCGCTGGAGGTGGTGCGTTTCATTCAGCGGCTGATGCGCATGGTGAGTACCCCGCTGGAAGAGGGGCCAGGCTATGCGGTGGATGTGCGCCTTCGCCCCACGGGTAACTACGGGCCTTTGGTGGTTACTCATGTGAGTTGGGAGGATTACTACAATAGGCAAGCGGATCTCTGGGAGATTCAGGCCCTGCTTCGCGCCCGAGCGATTGCTGGACCCCCGGACCTTGGTCAGTGGATTGAGCAAAGATCATTGCAGATCTGCTACCAGCGCCGGGAAACCGACACCGTGTGGTCGCGGCTATGTCACTTGCGCCAGCGGATGCAGTTGGAACGCAGTGAGGAATGCGCCGATTTGGTGGATCTCAAACTAGGATTCGGCGGCCTGGCGCGATGCGGAGTTCCTGGTTCAGGGCCATCAGTTGCTGTTCGGTCACGAGCAAGAGAGGTTGCGTACGCGTTCCATCCGCACCGCCCTGCAATCTTTGGCATCCAACGCCAAGGAGGGGGTGTCGCTGTTTGCAGAATTGGTCCAGGCATCCCGTGCCCTTCGAGCTCTGGAACGACGGCTGCAACTGAGCACTAATTTAAGTGTGGCGACCATGACTCCGGCCCAGTTGGAGAGCATGCTGTCGGTGGGGATCTGGCCTCCAGGCCAGAGAGACCATGGAATTCTCGGCTGGGAGGATCTTCTGGCTACTCGACGCAGGGTGCGCCAAACGTTTCGCCACTGGTGTGCAAATCTGTAATCGACAAGAGCTGATCGGGAAGCACAGGCACAGAAACGAACAAAAATGTGTAATCTAAATTTTTAGTTGTAATTCAAATTAGATAGAATTTACCGATGGGTGTGAGGTGAGTTCCCGCCCAAGACCGTGATCGAGGAATGATACAAAATTGTGGTGTCATGACGGTTCGATCCGGGGTCCAATCCCAATTCTCATTGTGAGCCGGGTTTGGGGACCCAACCGCTTGCCTCGGTGTCCTCCAGGTGTTTTCTTCGTGCAGCAGAGGAATACTCATCGATGACATCCCATAAGGCCCGAGAGCATGCAAATGGATCCCACACCGGTTGAGCGGCGTACTGGAAGGACCTATCATGGTGTTTCAGGCTTTCCCGGTCGACGACACCGCACAAATCCTCTTGCCTTTAACCTGCACATTCGCTATAAGCATCCCCAGAGTCAATGATGACTCATGCTGCAGTACGGTCAGCGTCTCGAAGCCGAGATGCCCATGGGTATATAGGGTATCATCGCCGCTGGAATTTTGAAGCATTCACCGTTCTGAACGCCTTCCCAGCAACCCGCACCCGGGTACCCCGAAAGATCCCAGACCTAGTCAGGCATGTGGACCAGCGATGTTCCTCCCGACATTTCCGTCAACAACGAATGCTATGTGATTCGTCAATTTCGGTATGTTTTTTGTACTGTGGGTCTTCCTGCTCGATGAAGGCGCTCTTGCCTTCATCTTCTTGGGCCAGGAGACACCGTGCAAGATCCTGAGATTCGAGTTTGAAACATCGAGATGGCGCGAGCGTTGCGCACCCGTGCAGGTTCTTCTCAACCGGACTGCGCCCCACCAGGTGGTGCAAGTCAGTACGGAAGCTGTAAGAAGGGGGCAGGAAACCATGGGATGTGAGGAGTCTTAATGAAACCCGTCATTGTCATCTTCTGTTGTACCAATGCGGTGGCCGTGCCCGAAGACGAAGTGGAACGGATCAACGCTACGCCGCAAGCCGTGGTGAAGTTCACTCGCTTGCCTTGTTCGGGCCGCACCGATGTGCTCTACATCCTGCGGGCGGTCGAGGAGGGGGCGGATATGGCCATGGTGGTTGCCTGCCCTGATGGAGTTTGCCAGTTTCTCGAAGGAAACCGTCGTGCCCGGCTCCGAGTACGCTACGCCAACCGGCTGCTGGCGGAATCTGGGCTCGGCAACCAACGGGTACGGTTGGTCAACCTGGCTCCCGACGACCCGCAAGGATTTGTCGATGCCCTTCAAGAAACCATCGCAAAAGCACGCGAACTGGGCCCATGGGGCGTGGCATAGCATCTTTACCCCGCGCCGGAGCAGTTCATCGGCGCACCTTGGTTCCTCCACATGGAGCATGAGGTAGAACATCAATGCCCAAGAAATATCACATCACACCGAAGTCGGCACCACCGCGGTTCACCCCCGTGGGGCGATCCGGGATTATCGACTGGGAAGAAGACTGCCTGAAGTGCGGGACCTGCGTGAAGAAGCGCTGCTTGTACAATGTCTACAAGGAACGCTCCTTTGATTACCGTACCATGGTGGACTCCATCGACTATACCTGTAAGAACTGTTTCTGGTGCATACAGAGTTGCCCTCGAGGCGTGTTGGCCAAGACCATCAATCCGGAGTTCCTCAAGATGGGGGACGAGTATTGGAAGCCGGAGATGATCCTGACCAACTGGTTCCAGGCGGAAACGGGCAAAATCCCGGTTTCCGGGGCGGGGTATCGTGGTCCCTTCAGTGGTCCCGGTTTCGACAGTATGTGGACCGACATGTCGGAGATTGTCCGCCCCACTCGAGACGGCATTCACGGCCGCGAATACATCAGCACCGCCATTGACATCGGCCGCAAAATGCATCGGCTGGAATTCGATGCTGCGGGGAGTGCGCAACTGAACATCCCGCCTCTGGTGGAAGCTCAGCTGCCGATCCTGTTCGATGTCCTGCCTTTCGGCAATATTGGTAGGGGAATCACTTTGTCCATGGCCAAAGCGGCGCAACAGGTGCAGGTGATGATGTATCTTGCCGTGCAGGATTACGAGGCGTCCCTGGAACCCTACCGAAACCACTTGATCCCCTTGTCCACCGACGATGGTTCCGACATTTCGGCAGAACTTCTGGGCGGGGTACACATGGTGGAACTGACCTATGTGCCCAACATCATGGAGAGTGTGCGGCGGCTCAAGGCAGCGCATCCCAACCTGGTGGTATCGGTGCGCGTGGCCTTGAACGATCAATCCAAATCCGTCACCCTGGATTTAGCCCGGGGAGGGGTGGAAGTGGTGCATTTGTGCGCTGACTACCAGGGCAATGTGGCGGCCGTCGATGGCGGTGCAGCGCTGTTCGTCAAGGACGTGGTTCGCGACATTCACCTGCATCTGGTGACAGAGAGTCTACGCGACCAAGTAACTCTGTTGGTGAGTGGCGGCATTGGTTTGGCCGAACACGTTCCCAAGGCGCTGATCTGCGGGGCCGATGGCGTGGCCGTGGATCTGCCACTCCTCATCGGTCTCGAGTGCCGGCTGTGCAAACGTTGTGTGCACGGCAAGTCCTGTCCGGTGGAGCTGGAGTCGATTGACGCTGATTATGGTTCCCAGCGCTTGGTGAACCTGATGTGTGCCTGGTGGAGTCAGCTCATAGAAGTCATGGGAGCGATGGGCATTCGCGATGTCCGGCGAGTCCGCGGGGAAGCAGGGCGGGCCATGTTTTTTGAAGACCTGGAACGGGATACCTTCGGTGCCATGTTTGGACAAAAGCTCCGCTAGTGGAGCGCAAAACCAAGCTCTCACGACGTGCGTTATGGATCTGCCGACTTATATTGGTTGAGGATCAGATCTTTCATTGTTACCGCAGAGGCACAGAGGGCACTGGTGATGATTTTATTAGCTCTTCTCTGTGTTCTCCGTGTCTCTGTGGTTGATTGAAAGTGAAAAGGAGTAGCCAAACCGTGAAGGGAGAAATCAAGCGAACAGCTTCACGATTTCGTCATACGATCGGCAAGTACAAGGTGGTGCGTGGGCCGGAGTGTAAGAGCTGTGCCGGATGTGTGGTGACTTGTCCGCACGGGGTGCATTTCAAAGCCGGAACCCGCATGGGCACCCCTAAGGATTACCGTTGCGTGGGACCGGAAGTGTGTCGGAGCCAGGGCACATTCTGCGTGGATAAGTGCCCCAATCAGGCGCTTCAAGTAGCACCCAACCCGCAAATGAAGGCCCTCGGTGATTACCGCTGGACCGCCGAGCTCCTCATGAGCACCTGGTATCAGGCGGAAACCGGGGAGTTGCCCAACGTCGATATGGAATACCGGGTGGGCGATTCCGGGGGAGGTTTTGATAAGCTGCGCTTCCGCTTTCCCGAGAAGGCGCCCGTGGAGATTCCGGCTGAGGAAATCGACACCAGCATTGAACTCAACAAAAGAGGTGACAATGCCCACCGCATCACGATTTCAATTCCATTATACCAGGGTGGCATGTCCTTTGGATCCGTGAGCAACAGCACCATGGTTTCCCGCGCCCGGGCCGCCATGCTCTGGGGGACCTTTGGTTGCACCGGGGAAGGGGGCTATCCCGAATTCCTCAATCCCTTCGATGATAATATGATTACCCAGGTGGCCACGGGACTTTTCGGGGTTCGTGAAGAGACCATCCAGCGGGTACGGATCATCGAATTCAAGTACGCCCAGGGGGCCAAACCAGGGCTGGGCGGCCATCTCCTGGGGGACAAGGTGACCGAGGCCGTGGCCAAGATGCGTGAAGCCGTCCAGGGTAGCGCCCTGTTTTCACCCTTTCCGTTCCATAGCGTCTATTCGGTGGAAGACCACAAGAAGCACGTGGACTGGATCAAGGCCATGAATCCCAAGGCGCTGGTTTCGGTCAAGGTGTCGACACCGGCGGATGTGGATATGGTGGCCATCGGCAGCTACTACGCCGGGGCCCACATCGTCCATCTGGATGGCAGCTACGGCGGCACCGGGGCCGCTCCCGACATCGCCAAGAAAAACATCGCCATGCCCATCGAATACGCCATTCCCAAGGTTCATCGGTTTCTCCAGGCGGAAGGAGTGCGTGACAAGGTGACTCTCATCGCCAGCGGCGGTATCCGGACTGCGCATGACGTCCTCAAGGCGATTGCCCTGGGAGCCGACGGCGTGGTGGAAGGGACCGCCGGCATGGTGGCGCTGGAATGCACTCGCTGCAGCTCCTGTGAGAGCGGCCGCGGCTGTCCACGCGGCATCGCCACCACCGATCCGGAATTGGCCGGGATGATCAACGAAGACTGGGGTACCCAGCGCGTGTACAACCTGTATGCTTCCTGGCGCAAGCAGATGGTGCAGGTCCTCCAGCAGTTCGGTCTGCGCAGTATCCGTGACTTGGTGGGCCGCACTGATCTGCTGCGGCACCTGGATTATGAATAGAGAGAGCGATTGGTAGGAGGAAGTGCGCGACCTGTCGCGGATCTGAAGAGACTGAATCCGGCACCGGCGAGCCTTGGTAACATGGTATTTAAAACCGTCTGTAGGGATGGTTTGAAGGAAACAAGAAAGCGAGATCCTATGGCTTCATCAGTTGCACAACGAATCGTTGATTCACGAGGACGGTTGTTGACGGAATACCCTCCCGGCTTTCAAGTCAAACAGGAGGAGGAAGGTGGTTGTGGTGTCACTGGTTTTGCCTGCTCCATCCCGGTGGGTGGCAAACACATCTTCGAACCTTCCAAACAGATGCACAACCGTGGCAATGGCAAGGGTGGCGGGATTGCCGCGGTGGGGTTTGAACCTGAGGCACTCGGGGTTTCCCGCGAGGTCTTGGACACCCACTACATGTTGCAGGTAGCCCTCATCGACCCGGACGATCCGGGCGTGGCGGGTGCGGTCGAACAACAGTTCATCACCCCCTATTTCAATATCAGCGCGGCCAGCAAACTCCCCACCATCGGGGATTATCGAGATATCCCGGGTCTGGACGTGCGGCCGCCGGATGTGATGCGCTATTTCGTGCGGGTAAAGCCGGACATCCTGCGTGATTTCATCACGCGCAACCAATTGGACGGACTAACTCCGGGGCGTGCTGAAGACGAATTCATTTGGCAGAACTCTTTCAAGATCAACACCACCTTCTATTCGACTCTCGGGGACAAGAAAGCCTTCGTCATGTCCCACGGCCGCAATATGATGATCCTCAAGATCGTGGGGTACGCCGAGGAGGTGGCACGATACTACCAATTGGAGGATTTCAAGGCTCACATCTGGATTGCCCACCAGCGCTATCCCACCAAAGGGCGAGTTTGGCATCCGGCAGGGGCACATCCCTTCAGCGGGCTGGACGAGGCCCTGGTTCACAACGGCGACTTTGCCAACTACCATTCAGTGTGTGAATACCTGAAGCAACGCAAATGCTACCCCTTGTTTCATACCGATACGGAAGCTTCAGTGCTATTGCTGGACCTCTGGAACCGTGTGTACGGATATCCTCTGGAATACATCATCGAAGCCCTGGCGCCTACCACCGAAGATGATTTTGATCAGTTGCCGGCAGATAAACAAAAGCTTTATCGGGCGATTCAGGCTTCCCACATCCATGGTTCGCCCGATGGACCGTGGTTTTTTATCATCGCTCGCAATGAGCCATACCAGAACTTCATGCAATTGATCGGCATTACCGACACGGCGATGCTACGGCCACAGGTGTTCGCGCTGCAGGACGGTGAGGTGCAAATCGGCTTGGTCTGTTCCGAGAAGCAGGCCATCGATGCCACCCTGGAAAGCCTTTCGCGCGAAGACCCGCGGTTTTGTCCGGTAGCCGACCGCTACTGGAATGCCCGCGGCGGGAGTCACACCGACGGTGGTTCCTTCATCTTTACCATCAAACCCAGCAACGGCCAGATGCGGCTGCGCTGCACCGATAAATTCGGCCGCCGACATATAGTAACTCCCTTTCAGAAACCGATGCCGGCCTCCCTGACGGTGCGCACGCCCGCTGATGCCAAACCCATTGGTTGGCAGGTCGAAGGCTTGCTGAAACAGGGGCAGGCGATGCCGCTGTTTGAACATTTGCGGGATGCCATTCCGGGCTGGGACTACAATACCATTCGCTGGTGCTGCGCTGAGCTGGTCAAGGCAGCCGCCATCTCGGACGCCGCTAGGGGCCTGGTGATCGAGGTGCTGACGCTTCTCAACGATCGCCGCTACGAGTCCTTCGACAAGAAACGCAGTTGGCTCCTGTGGATCTTCCGCAGCAGCCTGGATGAAGTGTTCGGGGCCACCCCCGACTTCACTGCCGCGCCCGGCGGCCGCTATCGTCACATCGGCTGGAACACCCGCCAACTTCTGCGTGGACCTGAGACCAACGAGGAAATCCTGGTGGTCGATGCCCGTGAGTTCGAACCGGAAGGGGACCATTGCGATGCCCGTCTGCTGTGTGAAGCGTATTTCAAAGGATGGAAACGCTTCATTGTCTATGGGTACCGCGGTCAACGTTTTACCGGCAACGGTTTTGGGTCGAACACCGAGGATGTGCGCATTGATGTGTACGGCAGTTCCGGTGACTACCTGGCATCCGGTATGGACGGCATGGAGATCTATGTTCACGGCAATGCTCAGGATCAGCTCGGCCAGATCATGAAGGCCGGGAAGTTGGCTGTATTTGGCGACGTGGGCCAGACCTTCATGTATGGCGCCAAGGGCGGGGCGGTCTATGTCATGGGCAACGCCGCCGGACGGCCGCTCATCAATGCGGTGGGGCGGCCGCGAGTCGTGATCAACGGTACCGCCCTGGACTATCTGGCGGAGGCCTTCATGGCTGGTGATCCTCATGCCGGCGGGGGGTTCGTGATCCTAAACGGAATGACCTTTGACGAAAGCGGCCAACTGATTGAGCTGGCCACGCCCTATCCCGGGTCGAACCTGTTTTCGCTGGCATCAGGCGGGGCGATCTTTGCCCGTGACCCGCATCGGAAACTGGTGGAAGGTCAACTCAACGGCGGCGAGTTTGCCGAATTCACCGATGCTGACTGGCAGCTGATTTTTCCCTATCTGGAAGAAAACGAACGGTTATTTGGAATTTCCATTGAACGCGATCTGCTTACGGTCAATGGCCAGAAGCGTAAACCCGGCGAAGTCTATCGCAAGGTCCGAGCCGTTCAGCTCGCGGTGCTTACCGGAATTGTCGACAAGGACAAAGGCGTTTCCAAACTGGCTGTGGATCACTAATCCCACAGACGGGCGCCAATGGCACGGTTGGATGACGCTTAGATGGGGTCCCGGTGACACACTGGTGAACCAGTATTGCAAGGGGTCTGACACTCACTACGAGGTGTTTCGATGATTGTTGCGGAAAGAAAACCATTTGAAGAAATCAAGGAAGTGCTCTCAGGCTACAACAAGGTGTTCATCCTTGGATGTGACACCTGCGTGAGCGTTTGCATGGTGGGCGGCAAGAAGGAAGTGGGCGTGCTCGCCTCACAACTGCGTATGTCCTTCAAGAAAGACGGGAAACCGATCCAGATTGACGAGGACACGGTCGAACGGCAGTGCAACCGGGAGTACATGGAACTCATCCTGGAGAAGCTTCAGGACTACGATGTCGTGATGACGCTGGCTTGTGGCGCCGGTGCCCAGCTGTTGGCCGATCTTTGCGAACCGTTGCCGATCCTCCCCGGTGTCAACACCCGCTTTATCGGCATGACACCACAGGATGGCACCTGGGTGGAACGCTGTCGCGCCTGTGGTGACTGCGTCCTCGGCGAAACCGGCGGGATCTGTCCGGTGACCGTTTGCGCCAAGGGAATCCTCAACGGGCCCTGCGGCGGCACCGACCACGGCAAGTGCGAAGTGGACAAAAACAAAGATTGCGCTTGGACGCTTATCTATCAACGCCTGGACAAGATGGGCAGGCTTGATCGTTTCAAGCAGGAGTTCCCTCCGCGTAACCATCAAGTTCAGATCCACCCGGCAAAACAGGTGCATGAGGCATACAAAGGAGAATGATCGATGGCGGGTTCGTTCAAGAACGCACTTCAGTCAGGCCAGTTCGTTGTCACCGCGGAAGTGGGGCCGCCCAAAGGCACTGACATCGAGGAGATGAAGGAGCATATCGCGCTCCTCAAGGATAAGGTCCATGGCATCAACATGACCGACAATCAAAGTTCGGTGATGCGTCTGTCTTCCCTGGTGGGATGCCATATCATCAAGCAAATGGGAGGGGAACCCATCCTGCAGATGACGGGACGTGACCGTAACCGCATGGCGCTCCAGTCGGACCTGCTGAGTGCCGGTGTGCTGGGCATCGAAAATGTCTTATGCCTGACCGGCGATCACATCATCATGGGGGACCACAAGGATGCCAAGCCGGTCCATGACCTGGAATCGGTGCAGATCCTGAGGGCGGCTAGAACCTTGGAGTCGGGCCGGGATCTGGCCGGGAATCCGCTCAAGGGGGCACCAAAATTCTGTGTCGGTGCGGTGGTGACACCCGAGGCCGACCCCATCGAACCGCAGCTCCTCAAGTTCGAAAAGAAAATTAGGGCCGGAGCGGAGTTCTTCCAGACCCAGGCAGTCTATGACCTCGACAACTTCAAACGCTTCATGGACTATGCCGGCAAATTTGATGTCAAGATCCTGGCTGGCATCGTGTTGTTGGTTTCAGCCAAGATGGCGACCTATATGAACGAATATGTGGCGGGGATCCAGGTGCCCCAGAAGCTGGTGGAAGAAATGGCGAGTGCCCCCAAGGGCGGCGCTTTGCAGAAGGGTATCGAGATTGCCGGCCGGATGGTCCGCCAGATCAAGGAGCAGGGCCTTTGCCACGGGGTCCACATCATGGCCATCGGCAAGGAAACCTCGGTGCCGGCTATCCTGGAGGCTGCCGGATTGTGATCAACCAATCGAGGCTGTCTTGAAAAAAGTTGGAAAGCACCATCTCTTGTCATTCCGGCGGTCCTGCCGTAGGCAGGACAGGGCAGGACCGCCGGGGTGACGGCTTTTCCGAATACATCAGTTGACAGGATTCCCAAGATCGCGTTTCGCCTTGTGCCCCCCGTCACGCCTTCCATGGACCGGTGCCCGGTTCCGGGAAAACCAAGTATTTCCTTCCCAGGAAGTTGAAGACCAGCCCCATGGAAGCGGCGGCAGATCTGGCGAGCCAGGGTTGCCAAGTTGTGGCCAAGAGCATCTGCGTCATCCACAGGTCTGCCAGGCCCAGTATGGCAACCACAAAGAAGTACATCAACACTTCCCCCCCTGAAGTCCAACGAGCCCGGTGGCGAAACAAGAGGTGGATGCAGAGGAAATAATTCAGGACCGCGGCGCTCACGTAGGCAACCGGTGCGGCACCGATGACCGGTACATCGGAGTGTAGCATGAACAGAAACAGCGCGACATTGACCAGGGCACATAAACCGCCGATCAGGGCATATATCATGAACTGTATGGGCAAGGGGGCTCGGTGGGCATTGTAGTGGAAGATGCAATAGAGGGCACGGAACCCGTCTTTGACGCCGATTTTCTTGCCTTCTTCGTAGGTCCTGCCGTAATACGAAATACCCATCTCGTAGATTCGTAAGCCCTTGTGAGCCACCTTGGCTACCAGCTCCGGTTCGATGCCAAATCGGTTCTCTTTGAGCGTGATACTTTGAATGACTTCGCGGCGAAACACCTTGTAACAGGTTTCCATGTCGGTGAGGTTGAGATCGGTGAACATGTTGGAAAGAAAGGTGAGGAAAGCGTTGCCGAGGTAATGCCAGAAATACAGGACTCGATGTGTTCCGTGACTCAGGAACCGGGAGCCGAAAACCACATCGGCGATGCCATCCTTCAGCGGGACCAATAAGCGTTTGAGGTCTTGAGGGTCGTATTCCAGATCGGCATCCTGCACCGCCACAAAATCGCCGGTAGCGCTTTGGAATCCGTTGCGCAAAGCGGCCCCCTTGCCCTGATTGGCTTCGTGGTGCAAGACGCGAATCTCAGGATGGTTTGCAGCCGATCGTTGGGCGACGGCGAGGCTACTGTCTCGTGAGGCATCGTCGACGATGACGATTTCCAGTTGGAGCGAGGCGTCCTGGATTGCCAACACCCTGTTGACACATTTTTCCAAGGTCGCCTCTTCATTGTAACAAGGAATGACCACGGAGAGCGTATGGGAGGCAGAGGATGAATCGGATGCAGACATGGACTTTCTCATGGGGCGTCTGGTTGCAGGAGGTTCTTGCCAATACTCCGAAGACTTCGACACGCGATGTTGACCAAGGCCCAAATGGTGTCGAGGGTGTGGAGCCGATCCTGGATACTGACATCGAAGCGCACATGAATGACCGCTGGGAACTCTTCGTCACCCTGCCACAGCACGAATAGCAAGGGAATTCGCGGCAGGACCCAGAGACGATAAGCCAGATCACCACTGGCCACGCGCATGCCGCCAAGCTTTTCCGCAGCCCCTGTGAACAGGGCCGGGCGGGTCCCAAAGAGTTCCACCAGGGGGCCGGTATGGAAAGCGTGCGGTCCTCGAAAGAACAAAGACCCACCTGGGATTTCCTGTTCACTCACCCATTGGCCAACGATTCCAGACGGTTGAGCCTCCAAAAGGTAATGGAGGACCACCAGATAGAGCTGAAAGCTTTCGCGGATGTCGGTCCTTGCTTCCCGGGAGAAAATCCGTTCCTCTTCAGGGAGACAGGCGAATTCTGCATTGAGGATGGGGATCCAATAGGTGCCGGTGGCGGCGTCATAGCGCACCTGGGCGTTGCGGCTAATGACTTGTGGGTCGGCGCGGCGAAGCCTCTCCCAAAGGGACGGATCCAGGTCAGCCGGGTCTTCGTAGAGTTTCTTCGCTTTCAGGTCCTGAACCAGAGGTTCAATAATCTCTTTGGCCGCCTGGGTATGCATTGCGGGGACCAGAATCCGACCCCAGCCGCGCTGCATCACAAAGAGTCCATCATAGGGGGTCTCCTCAAAGGAACGCAACAAGGCGGGGACGCCTTCCCGCTCCAAAGCATCCATCAGCAGGTCTGCTTCGAAGCGGCTGGTCAACGTATGAACCGATTCCAGATGGTCTTCCATGCAGCGATTTCTCCATTAAGTTCAGCACGGCTCTGATGTCATCCCATGCATCACCCTGGTCGGGTTGATGGAACAAAAATGTTTTAAAGGCTCGGTACCGCGTAACCGTTGACCCGAAGCCGCTGGATAAGCTTCTGGAAACTTTCTGTTCCGGTGTCCTCAAGTAGCGGGGCGCATTCCCCGATGGGTGCTTCCCGGCGGAAGACCTTGGCGGCAAACGCCATGCACGTGGGGCACTGGCACCGCCCACAGTTGGTTTGTGGCAGGTGCCGCAGAATGTCCAGCACGGTAATGGACAGCCTACGTTGGTACTGAGGTTCAATGTGCCCGCGCTCTATCTTGGTTTGCTGAATCGTGTCGAAATAGCGGCGGCAAAGATGTGACGCGGCATCCAGGTGAACCACATCGGTCATGGTAATACGATCCGGGTAAATCGCGACAATGTGGCCATCATCCATCAGATTGATCACCCCGGTTCCGTGGACATAGGTGCAACCAGGCAGGATCGCCGCCAGAAAGGGAAGGAGTTCCTCAACGGACTCATGAAGTTGCATAATCACGTTAAAGTGGGTGGAGGACCTCAGACAATCAATATTGACCAGCGTGAAGCTGTAGCCGGGTTCTTGGATAGTGGTGGGCTCCATGGAGGTGGCCTCCTGAAAACAGGGAAAGAGCTATGTTCATGCCAGGTAGCGGATGACAGGACGTACGGCACCGCAACATGATAACCGAAACCGACATCCTGCTCCTAACGAATTCACTGGGGAGCAGGCCCGATCTTGGCCTTGGTTTTGCTCTCCCTTGGTTGGGTTGTGGTACCTGGAGGGTTGTCTAGCTGTGTGGTTGGATCTGGGGGGTCTCAAGCCGGTATTTGGGTTCAACCTGGCTCTTGGTTCGTAACCACCACCTGAAAGGGGGAATTGAAAATATGAAGGTTGCCGTGCTGCAGCACATTCATTGCGAGACACTCGGCACCATTGCCGACGCACTCGATGCCAAGGGTGTTGAGGCGAACTATGTTCGTTCCTTTGAGGGCGACAAAATCCCCTCGGATCTGGGCGATTCCAGGGGTCTCATTGTCATGGGTGGCCCGATGGGGGTCTACGAACAAGATCTCCACCCGTTCTTGCGGGAGGAGCTGCAACTGATCGAGTCCGCCCTGCGGTCTGAGAGACCGGTTCTGGGGGTGTGCCTGGGTAGCCAGCTCCTGGCTGCGGCATTGGGGGCCCAGGTCAAAAAGAACACATCCAAGGAAATCGGCTGGTACCCGGTGACCCTTACCCCATCAGGCCGCGAGGATCCGCTGTGGAGCGGCGCAGTTCCATCCTTCATGGGTTTTCACTGGCATGGCGACGTTTTTGATCTGCCGCGAGGTGCGGTTTCCCTGGCATCCTCCGCGCTTACCCCTTGCCAGGCCTTTCGGTATGGCCGCAATGCGTATGGCTTGTTGTTTCACATGGAGGTCACTGCTGAGATGATTGGGGCGATGGTGAACACCTTTCAGGACGAATTACAGCACGAAGGAATCGACGGTCGGGCCTTGACCGCCGAGGCCGAAGAGCACCTGGGTGGGCTGCAGCAGATTGGCGCCTCGGTGTATCAACGATGGGCCGCACTGCTTGCCGAGTAGTTTAGCTCGCTGGCGCTAGCTACTGCTGGAGAACGGTTCCAGGTATTCGAGCACCTTTTTGGCGGTGGGCCAATGATAAAGCAAGGCCACATGGCTGATGGGAGACGTTTCCAGATACTGCCAGCCATCTTGGGCACTCCGTAGCGCCTCGGGAGGCAGTACCATGTTATCGGTTGGGGAGAGAACCGCCAACCGCTTGACCTCTTCCGGCAGGACACTTTGTTCCAGATCTTGGACGAGAGCCCCTTGGTAAATGAGACTTCGGGCGAGACGACTGAACCCCAAGGCTGCCAGTTTGCTCCCTTGGTGTGGTGTGCCCAGTGTCACTATGGCAGGGACTTGCTGGGCCGACGCCGAGCCAGCCAGGAAGGCGCGAATAATCAACCCCCCAAGGCTGTGACCGATCATCATAGCCTGTTGACCAGCAGGATAATGCCGGTCCATGATTTCTTGTACCCACTCATGGTAGCCTTTCACAATCTGGTCAAATGAAGGCCCGAAGCTGTTGTAGGACCAGCAATAGACGTTGGCGAAACCGGCCCGCTTGAGCCACCAGCGATACAACACCCAGGCACTGGCATTGTGATAGAGGCCGTGGACCAGAAAAACCGGAGGACTTTCCCGTTTGGGCTGTTGGGGAGGTCTCCAAAGAGTCTTCCAGAATTGCAGTGGAAAACAGACTACCACCACCAGCATGCTCACAGCACTGCTTAAGATGGCTCCAAGCAGCACACGGCCGACATGGCTGCGGGAGATCTCCTGAAGCCGCATTCGGTAAGGGCTGCCGGCAATCTCAACCCAAAAGAAGGCGTAGGTAAGTAACGTGACTGTGCCTACCAAGGCCAGAATTGCACCAATCAGGGTCATCTTCCATCCTCTCCTTCAAAAATGACTTATCCATGCGTCGAATCGGTCGTGGGGCTTCACCGCCAAGAAGTTTCCACATTCCATCTCGGTCACGGAAGTCCTTGCTGACAAAACAGCGGCAGGATCTCGTCCAACTGTTGTACCGCCAGTTCAGGGCCGGGTCTCTCACCGCTGAGGATTTCCGCGAGAATTCCCCGCTCCCTCTCGGGATGGGTCAACACCCAGAGTGTCCGCATGCCCAAGCGGCGAGCAGGTTCCAGGTCCAGTTCGAAGCTGTCACCGATCATCCAACAGATTTCGGGTTTGCACTCTGCCTGACGCAGAGCAACTTCGAAGAGTTCTACTCCTGGTTTCTTGCAGCCTTGTTGATAGCTGAGGATCTTGAAATCCATGAGAGCATCAAGTTGTGGGCAGTTCTGGCGAAACCCTTCATAAGCAGGATGCCAGGTGTTGGAGATGACGCCAAGCCTCAATCCGAGTTCCTTGAGGCCATGGAGCAGATGGTGAGCACCAGGGACTTCACGAACGGAAACCGTTTGCTGTCGCCAGAGTTCGTTCAGCAGGGTGTGAATCCGGTCTTTAGAAAGGTGAGGTAGAACCTGAAACACCGCACTGAGTAGTTGGTCCGGGGATTGGGCCGGATGGGTCATGATCAGACGACCCACCCGTTTGATCTCTTTCTCAGTGAGCTGAAGATGAGCAGCGAGCTGGCGGCGTGCGGAGAGCTCACCAGTGACGGCAAGCGTACAGCCGATGTCAAAGAAAATGACCTGGCCCTTCATGGCGGATTGACCTGCCCCCCGTCGCTAAGGTATCAATAGGGCAACTTGCTGCCGATCTTGGAGAAGCCAGGGAGAGCGTCCCGTGGCTTCACGATGATCCGGAACCTGCTGCTGTTGGATTGCGAGTAACTGGCCATTTTGCTTGGCATGACCACAAACGTCTGCCCCCTCGTGATCATTCTGCACATATAGAACAGGCGGTCCGTATTGGCAAGCCACCTGAATACCTTCAAGGCAAGGACCTTCCTAGGGAGGTGAAGACCATGACCGTGCAATTTATTTTACCAGCCGTGATTCCGTTCGGCGTTGCTCCGGCCCAAGAGGATCAGGCACTCAAGATGGTCGAGCTGTGCGGCAGGACAGCCTACAAATCAGAGGACCGCATCACGGCCGATTCTGCCAGAAGCTTTGTGCTGAGCCTGAAGAAATTGGGCCACCTGTCGGTTCTGGAGCACAGCAATATTGCGCTTCGAATCACTGGGTCGGCTGGGTCGGGAATCGGGCCGACCGGCGGGAGAGCGACCCCGTTGTGGCAGGACATCCTTGGGGTGCTCAAGGAGCGCAATGGGTTCCACCGAGTGGTTCCACTGTCTGGAACCGCGGCGGATGACTGCGTGGTTGCCGGCAACTTCAGGAGTTGGATCGAAACCCTGAGATGGTTTCGGGAGAGTGGCAGCCACTACGGCCCATTTTTCGGTCACCACTTGCACCAGTTTTTCCCCAATCTATTCCCAGCTGACGAGATGTTGCCTCCCAACCTCGATTTCCACGTTGATCTGCTTGACGAGCAGGAGCAGATGGCCATGGTGCGGCAGAGCACCGCTTGTGACCTTCCGGTTTTCATCTTCAAGTTCATCTGTGACCGTGGCATTACTCACGAGGTGGTCCGCCACCGGGTGTTCTCCTTCACTCAGGAAAGCACCCGCTACGTAAACTATCAGAACCGGGGCATGGTCTTGATTGTGCCGGAAGAACTCCATGAGTTTTTTGATGAGGCTTGTGGCGAGCTGACCCAGGGCCATCCAATGGTGAGCATGTGGTTGGAACGCGCCCAAACCCTTTTTGATTGGTACCAGGCTGATCTGGCGCGAGGTTTGAAACCCGAGATAGCTCGGGACATTTTGCCCAACCTGCTCAAGAGCGAGATCTTCGTGAGCGGCCGCTGGAGCGGCTGGCAGCACTTCATTCAGTTACGCGATTCCAAAAAGGCGCATCCCCGGATTCGAGACATCGCCCGCGAGGTCAGGAAGTATTTTGGCTCCATTGGCTTGCACGTGACGCCGACGGAGGAACACTGATGAAAGACATGTTCGCAGTGCAATGGAGACTCAACGAGTATACCTTGAAAAACATCGGCCTTGACTACGCAAATACAGTTATCGATCCTGAATTGAAGGCGGTTTGGCTGGAGAACTATCGCAAGGCACTCTCCGCTGAATTGGCCGAATTGGTGCGTGATGTTCAGCAACACGGAATCGGCACCAAAAACGGGATGATCGAGGTGGTAGACATCCTCCATTTTCTCCTAAGTTTATCCCACATTGTAGCGATCGACCCGAACGAAGTAAGCCTTGCACCGGTGAATGGGGTTTCTTTCAATGATTGTGTGCTGAGGGCGTTTCTGGCATTGGATAGCCTGCAAAATAGTGTCAAATGGAAATGGTGGGCAAAAGGCGGAGGATACAAGGAAGATCGGGCTCGCCAAGGCGTCCTGCAGCTCTGGAAGTGTTTTGAAGAGCTGTGCGCCTTGTATGCTATGGACCTTGCCACCGTGAAGCGCGTGTACCTGGCCAAGAACGAGCTGAACTTCCGAAGGCAGGACCAAGACTACAACGAAGAAACCAAGACCGAGGCAGACAACCAGGCATTAGAAATTTAGGGGAATGCCTCCCGGGAGACCCCACGGGGGTTGTTCCGTTCCTCGCCGACACAGAAATCATTGGAGAAACAGCGCCTTATGACCGTTGACGTACGGTTGCCCGCCCGTTTCATTAGCTTTGAAGGTATCGATGGGTGTGGCAAGAGCACCCTCTTGACCGAGTTGAACTTGCTCATGGAGCGGGCTCACATCCCATGTATCCAGACGCGCGAACCCGGGGGCACGGAAATTGGGGAACAGATTCGTGAACTGCTGCTGAATCCTCGACATAAGGCTATGGACACCTGGACGGAGGTGCTCCTCTACAGCGCCAGCCGAGCTCAACTTGCTGGCGAGACCATCCAACCAGCCTTGCGGCGAGGGGTGTGGGTCTTGGCGGATCGCTTTAGCGATGCGACACTGGCCTATCAGGGATATGGGCGGGGGTTGGACGTAGAAAACCTGCGTCGCATTCAGGAATGGGCGACCCGTGGTTTGTGGCCTCATCATACCATTCTGCTGGACTGTGATGTGGATGTTGCCTTTTCCCGAGTGCTCGGCCGGAATTCGAATCGGGACCGGATGGAGCAGGAGAAGCGGTCATTCCACCAGCGAGTTCGAGTTGGTTATCTGGAACTCGCCAGATCGGAACCACTTCGGTTTCTGGTGCTGGATGCGAATCAGGCGTTGGAGCGGGTCGTGGCCGATTTCCATGAGCTGTTCTGGAAACCACTCACCGGTGCAGACTAGATAACGGGGTAGTGCTCTTCTGTCGCTATCATCAAACCATCCCTAGCTTGTCGTCGTCGCTATGATGATGAGCAGCGGCGTTTGTCGATAACCCCTCTTATCAGCTAGCCCACTGGTGCGACCCAAGGCTGGGTCTCACCCTGAGGATCATTTTGCAGGGTCGTCGGAGCTCATCCGTGCCGGCATGTAGCCTGTTGGGGCCTTGGTCTCCTCTTTCTCTAAAGCAGGTGGTTGGGAATGGAGTTTTTCGAGCTTGATGAACCCCTTGCACTGAGGACAACGTTCAATGACTCGGGGCGAGCGTTTTCCATCTGATGATTCGACTACCGGATCGTTGGCATCGACAAAAAAGGACTGTTCGGCAGGCCCGACCTGTTGTCTGATACGCAAAATGGGGCATCCGCATCTGTGAAAGAGCTTACTCACCTTCATATGTTTCCCTATCTCCCTACCGTTTGTGTTTATGAATCATCGAATCAAGCAGAACCATTCTCAATCATGATCGGCTATGATCTTCGCCGTGGTGGCCATCCAGCCCAAGTGCATAAGATCAGGTCTTGGAGCGGGTCAAGAAAGGCCGCAAAACCTTTATCTGAACTAATCGGCCATAATGCCGAATAGGATTAGCGAACTTTTAAGTCCTGGACCCAAACAATTTCGCAAGCGCCGTCTCCAGTGTCAAGCCGACTGGCGGAACTCACCCAAGTCCACTGGCCATCCTCCTGAATACCCACCAGATAACCGTTCAACTCAATGATGTTGCCTCGACGCAAGGACAGGAGCCTGTTCTTGATGTCGTCATTGCCTGGGAGCATGTGCATGTTGGAACTGGTTGCCAGGAGTGCACCCATGGGCAATGGTGGCCTGTCATGGCGCGGAAACACCACATAACAACGGCTGCCTTGCCCGATTTCCAGTTGGTCCAGAATCCGTTGGTCCGACATGGGGCCCCAGCCGAGGGCCACATCGATCGGCGAAAGATCGGCCACATTGTCAAAACGGTAACGTTCCGTGTTGAGCACGCGGGCCTGAAGCGAGAAATGGGCTAAAGGCACCACCAAGCGATTTCCATGGTGCCAGGGCTGAGGGTTTCGGATGATGACCTGCTTCGGTTCTTCGGCCACCAGAATTCCGGGAGGGTGTTTGATGTCGCGATTAGAGATGATCCGATAAAGCAGGCCGGTCAGGATAGTCAGCAGTATGGCAAACAGGACCCACTGCCTCTTCTCTCTGACCAAGTCGAAGTAGGTGATGGAAGGGCGGCCGAGACTGGTTCCCAGGCGGTCATTGTTGTCAGGGTGAATTTTGCTGAAGATAACCCCACAGCGCGCACATTCTTCGGCATGCGGCTGGGTATGGCCGCACTTCGGACAAATCTGCGCGGATGCCAAGGAGGAGTCGATTTCTTGATGATTCTCCTGGTTCATCGTTTGCGTGTTGGGGTCTTCGGAATGCAATCCAGCGGATGCCGCCGGTTCGAGATGGCAGACCACGCCAAGAGCGGCGAAGGTGCGAACAAAGCTGTCGGCCGTCTCGAGATCGGCGTTGCCCTTGACTACAACCCTTGGCAGGGTGAAGAACCGTTCGACCGCGGTGGCCGTCATCCCAAGACGGCTTACCAGCAGTCGCTTGACCACCTCTGGCTCTCTATCGTCGAAGATCTCTCCGAGAAAGATCACATTGAAACGCTGCGCGGTCATTCAAAGCTATCCTTGAGCAGGGTCTGGACAGGTGCTTTCCATCAATGGACCTTAGTGACAATTCTTTACACTGAAACACCTCTGAACTGACAATAAAAGTTACTTGATCCGATTTGTTCAGCCTTCCTCAGGTAAGGTCAATGTGGTCTCGGTTCACACTGGCAAAGGCTGTCGAGCCCTTTGAACAGCCTCGGGCTTCATCGAGCAGTCCTTCAAGCGCGACCACCAGCCGTTTTATCCATCAAGACCGCAATGGCTAGGCATATGCCCTCGTCGCTGTCATGTGAATGGGCCAAGGGATCGTGCCTATCGAGACAATTGGCTTGGAAATTGCTCAACTTGAAAAAGATGGTCTATACCGGAGCGGCTGCACAGTGTGTTGCCGGATCGGCAATATCTCTTGTAGAACCCATATTACCACTCCGGGAAACAGCGGCCGTTGTTTGAGGTTTTGGCCATTGACCGGACCTGAGGACGTTAGTGGAATGGTGCAAGGGGGAGGGCAATCCCCGGGAGATGCGCTATGACAAGAAGAATTTGAGAGTCTTCAGAGGTACAGGGCGAGAATGGTAGTCTTGAGGCACGAGCACGCGTAGCTTTTTCTGTGGGGATCATCGGCCGGATTGATTGCCTGTGAGGGAGCATTATTTCCCTACGGTTGTCGTTCTTGTCAAAGGTGAGTTGGATGTGCTAGTAGGATTTCAGGCAAAATCTAATTCTGCCCGGTAGTGTGCGAATCTCCAAGGCAAATTTGTCGGCAAGACCTTCCTAATAATTTTACTCGGGAACCAAATTCGAGGGTTACCTCGAAAGAGTTGGGAGCAATTTGGTATGAGGCGCCTTCGAGAACTTCTTTCCAGTCAGGAGGAGTGGCTGCTGCAGCGTGTCCTCCGTTACTCCGGCGAGGAGACCTGCATCGGTGATGCTTCCAGTCCCGGGAGTTCCTGGTTGCTCGGTATCCGCGCTTTGTCCGCAGCGCTAGTCAACTCCTCGCAAAACGATCCCACGGTCCAATTTTCAGTCAATGGAGAGGACTTTTCCCAGGATCCGATTGTCTCTTTCTTTGTTACCGAAGCGCGGAGCCGTCATGAAGAGGGTTCGGAACCCGGTAGATGCCTGGCTTTCATCAAGTGTTTTCGACAGGCCTACATCGACCTATTTATGGAGCATAAGCGCAAGGGTGATGCTGAGGCATTTCGCCGTTTGGTAGAGGCTTATTTTGACCGGTTGGAAGTCGGTTTCTTCACCCAGTGGGACAAAATGGCCCAGGGGCAGCTGGTTACCATCGATGAACTTCTCAGCCGTGCGTGCCGCTCTCGCCCGGTGGCCGAGGGTGGTGCGAGTGAAACGCCATATCGTGAGTTGTTTGAGAACATGAGAAGCGGTGTGGCGATCTACAAACCCGTGGATGACGGAGCGGACTTCATCCTCAAGGACTTTAACCGCGCCGCTGAGCGGATTGAAGCCTGCAGTCGTGAAGAGGTGATTGGCAAGAGCGTCGCGACGGTTTTTCCCGGGGTCAAGGAATTCGGTTTGTATGATGTTTTTCAAAGGGTTTACTCGACCGGGGTTGCTGAGTCTTTCCCGACGGCTTTCTATCGGGATGAACGGATCTCCGGCTGGCGTGACAATTATGTGTATCGTTTGCCTTCCGGCGAAGTGGTGGCGGTCTACGACGATGTGACCGCAAAGATCCAGGCGCAGATGGCCATCACCGCGGAGAAAGAACGTCTGGATGTGACTCTGCGTTCTATCAGCGATGGTGTGATCGCCACCAATGCCAATGGCGTCATCGTGTTGTTCAATAAGGCGGCTGAGGCTCTGACGGGTTGGGCGGAAAAGGAGGCCATAGGGAAACCGCTCAGTGATGTGTTCCCGGTCGTTGATTCACAAACAGGTGAGAGTTCCTGCGGTTGGGTACAAGGGCTCTTGAAGGGAGGGGGCAAGGCTGAGGTTGATCGCCACTGTATCTACCATGCACGGAATCTTCGTGAACTCCACCTGGCACTGGGGGTCGCACCCATCCACGACGGCGAGGGGAAAACCTGTGGGACAGTGTTGACGGTTCGTGACCTCACCGAACGGCGCATGGTTGAGGATTCACTCCGAAGAGACAGGGAAAGCTTTCGCGACCTTTATGAACAAGCTCCATTGGGCTGCCATTCACTGGATGCCGAAGGGCGAATTGTCGCGGTCAACAAACCCTGGCTCGACCTCTTCGGTTATACACGAGAAGAAGTAATCGGGCGCAGATTCTCGGAGTTCTTAAGTCCAAACACCCGAGCGGACTTCACCGAAGGTTACCAGCGGTTGAAAACCTTGGGTGAGCTTCAGAGGGTTGAATTGGAGATGCTTTGCAAGGACCAGTCGCGGGTGTTTGTGGCAGCGTACGGAACTGTTGGACGCGACAAACAAGGGAGATTCGAGCTGGGCAACTGCATTCTCCAGAACATAACCGAGCATAGACGGGCCAAAGAGGCACTTCGAGAGAGTGAGGAGAGGTTTCGAAGTGCGTTTCACCATGCCGCAATCGGCATGGCTCTGGTCAGCCCTGACGGTGAATTTCTCCAGGTCAATCGTTCTCTCTGTGACATGCTGGGCTACTCGGAGCAAGAGTTGCTGGACTTGCCATGGCGGGTTATCGCCGATGCCGAGGAGCGAGATACCGGTCCTGAGCATTTTCGACGGCTGCTGGATGGCGAGGTTCAGGTGGAGCAGGTCGAGCAGCGATACCTGCACAAGAATGGGCATGAGGTATGGGTCCAGATGAGTTCCTCCTTACTGCGGGACCCCAATGGTCGCCCCTTGTATTTCGTTTCGCAGTTTCGAGATGTCAACCAAAGCAAGCGGGCCGAGCGAGACCGGGTACTCCTGGTGGCGGCTGCGGAACAGTCGGTGGAAAGCATCGTCATGATCAATTGTGACGGTATCATCAGCTACGCCAACTTGGCTTTTGAGAGGACCCATGACTGTCGACGAGAGGATGCCATAGGGCAACATTTTCGCCTGTTCCTCGGCGATGATTCCGCTGAGCCACTCTATCTGGCTCTGTGGGAGTCACTGAGCCGCGGTGAGACCTGGCATGGGCATATTTCCGAGAAGGACCGACAAGGACAACCCCGTGAACTTACCACTTCGATTTCGCCCATCCGTGATCAGGCAGGCAAGGTCATACACTATGTAGTGACCCAGCGCGATGTGACTCAGGAACGTGTCATGGAACGACAGTTGCGCCGGGCCCAAAAAATGGAAGCCATCGGCACGCTTGCCGGTGGCATTGCCCATGACTTCAACAACATTCTGGCTGCCATCATCGGTTACAGCGAAATGGTGTTATTCAAGATCGAGAAAGGCAGCCCCATCCGGCACAACCTCGAACAAGTACTAAGAGCCAGCAATCGGGCCAAGGAGTTGGTCAAACAGATCCTGGCCTTCAGCCGACAGAACGAACAGGAACTGAAACCCATCCAAGTAGGAATCATCATCAAGGAGGCCTTGAAACTTCTTCGCGCTTCCCTGCCGACCACCATTGAGATACGCCAGCATCTAGCGGTGCGCAACGCCTTGGTCTTGGCAGATCCCGTGCAAGTACACCAGGTTGTGATGAACTTGTGTGCCAATGCGGCTCACGCCATGCGTGCCAGTGGCGGGGTATTGGAAGTAACGCTTGAAGAGGTGGAACTCGATGTGCAGGCGGTGGAACAGCATGCCGACCTGGCCCCAGGCCACTACCTGTGCCTTACAGTAAAGGATAGCGGGCACGGAATGAGTCCGGAAATCATGGCGCGTATCTTCGATCCCTTTTTCTCCACCAAGATCCCCGGTGAAGGAACAGGGATGGGGCTTTCGGTCGTTCACGGAATTGTCAAAGGTCACGGAGGAACAATCGAAGTTGCCAGCGAACTACGAGGTGGGACTACCTTTCAGGTCTACTTCCCTCGCTTGCAGAGCGATACGGCACCCAAGTCTCGACTACTGCCGCATATTGCTCGAGGCAACGAACGCATCCTGTTGGTTGATGACGAAGAGGCCGTTGTCGATATGGGACGGCAAATCCTGACTCATTTGGGCTATGAAGTGGTTGCCCTGACCAGTAGCGAGAAGGCCATCGAGTTGTTTAACCAGGATCCATCTCAATTTGATCTGGTGATCACCGACCAGACCATGCCTCGCATCACGGGCATCGAGCTGGCAAGGGAGATCCTCGGGATCTGCCCCGATATGCCCGTGATCCTGTGCACCGGTTTCAGCGATAGTGTTACTGCAGAGGAGGCCAGGCTTGAAGGCATCCGGGAGTATGTTCTTAAACCCATCGTGACGGTGGAACTTGCCAACACCATCAGGAATATTCTGGATGCCCCACTACAGGAGTCGAGAGCGCTGTGAGTGTCGTGGGGGCGTAAAGGTCTTAAGAGCGTAACCATTGAGCAGTGATTGTCCATGGCGAGTGTACTCATTATCGATGATGATCTCATGTTTTGCGATTTGCTGGGCGGCGCCATGAGGAATGTCGGTCACCATGCGGCCTGTGTTCACACCTTGAAAGAAGGGCTGGGCGAGGTGGACAAGGGTTGCTTCGACCTGGTCTTCGTCTTGGCAGAGGAGGACTAACAGGCCGGCCAATCGTGATTTTGTGCTGGTTTTTTTGTGGGTAGGTCCTTAGTTGGTAATCGCGGGGGGTACCCCGGCATCCTGCCAGGTGATTATGGCGAGGTGACGGGACAGGCCCCCCGTTCATTATGGAATAGTATGAATGGCTACTCGACCCGTTGGTTTTGTGTTACCCTCCGCACCAGATGAGCACGACCCAGAAGATCCAAGGAATGCCGGGACGAGGCTGCAATGCCTGGTTGCAGACACTTCCATGGCATATCAAGGCAAACCCACTCAAAGAGGTCTCAATCGATGGATGTTCAGGCTGTGAATGTAGTCATTGGCGGCGAAGCCGGGCAGGGACTGGTGACGGTGGGGCAGTTGCTGGCCAAGAGCATGGTGCGTAGCGGCTTTGAGATCCTGGTAAGCCAGAGTTACATGTCTCGCATCCGTGGCGGGCACAACACCTTCACGATCCGTTGCGGGGTTGGCACCATTCAGGCGCCACGTGAAGCGGTGGACATGCTGATAGCACTCGATCGGGAAACCATCACCCGGCATGCTTCGGAGCTAGCCCCCGGCGCCACCACCGTTGTGGACGTGGCGCTCTTTGAGGGGGTTGAGATGTCCTGTGCCAGCTGCCTCAAGGTGCCCTTCAACGACATCAGCAAACCCCGTTACCATAATGTGGTGGCACTTGGTGTGGCCGGGGCGCTCCTCGGGTTGGACCGCAACGTATTGCTGGCAGCGGTGGAGTCCCTTTTCGGCAAGAAACACCCGGAGGTCACCGAGGAGAACCGGAAAGCCCTGGATGGGGCCTACGAATGGACCACATCGCAAAACCTTGCTGGATTCAGACTCCCGCCCAGGGAACCTGGGCCCCAGCGATTGATGATGAACGGTAACGAGACCATCGCCCTTGGGGCCATGGCGGCCGGTGTCAAATTCTGTGCCTTTTACCCGATGACGCCGTCGACCTCGGTGGCTTTGACTCTGGCCGGCCAGGCTCGACAACAGGGATTGGTTGTGGAACAGGCGGAAGACGAGATCGCTGCCATCAACATGGCCATTGGCGCATCCTTTGCCGGGGCTCCCAGCATGGTGACCACTTCCGGCGGCGGTTTTGCCCTCATGGTGGAAGGGGTGAGCCTCGCCGCCATGACGGAGACCCCGGTGGTTGTGGTGGTGGCGCAACGGCCCGGGCCGGCCACGGGACTCCCCACCCGCACCGAGCAGGCCGACTTGGAGCTGGTCCTGTATGCCGGACATGGGGAGTTTCCCCGCGCGATCTTGGCTCCCACGGACGTTGAGGAGTGTTTCCACCTCACCCGCCAGGCGTTTCTGCTGGCCGAACGTTACCAGGGACCGATCTTCATCCTGACTGATCAGATGCTGGCCGACTGCTACCGCCCTGTGAAACCATTCGATCTCGACCAGGCGCCGCCGATTCAGGTAGGCAGCGATCCGAATCAGGTTGTCACACCGTATCAACGGTACGCTATTACCGAGAACGGTATCTCGCCTCGTTTGCTTCCCGGCAGCAGTCTTCACTTGGTGGTGGCGGACAGCGACGAACACAACGAGGACGGGCATATCACCGAAGACCTCGGCGTGCGCAAACAGATGGTAGAGAAACGCTTAAGCAAGCTCCAGGGCATGTTGACGGAAGTCATTGCGCCTGTCTACCAGGGTGAGGATCAACCGGAATGCCTGTTGGTGACCTGGGGGTCATCCAAGGGAGCGGTGTTGGAGGCGGCGACGGACCTGCGCGATGCCGGAAAGCGGGTGGCAACGCTGTGCTTTTCCCAGGTTTGGCCTTTGGTGCCGAATCAGTTTTTACCCCGGCTTCACGAGGCAGGGGAGGTCATCGGTGTGGAAGGCAATGCTACCGGCCAGTTGGCTCGACTGATTCGGCGCGAAACGGGGTTTCACATCCGTAAGCTGGTGTTGCGCTATGACGGACTAGCGATCACCCCGGAATACATCTTGCGGGAATTGTGGTGATGGGCTGTGAACCGGGATGATGTCAATGCTCAAATATGAGGGATCGACCATGGTGAGTCTTGATGATTTTGGACAATTTGAAACGGCCTGGTGCCCAGGCTGCGGTAATCATTCCATCTTGGCGGCGGTCAAGGAAGCTTTGGTGGCGTCTCAACTGGCGCCTCACCAGCTCCTGTTTGTTTCCGGCATTGGTCAGGCCGCCAAAGCGCCTCACTACCTGCGTGCCAACGTATTCAACGGTCTCCACGGGCGAGCACTGCCTGTTGCAACCGGGGCACGACTGGCCAACCACGAGCTGAAAGTAGTGGTGGAGAGTGGTGACGGCTGCAATTACGGTGAAGGCGGCAATCATTTTCTGGCGGCGATTCGGCGTAACATCGATGTTACCCTGTTGGTGCACAATAATCAGATCTATGGACTTACCAAGGGCCAGGCCAGTCCCACTACCGCCGCGGGTTTTGTCACCAAGGCCCAGCCCGATGGCGTCTTTTCCGAGCCGCACAACCCTATCGCCGTGGCCGTGGCTCTGCGAGCTGGTTTTGTGGCTAGGTCATTCTCCGGTGCCAAGGAACACTTAGTGGAGACGATTGTTCAGGCCCTCGACCATCGCGGGTTTTCCTTGGTGGACATCCTCCATCCCTGTGTGTCTTTCAACAATGTCAATACGTTCGCCTGGTACAAGGAACGTTGTCGCCCGCTGCCGGCGGACTATGATCCCACCAATTGGGAAGCCGCCATGCGCACCGCCCGGCAATGGGGGGATCAGATTCCCATCGGGATCATCTACCGGGATCCGCGAATCAGCTTCGAAGACCACGTTCCCGCGCTTAAAGCTGGGCCGCTGGTAACCCAACCACCCAATCGTCAAGCTCTTCGAGAATTCATGATGAGCTTCGCCTAAGGCGCCTGCCGAGGTGGACTTGCACTGGAGGCTCAGTCCACGAAATGAACATCAGTCATCGATAGAATTCATGCCATCTCCATTCTTCCTTTCCGAACGCCTGCTTGAATTCGTGATGTGCTTTTGTTAAAGGACGAGCGACAGTTGCCGGGTGAGGCCACGACCTAGTCCGGTGACCTGGCAGGCTGCCGGTGGCCGCGCAACACAGCGTGACCAAGGATGGCCCCGCTTGTCCGGAAAAGGCGACGTCCTTTCTACCGACCTGCCCGGCAGCCATTTCTCTCGATAAGAAGGTCATTAAAGGAGTCCGCGATGCGTGCACGGTTTGCTTTTGGAATCAAGGCGCTAATCTCTTGTGCGGTGTTCAACTCGATGCTGCTGGTAGCATTCTACTTGGTCACTCAACGTCTTTTGGCCGGTTTTCATCAATGGTTCGATCCGTTTGCGGCGGACAAGGGTGCCGATCTTCCGGCAGACATGCGTTTGGTAATTGACAACGTCGCCCAATGGCTGGGTCAGCTGGAGCAGTATCTGGCATTGGCTCTGTTCGGCACCGGCGCGCTGGTTACCCTGGTGCTGTGGCTGTTTATCTTCGGTCACGGACGTCGTTTGGAGAAGTCTTGCATCAAGCAAACCGGGGAGACCCGGTCGGTTGAAACGGTTGCGGCAGTGGAATTGGTCAAACCACCCGAAGAGCCGGTGCGTTTCGTTCAAAAGGCTCCGGAAGCGGCCGTCCAGATGCTGGCCATTCTGCAGCGGCAGGGACGTTTGATTGATTTCCTGCAGGAGAACCTGAGTCTGTACGAAGATGCTCAAATTGGCGCGGCGGTCCGCAGTGTTCATGCGGGCTGTAAACAGGCCATCGAGGAGCACGTCCGGCTGGCCACCGTCTATGACGCCGAAGAGGGTGCTCAGATTACGGTGGAAGCCGGTTTTGATGCAGCCGCCACCCGCCTTATCGGTGCGGTCTCCGGCCAGCCACCGTTCATGGGGGTGTTGCGCCATCGGGGGTGGCGGGTGGTAAACGTGGAGCTGCCTCAATTGACCCCCGGCCAGGGGAAGGGCTGGATCCTGGCTCCGGCTGAAGTCGAAGTGGGATGAAGGAAGTCTCGGTAGTCCGTTCGCGGAGCGTTGCCCGCATTCGGTCAATATGACCTGGTACCACCACGAGATGTCAACGACTCTCGCCCTTTAGGGGCGGTTCATGAACCCCCTACTAGTGTCATTTCGAACGAAGTGAGCAATCTATGGATTTCGCTGACGGGCTGGGTGGTTTTACGCTCACCCCGAAATTGCATTGCTGGCCGAAACCTCGTCTGCAATACTAGGTCTGGTTGGCAAAAGATGAATTCTTGCGCGGACTTGGGGAGGCACTGCAACGCAGTGCCGCATGGGCTGCTATTGAGGTACCCGTGCACAATTCCAAATACATCGTAGGCATTGATCTGGGCACTACTCACACGGTTCTGGCCTTCACGCCGATCCCGACGGGGGACGATCAGGAAGCAGCTATTCGCGTGTTCCCCGTGCCCGCAGGTGACCAATCCCGGCGAACTACAGGCGCAGCCGTTGCTGCCGTCGTTTCTGTTTTTTCCCGGAGTGCATGATGTTCCACCCGGGAGCCTGGGACTTCCCTGGGACCAGCAGCGGGATTTTGCCGTGGGTGAATTTGCCCGGCAGCGCGGCGCGGAAATTCCGCAGCGGTTGGTGTCGTCAGCCAAGTCCTGGCTTTGCCATCGGGGTGTGGATCGGACCCAACCCATCCTGCCGTGGGACAGCCCGGCGGAAGGCCGCCGCATTTCTCCGGTGGATGCCGCCGCGCTGTTGCTGGGGCATCTTCGCGACGCCTGGAACCAGACCATGGCCGTCGACGACCCGACGGCGCGGCTTGAAGCCCAGGACATTGTTCTGACCGTTCCGGCATCCTTTGACGCGGTGGCTCGGGAATTGACCGTGCAAGCGGCCCAGGAGGCCGGGTTGGAGCACGTCACGCTCCTGGAAGAACCCCAGGCGGCGGTCTATGCCTGGCTGGAAGCGCGTCCAACGCAATGGCGCAAGGAAATCCAGGTGGGCGACTCCATCCTGGTCTGCGATGTCGGCGGCGGCACCACCGATTTCAGCCTCATCCAGGTCACCGAGGAAGACGGCAACCTGGTCCTGCGACGGGTGGCGGTGGGCGATCATATCCTCCTGGGTGGCGACAACATGGACCTGACCCTGGCCTATGCCATTCAGGGCAAGTTGGCTCAAAAAGGGATCAAGCTCGATGCCTGGCAGTTGCGTGGCCTCTGGCACAGCTGCCGGCAAGCCAAGGAACGGCTGCTGGCCGACCCGGACTTGACCGCGAACCGGTGGTGGTTCTCGGCCGAGGATCATCGCTGATCGGTGGCACCATCCGCACCGAGCTCACCCGCGAGGATGTCGAACAGGTGCTGCTGGACGGTTTCTTTACCGAATGCGACCGGTCCCATTATCCCCAGGAGAAGCCCCGGGTCGGCATGCGGGAAATGGGCTTGCCCTATGCGGCGGACCCGGCCGTAACCCATCATCTGGCGCGTTTCCTCGGGCGACAACGCGCGACCGGCCAAGACCTCGGTGAGGGCGGGAGCCAATGGCACTTTTCCGTCGGTGGTGCTGTTCAATGGCGGGGTGATGAAATCCGAGCTGCTCCGCCAGCGGGTGCTCGGGGTGCTGAATCGCTGGGGAGGCGATGAAAACCAACAGCCCCTGCGCGAACTGGCGGCCGCTGGATCTGGATCTGGCGGTGGCTCGCGGTGCCGCCTACTACGGGCTGGCCCGGCGCGGTCGTGGGATTCGCATCCGCGGCGGCGTGGCGCGCTCCTATTACATCGGGATCGAGACTTCCATGCCCGCTGTACCCGGCATTCCCGCACCCATCAAGGCCTTCTGCGTGGTCCCCTTCGGCATGGAGGAAGGTAGCGAGCTGGACATGCGCCAGAAGGAATTCGGTCTGGTGGTGGGGGAACCGGCCGTGTTCTCCCTGCTCGCCTCCACCGTCCGCAAGCAGGATCAGGCCGGGGAGATGGTGGAGGACTGGAGCGGCGAGATCGAAGAGGTGAACACCATGGAAACCCTGCTTCCGGCCAGCGATGCCGATGCCGGCGGAAACGTCATCCCGGTCTGGCTGCAAAGCAGGGTGACCGAAGTCGGGACCCTGGAGCTCTGGTGTGTGGCTCGAGCAGGCGATCGTCGCTGGAAGCTGGAATTCAATCTGCGGGAACATGAGGGAGCCTGATGGAGGATTTCTGGACTTCCGAGGAGCACCCCTACCGATACGTGGTTGGGATCGATCTGGGCACCACCAATTCGGCGATGGCCTATGTGGATCGTAGCCCAGGAAGTAAATTCCCAGGGACAGCGGATCCGCGTTCTCGAAATCCCCCAGTTGATGGCGTCCGGAGAAATCGGGCATCGCCGGGTCCTGCCTTCGTTCCTCTATCTTCCCGGCCCCTTTGAATTACCGGCCGGCAGCACGGCGCTGCCCTGGGACCGCGAGCGCGCCTATGCGGTGGGGGAATTCGCCCGGGAGCAGGGCGCGCTGGTCCCGGGCCATCTGGTTTCGTCGGCCAAGTCCTGGCTCTGCCATGCCGGGGTGGATCGGACCGCCGCCATTCTTCCCTGGGGGGCTCGGCCGACGTGGCCAAGCTCTCCCCGGTGGAAGCCAGCGCCCGTTATCTGCAGCACCTGCGCGAAGCCTGGAATGAGGTCATCGCTCACGGCCGGGAGGAATGTCGGCTCGAACAACAGCTGATCGTGCTCACCGTGCCCGCATCCTTCGATGAGGTGGCCCGCGAACTCACCGTGCCGGCCGCCCAACAGGCGGGGTTTGCCCGCGTCATCCTGCTGGAAGAACCCCTGGCGGCCTTCTATGCCTGGTTCAACGACCATGCCGCCAGCCGACTCTTCGCCGGGGATGCAGGCGGGTCAGCTCATCCTGGTCTGCGACGTCGGCGGAGGCACCACCGATTTCACCATCGTAGCCGTCCGCGAAGGGCGACACGGGGCTGCGCTTCGACCGGCTGGCCGTGGGCGATCACCTGATGCTGGGCGGCGACAACATGGACCTGGCCATCGCCCGGCACATCGAAATGCGCCTCTTGGGCAAGCCCGGCAAGCTCGATTCCCGCCGCTGGCATCAGCTTTGTCACCAGTGCCGCAAGGCCAAGGAAACCCTCCTGGATGATCCCCAGAACCTCCCATGGACGTGGTGGTGGTGGGCAGCGGCGGCAAGCTCATTGCCGACACCCTCGGGCCACCCTCACCAGCAAGAGGTGGAAGATCTGATCCTGGATGGGTTTTTCCCGGAGGTGGCGCTGGATGATGCAGCGCCGTGGAGCCGCCGCAGCGGATTGAGTGAATGGGGCCTGCCCTACGTCTCCGATCCGGCGGTGACCCGCCACCTGGCGGCTTTCTGGCATCGCCATCAGGACCTGCTCCACCAGGAGACCGGCCGCACGGTCCTCTATCCGGATTACTTGCTGTTCAACGGCGGGGCGCTGACGCCGGAATCGGTCCGTCACCGCCTCATGGCCGTTGTGCGGCGAATGGTTTCAAGACGATGCCGGGACCGATTGGAGGCCCGAGGAACTGCCCAATCCCTATCCGGAACTGGCGGTGGCCCTGGGGGCCGCCTATTACGGTCTGGTGCGATTGGGCGAAGGGGTGCGGGTCGGTGCCGGCAGCCCGCGCGCCTACTTCGTGCAGGTCGCTGCCGCTGACCAGACCGACGATTCCTCCGAAACCGTTTCAGCCCCCATTTCCGCGATGGGAGAGGGCCGGGATGAGGGTGCCGATGCAACCGGGGGCATCCCGGCCGTTTGCCTGGTGCCGCGCGGCGCCGAGGAAGGGTTTGCCGGTGAACTCCGGCAGCCGGCTTTTGAAGTCCTGGCCAATCAACCGGTGGCCTTTCAATTGTTCAGTTCCACCACGCGCCTGGGAGATCGGGTGGGCGACGTCGTTTCGGCTGAGCCCTGACGAGGTTACGGCTCTTCCTCCCATCCGCACGGTCCTCCGCTTCGGGAAGAAGGATTCCAGCCGCACCATCCCGGTGCGTCTGGCGGTGCACCTCACCGAGGTCGGTGTTCTGGAGCTTTGGTGCCAGTCCCAACAGAGTTCACACCGCTGGCAACTCCAGTTTGACGTGCGCTCGCGCCAGGAAGGCGAAAGCCCGGATGGAGCGGTCCTGCCCGCCGGCGAAACCCTGGATGCGGTCTTGGTGGAGCAGGCCCAGGCCAAGATCCGCGCGACTTTTATCAAAGAAGATGGCGTCGCCGGGGTCCCCCCGGAACGGCTGATCAAGGAATTGGTGGCGCTCACCGAGCTTTCCAAGGAACGCTGGTCGGCGGCGCTGCTTCGCAAGTTCGCCGATACCCTGCTGGAATGCGAGGCCGGGCGGGCCTTGAGTCCTCAGCACGAAGCCCGCTGGTTCAATCTGTTGGGTTATTGCCTGCGGCCCGGGTACGGGGACCCACTGGATGAATGGCGCATGAAACAGGTGTGGAAGCTGTTCGCGCCGGGGTTGCGCTTCCCGCGTCAGGCGCAGGGCCGCTCCGAATGGTGGGTCTTTTGGCGGCGGGTGGGTGGCGGCTTGAACCCAGGACAGCAGAATTTCATCTATCAGCAGCTGACCCCCACCTTTGCCGGTATCGGGTGAAAAGAAAAAGAAGGCTGCCGGGAAACCGGCCAAACAAGCGGCCCCCCAGGAAATGCTGGAGATCTGGATGGCGTTGGCCAATTTGGAACGGCTGCCGGTGCAGGCCAAAGCCGAACTGGGTGGGCAGTTGCTCCAGAAATTCGGAAAAGGTGGGTGGAAGTCACAGGAACTCTGGGCGCTGAGCCGCCTGGGCGCGCGCATCCCCTTCTATGGTCCGGTGGATCGGGTGTTGCCGGCCAAGGACGTAGCGGCCTGGGTGAAGACCCTGATGACGCTCATGGCTCGACCCACCCAGGACGCCGCCCAGGCCCTGGTGAACTTGGCCAGAACCAGCGGTGACCGCGCCCGCGATCTCCCGCGTGACGATCTGGAACGGATTGTCGACTGGCTCAGACCGCTGCCTCATGCCAATCGCTTCGTTGAACTCTTAACCCGCGCCGACGCTGAGCTGGACCAGGGAGAACAGGACTGGATCTTCGGCGAATCCCTGCCGCTGGGATTGCGCATCGTCTTCCCGTAACCGCCGCTGGCGTGCTGTGAGCACCCGCAAACGCTTCCGCAGACCAGGCATTGACATCACGGTCTTCCGTCTGTATTGTCGGTCACAAGACCCAAGCAGACATGCGGCTACCCGCTCCAGCCCACAGCCCCAAATACGACCGCTCCCACGACGAATCGACTCCAGCGCCGCCCACGATGATGACTTGGTATTGATATTTGACCAGGGGCGAATCTGCCTGAAAAGGGGTCCAATATCAGAATATCAAGGCAAATGTACCTGATAATCAATGGTTCCCAAGGCGCGCTGGCGCGCGCCTTGGGAATGCGGAGTTGCGCTCCACTCGAACGGTTGGCCTCGGCGCTAGCGCGCCTCGGGAACCAACCGTTGGAGCGGAAACCGCCCGGTGGGCGGCTCCGCCCCCGTTGGCACTCGGGCCTGCAATGCATTGCAGCCCTCGTGACCAAGGGGGTTCCGCTCAACTCCTCATTTGGCCGAAGACAATGAGGTGCTGCGCGAGAACCTGTGATAGAATAAAGATATGATCGAAAGAACCGTCACAAAGCGGAATATCCGAAAAGCGTCCTCGGAACAAACTGACCTTGCTTACTGGCTTGGTAGGACACCTGAGGAGCGCGTCGCAACGGTCAACTACTTACGCGGTCAATACCATGAAGATTCAATCAGACTTCAGAGAGTTGCTCGAGTTGTTCAACGCACACGGCGTTGAATACATGATTGTCGGCGGGTATGCGCTGGCCTTTCATGGGGCGCCTCGCTATACGGGAGATCTTGATGTCCTCGTCAAACCGGAGCCCGAAAACGCTCAGCGCATTCTCGCAGCGCTTGCGGATTTCGGGTTTGGCTCTTTGGGTCTGACCATTGAGGACTTCATTCATTCAGAAAACGTTGTGCAACTTGGTGTTCCCCCGGTACGTGTTGACCTCATAACTTCACTCACTGGCGTGTCATGGTCAGAGGCATCTTCAGGAAAAGTGGCCGGCACCTATGGGGATCTCCCAGTGTACTTTGTCGGACGTGAGCAGTTCCTGGCCAACAAGCGTGCTACTGGGCGAAAGAGGGATTTGGCAGACATCGAAGCTCTTGGAGAGAACTGAACTGACATAGAAACACCCTGCCGAACAATTGGGTCAAGCTGACGAGCAATCGCATGGGCATTTGTGGGAATTCCGAAGTCCTGTACTGCGGTTGCTCGCGGCTTACCCATCTCGTAGTGTGGAGGGAATCCGGCATCAAACGTAGATAAAGGAGAGAACCTAAGATAGTTGAAAGAAACTTATCATTATTCATTATTGCAGTTGTCATGTTGTTTGTTCTCACGGGATGCGTCACTACGCTTTCTAGCTATCAATCAAGAAGCTCAGAGGAGATAGGAATCGAAGATTTTCTTCTGAAGTGGGAGGAGACTTACAATAATCACGACATTCCAGGCAATTTGGCCACATGGAATGATAAAGCACAAATCATGTATGGAAGTGAGAGGAGGATTGTGTCCAAAAAGAATATGTTCAGATTCTGCCAGAAAGGATGAAGGCCATCCCCAGCTTAAAGCTTGGAGCTCCAGATATCAAGGTTGCGGGCGACAAAGCCGAAGTGAGTTCCACCATATCAATAGGGAATGCTACCTTGGGGTTACCCCGACCTGTTCGTGAAACTGACCTAATCAGCCGAACCGCCGTGGTACGTGATCCGTACGCCCGGTGGTGAGGGAGGAGGGAGGTCGTGAGGCCTCCCCCTATCCCGATTAGCCAGACAGAAATGAGAACTGCAGGATGGTCCAGATATTTCCCTATGCGAATATCGTCGCCGGGGTGCTTGTTCTCATCGTCGGTTTCGGCTTCCATTGGATCGGCCAGCTGTTTTCCGTGCTGGATTGGGAACGGGCAACGCGAATCGGCCTTCAGGAGAAGACCCTGCTCCCTGAGTACAAGGTCTACGAGCATGGGATCGCCGTTGCTGACGTGACCATCGGTTGGATTTACGGGATTGCCGGACTTGGCTTGATTCTAAATGCGGAGTGGGGTTACCGGCTGGCATGGATTCCCGGGTCGATTCTCATTTATCATGGCATCAGTGCGTGGGTCTGGGAGGGGAATCGCCGCAGCAAACGGCCATCAGACCTGGAGCAATGCGATGAGAATTGGCTGGTGTGCGGTGAACCTTCTTGCCGGGGCCATGGCCATTCTGGTTGCCTGGACTGGCTGACATGCCGGAGCAGGCGCCGCCGCTAGCTCGTCCCGCCTGGCATTGACATAGGAAGCGACCAGCCAAACGCCGCATCGAACCATGGCCTACCACGGCAAGCCCAAGAAGGAGTCCCCGGAAAGGGAATCCGTGCAGCATCTCGACTCTTCGGGTTTGGCCAAGCGAAGCTGCCAGGCAAGCGAGTCTACCGTCCCCGAAAAACCGGCGACCGCTTTTCCAGAAACGCCTTCATTCCTTCCTGGGCGTCGTCGGTCAGACAGTTCATGGCGATCACTTCTTTGGCGAGACTGTAGGCTTCGGGTTCGGCCAAGTCGATCTGTTCGTAGAAGGCTTGTTTGCCGAGGGCCAGGGTGAAGCGACTGAACTGGGCAATTTCCAGGGCCCACTGGCGGGTGGCTTCGGCCAGTTGATCGGATGACACCACCCGGTTGACCAGGCCAAACTGCAGGGCTTCCTGACTGGAGATGAAGCGCCCGGTAAGGAGCATCTCCATGGCCCGACGCCGGCCAACCAGCCGCACCAGCGGCACCATCGGGGTGGTGCAAAACAAGCCGATCTTGACCCCGGGGGTGGCGAAGCGCGCGCCTTCCTCAGCAACGGCCAGGTCGCAGGCGGCCACCAGTTGACAGCCGGCGGCGGTGGCGATGCCGTGGACCTGGGCGATTACCGGCTGCGGCAGTTGGTGCAGACGCTGCATCATCCGATTGCAGGTGGTAAAGATGGTGCGAAACTGGTGCAGGTCCTTGTCGTCGCCGCTCATCTCATTGATATCATGACCGGCGCTGAACATCGGACCGTTGCCGCGGATCACGACGACCCGAATGGTCTCGTCCTGGGCTACCTGATCCAGCTTCATCAGGAGTTCATTCATCAGGTCCAGGGACAGAGCGTTGCGCTTGTCGGGCCGATTCAATACCAGCCATCCGAGGGGGCCTTCCTTTTCCAGAAGTATTGATTCCACGAGTTCAGTGCCCTTTCCGTGATGGTGATCGCATCGCCAGAGGCCGAAGTATGAACCTTTCCAGCCGGGTCCTTGGGTCCCGTCACATCCGCCGCGAATGCCGGCGCACAAGCGACCTCAGCCCAGTGTGCCACTCGGTTGTGTGGTATCCAGCCAGTAGACCAGCGCATCCTGAATTTCCTTGATCTGATCGGGGTCGGTAACCTTCTCGCCGTCATCGGTCAGGATGTAGAAAACGTCGGCCACCTGGTCGATGCGGGTGGTGATCTTGGCTACATAGATGCGCACATGCAGGTCCAGCAGAGTACGGGTGATGGTATAGAGCAGCCCCACGCGGTCAGTGGAATACACCTCGAGGATGGTGTAACTGCCGCTGGATTCGTTGTCGACCACGGCCCGGCTTGGGGATCGGCGGACCACCGCACGCAGGTAACCGCGCTGGGCGGCATGGGCGGAGATGCGGTAATCCAGGGCTAGCCTGCCATCCAAGGATCGTTTCATATCCTGGCGGATGGCTTTCCAATCGGGTTTCTGTGGCAGCCCCTCCGGTACCCGGCATTGGAAGATGAGCAGCACCACACCGTTCTTCTTGGTGAAGACCTGCGCTCCGGTGATGTTGAGGTCATGCAGGGTGAGGATACCGGCAGTGCGTACCAGATAGATCCGGCATCTCGTAGCTCATCAGGGTCAATTCATAGGTGAAACCGGAACCGCCCACTTCACACATCAACCGGTCCTTGCTCTGTTGAAGCTGGCGTTCCAGACGCAGGTGCCGGGCAATGGTCTGGGGATGCATGGAAAGCAGATAACGCGGTGCCAATTCGGCGAAGTGCAGGTCCAATTCGTCATCGTCGATGATATCGGCCACCTCGATGCTGACTTCGGTCTTCAAATGCTCCATTTTTTCGGCAATGGCCTGAGCACTGGGTTCGCCTTTCTCCAAGAGCAGCCGGACCTTCTGATAAAGTTGCAGCACCGGGGTTTCATGCCATTTCTCGATGGCCTTGGGGCCGGTCGCGACCATAATGGCGAAGCTCAGCAGGATGAGCAAGTCGAGCCGCTCCACGCTGCCGACGCTGAGGGCGCATTGGGAGAGCATCTCTTCGTCGGCCAGATCGCGCATGGCGGCGCTGTCCAGGAGCATCAGATGTTGGGCCACCAGCGCCTGCACGGTGTCGGATTCTTCGGCGGTCAAGCCGAGGCGGCGGGCGATGGTCGGGATCTTTTCGCCGCCGTGGAGAGCGTGTTCGCTTCCGGCGCTTTTGCCGATGTCATGGAGCAGAGCAGCCAAATACAGCCTTACGGGTTGGTCCACGCCAAGAGCGATTTGGGTAAGTTCCGGCTGATCCTGTTGGTATTCACCGCTTTGGAGCCGTTTGAGTTCGCTCAGAGTGCGCAGGTGGTGCTCGTGCACCGGATAGGCATGGAAGGCGTCATGCTGTATCAGGCCATGCACCGGCGCCAATTCCGGAATGAGGGCGGTGAGCAAGCCCTGATCGTAGAGACCGCGCACCACGGGGAGACCGGGTAGGTCGGCCAGGAGCAGATCCTCCAGCTCTCGTCGAATTTGTGTATCGCCGGCAGTGGCGTCGAGCAGGTTGCGGTGATGCCGAATCCATTGTTTGGTACTGTTGGCAAAGCCGAGGCGGTGTTTGGCGGCCAGAACAAACAAGTGGATAATGGAAGCGGCGGACTGCGGGTAACTGGTGGGAGACACAACGATCCTGCCAAAACGATAGGCCACGCCGGTTTCCAGCCATTCCGGGTGATCCTCCGATTGCGGCTCCTCACCTTCCCGCCATAAGCCTTCCGCCATCCGCCCCCAGAAATCGTCGCAAATCCGCGCCACCTTATGAAAGGTCTGATGGACTTGTTGCATGAAGGTCTCCACGGGAAGGAAACCGGATCGGGCTGCATAGCGCAGTTTGTCGGCCAGCATTTCCTGGTCGTGGAAGCGCAGGACCGTGGCGTTGCCCTGGGAGATGGTCTGCATGACTACCAGAAGGCGGGCCAGAAGCTTCTCGGCGCGCACCAGCGCATCCACTTCCTCCCGCAACAGATAACCACGAAAAATAGAATCCTCGATGCTCCGGACATCGCCGGCGATACGGCAGGCCATGCGGATGCCATGGATGTCGGCAAGCCCTCCCGGATTCTGATCGAGATCAGGTTCCAGCCAACTTTGTGGGTTCTGTAGGAGCAGCAGACGTGCTTCACAGGCCTCGCGCAGTCGCCGCAGCCATTGCTCCCGATACCTGGCCAGAAGTTCGCCGAGGGCGCGATCGAGCTGTTCCATAAGGGGACGGCTTCCCGATACATAACGCGCCGCGAGAAGCTGCAGGAGGTAAGCGAAATCGATTTCAGCCCGACCGGCGATGTGGTCGATGTGATCAACACTCACTTCCAGCTTCCAGCCCGCCTCTTCCAGCGGTGCCGCGATTTCTTCCTGCCAGGGGAAGTCCTCACCCCTGGTTTCAGCTTGCAGCACTAGGATCTGAACCGGATCGTCCGGGCCCATAGTGCCCCTTCCAAAAGCTCCCAGGGCCACCACCGCGCCACTGGCCCGAAACTGCTCGCTGTCCTGGGTGAGTCGGTTGACCAGACGATTGTAAAGGGAGATGATGGCAATCTCCAGCAGGCTGGTGTGACGGCTGAAGATGTCATCGCCAAGGTCTTCGATGAGTTGCTGTCGCTGCTTGCGGAGTGATTCGATGATTCCTTGCATAGCTCTGTCCTTACGTTGTGAGCGGTTATGCTGGTGCGGGGGAGGTGCCAGCGTGCCGGTGCGTCACGGGCAACATCGTAGCGGGACCATCCCCATCGGGATGGAAACCTGGCCTCACGACGCCGGGCAGTGACCCTGGAAGGATCTTGCCCCTTAGCGGAAAACATGTCAAAAGAAACTTGCACGAACGGCCCGGGGCTGTTCGTGGCGATGCAATGACGACGAGGAGAAACCTGTGATTGCTATCCTGGACTATCGAGCGGGGAACCTTACCAGCGTGGAACGGGCACTCAAACACTTAGGCTATCCCTGCCGCGTCACGGACGATCACGGTGTCATCCGTGATGCCGAGCGGGTGATCTTTCCCGGTGTGGGTGCCGCCGGGAAAGCCATGGCCGATTTGCGTGACTTGGGAATGGATGCGGTGCTGCGCGAACGGTTGGGGGCTGGAGTGCCGGTCTTGGGCATCTGCGTGGGCTTGCAGGTGCTGCTCGACTACAGCGAAGAAAACGATACTCCGTGCCTGGGGATCATTTCCGGCAAAGTGCGGCTGTTTGACAGGGAGATGACCGATGGCGCCGGTCGCTCGCTGAAGATTCCGCACATGGGATGGAACGGGGTGAACTTTGCGAAACCGCATCCGGTTTTTGCCGATATTCCCGTAACCAGCGAGTTCTACTTCGTCCACAGCTATTATCCCGACCCGGCGGATTCCAAGGACGTCGCTGGGACCACCGAATACGGCGTCACCTTTGCCTCGGCGGTGGCACGGGACAATCTGGTGGCGGTCCAGTTTCATCCTGAGAAAAGTGGCCCGCCGGGTCTGCAGTTGCTGCGCAATTTCTGCCGGTGGGATGGGCGGCGGTAAAGAGCCCGTGCCAAGGAGCCTCTATGCTGAGCAAACGCATCATCCCCTGTTTGGATGTGCGCGACGGACGCACCACCAAGGGGATCAAATTCAAGGACAACGTCGACATCGGTGATCCGGTGGAAATGGGGCGCTATTACTACGAAGAAGGTGCCGACGAGATCGTGTTTTACGATATTACCGCGTCCAGCGATCGTCGCAACATCATGTTGGATGTGGTGGACCGGGTGGCGGCGTCCATCTTCATTCCATTTTCGGTAGGGGGCGGGATTCGGACCCTGCAGGACATGCGTGATGTCTTATTGGCCGGGGCCGAGAAGGTGAGTGTCAACTCGGCTGCGGTGGTCAACCCTGAGATCATCCGTCAGGGCGCGGAGGCCTTCGGCAGCCAGTGCGTGGTATTGGGTATGGACGTCAAGAAGGTCCCCGTCACCGCCAAGATCCCTTGCGGCTATGAAATCGTCATCAACGGCGGCCGCACCTTCATGGGCATTGACGCCCTCTGGTGGGCTCAGGAAGCGGAACGCCTGGGTGCCGGCGAAATCTGTCTCAACTCCATCGATGCCGATGGCACCCAGATCGGCTATGAACTGGAACTCACCCGCCTGATCTCAACCCATGTGCAGATACCGGTGATTGCTTCGGGGGGCGCCGGCCAGCCGGAACACCTGCTGGATGTAGTCACCCGTGGCCACGCCGATGCCGCTCTGATTGCCTCCATGGTCCATTACGGCACCTACAGCATCCGACAGATCAAGGAATTCCTTCAGGAAAACGGTGTGCCCGTGCGCCGCACCTGGTAGCAAGCCATACTCGCTTGGCGTCATGGGAAGCGCTTGCTGACCACGTCCCAGTTGATGTTCTTGAAAAACGCTTCAATGTAGCGGGCTCGATCCAACTGGTAGTCAGTCATGTAGGCGTGTTCAAAGACGTCCATCACCAGCAGGGGCGTGCAGCCTGCCAGGTGGTTTACTTCGTGTTCGTTCACCCACTCGTTGAAAAGACGCCCCGATAGCGGGTCCAGATAGAGAATCACCCAGCCGATACCGCGCATTGTGCCGGTGGCGATGAAATCCTTTTTCCATTGGGCATGGTTGCCAAAATTCTTGGATAGCGCCACATACAAGGGGCTGGCCGGGTCCAGGTCCTTTTTCTCACCCAGGTTGCCAAAATAGAGCTCATGGAGCCGCATGCCATTGAATTCAAACCCGAACCGCCGCTTTAGTTCGGCATATTCGGGGGTGTCGGTTTTGCTGTCCCGGAGCATGGCGCTGAGTTTTTCATCGAGGACGTTGGCGTTTTTCACATAGCCTTGATAGAGCTTGAAATGGTTTTGCAGGAGGATATTGCTGAACCCCTCCATGCCCAAAAGCTTATTGAAATCGGCCGGCTGAAAGGCCTCGCCGGGCCGCCGCAGTTCCGATCGTTGTGCCGGCGAATCCAGCGTAGCCAGGAATAAGGCTGTCACGGCACACACTGCCAGGGTACCCAAAATGATCCATTTTTTCATGGTGGTCTCCTTATCCACTGAGTCAATGACGATGTAGTCGTGACAATAAATGGTGTTTTCCGACTTCTTACGAGATAGTCCATGATGATTGTACCCAAGTTAGAGTCTGCAGCAAACCGTCGCGAAGAGAAACCCGGGGCGTCCACCCGCTTTCCAGGCGCAACCGGTGGATGTCGGCCACAGAGTGACGGATATCGCCCGGTCGTTCCGCGGAGAAAGCCAGGTCTTGCCGATTGCCGGTGAGTTCGCGGATGAGGTTGGCCAACTCGCGTATGGAAGTTGGAACGTTGGTGGCCACATTATAGATTCCGGCTGGGACAGGGTTCGGGCTGGTCTTTCCGTAGAGCCCGGCAGCATTTAGGTAGGCATCGACCGCATCAGACACATAGATAAAATCGCGCGTTTGTTGACCATCCCCAAAAACAGTCAAAGGCTGACGGCGGTAACCCATTTCCACAAAGCGGGAGATCACACCACTGTATGGACTGGAAGGGTCCTGGCGGGGCCCGTAGATGTTGAAAAAACGCAGGGCAATGCCACAGGGAATCTGACTCGATGCCACCGCGTGGCTTGCCAAGTACTTGCTTTCCCCGTATGGACTGAGATGATGCGTGGCTGCGTCGGCGTAGTCCTCGCGCAGGGGTAGGCGAGAGTCGGTGCCATATTCGGCAGCCGAACCAGCAAACACGAAGGTCCCAAAGCCCTTTCGGCGAGCGTCGGACAGGAGTTGCAGCGTGGCCTGGTGGTTGATGGTCATGGTCTCTTCGGGATGAGCCACCGAGTAGGGGACACTCACCACGGCCGCCAGATGAAAGACGATTTGCATGCCGGGATGCAGCTGACTCAATTCCTCGATCAAACCAGGTTCAGCGACGGATCGTTGATGGAAAGAGAAGTTCGGGTGGGAACCAAAAGAGTCCATGTTGCTTTGCCGCCCGGTGGCAAAATTGTCCACTCCGATCACCCGGTGGCCGAGCGCCAGCAGTCGTTCAGCCAGGTGGCTCCCGACAAATCCAGCAACCCCCGTCAGCAGACAACCAACTCCCATGGGAACAATCCTCGTTTCGTGTGGCCGCGGCTCGACCGCCATTGAGATTGAAATGGTGAGAGATATCTGGCACTATCGGGAGTGTCTTTGCCCCGTGAGGCGGCAGGGTAGCCGATCATCCACGGTATCCGCAACTCCCTATTGTGAGGGCCAGCATGACTGATCTACTGGAAAGAATCCAGAACAAACAAGCGGTGGTGGGCATCATTGGTCTGGGTTATGTCGGGCTGCCATTGCTGATTCAATTTGGCAAGGCGGGTTTCCCGGTCATTGGTTTTGACATCGATGATAAGAAAATTGATGCGCTACGTCGCCGGGAAAGCTACATCAAGCACATACCCATCGAACCGATCAGCGATCTGTTTGACCGGCAACGGTTAGACGTTACCGTTGATTTTGACCGGCTCAAGGAAGCCGACTGTGTTCTCATCTGCGTGCCGACGCCGCTCACCGACAAGCTGGAACCCGACCTTCGCTATCTGCTGGCCACGACCGAAACCATTGGTTCGCGCCTGCGCCGGGGCCAGCTCATCATTCTGGAAAGCACGACCTATCCAGGCACGACGGAAGAAATGATGCTGCCACGGCTCAAACAAACCGGTCTCATGGTGGGAAAGGATTTCTACCTGGCCTATTCGCCTGGAGCGTGAAGATCCAGGCAACAGGAGCTTCCACACCGGCAACATTCCCAAGGTGGTTGGCGGGACTACCCCGGCATGTCTGGAACGAGCCCAAGCACTCTATGGGTACGCTGTCAATCAGGTAGTGCCGGTATCGTCCACCCAGGTCGCCGAATTAACCAAACTGCTGGAAAATATCTTTCGAAGCGTCAACATCGCTCTGGTCAACGAACTCAAGGTACTCACCCAGAAGATGGGAATTGATATCTGGGAAGTGATCGAGGCGGCTTCCACCAAACCCTTCGGTTACACACCGTTCTATCCTGGACCGGGATTGGGGGGCCACTGCATCCCCATCGACCCGTTCTACCTGACCTGGAAGGCCCGTGAATACGATTTTGCCACGCGGTTCATCGAACTCGCCGGCGAGATCAATATTTCGATGCCGCAATACGTGCTGCAGCAGCTCATGGAAGCGCTCAACAGCCGCCGCCTTTGCCTCAATGGGTCTAAAATCCTGGTGCTGGGGGTGGCCTACAAGAAAGACATCGACGATGACCGTGAATCCCCGTCCTACGAGGTCATGCACCTGCTCATCGAACGGGGCGCGGAGGTCTTCTACAACGATCCACACATCCCGAAGCTGCGCCCGGGGCGCAAGCAGAGCTTTGAGCTGCGAATCCGTGCCGCTCAGCCCTGATCTTCTCGCGGAAATGGCCGCGGTCCTCATTCTCACCGACCATTCCGACTACGACTATGATTGGATCGTGAAGCATGCAGCGCTGGTGATCGACACCCGCAATGCCACCAAACACGTTCGGGAGGGGCGAGACAAGATCGTCAAGGCGTGATGGTGGTTACGCGTTCTTGATAGCGTCGATGGTGCCTTCCACCAGTTGCCGGATCTCATCCAAACGCTCCTGCGGTATTGGCCTCATAGCGCAGGACCAATACCGGTTGAGTATTGGATGCACGCACCAGACCCCAGCCGTCGTCGAATACGATGCGGGCGCCATCCACATCGATGATGTCCAACTTCATTGCCCGGAAGTGTTCCTTGGCCTTTTCCACCACCTCGAACTTGGTCTCGTCCGGGCATTCCACCCGGATTTCCGGAGTGGTATGCGTTACCGGCACGTCCTCCAGCAGTTGTGGCAGGGTGGCGCCGGTTTGGCCCAGGATCTCCAGCAAGCGAAAAGATGCGTAGAGGCCGTCGTCAAAGCCGAAATAGCGATCCTTGAAGAACATGTGACCGCTCATTTCACCCGCCAAGACAGCATCCACTTCCTTCATTTTGGCCTTTATCAGAGAATGTCCGGTTCGCCACATGATGGCTTTGCCACCGCGCTTGCGGATGTCATCGTAAAGGGTCTTGGAACACTTGACTTCGGAGATGAAGGTGGCGCCCGGCTGACGGGTCAGGATCTCGCGAGCAAAAATGAGCATCAATTTGTCGCCGAAGACCACATCCCCGTTGTGGTCCACGACCCCCAAGCGATCTCCGTCACCGTCATAGGCGATGCCTACATCCAAGTGTTCGCGCTTGACCAGGGCGATCAAATCCTTGAGGTTCTCGATGACCGTCGGATCGGGTTCATGATTGGGAAAGGTACCGTCCATGTCGCAGTACAGGGGATGGACCTCGCATCCAAGCTTTTCCAGCAGCGGCAGCGCTATGGGGCCACCGACTGAATTCCCGGCATCCAGACCTACCTTGAGCGTTTTGGGGATGCGAATGTTGCTGAGTACAAAGTCGGTATAGGGGGTTATGATGTCGTATTCGCTAAGCCTACCCCGGCCGCCGGCATAATCCCCGGATTCCATGAGTCTTCTCAGCTTTTGGATTTCCTCCCCGGATATCGTGTCGAAGTCGTTGCAAATCTTGAAACCGTTGTATTCAGGTGGATTGTGGCTGGCGGTGATCATGATTCCGCCTTCGCGCTCCAGATGGCGCAGGGCAAAATAGAGCAGCGGGGTGGGGCAGATCCCAATGTCCACGACATCCATGCCACCGGCCAGAAGCCCTTCGATCAGACGGTCCCGGAAGGACTTGGAAGTGAGGCGGCAATCACGGCCGACGACAATGCGGTCGCGGTGTTGTTGCCGCATGTAGGTGGCGAACGTCCTGCCCATGCGGATGACATCGTCGTCCGTGATGTCTTTGCCGGCTATACCGCGAATATCGTACTCTCTAAATGCTTTTGCTTCCAAAGTGGCAACCTCCTCAGCCAATACCCAGTCACATGCGAATAGGCAAATCTCGAGCGGAATATGACCTGTTTTGGCTAAGCGTTATGTTCGGTTTCATTTCGAGGTGGGAGACAGCGGACCTTGCTCTTTGATTTGATATGCAGATCGACAAATAGCATTATCTCGGGTTTTGGCGTTTCCCTGTCAATAGGTGAGTGCCAAGGCCCGAACCTATTCGGTTGCCCACAGGGCGCGGCGTGACCATCCGCCCTTGGTGAACTCGACGGTGCCGGGTCGATCGTCCCCCATGACTGGGAAGATTCGTGGTGCCAACCCATCAATGGTGGGGATCGCTTTCTCCCTTTTTCATGGATCGGATAGTCATCAACGCCGCAATGAACAAACCGAAACCGATAAAGGTTAAGGCTCCGTAAAGGGCGGCGAAGAAGACCGTATGGCTGGCATCATACCATGGAATATCCCAAGGCAGCAGACTGGCCAGGCTCTTCTTAAGGGTGACACACAGGAGTTCTTTCATCGGAGCGATCCTTTGGGTTCGATGAGCTGTGACATGGCACGCCCGCGAATGCAAGCGCTGGAAACCACTGCACCGGCTGGTTGCAACGTTTAGCAAGGTTTCATGGTGAGGTCAACGGCAAAAGTTCGATGTCCCAGTCGGGCCGTCTTCACAATGACCACAAGGGTCAAGTGCAACGAGTTTCCCAATGGCCGGCCAGACAAGAGTCCAGCCAGCCGCTGAGATCACCCGATTGGAGACACGATTTCAACTGTCGGCAGACCAGTAGATCGGTTGGAAAGGCCAGGTCGACGGCTTCGGGGAGATCCCGGATGGGGAAGAATCGGGCATCACCGGCATCCGAACCGGGATACAAAGTCCCGCCCAAGCGCCTTCCCCAGAACCAGATGCCCACCGTCTGATGATTCCGCTTATGGAAATTGGAATGAACGGCAAAAGCCGGGCCCACGGCCACTTCCAACCCGGTTTCTTCGAGGAATTCACGGTGCGCGGCGATTCTGATGTCCTCGTCCCATTCGAGATGTCCGCAGGGAATGCACCACAAGCCTTCATAAGATCCCAGCCGGCGGATCAGCAACAGCTGTTCGTCTTCCACCACCATCACGGCGACGCCCACGGTGGGGTTGCGGTATTGAACATAGCCGCAACCCTGACAGTGGGGCCGCAGTTTGTCATGGATCAATTCCTGTCGGAGCGGCTTGCCACACAGGGGGCAGAAACGAAATACCACCAAAATCTCCCAAGTTTCTTCAAGGGTCACCTTCTCGCGCATCGACACAGCCAAAGCGGGTGAACCCCTTGAGGCCGACCACCACTTGGCTCTTCCTGGTTTCTCAGGGTCCGAACGCGATTGGCGAAACGTCAGTCAACCGCCCAGGATTCTGCGGCTGGTTTGAACATATAGCCGGAACCACGAACGGTCTGAATCAGTGGTTCCCGTTCGGGTTTTTCAATCTTTTCGCGCAGTCGGCAGATGTGAACTTCCACCACATTGGTGGACGATGGTGAACTGTATCCCCACACGTGCTGCACAAGCTCTTTGCGACTAATAACTTCACCGCTGCGGCGCATCAGGCACTCGAGCATGAGAAATTCAATGGGGCGAAGGTCGATGACCTCGTCACCACGGAAAGCCCGACGTGTCACCAGGTCCAGGGTCAGGTCCGCTGCCCGCAAGCGTGTACTGGATTGAGAGCTTCGAGCGCGTCGCCGGAGGCTGCGAACTCGGGCCAGCAATTCCACAAACGCGAAAGGTTTGACGACATAATCGTCTGCCCCGATGCTCAGCCCGGCCACACGATCATCAACACCGTCCCTGCCGCTGAGAATCAGGACCGGGGTTTCAATGGCTTGACGGCGAAGCCGCTGCAACACTTCCAGGCCATCCATACCGGGTAGCATGAGATCAATAATGATGACATCGTAAGGGCCCTTGCTGGCAAGCCTGAAACCATCTGGACCGTTGCTGGCCACATCCACCTCGTAATCCGCCAGTGTGAGGGCCCGACGCAAGGCTTCCAGGAGCTGTTCATCGTCATCAACGACCAAGACTCGACCTGGATGGGATGATTCCATGCTACCCTCAATGGGTTTGGTGGGCGTTCCGCCTTGCCGTACTCCTAGGTTCCAAACGGAGCGGCAAGCTTGGCCAGATGCTCGCGGCACTTGAGTTCAGCATTCCACTCTCCGGGAATGGCGTCCCAACCGTGATGAGCGGCCAGCACCGCGGCCACCAGAATACCGCGGGCGGCGGAATCACCTCCGGCCATGACGTTTTCCACCAGAGCCTCGACCAGATTGTCCTCATGCCTGGCCAGCAACTGGATAATAGATCGAAAGGCATGTGGCGCATGACAGGTTTGTCCCAACTCGCCAATGGCGGAGACGCTGTCCTGGGCGGCCAACTGCCGAGCAGTGGACAACCAGGCCCTTAGAGGGGTTCCCGCTTGCAGATTGGTTGCAGCCTCTTCAACGGCCTCCAGAGGAGAACGCCCGTGCAGCACCATCCATAGAACTCGGGCAAAGAACTCGGCCGATTCGATCACTTCAGGATTATTGTGAGTCATCTGAGTCTGGAGTCGGGCTGCGCTGACCAGCGCATCCAAATCCTGCTGGTAGCACAGCACCAGGGGCACCACCCGGGCGGCCCCGGCGAGATCATTGGAGGTCGAACCAGCATCGGCCGGAATGGCACCTCGAGTGAAGTTCTCCAGGGTTGCCTTGGTGGCCTTGTCAAAATAGCCCCGATATTCGGCAAAGAGTCCACGCCAGCGACGGGCGAAATCGTCCAGATCGAAACCGCTACAGGCAGCAACCGATTCCAGCAGGACCAGCATCTGATCCCCGTAGTGAGTGAACTCGCCCTTAGCCTTTCCATAATGGTAAGAACCGCTGACCGGTTCCAGGAAGCGATCCACTCGGCCAAACTCATTCGCCAACTTACCAGTATCATAAATCCAGTGTACCGGCATAGCCAATGCATCAGCGGCGAAGGCGGCCATAAGCATTGCCTGAGCTTTGGATTTCATGGTTGAGCCTCCTTAGGCAAGTGCCAAGTGAGTTCTTAGAGGTACCGATTCGTTACCCTGTAAGACTGGGAGCTGGTGGCCAATCACATCGCTGCGTCAGGTCCGATCTTGTCGGCAAGGGCACCATTCTAACCAACGATGACTTCCTCACTGGCAAAATCGTGTGTCCGAATGTCCTCACCCCGCTCCATCATGTCAATCCAATTCTGGACCCGTTGTTTCCCATAGGCGTGCTCCCACGCTGCAAGGATGTCCGCCACCGGGACGTCATCGTGGGACCCGTGGTAGGCCACATATTCCATGTATTTTTGATTCTGCAGGTTGTAGGGATGGAACAGGGAGTCTTCGCGGCCGTTGAACTCCATCGGGGGGACCTGGTGGCGGATGCACAGTTCCCGATTGAATGCCGGCGTGGCCTTAATCCATTTCCCCTCCAGGTAGAACTCCGTAAAGCCGTGATAGACAAAGAGGTTGGAGCCCATATAGTCAATGAGCTGCTTGGTGGCCAGATGGTTGCGCACGGTACCGAAGCCGAGCCGCGAGGGTATCCCGCAAACACGACCCAGGGTGCACAGCAGAGCCGCTTTGGGTATGCAGAAACTCCGTCCCCGCTCCAGGACATAGCTGGCCCGGTAATGTTCAGAGTGATAGAAGGGCGCATAGGGGTCGTAGCGAATACCATCGCGTACTGCAAGGTAGAGGGCAATGGCACGGTCCACCGGGCTTTCAATGGAGCCCACGGTGGTGGTGGCAAATTGGATCACGGCAGGATGATCCACATCCAAGATGGCGGTTGGACGAAGGTAACGATCTAAAGGCAGATCCATTGAAGCGCTCCCTAGCGGGGCGCTGCGCGCCGCGCTTTTGGCAAGTTTCCCGGTTGCTCAAAAATACGATCGGTTCGGCAGCAGCGTCTCTGCTTGATCTTGAAGTGTAATCCAAAGAATAACCATTCTGAAGTCTTAGGCAACCAACAACCTTAGACAACCAAACAAGATGAAACCCAACATGAACCAGCTGCGACCTTCAGGCGGCCCGAACCTTGGGGGTTCGGTTGGTGAGGTAGACTCCCGTGATAATGAGGGCGGCACCCGCCAGCAAGGAGGAGTCCACCGGTTCATGGAGAAGGAAAAAAGCCAGCACGACGGAACTTAGAGGCACGATGTTGATGAACACGCCGGCGCGGGCCGGGCCAATAGCTTTGATTCCTTCATAGTACCAGATGAACCCCAGGGCCGATCCCATCAGACCCAAATAGAGGATGCTCAACCAGGCTTGGTTGGAACAATGGCTCAAATTCTTCCAGACGCCCTCGATGACGGCCGCCGGCAGCAGGGCCAAGGCCCCGATGGCACAAGAGTAAGTGACCGCCACCAAAGGTGATAGCTCGCGCATGGCCACCTTGCCGATCAACGAATAGGCCACCCAGCTGGCCACCGATCCGAGGATCAACAACTCGCCACGGCCAAAGGTCCCCTGAAGCACCAGCTGGGGTTGTCCATGGCCGATCACGGTGGCCGCGCCGGTTATGGACAGAGCGATGCCCACCAGCCTTACGAAGCTGAGGCGTTCGCGAAATAGCAGCGATGCCAGCAAAGCAATGAACACCGGATTGGTGGCGATGATGAGCGACGCCCGACCCGCCGTCACGGTCTTTAGGCCCGAGAAAAAGCAGACGTTGTAGCCAAACACACCGGTCAGACCCAACAGCAACGCCGGCAGGATCTGCCCTCGGTTCAGGGGCGGGAGCTTACCGTGGGTCTTCAGCACAAAAAGGGTGAGACATGCCGATGCCACCAGGAAGCGCATAAAGGCGGCCGAGTATGGGCCCATCTGTTGGGCCAGGACCCTTCCGGCGACGAATGTCCCGCCCCAGATCACGGCTGTGGCTACAAGTTTGCCATAGAGGAGCAGAGCCATGGGTTCACTCTGAAGTGGTGGCGCTCACACTGGAGCTGTTCCGCCCGGCATGCCGGTGCCGGCGATTTCCTGAGGTGAGGCGAACCTGGATAGGCAGTTGCGATGCCAGCATGCCCGCCAACATGACGCCACAGCCAATGATCCCGCGGCCGGGTAGGCCGGGTTACGCATACGGCCTTCAGACGTGCGCAAGTGCGTCGGCGAGCCAAATCAACCGTCGGACATGCCATGTCCCCTTATCACATCGGGTTGAAAAAGAGTAGAACCAATCGACAGCCGAGCGGCTCGGTTGAGAAGGTCAAGCTGGACGGTTGGTTGTGCACCGTGGTTTTTGCAGTCGCGTTATCAATGTGAACGGTTGATCGGCGTTTCCTCCCTTGGTAATTTGGATTGCCCATGAGAGCCGAGACCCCCATGGCGATGCGGATGTTTCGATTCGAGACTCAGGTTACAATTTCACTGAGGGTGTGGCAGCGCATTGTCACCAGTCCTGGTAAGTCGCCAGAGGAAATCGGCCAAGGTTTTGTCTCAACCCTGACGCTACTTTCAACATCGGGGGAACCCCGAAAATGGCTGGAGGAACGGACCGCATCGGCCTTAGCCAAGGAATCTCAACCTTCTAATCCGGAAAGGATGTGTCCATGGAATCACAACTAGCGAAAGCTCTGAAACTCAAGCACCATCCTGTGGCCATCGTTCAGACCGATCAGGAACCTGATGGGGCGTTGCGTTTCAAAAAGGGCAAGTGGAGCTGTGTGATGTTTCTGTTTGCCAACGCGGCCCGAGGCAAGGCCGCCGTGTTTGATCGGGAGACCTACGGATGCTGGGGCGGCGGTGTTGGACTTGGTTTCGGCAACGTCTATACGCAGTTTCCTGGTGGGGTGGAATGCTTCGCCCATTTCCTTTCTACCGGCAATCAACAGTGGGAAACCGGACGTCAAGTAGGAAACGCCCTGGTATCCGCCGCCGGTAAGGAATTTGCCGAGGAGTTCTTGGTGGGTGAACGCTATGTCAAGTCACCGGAACTGGTGAAGCGTTTTGTGGATGATTTGCCCATCCAGGATATCGGCTTCCCCTACGTGGTCTTCAGACCCTTGGGGACCGTGGGGTTGGATCAGACGACTCCTTCCACGGTGGTGTTCGTGGCCAATCCTGATCAGCTTTCGGCCCTGGTGGTGCTGGCCAACTACGCTCGCGACTCGCTGCAGAACGTCATCATTCCCTTCGGCGCCGGTTGCCAGACCATCGGCATTTTCCCCTTGGCTGAAGCCAGGTCGGCACAACCCCGTGCAGTAGTGGGTCTTACCGACCTTTCCGCGCGGAAATACGTTCGTAACCTGTTGGGGCGGGAATACTTCACGTTCGCTATGCCCTGGGCGCTTTTTCAGGAGATGGAGGCCAACGTGCCGGGAAGCTTTCTGGAACGCAAGACCTGGCAATCGCTGGTGGCTGAAACTGGCGGTGCGGCAAAGGATGCGGCCGAACACTGAGGTGCTGAGGTCCGGGTTGAAGACTATCCTGTGGAGAGGAATTGAGTCTTGACGGGTTGCCCGGCTGATGACATCTTGCCTGTGAACCTGCCGGGAGGGGAATTACATCCCGCTTACCGAGCAGAAAGACGGCAATCGTGTGAGTAACGGTTATAGAGAAGGATGAAGCATGGGGAACTGGTCGTTTAGTGAGGCGGACCGCCTCCAGGCTCAGATTCTCGGAATCACCGAAACCCAGATTCGTGCTCAGATCCAGATCTTCGAAAAGGCATGTTACTTCGTCGAGCTTCTACGCCCCTGTACCATTGGTGACGGCATTCAGCGCATCCCCGCCAATGCCATGGAGACGTACCGCCGGATTCAGGCCGAGGCAGCGGCTGAGGGACGCTTCGTGAAGTTTGTCCCGGCTTCGGGTGCCGCCAGCCGAATGTTCCAGGTCCTTTCCCATTACTACCGCCAGTCGAACCTTCAAGACCTGGCGGAGATCCGGCAGCAGGCCTCCCAAGGCGATACCGGCGCGGCCGGCTTTCTTCAATTCTGGGATGGCCGCCAACGGTTCGCCTTCTGGGAAGACCTGCAAGCCGCCATGGCGGTGGCTGACCCCGGAACATGGGCGGTGAACGACCAGTCGCGCTGGCGTGAGCTGTTGGAATGCCTGTTGACCACCCGCGGTTTGCACTATGAAGGTCTTCCCAAGGGCCTGATCAAGTTCCATCGCTACCCGGACGGGAGCCGTACGGCTTTCGAAGAACACCTGGTGGAGGCGGCCCATTACGTGCGTGATGCTCAGGGGGCCTGCCGCCTCCACTTCACCGTCTCACCGGAACACCGGGAGGGGTTCACGGCGCTATTGAATGCAATGCGGGGGCGTTACCACGCGAACTACGGGGTGCGGCTGGAGGTCAGTTTTTCGGAGCAACGGCGATCATCGGACACCATCGCCGTTGATCTCGATAATCGCCCCTTCCGCGAGCGTGACGGGAGTCTCCTGTTCCGGCCCGGAGGACATGGTGCCATCCTGACCAACCTCAACGATGTGGCCGGCGACCTGATCTACATCAAGAATATTGACAACGTCGTCCCCGATCGCTTGAAGGAAGACACCATTTTATGGAAACAGGTGCTGGGCGGTTACCTGGTAGCTGTTCAGCGTAAGGTACACGCGCTTGTGGGAACGCTTGCGGCCGAGGCCGCTTCGGAACAAGCTACTGAAGACGCGACCCGATTCGTTGCTGATGAATTGGGTATGCAGCTGCCCGCAGCCGTTGTCGACGAGCCCGCATGGCAACGTCGAGAACAGCTGCTGCAGCTCTTGAATCGACCCTTGCGGGTGTGCGGCATGGTGAGGAATGTTGGTGAGCCGGGTGGTGGCCCCTTCTGGGTGCAATCCAGGGACGGTTTGTTGAGCCGTCAAATAGTGGAAAGTGCCCAGGTCAACTTCGCATCCCAGGATCAGCAGGCCATCTGGCATGCGGCTACCCACTTCAACCCGGTGGATATTGTGTGCGCCGTGCGTGACTACCGCGGGGAGTTGTTCGACCTTCACCGGTTTGTGGATGCGGATGCGGTGTTTGTCGCCAACAAATCCAAAGACGGGCGCGAACTCAAGGCGATGGAACTGCCCGGGTTATGGAATGGTGCCATGGCCCATTGGATCACGCTGTTCGTGGAAGTCCCACGGACCACCTTCAATCCGGTCAAGACCGTGAACGCCCTGCTGAGCGAAGAACATCAATAGATTTATGGGATTGACGTCGAACACCCGACTGCTGCCGGTACCCGGGGTAGGGAGGTCGATGCCTGCTGTGAGGATTGCGCATGCTTGAAGTGTTGGCCATATTTGGAGGATCCTTTACCATAGCCCTTTCCGGGGCACTCATGCCCGGACCGTTGTTAACCGTGACCATAGCGGAAACCGCTCGCCGTGGATTTCGCGCCGGCCCGCTGTTGATGACCGGCCATTCCCTGTTGGAGCTGACCCTGGTGGTGGCCATCATCCTGGGAATGGGGCCTTTCCTTAGAAGGGCACCGGTGATGGCGGTGGTTGCGCTGTTGGGTGGGGTTGTGCTGGTGTGGCTGGGTGCGGATATGATTCGCCATGCGGGAAAACTCTCCCTGCAGGCGAACACGGTGTCACAACCACGGGCTTTGACTCGCCACCCCGTGATCATGGGCGTTCTTGCCAGCCTGGCCAATCCCTACTGGACCATCTGGTGGGCGACCATCGGGCTCGGCTATTTGGTGTCTTCCATGAAGTTCGGGATGCTGGGGGTGGCGGTTTTCTTCCTGGGACATATCAGCGGGGATTTCGCCTGGTACAGCCTGGTATCCTATGCTGTCAGCCATGGCCAGCGGATTCTCAAGGATCGGAGCTATCGAGTGTTGATCCGGGTGTGCGGGGTGCTGCTGGTGGGATTCGGCGGATGGTTTGTGTTTTCTGCTAGAGCATACTGGCAACAAGGCTCATTTTAGGCAAACATAACCCTTTCTCAGAAGAAGGAAATTAGGAGCATCCATGAACGATACGATTCGCCACGCCATCTTTGACGCTTTTCGTAAGGAACCCTTTGCGCAGAAGTTCAAACTGGAGCTGGTGGATTTGCAGGAGGGCTATTCACGCGTGGCCATGACCGTCACGCCCGAGTTGGACAACATTTTTGGGATGGCCCACGGGGGAGCGTTGTTTGCCTTGATGGATGCCGCTTTCGAGACCGCCTGCAACTCCCATGGGACCGTGGCCGTGGCCTTGAACGTCAACGTTACCTATGTGGCATCCCCGGCCCCGGGAAGTCGCATCACCGCAGAAGCTCGGGAATTCAGCCGCACTCGTAAAACCGCCAACTATCACATCACCGTTACCGACGACCAGCAACAGTTGCTGGCTTCCTGCCAGGCCCTCGCCTATCGCAAGGGCACACCGCTGCCGTTCCTGGAGGATGCCTGAACTTTGCCAGTTCACCTCACGTGAGTTGTCGGCCGGCGTTTCCGGAGACATGGTACCTCGCTGTCGCTCTGCCCTCTTGCCCTGTAAAGCAGCGGCGAAATGGAGCCATCTTCCTCGCTATACCTAATACCTAGATCTCCCCTGCAAGCATCACCGTAAGGCGGTTGATTTCAGCCTGGCGGATGCGCTCTTCATGCTCGGCCTTGCGTTTGTAGGCATTGATGATGCCCCGTAACAGGTCACTCATGTCGGCGGGTTTCATGAGGTAGTAGTATGCCCCTCTTTGCAAGCTTGAAACAGCCGTATCTAGCGTGGCGAATCCAGTGAGGAGAATCACCTCCACCAAAGGTTTTAGCTGCTTGATTTCGTTCAGAGTCTGAATGCCGTCTTTCCCCGGCATCACCATATCCAGAATCACCACGTCGAAGTCTTCCTCGTTCAGCCGTGCCAGGGCATCGTCTCCGCTATAGGCGGTGGTGGCTTGGAGCCCACGGGCTCGCAGTCGTTCGGCCAGGGCGTCCACAAACGGTTTTTCGTCATCCACGAGCAGGATTCTGATCTTCATGCACTGGTCTCCTCAAATATTCCAAACGCTTATGGCGAGCCAAGAGACACCCGCGGTTGGCAGTATTCTCATAGAGTTTCTTTACCCTATGCGGCTGGCGTGCCCGCGAAGCACGACCACGCAACTACCATCTTGCCATTATCCAAAATAGATGCAAGCCGTAACGTCAAACGTCTCGGTTCAGAATCGGGAATTGGTCTATTGCCCTGTGGCTGTGCTATGCTAGTCTACGATTCAAATCAGAGTGACTCCCTGGAATGCACAAGAAGGCTTCCCAATATCGCGGGTTTCTTCAGCGTGATGAATCAATGCCGGACCGCACGGCGTCAGATGAAGACAATTGGGAACCTTCACGCCGGCACCGCGTATTTCTAGAAAGGAGCAAAGAGACAAATGGTATATGCAATGAAATTCGTAGCATGTATACTGATTGTGGTTGCTCTGCTTGGTTTGTTGGTCTATACGAATCCATCCTTGGACGACTATAACAACTTTATACGTCAAAGTATTATTCAAGAGAGCCAAAAACAGAAGGATGGATCTGTTGAGCAGCTGATCGCTCCTTTGTTGAGTGGCATTGCCGGCAGTTTGGTTTCCAGCCAGACTGTTAGGACTGACTATGTCTTCTTTAGTATTTATGAAGCTCAATTTGCGAAGAAACGGATCAAAGTTTTAGGAGTATTTAAGAATTTTGTCTTTCTGGAGAAACCAGATAGTAGCAGACTCAAAGTTGGCGATCACGGTGCTGCTGGAAAGTGATGTCACAGCTCAAGAACTGAGCCAATGATCATCCATTCCCGCGATCCGATAAAGACGCAAATGAGCCATACATTACCGGCAATTCTGGGTTGACTGTCATGGTTGGAAGGATGGGGCTGCTTGCTGTCCTTCACTGGTCGAATGATCATGGAAGTCCGGGCGAAGTTGAAAAAAGGTCAGATCACAACGGCTCGCCCGATGGATTCGAGGGAGCCATCTCTGATGGAGCGATAATACCCCGGGGTAGATGATTCAAGAAGAGGCCCACAACGCAGCGGTTGGCAGACGCACCAAGCCACATACCGCTCCTCTGGTCGTAAAGCGCGATAGGTAGCACACCAACAAGCGGGCCATGGGAACTCCTGAATTCTGTGCTACGCTATATTGTATTGCTCTCCAGCATGGGTGCATTGTCGGTGAACTCGGCGCTGATCATTTCGATGCTCTTCATGATTTCATGACGATGCGGGCAAATGGCCTGGAGCAGTGACCTGGACGTCACTGCTGGAGATCCTGATCCCCAGCCTTCGCCAGAGTCGCTGACAAGATCTTTGACTCGTGTCTGCTGCCCGCTTTCGGTGCTCTCTTCGATTCCAGGACTGACGTCCAATAGAGCTGCCAATCCATTAAAAACGCAAGAAAAAATAGTCTGCTGCCGGGTAATGGCCCTCTCGACCAACTCCTCAGAACCGTAATGTCCCAGCAAACGCCCGGCAAATCGATAGATGGCGGTATCATCCGTCGAAACAGCTTCAGCGAGGCTGGACCAGACTACATCTGCATGTAGGCCACAGAGCCTTTGATAGAGGACGGTGGCGTATTTCTTCAGTATCATCCGGGCAAGGAATAATAATGCTATCTGTGCCGTCCATCTAGGCAACTTTTTTCTTTTGCTTGCCATGAACGCTGCCAGATCAGTTCCCAGGAACATCCAACTTGCCTGAGGGCCGACAGTGGCTAAAATGCCCAGAATGAATTCCACTTCCATCTCGGTTAGCAGGCGTGTACCGGGAGTCTCGGTCGCAGTGCCGAGGCTATCGAAGCTCTGGCTCTTCAGGAGATTCACGAAATCCCGTTTATCGATAAAGTAGACGAACCCTCCTTGAAAGTAGCATACTTCCGAGTCGGTTATGCTGAGAACCGTGAGCTGCCCAAGATAGGATGGGTAGCTGGCGCCGGGTCCTACGCAGTGAAGGGCATGGTGAGACTCAAAGACGATTTTCTTCCTTGGCGCATCAGGATCTTCTTCGGCGAGTCTCAGTGCTCGTCGCATTTTGACTTGTGGAGATAGCTGGTGTTGTGAGCATGGCGCACCTCGTGCCATCCTGCTTTTTCGGCAAAGGGCAGGATGGAGGAAAGGGCCTTGGCAACATTGTGGCCTGAGGCCAGGCTGCCAGATCGCAGCAAACCCTTGGGTACCTCAGTAGGCCGAGAAGAACTCGACTATACCGTCAATCGCTCTAAGTGGGGTGATGAGATGCGGATGAGGTATTCAAATTTCGAGAGGGAGTATCCGCTCAGCTTCTTCATATGAGATCCTCTCTTCAATGCTGTGCGATTTCTGAGAAACGTTGTGCCCCTTGGCGATTGGAATGATCAGCTCATGAGACACCTCCCACGGCAGCTCTGCTCCAGGATCCCGCGGGGGACGTAGGCTCAGTGGCGTTTGCGTCCCATTTTTTCGGATGGTTTGCTCTTTTCAGGTTCTGTGATGGCCGAAGAGGTAACCCGGCCAAACCCGAAGTAGCCATAGCGCGGTAGGAGCAAGAGTCAGGCCATGACTTCCGGATTACCAGAACACATGTCCAGACGTTGATTTTGAAGGGGGTGGGCCTTTTTGAGAGAAAAACATGAATGGTCAGTCAGCCACCATTCTCGACTTGCGAATTACCAATTTGAAATTCCGTTCGGGAGAAACTTTTTCGGGTGAATCTTGAATGCTTCGTAAAAAGTATGAAAACGCATATTTTGTCATTCCGACCGAAGGGAGGAATCTAGAGTTTACAGTCACTTATAAGATCCATCTGTGTCGTTCGGGATGACATTCGGGACTTTTTGCGAGTGCATCAATCTTGGAAACATATCTTAAAGTAACATCGTTTTTGCTATTTTGAGGCGCAAAATGGAATCAATACCACGATATTTCATACCTCCCGCTGATCACTTCTTCCTGCTGGGTCCGCGCGACACGGGCAAGACCTGGTTGACCCAGAGGCTTTTTCCACAGGCGCTCTGGGTAGATCTGCTGGAGCCGGAAACCTTACGTTCGCTATGTGCGCGACCCGAGCGTCTGCGGGAGTTGATAGGGGCCAGGTCTGAAGTCCCGCAGGTGGTCATCGACGAAGTGCAAAAGCTGCCGGAGTTGCTGGAAGTCGTCCATCTGCTGATCGAGGATAAGCAGGGTGTGCAGTCTATTTTCACCGGCTCAAGCGTTCGCAAGCTTCGGCGCGGCGGTGTGAATCTATTAGGCGGACGGGCGGCAATCACCAATTGCATTACTGGCAAACACGGTCGAAAGTGGAGGTGGATTTCGTGGTCTATGGAGAGGGCGGCTTGTACGCCCTGGAAGTGAAGAACTCCGCCGAGGTGCGGCCGCAGGATCTGCGCGGAATTAACCCTACAACGACATTTCGTTCCAGTGTGTCATTTCGAGCGTAGCGAGAAATCTTGCCAATGCGTCGGCAACCGCTCGAGATTCCTCGCTACGCTCGGAATGACACTGGCGAATAGATGAGGGAGTGTCGTTGTAGGGTTAAGAACTTCGGCGAAGACTTTCCGGAGAGCCGCCGCTGGCTGCTGTATCGTGGGAGGGAGCGACTTTTGCGTGACGGTATCCGGTGCGTGCCCTGCGAGGAGTTCCTGCTTCAACTGAAACCAGGCGAGTTCCCAGCATGACCGTCCTCACATCCATCCTCCAATCCTTTGGTAACGCGGCCGCCTTCCCACCGGCGGCAAGGACTTCGTTGGCAACCGTTGGAATGGCGTTCATCTAAACTCGCTGCCAGGAAGGCAGCAATAGGACCTCTGCCATGATACGTTTCATCCACGCCGCTGACGCTCACATTGACAGCCCGCTTAAAGGTCTTGAGGCGCATGACGGGGCACCCGTTGATGTCCTCCGCGGCGCAACGCGACGGGCTTTCGAGAACCTGATCCAACTGGCCATCGACGAGAACATCGATTTTCTGGTCATTGCTGGTGATCTCTATGACGGAGATTGGAAGGATTACAGCACCGGCCTTTTTTTCCGGGGGCAGATGGTTCGATTGCGCGACAAGGGCATTCCGGTTTATCTGATTGCGGGCAACCATGACGCGGCCTCGGTGATTTCCAGGAAACTGAGCCTGCCGGAGAATGTGCACGTCTTTTCCACCCGGACGACGGAGTCAATAGAAGTAGCCGGACATCCCGTGGTGATTCACGGTCGCGGATTTCCGAACCGGGCGGTGCCCGAAAATCTGGTGATGGATTATCCCGCTGCCGTGCCGAACAAGTTCAACATAGGGCTCCTGCACACCAGCCTGACCGGCCGAGCCGGTCACGACACCTACGCCCCGTGTTCGGAAACGGATCTACGTCAGAAAGGCTATGGTTACTGGGCGCTCGGTCACATTCACCAACCCGAGGTGATCAGCCAGGATCCCTGGATTGTGTTCGCAGGGAACTGTCAGGGGCGGGATGCCCGGGAGGTAGGTCCGCACGGCTGCCGGTTGGTGACGGTGAATGATTCCCTGGAGGTGGAGAGTGTGGATTGGCACGACCTGGACGTTGTCCGGTGGCAGGTGCTTGAGATTGATCTTGCCGGGGTTACAGAAGAGTCAGAGGCACTCAGTCGTGTCAGCAAATCGATGGCCGGCGCTGTAAGTGAAGTGGAGGGGCGATTGGTCGCGGCCAGGATTGTGTTCACTGGAGCCACACCCCTGCACGGCTCGCTTCACCGTGAAACGCACCGCTGGCGCGCCGAATTGCTGGGCCGTGCCCAAGATCAGGGCGAGGAGGCCATCTGGATTGAACGAATCAAGGTTTCAACATCTCCCGTGTATGACCTGGCACAACTTGCGGAGCGGGATGCCCTTACCAAAATCGTTCTGGAGACCCTGGAACAAGCCAGGGTTGAACCTGGAAATCTTCCTGACGAGATTAAGGAGATGCTCGATGTCCTGCCTCCCGAAGTCCGAAGCGAAGTTGAATCTGACTGGAGCGAAAGCCAGCGAGCGACAGCGTATGGAGGATGTGCGAGCCATCATTCTGGATGCCCTGGGAACGAAGGGAGGTCAGGCGTCATGAGATTTGATCGATTACACATCCCGGCCTTCGGACCTTTTACCAATCTGGATCTCATGTTTCCCGCCCAGGGCGGCGATCTCCATGTCATCTATGGATCCAACGAAGCGGGTAAGAGTTCTCTGCTCCGCGCCTTCCGCGATCTGCTCTTCGGTATCCACGGCCAATCGCCTGACGATTTCGTGCACGACTACAAGGAATTGCGAATCAAGGGCGAGGTACTCAATCGGGCCGGAGAAAAACTCACGTTCCAACGCCGCAAGGGAAATAAAAACACCTTGTTGGACGCCGATGGCAATCCATTGCCTGACAATGCACTGATCCCTTTTCTGGGCAGTGTGGATCAGGAATACTTTTCCACGATGTTTGGCCTGGGTACGAGGGAACTTCGCGAAGGAGCAGAGCAACTGCTCCGTGGTGAGGGGGATATCGGTAATGCTCTGTTCTCGGCCAGTATGGGCGGAACCCCCGTTCAACTGGTTCTGGCGGCGCTGACGGAAGAATCAGACCGTCTCTTTAAGGGCCGTGCGGTGGCCAACGTTTCGATCCGGCCAGCGTCTACTAAACACAAGGAACTCCTGCGCCAAAGCCGTGATGCCGCAGTGAACCCGGAAGCATGGGAGAAGATCGAAAGGGAGCTGGCAGCAGCCGAGACAAATAAGACTAAGCTGGAAGACGACATTCTTGGGATCACCCGAGACCTGGAGTGGATTTCCCGTTGCGAAGACGCGCTTCCCACGGTGGGACGTTTGAGTGAGGAAATGCGGAAACTGGAGGTGCTTCCATTGATGCCCGAAGTTTCCAGCGATTTCGTCGAGCGGGCGCGAGCCGCCCGGAACGCGGCCAGCGATGCCCACGCGGAAGTCCAGCGGCTAACGACTCAGATCGCCAAACTGGAAACTCAATTGGCAAGCTGCCGGACCTCACCCGCCTTGCTGGCTGAGGCCGACGCTCTGGATCGCTTGCACCAGGACCTGGGCGTTTATGGGGATCGCAAAAATTCCCTGACCGATCTGGAAACCGAATTGGCCGGACTTGAAGCAACTCTGCGGGCGGGCATGCAAAATCTGGAACTGACCGGTAGCATGTCTGAACTCGAGACCCTGCGGCTGAGCAGTGCCGTTCGGCTGGCCTGCGAGGAGGCTGCCAATGATCTTCAAAAAGCAGTGGAGGAGCGCGAAAAACACAGAGAAAAGATGGAAGACCTCAAGACGCAGATCGAGACGCGGGAAACGCAGTTGAAGGCGCTACCGGAAACTGATTTGAGCAGTCTCCGGGACGCCTTATCCGCAGCGGCAGGAGCCACCGATGCAAACAAAACACTTTCGGCCAGCGAATCCGAGGTCAAACGACTGACCCATGAAGTAAAGGATCGCCATCGAGAGTTGACCGGTGCTCCAAATGATTTGGACACGACGGGAAGCCTTTCGGTTCCCACCAAAGCCGCCATCCGCCGCGTCGGCAAAGAAATGGACGGGATAAATCGGGATATCAAGACCGAGGAGTCCAAAATTCATGAAGGGAAAAAGCGGATCGACTCCATTCAAGCCGAGCTTGGCCGGATGGAGCGCCTTGGCGAATTACCCTCCGAGCACGCTCTCCGCAAAGCCAGAGATCATCGAGATCACGGTTGGAGCCTGGTGCTGGCGGAGTGGAAAGGCAACGGGAGCAAGGAAGAATTCGTTCCGGGCACGCCTCTGGAGGAAGCCTTTCCGCAAACGATTGCCCAGGCCGACGACATTGCGGACCAACTCCGTGAACAGGCTGAGGCTGTGGCCCAGGCAGAGGAAAAACGCTTTCAGATAACCCAGTCTGAAAAACAGAACCAGGAGGCGGAAGGGCAAATATCGGAACTGCAGAGCAAATTGAAGGAATGCCAAGCCTCTTGGGAGGCGGAGTGGCTGCCCTGCGGAATTACGCCGCGAGCGCCAGCTGAAATGGAGGAATGGCTTGAAGCTTGGAGTAAGTTCAAAGACTTCTTCGTCAATTGAGAGTTGCCGAGGAAACCTTCCAACAGAAAAGCAACCAGGTTCAAGAAGCCAAGATGCAGCTCGCCACGGTTCTCTCCGAGTCTGTAGAAAAAGAGTTTACGACTGCTTTTCGACAAGGCCAAAAAGCGAGTCCAGCAAGGAGAACAGTCATCGGGTCGACGAATCGAGATCACTGAACAACTACAGACGCTCAAGATTCAACTGCAGACTTTCCATCAGAACAGCGAGCGGGTCAGCAAAGCGGACGAGGCGGCATCGAACAAATGGAAGTCACAGTGTCAGGCTACTGGTTTACCAGAAGATATTTCTCCCAATTCCGGACTGGCTCTCTTGCGGGAACGAGCGGAAATTCTTGCAAAATTCGATATCTGGAAAAAATTATCCACCGAATCGCAGAAAACGATGAAGGCGATTCGGCAATACGAACAAGCTGTGAACGATCACTGCATCGCACTTGGAATCAAGGGCGATACGACCGAAGCCCAGGTATCTAAGCTGTGGGATACACTTACCAAAGGCAGAGAAGCCCAAACCCGTTACGACCAACTGGCGGGGCAGATCGAAGAAGCAAAAAACGACCTGACGGACATTCAGGAGTCTTCCAGCCAGGCGGTTCAGGCGTTGGAAGAACTGACCCACCTGGCCAAACTTGAGACGGTCGAAGCGTTGGAACCGCTGCTCGCGAATTTGGAGTTACGGGACCAGGCGCAGAGTCAAATTGCCGCCTTCCGTGACACTCTGAGCGGTCTCGCCCGTGGCCAAACGGTGGACGACTTCCTTGCCCGCATCAGGGTGGAAGACATCGAGGCACTTCCCCAACGGAAGGGCATGCTCCAGAGCCACAAACAAGAAAAGGAAACAGCGCTCCAGGCGTTGCGCGACATCTTGTATGCACTCAAAGATCAGAAGCAGACGCTTGAAGCTGCCGGAGATGCAGCCGCGCACTATCGTCAGCAGGCCGAGTCTTGCGCAGCGCAATTGAAAGAAGATGCCTCCCGCTTTGTGCGCCTGCGTTTGGCTGTGCATTTCCTGCAAACTCAGATCGAGCGGTTCCGAAAAGAAAACCAAGGTCCCTTGCTGGAAAAATCAGGCCAGGTTTTTCAGAGCATCACTCGGGGCGCGTTCGGTGGACTGGGCGCGGAGTTCAATGCTGACGATACCCCTATCCTGGTGGGTTTGCGCCCGGATCAGACTTCAGTCTCGATTGCAGGAATGAGTGACGGCGCCAGGGATCAACTCTATCTGGCACTTCGCCTGGCGGCGCTCGATCGTTATCTCGAACAGCATGAGCCGATGCCACTTATCCTGGATGATTTGTTGATCACCTGTGACGATGATCGGGCCACCGCCATTCTCCCGCAACTGGCCGCGCTGGCCCAGCGCACCCAAATATTTCTCTTCACCCACCACGACCACCTCGTCGAACTCTGTCGCCGGACCTTGGGTGAAGACACTTTCCATCTCCACCGGCTGAACACCAACTTGCATCGAACGCGTCAGCCCCGAGCTGGAACCCCTGGCGGAGGAGATCAGGCAAACCCTGGCCGATTCCTCCGGCCTCAACATTGATGAGACTGGTTAAAAAACCAGGGAAAACGCTGCAACCTCTGGGCCTTCTTTTCTCCCCTGGTGGTCTATTTCTCCATAGCCGCAAGCCGAGGTGCCAAAGTCCTCACACCCATCTTGGGCGCCGCCTTCAAGGGGGTGATCACCTCCGATGACCATTCAGCCCATCACGCCATGGCGTGACTACCACAAGAATGGAGTGAGGCAGTCCTGCTTGAGCACACGGGCATCAACTTAAGGCTTGCCCAGCGGTTCTGACGGACTTTGGCGAGCAAACTCACCTGAAGTCCCCCTTTGTACGAGGGGGAATGTTCCGGGCTTCGTATCTATGCGGACCTGGGTTCGCACCAGTAAACCGGTGCATCACCTGTTTGAGAACGTCAGGAGCCTCCTTCGACTTCCAGTATGTCCTCCAATAAAGGCCGGAGCGGAGGGAGTTCCTGTTGGATCGTCTTCCAGAGTATTTCCAGATCAACCCCGAAATACTCGTGAATGACTACATTCCGCATGTCTCCCATCTCTCTCCATGGAACCTGGGGATGGCGCATGGCAATGTCGGCTGGAACACGCCTGGCAGCTTCACCGATGACCGCCAAATTGTACAGTACAGCCTTGGTGGTCTTGTTGTCTGCGCAAAATGTGCTGAAGGTCATCCCGCTGGTCAATCGACTTATGTCATCAATGGCTTCAAGGATGTCTTCGATGCGGAACTTCCAGGCTCTAGCCGGCATACACTGCCTCTTTGAGTATCTGGTCACGCAGTTGTCGTTTCAGGGCTGCTGGAGTCACAAGGTCGACGCGTCTTCCAAGTAGTTCTTCCAATCGATGTTGAAGCCTGAGAAACGCAAAAATCCCTACTGGGTCCTCGAACTCCACCAGGACGTCGAAATCGCTTTCTGGCCGAGCCTCTCCTCTGACGGCCGATCCGAAAAGGGCAATAGACTTGACCCCGAATTCCTTCAATTCCTGGCGATGAGAATTCAAAATGTCCAATGCCTTGTGCTGAGTCACCGCGACCCTCCTATGGCGAACAGCGTTCGTCATTCTAAGCCCAAATCTGCTGACACCATACTAATGTGTGAAGCGAGCCAGAGCAACCATCTTGTGGAAATCGTCACAGAGTGGTTCGATTTTTCTTGCCAATGTGGTGAACTCGAGATCAGGGTGGTGCACAACGCAGTATGATCTTGATACCTTGCTAATCCGCAAGGGAGATCCACCGGCACGCAGTCAACTTGAAGTAACCCTCATTGAGCCATGCCCTCTGTGATTTGTCCTACCGTCGGGTGGCAGCGCTGGTAATGATCACGGGAAACCTGCTAGACCCCACCAATTTAGCGAATCACCTGTCTCCTAGAACCGCAATCGGACCTGAGTTGCCAAGCCGAGGGGTCGATGTGGTATGTCCGGTGGTATGTTGGGGTGCGGTTGTGACAGAGGGGGATGTTGTTGAGTGCCGTGATATGGCGGGCGGATTTTAGTGCCACGACATCGTATTCACTTGTCCACGCAACGCGGAGCGGCAGGGACCAGGCATCTAGGTATAGGGCTCGACGTGGCTTGACATCAGCCGTGCCGTAGGGAACCAATCCTGATTTGTACCAATTCCCCGCTCTATCTTTTGCTGCGTCTGTAAAGTGGCGCGCCTGGAGAGATTCGAACTCCCGACCCACGGATTAGAAGTCCGTTGCTCTATCCGACTGAGCTACAGGCGCACGAGTGAGCGAAGTGCATCCGACCGGCAAGGTCGCTGTCCCTGCTATTAGTCGTTCTCGCTTCACTTTGTCAATAGTGATGCCTGGCCTATCCTGCTGCTACGGGCAGGACATTAGGACCAGCGGTACTTGGTGGCGGCCGCCAATCTCCGTGCTTGCTTGCCTCCAGCCACGTCATCCAAGACCAGCTTGGTCCGGGAACGCGGCGATTCTTCCAGGTGGCAACGAGCTTCAAGCACGCGGGGTAGGGAAAGGAGTCCCTTAAGGTCTTGCCGGAGCCCGTTACCTCTTTACAACCGCCTGCTTAAAGAAGTAAGGGTAGCGGGGCTACCGTGGATTCGGGTCGATGCTACTGACACAGGCGTGCAACGGAGGTTCCTTATCGTGAATCAGATGATGCGATGGGCTTGCTTGGTGGGAGGCGTGTTGCTTGGGATCCAGGGGGTCAGGGATATCCTGCAAAAAGGAGACTGGGTCCTGTTGATCCTGGCGGTATTGATCCTTGCCTTTAGCGCCTCGAGCCTTGTCAAGAATCGCCAGAAGAAATTGTAAGGTTGCTCTTGGCCATGCCCTGGTCGCATTTCCGCCGCATTCATGGCGCCTGCCCATACTTGCCCTCCCTGATTGGTGTTGGAAGACATTGTTAATCCATGAGGGGCTGGTGCTGCGAGGCTCGACCCTTCAGAATCGGAGTACACATTTGGTGGGGTTTCATCGGGTTGGACCTGCAAGACTCGGATGAACCGGATGACCGTGTTTTTCAGCGCCCAACCCTGGGCGATACTATGCTGCAACCGCCCGTTGCCCGGTCGTTTGACCATGAAGCCAGCCCGCTTGGCCGGGGAAGGCTCTTGACTGCGAGGACCAAATCCACTAACGTTCACCCCCATCCCGTCGGGTCGGTTGGTCCGCGCGGGATAACACCCCCATTTGGGCGAGGACCTGAAACGATAATGGAAGATCTCAATTTGGTCATGCGCGAACGCTTGTTGAAGGCCCAGGAAATGGAGCAGGCGGACATAGTTCTGTACCCGAACGGCTTCTCGGTCCTTCACCAGATCGGAGATATTATCCGGGAACAAGGCAGCAATAGCTCGGAAGAGTTGGAACAGAACCCGCTTGATTTCACCATTGCCGGCCGGATTTTGGCCATCCGTACCTTCGGCAAGTCGATCTTCATGCACATCCTGGATGCTGGTGGGAAGCTGCAAATCTACCTGCAACAACATCAGTTGCCTGAGGACACCTATGGGTTGGCCAAGAAACTGGACATCGGCGACATCATCGGGGTGAGTGGAATGCTCTTCAGGACCCGCACTCAGGAACTGACCCTGATGGTGAAGGCATTGGTGCTGCTCACCAAGAACCTGAGGCCGCTTCCCGAGAAGTATCATGGGCTCAAAGACGTGGAGATCCGCTACCGGCAGCGCTATGTGGATCTAATCGTCAATGAAGCCGTTCGGGAGACCTTCCGCAAACGTACCCGGATCGTCCAGGTAGTGCGTCGGTTCTTTCAGTGATCGCGGCTTCTTGGAAGTTGAAACCCCGATGATGCAGGTCATCCCGGGGGGAGCTACAGCCAAGCCTTTCAAGACGCACCACAATGCCCTCGATATGGATCTCTATCTGCGCATTGCTCCCGAGCTTTACCTAAAGAGGCTGTTGGTGGGCGGTTTTGAGCGGGTGTTTGAGCTGAACCGTAACTTCCGCAACGAAGGCATCTCGATTCAGCACAATCCGGAATTCACTATGTTGGAATTCTACCAGGCCTATGCCACGTACGAGGATTTCATGGTGTTGACGGAAGAGCTGTTTGTTGAGATTGCTGGCGAGATCAACCAAGGTCGTCTAGAAATCGAGTATCAGGGGCACCCGATCGACTTGACGCCGCCGTGGCAGCGGTATCGGCTGGCGGAGGCGCTGACCGAAATTGGCCAGGTCCCTGCCGAAGCCATCATCGATGCTGATGCCGCCAACCGCTACGCCCGGTCCCTTGGCATCCAGCCTGAGCAGTACGAGGGCCACGGCAAACTCCTGACCAAGTTGTTTGATGTGGCGGTGGAACAGAAGCTCATCCAGCCGACCTTCATCACCCATTACCCGGTGGAAGTGTCACCGCTTTCGCGTCGTTCCCAGGATGATCCGAGCGTTACCGACCGATTTGAACTGTTCATTGCCGGCCGTGAAATGGCCAATGCCTTTTCTGAACTGAACGATCCACGCGACCAGCGAGAACGGTTTCTGGAGCAGGTCGAGGCCCGTCGGCAGGGTGAGGAGGGAGCCCATTGGATGGATGAGGATTACCTCCGGGCACTGGAATACGGCATGCCGCCTGCCGCTGGTGAAGGCATTGGCATTGACCGTCTGGTCATGCTGTTGACCGACTCGGCTTCCATTCGGGACGTCATCCTGTTCCCCCATCTGCGTCCCGAGAAATAGGCCCGGTACCCCATGAATTTCGAGCTTCTTGTCAGCCTTCGCTATTTGCTTGCCAAACGTCGTCAGACCTTCATTTCCTTGGTGACATTCATATCCATCGCCGGCGTGGCGGTGGGCGTGATGGCTTTGATTGTGGTGCTGGCGGTTATGAACGGGTTTCAGAACGAGTTGCGGGAGCGCATCCTGGGGATTACTTCCCATGTGGTCGTGACCAGCTTGCGCGGGTCTATGGCCGATTATCACGATCTGATTGGGCAAATGGAATCGGAACCCGATGTAGTGGCTGCAACCCCATACATCTATGCCCAGGTTATGGTGACTTCCCAGCGCGGTCTGGCGGGCGCCGTAGTGAGGGGGGTGGACCCCAATACCGCGGGAAAGGTGATCAACATTGCCAGGAACCTCAAAGAAGGCAAGCTCACCGATTTGACACCGGTGGATGCGGGTTCGGCCGCCGCTCAACCGGGTATTATCTTGGGTAGCGAGCTGGCGAAGAATCTGGGAGTTCGGCCCCAGGAATGGGTCAGTGTACTATCCCCGGCTGCGCGCCTAACCCCCATGGGGCGTTCGCCCAAGACCCAGGTGTTTCGGGTCGTGGGGATTTTTGAATCAGGCATGTATGAATTCGACAACACCCTGGCATACATGGCTCTTCCCGTGGCTCAGCATTTTTTGGGGCTGGGGGATGTGGTCTCAGGGATCGAAATCAAGGTGAAAGACATCTATCAAGCGGACCAAATGAGCGCGGCTCTTCAGACCATGCTGGGCCACTCCTTGTGGGTGCGCGATTGGATGCAGATGAACCGCAATTTGTTCGCCGCCCTCAAGCTTGAAAAGGCAGCGATGTTTATCATTTTGACTCTGATCGTTCTGGTGGCGGCGTTCAACATCATCAGCTCGCTCATTATGCTGGTCATGGAAAAGACCCGTGACATTGCCATCCTCAAGACGATGGGGGCTAACGATGGCAGCATCCGCAGGATCTTCGTCCTGCAGGGGTTGATCATCGGGTGCTTGGGTACCACCCTCGGCTTGGTGAGCGGCTACGGTTTGTGCGGCTTGTTGAGAAGATACCAGATCATCAAGTTGGATCAAACTGTCTACAATATCCCGACGCTGCCCGTGCGAATGGAAACCGCGGATGTTGTTTTCATCGCCGTGGCAGCCATTTGCATCTGTCTGCTGGCGACCATCTATCCATCGTGGCAAGCGGCGAGATTGGACCCTGCGGAAGCACTGCGCTATGAATAACCTGTTGCCGACCAAATTGCAGGTCCAGGCGCTGGGATTGCAGAAGGTCTTTGGCAGCGGTCCACAGCGTGTCGAGCTGTTCAACGAACTGAATTTGCATATTGCTCCGGGCGAGCGCCTTGCCATCATTGGCGCCTCGGGAGTCGGCAAGTCCACTCTGCTCCATATCCTGGGTACGTTGGACCGTCCCACGGCCGGCAAGATTTTGTTTGGTGACAAGGATGTGTTGGTGTGGTCCGGCAAGGAACTGGCACGCTTTCGCAACCGTCATATCGGTTTTGTATTTCAGTTTCACCATTTGCTGCCCGAATTCAACGCCTTGGAAAACACTATCATGCCCGGGCTGATCGCTGGCATGCCCAAGAAGGAGGCGGTCTCGCTGGCCGCCCCCCTGCTTGACCGCCTCGGTCTGGGTGGTCGTCTGAGGCACCGTCCCGGGGAGCTCTCGGGCGGCGAGCAGCAACGGGTCGCAGTGGCGCGCGCACTGTTGCTTAGTCCGAGTGTCTTTTTGGCGGACGAGCCCAGCGGCAATCTTGACAGCCGCACCAGTCGCCAGCTGCACGAACAATTGGTCGCTCTTAACGAGGAGCTGCAGCTCACCATGGTGGTGGTTACTCACAATAGCGAGTTGGCTTCGATGATGCAGCGGACCCTGCGCTTGGTAGATGGGCAATTGCGCCAGGAGTGATGGATCTGGTTTGCAAAGGTATCCGCCGATTTCTAGAACAATGCCGCCGGCTTCAGGGGTGGAATATCGCCTGCATTGGCGACTGCGTTGTTTGAGCGGATAACAGCTTGCAGACCGAAACGAAAAAGAGTAGATTGATCGGCCTAGCCAGGTGTGTGCGAAGGTCCGTTTGCAGGTACTGTGTCAGGTGATGGCAGGTATCATCGGTCTTGAGCCCGCATAGGAACATCCCCCAGGTGTCCCCCCCTGTGGGGAATTGTTTCTTTTCCACCGTGTTGAGCACAGGGGAGTTTTTATCTCCGCCTGCCCTTGGAAAGTTCTGGGAGACAGGGCAAAAAGCAGCGGGAAGGGCTTCGCCCCAGAGGCGATGTCCGGTTGGCCTCTGAATCCTTAGAAAAGGAATGTGGCTATGCGTAAGTTTCTATTCTTAGCAGGGTTTCTTGCCCTGACAGTGATGGTTCCCATAGACTGGGCGCAAGCTGGGGATGTCAAGGTGGTGCTGGCTCCGTTCAAGGTCTACAGCCAGGAAAGCTTGCCCAAGATCCAGGAAACGGTGCGCAGCACCCTGGCACAGCAGCTCAAGGAAGAAGGCATTGACCTGGCAGACGCAGAGGAAACCCGTAAGGCCATAGCTTCATTGGGTATCGCCACGGTTGACAGTGAGACCCAGGCCCGGTCCCTGGGTCAACGATTGCACGCCAACAGTGTCATCTACGGTGTCTTCAGCAAAGTGGGCAACCACGTTAGTCTTCGACGCCAAACTGGTGGACGTGCAAGGGGCCAAGAAGACTGAAGTTCTGATGGCTGATGATGAGGGAATTGAGAACTTGGTGGTGCCCCTCACCAAGATCCGTCAGCAGGCCGCTGTGCATTTGTTGTCCAAAGCCGTCATTGCCGAAGTCAACGTTCGGGGCAATGAAAGAATCGAAGCTGCGGCCGTCAAGGCCGCGGCCAAGAGTGCCAAGGGCGAGGTGTTACGACCTGCGCAATTGCGTGACGACATCAAGGCCATTTATGCCCTGGGCTATTTTGAAGAGGTGCAAGCCGAGCAGAGCGATGGTCCTGGGGGTAAGGCCCTCACTTTTGTCGTCAAGGAGAAATCGTCGGTAACCGAGGTGCGCGTCAAGGGCAACAAGTCCATCAAGGAAAAGGACATCATGGCCGCTATCCAGACCAAGCCCTATACGGTTCTGCAGATGAACGTGGTCAATGACGATGTCCAGCGGATCAACAAGCTCTATAGCGAGAAAGCCTATCATAACGTCGAAGTGAGCTATGAAGTCCAATATCCCAAAGACCCGCGTCAGGCACTGGTCATCTTTAATGTCAAAGAAAACAAGAAGATGTACATCAACAAGATCAGGTTCACGGGTAACAAGCACTATTCCGGTTTCCGATTGCGCAATGAGGTCATGCAGACCAAAGAGAAGATGTTTCTGCTATCCATGTTTACAGATCGCGGGGTATTGCAAGAGGACAAGTTGAACACTGATGTTGATCGACTCACGGCATTCTACCACGACGATGGGTACATGGATGCCAAAGTTAATAGTCCTAAGATCATTAAGGATAAGGATGGTTTCACCATCGAGATCGCCATTGAAGAGGGCGGCCGCTACAAGGTATCGACATTCGAGGTTACCGGGGATACTCTTGACGACTCGAAGGTGAACCTGATGAAGGTAGTGGAGAACAAACCCAAACATTTCTTCAGCCGTGAAAAACTGCGGAAGGATGTGGAACGTATCCAGAAGCAATTTATGAACGAAGGCTATGCCTACGTGGATGTAACGCCACAGGTGGCGCGCGATGCCGCCACGCATACTGCGAGCATCCGCATGCAGGTTCGTAAAGGTCAAAAGATCACCGTCGAACGCGTCCTCATCTCTGGAAACACCAAAACCCGCGATCAGGTCATTCGCCGCCAGATTAAGCTTTCCGAAGGGGAGCTTTTCAGCGGCACCAAGCTCGAACGGAGCAACACCGCCCTCAAGAAATTGGACTTTTTCGAAACCTTCGATGTTGTTCCCACCGAAGGCAGCAAGCCGGATGCCATGAACCTCAACGTCAAAGTCAAGGAGAAGAACACCGGAGCGATCAGTGTGGGTGGTGGCTTCTCCTCGGATGATGGTCTGTTTGCCGGTGGCGAGATCTATCAGCGCAATCTATTCGGCAAGGGACAGTCTTTAGGAGTCAAAGCCCAGATCAGTGAGAAGACCACACGGTATTCCTTGAACTATATTGATCCGTTCTTTGTGGATACGGAGTTTGCCGTTGGGTTCGACCTATACAATTGGGAACGCGAATATACCGACTTCACCAAAGATGCCCAGGGGGTTGTGTTGAAGGCCGGTCATCCGTTTGGGAATTGGAGCCGCTTCTTGCTAAGCTATAACTATGAACATGCCAAGGTGAGCGACGTAGCTGCCGATTCTTCCATCTATATCACAAGTCAAGAAGGCTGGCAGAACAAGAGCAGCGTCACGTTCTTGTTGGAGCGTGACACGACGGATCATCCCTTCCTGGCCACCCGCGGCTCGATGAACAGTTTTACGGTGGAAGTGTCAAGTACGGCGCTGGGCAGCGATAGTGATTTTACCAGCTATCAGGCATTCTCTGCCTGGTATTTCCCCATTTACGGTAAGTTTGTTGGCTACCTACGAGGCAAATTCGGTTACATACAGGAATGGGATAAGAACAAGCCGGCTCCCATCTACGATCGTTTCTTTCTCGGCGGGATCAATTCCCATCGCGCTTTTGACTGGGGGGAGCTGGGTCCCCACGACCCCACCACGATTACCTGGGACAACCCTCAAGGGGATGAGATCGGCGGGTTGGTGTACGGCCTCCTGACCGCTGAGCTGTTGTTTCCGCTCGTAGAAAAAATTAACATGCGCGGTGTGGTGTTTTTTGATTACGGCAACGCGTTTCTGGAGTCGGAAGACTTTGATTTCGGCCAATTCCGGCCTGGTGCCGGTGTTGGCGTGGTGTGGGGGTCACCTTTCGGACCCTTGCGAGTCTATTGGGCTTACAACCTGGATCAGAAGCCGGGTGATGACGCCTACAAATTTCAGTTCTCAATGGGCTACTATTTCTAGAGGGAGGAACGAATGAAGAGGATTCTGGTGTTGGTATCGTTGGCAGTTCTGGTTGCAACAGGTATTTCCTATGGTGCCGGTGCGGGCAAAGTTGGTTTTGTCGATATAGGGGCGGTGCAGTCTCGATCCCGATGGGGAACCATGATCCGCGACGAAATGAAGAAAGAGACTGATAAGGCGAAGATCCAAATCGAACCGAAGCTGCAAGCATTCAAGGAAAGGCGCGAAGAATTTGAGAAGAAACGCGCGGTTTTGGATGAAAAGGCCAGGAACAAGCAACAGGAAGATTTGGGGAAGATGCAGCAGGAAGCTCAGCGACTGCTTGAAGAGAATCAACGACATATGGGTCAATTGCAGGAGCAACTCGTGCCGCCGTTCCGGCAGAAAGTCATGGATGTGGCAACGCAAGTTGCCCGCAAGGAAGGGTATGACCTGGTCATGGACAAGGCCGTTCTCCTCTATGCCGGGGACAAGGATGACCTTACCAACCGGGTCATTTCCGAGCTGGACAAGGTGACACCGTCGACCCTCCCGAAGGGGCCTTAACAACCCTGACCAGGCCGCATCCAACCGAGCACACACTGGCAACATGCGAGACCGACTTGGCAAATCCCCCTTTAACATAGGGGGATTTGTGGTTCTGCTACGTGACTGGGATCTTGCGTCCATCGTCTTCTAGCAAGGCGGACGGGAGTTCGGCGAATGCCGACGGGGGGGAGCCGAATCTTCCTGCCGCGACACCCCGTTTGGTCTCTGAAATCACACCATCAACACGCCACAGACGGTGTTTGCCATTGTCGACAACGGTACGTCGGAAAGGGGGTGGGTGCGCATGGTTGCTATCGTTGAGGATCAGGGCCGTAGAGTCTTCACTCTCGGGGAGCTGGCTAAGCTCGTCGCCGCCGATGTGAAGGGTGATGCCGGCACGCGGGTGACAGGGGTTGCCTCCCTGGAGGAGGCCGAACCAGGACATGTCAGTTTCGTCGCTCATCCACGCTACGACCAGCTGGCGGCAACCAGCCGGGCGGGCGCCTTGATCGTTGATGCCTCGCATGCGGAACTGCAACGGCCGCTCCTGGTATGCCGCAACCCCTACTTGGCTTTCGCGCGGGTTGCACAGCTTTTTGCCGAGCCTCCCCGGCTTACCGCTGGGGTACACCCATCCGCGCACATTGGCGTCGGGGCAGAGTTTGGCGAAGAAGTGGCGGTAGGCCCCTTTGTTTGTGTGGGTTCGCAGTGCAGCATCGGTTCAAGGACCATGGTTTTCGCTGGGGTACACATCGGTGCCAATGTCACTATTGGAGCGGATTGTGTCATCTATCCTCGCGCGGTCATTTTGGACCGATGTCAACTCGGGCGGCGTGTTATTGTGCACAGTGGTGCCGTCATTGGCAGTGATGGGTTTGGTTTTGCTCAGGATGAACAGGGCCACCACGTCAAGATTCCCCAGATGGGGACTGTTCAGATCGATGACGACGTGGAAATCGGTGCCAACAGCACCATTGACCGAGCGACTCTTGGCAAGACTTGGATTCGAAAAGGTACCAAGATCGACAATCAAGTTCAGATCGCCCACAATGTTGTCGTAGGTGAACATAGTACCCTGGTAGCTCAGGTGGGCATAGCTGGTAGCACTGAGCTGGGAAATCATGTCATGCTTGCGGGACAAGTCGGCGTGAAGGGTCATATCACCATTGGAGATCGGGTACGAGTTGGAGCAAAGTCCGGTGTGGCTCACAGGATCAAACCCGGCGAGGACATGTTCGGTATCCCGGCTATGCCCATGAAGGAATGGATGCGGACCTACGGGAATATGCGCCGTTTGCCGCAAATGCGCAATCAACTGCGGGAACTGGCTGAGAAGGTGAAGGAACTGGAACAAGCGCTACAAGGAAATGACCATGACTAAGGACATCCGGGAAATCCTGAAGCTGCTTCCTCACCGTTATCCGTTCTTGCTGTTGGATCGCGTTCTGGACCTTACGGCAGAGCGGATCACTGCTCTGAAGAACGTCACAATCAACGAGCCCTTCTTCCAGGGGCATTTCCCTGGAGACCCCATCATGCCGGGTGTACTCATCGTGGAAGCCATGGCCCAGGCCGCTGGGATCTTGGGTTTTTCGGTCTTGTCTGAACCCAACGTGGACGCGATATACTTCATGGCTATGGATCGGGTCAGGTTTCGTAAGCCGGTGCGTCCAGGCGACCAACTCATCATCAAGGCCGATTTGCTCAAGCAGAAGGGCACAATTTTCAAGATGCAAGCGACAGCATTCGTTGATGACCAGTTGGTGGCCGAAGCTGAGCTCCTGGCCAGCATGAACATTGCGGGGAGTAAGCCGTCTGGAGCTGAGCAATCAGAAACAATGAGATGATCGCTTTGTGATACCTGCCGTGTGGATCGTCAAATTTGTCGCCTGGTCGCCCGATGGAGAGCGAGATAGATTAGGAGAAATGGATTTTCATGGGAATTCACCCCACCGCCTTGGTAGATGTGCGTGCTGAGCTTGCTGAAGATGTTGTCATCCAACCGTACACCATCATTGGTCCGGAAGTGGTCATAGAGGCCGGATGTACTGTCGGCCCCCATGTCGTCATTGAAGGCCGAACTCATATCGGCAAACACAACCAGATTTATCCTTTTGTCACCATTGGTTTTCCACCGCAGGACATTACTTATGGCGGGGAGCCAACCCAGGTCCGCATGGGTGACCGTAACATCATCCGGGAGCATGTGACGATTCACCGAGGCACCCCACGGGGTGGCGGGGTTACCCGCATTGGAAGTGACAACTTCATCATGGCCTATGTCCATATCGCACATGACTGTAGGCTTGGAGATCAGGTGATCCTGGCCAATGGCGCGACTTTGGGAGGACACGTCCATGTGGACGACTACGCGGTTATCGGTGGTCTTGCCGCCATTCATCAGTATGTACGCATAGGCACGCATGCGTATATTGGCGGGACAAGTGGAGTTAGTCAGGACATTCCACCGTACACGCTGGTTGCTCCTGAACGCGCGTCGATCCATGGGCTCAACTTGGTGGGGTTGAAACGCAAGGATTTTTCGCCAGAAGCCATTCAGGCGCTGAAAAGCTGCTACCGGATTTTGTTTCGTTCTAACCTCACCGTGAAGAGAGCCATTGAAAGGGTCCGGAAGGAAGTGGAAGCGTTGCCCGAGGTCGAGACACTACTCAGCTTCATACAATATGCCAGTAAGCGTGGTGTCATCCGACGAGTCAACCAGCAATCGTAGAAATGCGCAGGGTATGCTGGTTAGGCCGATTTCCATGCCCGGTGTTTTTGTTGGGCGGGCTTTATCGCCCGCCATTGGCAGGTGAGGCCATGATAGCAGGATGGGAAGCCTGCCCTACAGAGGCTCCTTCTTTCCAAGAGTCTCGTTGCAGCGCTAGGGCCGCTCATCTTACAGGTCAAGAAAGGCAGTATGTACCAACAGGTGATTGGTTTAATTGCCGGGAGTGGGCAATTCCCGCTCCTGTTTGCCCATGCCGCCCGCCAAGCGGGGGTAAATGTCGTCGCGGTGGGTTTTGAGGGGGAGACTGACCCGTCCTTGGCGAAGTTTGTTGTCGAGTTCCACTTGATGCGGCTGGGTCAGCTGAACCGGTTGATCAGGACTTTCAAGAGTGCCGGTGTGACTCAGGCGGCCATGGCCGGTGCCATCAACAAGACTCGGTTGTATTCCCACATCCGTCCAGACTGGCGGGCCTTCAAATTCTTTCATCGGCTTCGCAATCGCAAGGACGACTCGCTTCTGCGGGCCTTTGCCGACGAATTGGAATCGGAAGGAATCCGGATCGAGCCCTCTACGCTTTTTCTACCTTCTTTGCTAGCCCCGTCAGGGGTGTTGACCCGCCGCAAACCCAACCATCGCGAACAGCGCGATATCGATTTCGGCTGGCAACTGGCCAAAGAATTCGGCAATCTCGATATCGGTCAATGCCTGTTGGTGAAAGATCAAGCGGTCCTGGCGGTGGAAGGCATTGATGGCACCGACGCTACCATCTTGCGCGGTGGGCGGCTCTGCGGCCAAGGTGCGATGGTCATTAAGGTGAGCAAACCCATCCAGGATCTGCGCTTCGATGTCCCCGCGGTGGGACTGAATACCATCCAAACCATGAAACGGGCCTTGGCGCGTGTCCTGGTGGTCGAGGCCGGTCGGACCTTGATGTTTGATCGCGATCAGATGATCGATGCGGCTAACGCCGCGGGGATCAGCATCGTTGGCCGCACCCATGTGGTCGACAAGGGAATGACAAAAGCCGGATTGGGCAACGCCCATTCCAACCCGGATTCAGTAGTATCCCTGCAACCGTCGGCGCCGTCCTTGTTGATACGCCATCCGCAGCCGGATGCGCTGCGCGTGGGGGTCGTGGGAGTCGGCTATCTGGGTCGGTATCATGCCGAAAAGTATGCAGCACTACCGCAGGCCCACCTGGTGGCCGTGGTTGACACCGACGCTGACCGTGCCCAAAGCATCGCCCAGAACGTGTGCACCGAGGCGATGACCGATTATCGAGACTTGCTGGGGCAGGTCGATGCGGTGAGCATAGTCACCCCCACCCGTGAGCATTTCCGCCTGGCTCATGAGTTCCTGGCGGCTGGCGTGCATGTATTGCTGGAAAAGCCCATGACCCAAACCTTGGAGGAGGCTGACCGACTCATAGCCATGGCCGAGAAAAACCGATGTGTGCTGCAAATCGGTCACCTGGAACGCTTCAATCCGGCATTCCACGCCATTGGCCCCAAGCTGAAACGTCCCATGTTCATGGAAGCACACCGCCTGGCTATGTTCACGGAACGGGGGCTGGAAGTTGACGTCATCCTGGATCTTATGATCCATGATCTCGACATTGTGCTCCACATCATGCAAGAACAGCCTACGGAGATTCGGGCCTCAGGTATCCCGGTGCTGACCACGTTGCCCGACATTGCCACCGCCCGGCTGCAATTTGCCAATGGCGCCGTGGCCAACCTCACTGCCAGCCGAATCTCGACCAAGAGCCTGCGGAAGCTCCGAGTGTTTCAAGAAGATTCCTATATTGTCGCCGACTATGCCCAGAAACGAGCCTATGTTCTGATGAAGGAAGCCGAAATGGATGCATCTGGTTTTCCGGAGATTTCCGTGGAAGAAATCGAAATTGAAGAAACGGATGCTTTGGGGGAGGAGATCATTTCTTTTCTGGATTCGGCGCGTACTGGGCGTCCTCCCGCGGTGAGCGGATTGGAAGGGCGTCGCGCCCTGGCTTTGGCGATGGAGATTTCTCAAAGGATTCGGGAAGGAATTCAACTAGCCGGTGCAAATTTGGGTCAGTCTGCCTCTGTTCCAATCGCCCGTCCCTAGATTCAAAGAACGGCCCCCCGTTGCCTGGACGATGACCGGAGCAAGGGAAACCAACAGCAGTATTGCCAGCATTGCCGGTAGCGATGTCTAAAGCGATCAGGATATTCGTCAGCGCAGGCGAAGCCTCGGGAGATCTTCACGGAGCCGGCTTGGTGCGCGCTCTTTTTCGTCAGGCGCCTGGGGCTAGGATTAGCTGTCTTGGCGGCAGGCATCTTCAAGAGGCGGGGGCCTCCTTGCTGGTGAACAACCGGGACGTGGCCGTGGTCGGAATTGCTGAAGTCGCGCGCCACTTGAAATCGCTCCTCAACACCTGGCACGTTATCGGCCAATATCTAACGAGCCAGCGACCAGAGCTCGCCATTTTCATCGATTTCCCGGATTTCAACTTGCTGCTGGCCAGAAGAGTTCGCAAACTAGGTTGCAAAGTCTTCTACTACATCAGCCCTCAGGTGTGGGCCTGGCGTCGCGGGCGAGTCCGGACGATACGGCAACTGGTGGACCGGATGGCGGTAATCCTACCCTTTGAGCCGGACTTCTATGCTAGACACGGCATGGAAGTTCATTTCGTGGGCCATCCACTGCTGGATGTTCTGGAGGAGGCGCCGACCCGATCCGACGCTTGCCGGCGCTACCGCCCCGCTGGCGCTGAACTCCTGGTTGGTCTGCTCCCAGGAAGCCGCGCCGGTGAGATAGGGATGCTCTTGCCAATCCTTCTGCAAGCAGCAGCCCAGATTGAGGATGCCCTGCCGGGTGTTTCCTTTGTTCTCCCAGTGGCGCCAACGCTCTCCCCCGATGATTTGGAAAGGCAACTGCGGGTGCTCAGCACCGTGCCCGTGCAGCTGGTTTGCGGCGATACCTGGGGGGGCATCCGCGCTTGTGATCTCGTTCTCACAGCATCCGGGACCGTTACCCTGGAAACCGCCATTTTGGGAACACCCATGGTGATCATCTACCGCGTATCCAAACTCTCTGAACTCGTCGCCCGTCTACTCGTCAGAACTCCCTTTATCGGTCTTCCCAACCTCATTGCGGGCCGCGGCATTTCTCCGGAGCTGATCCAGGATGCCGCCAATCCGGGATCCTTGGCCGACACCGCGATAGGCCTGCTGAAGAATCCTCGGCGACTTGAGCAACAGCGCCAGGAATTGGCAGGCATCCGCACTCTATTGGGTCAACCTGGTGCGGCGGAACGTGCCGCCCGGTTGGCACTGGAACTGGTCGGTTTATGAAATGGTCACTTGATCCCGGATTGATTCGCCTGCTGAGTTTGGCCAGGCCGCACTGGCGTCGCCTGCTGCTGGCTGCCGGTTGCATGCTTGGCATCGCAGGATTTACCGCGCTGTCGGTCTACATCATTAAGCCTGCCATGGATGATATCTTTGTCAACAAGGATGCGGGCATGTTGCGTCTAATGCCCCCTCTCATCCTTGGGATCTTCTTATTCAAAGGTGGATTTGCGTGGGCCAATAGTTATCTGCTGGAGGCGATTGGGCTGGAGGTAATCAATTCCCTTCGGCAGCAACTTTATGACCACATTCAGGATATGCCGCTGGCTTTTTTCGACCGCATGCCTACGGGTGTGCTGATGAGCCGCATCACCAACGATGTCAACGAAATCCAGGTGGCGGTGACCAAAGCTTTGACCGGCCTCATTCGCGACAGCTTTACCATCGTGGGACTGATCGTGGTGATCATCTACCGGGATTGGCGACTCGCCTCACTCGGAGTTCTGGTCCTACCGGTGGCGTTCTACCCGCTGTTTCTGTTTGGTTCCAAGCTGCGGAGGCTGGCGAAACGTACCCAAGAAACCCGAGGGCTGATTAGCGTGCTCTTGCATGAAGGCTTCACCGGGAGCCGCATCGTCAAGGCCTTTGGCATGGAGAACTACGAGAAGGAGCGATTCGCCCGTCAAGTCCGACGTGATCTGGGCTATGGTCTTAGAACCGCATGGATCGATGCACTCTCTTCGCCTCTCATGGAATTCATTGGAGCCGTCGGGATTGCGTCCATTGTTTTCTATGGCGGTTTCAAGGTCATTGAGGGTGAATCCACTCCTGGGACCTTTTTCTCCTTTCTTGGTGGCTTGCTGGCCCTTTATCAGCCGGTGAAAGGCTTGAGCAAGGTCAATAGCCAGATTCAGAAAGCCTTGGCAGCCATCCATCGAGTCTACGAGATCTTGGATACTGCCAGCGATCTTGAAGAAAAACCCGGTGCTGTTGAACTGCCGGTCATTTCTCGAGAGATCCGTTTTGAGCAGGTTTCCTTCGCCTACCAGGAGGAATTGGTGCTGCACGACATCAATCTGCGGGTGCGGGCTGGCGAACTGGTGGCGCTGGTCGGGACTAGCGGCGGCGGAAAAACCACCCTGGTGAACCTTATTCCGCGCTTCTATGATGTTAGCTCTGGGGCTGTTTGCATTGACGGCGTGGACATTCGGGACGTGACCTTCAAATCCCTCCGGGGCCAGATCGGCATGGTCACGCAGCAGAGTTTTCTCTTCAATGATACCGTCAGGAATAACATCGCCTATGGTAATGTTGGCCAGGATGACGCGGCCATCGTGGAGGCTGCTCGATCCGCCCACGCCTACGATTTTGTCATGCAACTACCCCAGGGCCTGGATACCGTGATTGGTGAACAGGGGGTTCGTCTTTCCGGAGGTCAGCGGCAACGGATCTGCATCGCACGGGCACTCCTCAAGAACGCGCCGATCCTCATCCTGGATGAGGCAACATCATCCCTGGATAGCGAATCCGAGCAAGAGGTGCAACGAGCCCTTGAGAACCTTATGCGCGGGCGGACTACCTTCGTGATCGCGCACCGGCTGTCCACCGTCCTCTCGGCGGATCGCCTCGTGGTGATTGCTGCAGGGCGGATCGTTGAGGAAGGGAGCCATGCGGATCTTTTAGCGCACAATGGTGAATATCGGCGGTTGTACGACATCCAGTTTCAACAGGGCTGATGAGAGGTGCGCCGCGCCGTGGAATATCGGTTTTCTGTGCGGGAACGACTGCTCTGGTGGACTTATAATGGGATGCTGGTGCTTTCCTGGCCGTGGTTGACGCTGGGAAACCTGCTAAGATGTGCGACCGGCCATCAACGATGGGGCACCTCCTGTGAACGGTTAGGTTGGCAACTACCGCTATTGAGTTGTGGATCTCCGCGCATCTGGATTCACGCACTCTCCGTAGGTGAAACCCATTCGGTTGCGCCTCTGTTGCAAGCCCTAAGAGAAGCCTTACCCCAATGGGGCATGGTTTTCTCCACCGCCACCGAAACCGGCCAGGACACCGCAAGGCGTGTTTTGGACGGATGGGTCGACGATTTTTTCTACATGCCGCACGACTCTGCCTGGTCCATGATGGCTATGATTCGGCGTGTGCGCCCCCAGATGGTGATCCTGGTGGAAACCGACGTCTGGCCCAACCTCGTCTGGAGTTGCCACAGCAACCGAATTCCTTGTGTGCTGGTAAACGCCCGGATCTCACCAAGATCCTTTGCGCGTCTGAAGAGGTTGCGGACCGTGGTCGGTCCCGTGTGGAATCGGCTTACCATGGTTTTTGCCCAATCCAAACAGGACTGCGAGCGTTTCATGGGTATCGGGTTCAGGCCCGATCGATTGGTGGATGTCGGCAATCTGAAATTCGACTCGCGCCCAAAACCACTACCGGAACGGGATCGAGAGTGCTTGCGCGCTGAGTTGGCCATCGCTGCCGGGCGACCGGTGTGGATTGCCGGGAGCACTCATGACGGTGAGGAACCGCTTTTGCTCCAGGCTCACCGATGTTTGCTGAAAACCTGTCCTGATTGCTTGCTGATTATTGCACCCCGCCGGATTCAACGAGCCCCCATGGTGGCCCAGCTGTGCCGCACTTTCGAGCTGACGGTGGCGCGCCGCAGCCAAGGTGAAGGGGCTGAGGGTAGGCAGGTGTTTCTTCTGGACACTCTGGGAGAATTGGCACATTTCTATGCCTTGGCCAGGGTGGCCTTTATCGGCGGCAGTCTCATCCCCTTCGGCGGACACAACCCGCTGGAAGCCTTGGCTCAAGGGGTGCCCATGGTGTGGGGGCCGCATCTGAGCAACTTCCGCCAGGTGGAGGAAGTGCTACTGGCTTCCGGCTGTGCCAGCCGCATTGATGATGAGCAGCAGCTGCTCGAGATTGTCCGCCTATGGCTGGATGACGCCACTATCCAGACACGGATTGCCGAGACCGCTGAAGCCCTGTTTGACGAACATGCCGGGAGCAGTCAACGGATTCTGACCAGGATTCTCGGGTTGTTGCACGGGTGAGCAGCGCTAATGGTGATGGTGCAATCGACCCGTCGGTATGATGTTGATGCTATGGCTTCCAAGGCTCTTGCCGCATATGAAGATCCTTTAAGGGACTCTTGACCATCGCAGGTCCCTATCGGCCGATGACTTCGGGGAAGAGCAACCACATGCAGCGACGGGCATTTTCAGCCAATGAAATCGTTGTCTTGGGTCAGTCCCTAGAGGTATCGGAGGATCTTATCAGCGACCACTTCAAGATCTCTACCTCCCAGTGGCAACGTTACCGCTACGACATTCAGTCACTGAAGGACCTTGCCGAGGATGAGATCACCGATCTGGCCTTCGCACAAATTCGCCGCTATGCGCGCTGTCCCTCTGAGCGCCTGCGGGGAAGCGAGGCTGGTGAGTATTTCAAAATCTGCTTACAGGACCACATCATTGCGGGGGCCCTGCAACGCGATCCACAAATCCGGTTGTTGCCTCTGACCACCTACATCGTTACCCACGAACTCATCCATGTGGTGCGATTTGCCCGCTTCCTGCAGCGATTTGAGGTCAGTGACCGCGAACGGGAGACTGAGGAATTCGTTGTCCACAGCCTCACGCGGGAGCTGCTCAAGCCGGTGAAGATGCCCGGACTGGTCGATGTTCTCGAAGCCTTCGGCGAGGTGGGTATGATGGAAACGATGGTGACGGCCGGCAACGAGTGAGCGACCATCCAAAGGTGCACAGCTGGAATAGTTCCGCCAGCCAATACTTCGTGGCCGCTGCTGGGGGATGAATGGGGCCATGATGGAGGAATCTAAGGCTTGACATTGAGGTGACTGGGATTATAATTTGCGCGTACCCTGATATTATGCTTTGGGTCGTTTTTCAGCTTTCCAAGGAGGATGAGCAATGCCTATTTACGAGTACGAATGCACGGCCTGTAGCCAGATCACCGAAGCCGTACAATGTTTCTCCGATCCGCCTCTTACAGAATGTGCTCATTGTCATGGACAAATGCGCAAGCTTATCTCTAAGAGTACTTTCCACCTGAAAGGCTCAGGCTGGTATGTAACCGATTATTCAGGTAAGAACCAAAGTGCCGCTGCTAACGGATCTTCCTCTACTGCGACCCAGAAGGATTCCAGCGAATCCCCTAAGGCGGAAACCAAGAGTTGTGGTTCCGCTGATTGCTCCAGCGCCAATACCGATTGATCCGGCAAACAAGTTGCTGATTGCCGCTTTGCCAACTGCATGGCTGAGAACAAGCGGGTCCAAACGACCCGCTTGTTCTGTTATGGGGATAATAGTGGCCATGCCAAGACCGGTACTTCCTGCTTCCTACTCAGTCCAGGAACTGTTTTTTGGTCCGGTAGACCTTCCACCGATTGTGCATCCATAGATACTGCTCGGGGTAGCGACGAATGACGGTTTCCATCTCTTTGTGGATGGCCTCTGTTATGCGGACAATTTCTGCCTTTTCGCTGGAATAGTGTTGAGCGGGCCAAATGGGGTCGCTTACGAAGCCTTCAAATCCAAGGGATTGATTGCTGCGGCAGCACGCCACCACAACCACCGGGCGCTGATAAGAAAGGGCTAGGATGGCTGGCACTGGGGTGGTCATCGCCGCTCTCCCCATGAAATCCACCAGGATGCCCTTCTTGGTACTCTGGTCGGGTAGCATGCCAATGGATTTCCCTTCCTGAAGGAGTTTCTGCAACGTGAAGAAAGCGTTACGTTTGGGGATCACGATCTGACCATTGACGGCTCTATTGTTGTAGAGCAACCGCTCCAAATATGGGTTATCCAGTGGCCGTACCACCACTGCCAAGGGAATTCCCACCTTGGCGCTTACGTGGGGTAGCAGCTCCCAGTTGCCAAGGTGAGGCGTCACGAAGATGCAGCCGCGCGATTCCATGTGGATTTGTTGAGCTTTGGTGAAGAGGGTTCGAAGGGACTCCGGATAGATACGTGGATCACCCAGGTCTGTGCTGTCGGTCAAAAACAGCCGAAGTTTAGCAGTCTCCACAGCGGTGCTGAAGAACGCAATGAAACTGCCACGAACCAATGAATCAAGGGAGGCCTCTCCGAGGTTGCCGTGGAAGGCTTCGCGGATATTGGTCGAGGCAATGCCACGACGACGTGAGGCGAACCCATAGAGTATGGTCCCAAGAAGCCTGGCCACGGCGTAGAGCACCGAAAGTGGCAGAAGCCGGGCGATCACCAGGGCAACTCGCACGCCGAGGTATTGGAGGTATTGAACTGAGCGCAGCTTCCGTTTGCGCTTTTTAGCCATCAGACAACCTCCGAACCTGAGCGGACCGCCTCGCACGCAGACCTGGCGCGGGGAAAAACAAGACTGGGCATGCTTCAGGGAACACCAACCACCACCGAAGACGATTGTCCCAAGAGGCCATAACTGGTCGAGAGAAAAAGGCGTTTGCTGGTCGGCTGATGCTGCGCCGCAATGGCCAACGGGGCGAATTCGGCATCGGCTTCCTGAAAGTTCAACGTCCCAGGGACGAAATGGTGGGTTAGCGTCTGGATTCCAAGAATGAGTTCGGCAAGGTCGCTAGCCGCACCGAGGTGCGCGGTATAGGCTTTCAGAGCACTGACCAGGGGCGGCTCGGAATGGGTGGAGGTGATGGCCATGACAGAATGGAGCTCAGAGCGATCCCCCTTGACCGTGCCACTGCCATGCGGGCACCAGAAAGCCAGATCAAGCAGGTCGCAGCCGGCTTCTTCGATGGCTGCGCGCATGCTTTGTTCGCTCACCCGCTCGGGAACACTCCAACTATCGGCGTCATTGGTGGCTGTGGCGTTACCGAAACCACGAAGGGAGGCCCAAATGGGGGCTCCCCGTCGGTGGGCACTTTCCGCGGATTCCAGAACCAGGGCGCCGCCGCCTTCACCAGGAATGAAGCCGTCGCGCCGGCGGTCCAGCGGACGAAAAGAAGCCGCCCCGTGACGGCAGCGCGACAATAAACCCAGGCCGGTCATTTCCAGGAGCGGGATTTCGTTGACCCAGCTGCCGCAGGCAACCGCCATGGCGATATCGGCATGCCCGTCCTGGATGCTTCGTGCAGCCAGTTCCAGAGCGTGAGCTCCGCACGGTGACAACGATGCCACGCTGGTGTTGGTGCCCATGAAGGTCAGGTAGGCGGAAAGAAAACTGAAGAGGTTGTTGGCAATGGATTCCAGCAGAAAAAACGGGTTGACCCGGGCGAGAGTAGCCTCATTGAGCCGTTCGGGATCGACATGGTCGAACTTGCCAGCGGTGCTCTCGGCAATGGCGGGGTACAGGAAGGCATAACCGACTTGAGTGAGGTCGCCGGATGCCAGGTACAGAGCCCGGCGCCCGGGGGGAATGCAGTTCAAGTCAGGAGCTGCATGCGCCAAGGCTTCCCGAGCGGCCCCCAGACCAAGCAGGGAACCTTGTGAGAGAAACCGGATCTGGCTGGCCAACTTTCCGGGAACGTCGGCGGGTAGCGTGAGGCCGTTCACTTTGCCAAGATACTGTGCAAATGCCGGCCGGTTGCCTGTGGGATAATGACCGATACCGGTCTTCTTTGCTTTGAGGTTCTCCCAGTTCTGCGTCACATTCAGGCCGAGAGGTGAAACAAGTCCCATCCCAGTGATGACCACTTCTGTTGATGGCATGTTACACCGCCAATTCCCTGGTGAGGACTTGGAAAAACTGTCGCTGTTCAGCGACATCCTCGATGTTGTCCAAAGGGAGTTGCTCACCGGAAAAGGTCACCTTAATCTTCTTCTTACCATCCACCGCAGCGATTCCCTGGTATTCTGATTGGCCGGATGATGGATCCTCCCGGCGGTGCACCTCGAGCTTCACCTGATCGCCAGGAAGAATGAAGCCATAGAAGTTGCATTTGCGAACCCTGCCGACCATGAACCAGGTGGCAAAATCAGACGATGCCGCTTCCAGCCAACCGGTAAGTTGCACCAGCGCTTCCAGCAATAGTGCCCCCGGCATAACCGGATTGCCGGGAAAGTGGAATTCGAGGAAATCTTCGCTCATTGCGACGTTCTTGATCCCGGTGATGTATTCTCCGGTTTTCCAATCAGTAATGCGATCTACCAACAGGTACCGCATAGGTCAAAACCCTTCACCTGAGACTCCGAATGGATCCTTTCCCACGAGAACCACCATAGCTACCGCATAATCGCCCGAATGGGAAATGGAAACTGTACGTTGAACGATGTGCTTTTTCCTGTCGAGCGCCGCCGCCCAGCCGTGCAACACCAGCTGTGGAGGGCCGGAGGGGCTGGAAACGACTTCAATGTCCGACAAAACCCGGTCGATGCCGTTCGAGCCGAGCCCGTGGCCGAGTGCTTTGAGGCAGGCTTCCTTGACGGCAAATCGCCCCGCCAGATGCCGATGCGGCGCAAATCGCGCCAAACAATAGTCACGTTCCCGCGATGTGTAGATCTCCTCCAGAAAAGCACGGTGTCTTGTTATCACCCGTTGGAGTCTGACCACGCTAACCAGGTCGATTCCCTGAAATATGCGGATCATGCGATGCTCATGCCTCCATCCACGACAATGGCCTGGCCGGTTAAATAGTCGGCCACCGGCGAAGCCAGAAATACCACCAGATGGGCGATGTCTTCAGGGTTTCCGAACCGACCGACGGGAATGCGCTGCAGTAGTTCAGCCCCGGCGCGTTTGCGAATGCGGCTGCTCATATCGGTAACAATCATACCCGGCAAGACGGCATTAACCTGGATCCCCTTGGCAGCCAGTTCCACGGCGCATGCGCGCGTGAAAGCCACCAGACCACCTTTGGCGGCGGCATAATTGGCCTGTCCGCGTCCTCCCTGAATGGCGCTCACTGAAGCGATATTGATAATCTTTCCGGTATGGCGAGCAAGCATCCGTTCCACGGCGAGGCGCGTGGCCAGGAATGCGCCGCGCAGATTGAGATTCATCACTTTATCCCAATCGCCAAGCGACATGGTAGGAACCAACTGATCCTTGATCATGCCGGCGTTGTTGACCAGGATATCCAAACAGGAAAAGATTTCGTCAACAAACTTGAAGAGCGCCTCAATTTCAGCGGGGATACTCAGGTCGGCGCGAAACAGGTGAGCATGCCCGCCGCCGGTAGTGATTTCCGCAGCCAGATCCTGTGCGGGTTGAGAGCTCTTGTGGTAGTGGATCAGCACCCGGGCACCGGCGCGCGCGAGTTCCAGGGCGATGGCACGGCCAATGCCCCGGGATGCTCCGGTCACCAGCGCCGTTTTTCCAGAGAGATCAATGTGCATGATTGCAGAGAAACTCCCTATTTCCAGGGGCAGGACCCGATCATGAGGCAATTCCCCACAGTCACTGGGAAACTGCCTGCCGGTCCTCTGGAATGCGAGGAAACTTGTTCACCACGATGGTGGCATTTTGTCCGCCAAACCCGAAGGAATTTGACAGCGCCGCCCGCACTGAAGCCGTTCGGTGGCCTTCAATCACGTAATCCAGGTCACATTTGGGGTCCGGATGGGTCAGGTTGATGGTTGGATGAATCTTATCACGTTGTACGCTGAGAACCGTATAGATGAATTCCGGCCCGCCCGATGCCGCCAGGAGATGACCGATCATGGACTTGCTGGAACTGATGGCAAGCCGATGCGCGTACTCACCGAAAACCGCTTTGATGGCAAGCGTTTCCGTATAGTCATTGAGTTTGGTGCCGGTGGCGTGCGCATTGATATAGTCAATCTCGCCAGGACCAAGACCGGCATCCCGCAAAGCGGCGGCGATCGACTGAATGGCGCCACGTCCCTCGGCGTGGGGTGCGGTAAGACGATATGCGTCCAGTGAGGAGCCGTAGCCGCTCACTTCCGCATAGATGCGCACACCCCGTCGGAGCGCGTGGGAGAGCTCCTCCAAGACCACCATGCCGGCGCCTTCGCCCATCACCAGACCCGATCGCTTGCGATCGAAGGGCCGGCACACGTGTTCGGGGTTTCCCGGCGATACGGCGGCCGCTCCCAGCAGCGCAAAAAACACCAGTCCCACCGGATTGATCATGGAATCGGCGCCGCCTGCCAGGATCACCTCGACCTCCCCCCGGCGGATGGCATGATACGCGATTCCAAGGGCCTGGGTAGCGGAAGCACAAGCACTGGTGACCGTGGCGTTGCGACCCGCCAGACCGAACTCCTTCGCAATCAGCGCCGCGGGGCGGTCGGACGGGTTGCGCATCAGCGAGGAAGGACTCACCTGCTGGTACTGATCGACGAAGTGCTCATAGTGAAATTGTCCGTCCTGATCCGTCCAGCGCGCAATGTCCTCCAGATTGTTGATCCCCAAACCGGCAGCAAGGACCACACCGCACCGCTCACGTGCCCGCTCCTGCTGATCTAAAGCGGCATCCGTCAATGCTTGGCGGGCTGCCCATAGGGCAAAAAGGGTCCGGCGCTCCCCCTCCGACTTCGCCCGATCACCTAGGGTGTGTTGGATGGTTTCCCAGTCTCCGGCAGCGACTTCCCCGACCGCTTGAACCGAAGACTGATCAGCTCCCGACAGAGTGACTCGGCGGATTCCCGAAGTCCCGCTCAGGAGCTTGTCCCAATTGCCCTCGACATCAAGCCCCAGCGGTGTGACGAGGCCAAGCCCGGTAACCACGACCCGGCGATTCCCACTCATGTTTCTTGTGATACGGTCTTCTGCAACCATTGGTCTTGTATCAAGAATCAGTCTGATTGTAATGGCCAACCACTGTAGTAGGAGAACAACTGCTTTAGTTGTAGTGGGTTTACTCTCTTGGAGTGGCTATAGATAATCCGCTCCAATGAAGCGATTTGTTGTCCATCAATGACCATTTGAGCTTTTCCAAGGGAATCAGTCATGGATGTAGAAATCAATTGAGCGTGAATTTCAGCTTTGAAATCGGGACGTAATGACGGCTCGAAATTCACCGTTTCCACTAAAGACATGAATGGACTAAGCATGAAATCATGGCTATAGATGATTAACCATCCCAGAACTTGAGCCATGGCTTCTATGTAGAATACTCCGGAGACATAGGCCTGCTTCTTGAAATGCCCTCGAAAATATTCATCGGAAAGATTGAAACATTTCGTACCAACAATCGAGTTTCCCTTATCCATGGCAATGATACGATCATACAGCAGAAATCGCATAGGGTATCCTAATAAGTTTTCTCAGGAAAAGGCTTCCAGCACCATGGTTGCACACGGTCCTTCCGGTGAGGAGGCGTTGATCAGGACCGTCTTGACTCGGGCCGGCAACGGTTTTTCGGCAGCTACCATAAATCGTACCTGCAAGTCCAGGGGAATGGAAAAAGGGCAGGGGGGGATCACCTGGTTCTTGATCATCTGCGTTGCTAGAACTAGATCCAATGCTGGGCTGGCCGCCAGGAGGTGGCCCAAGGCGCCCTTGGATGAAAACACCGGAAGGGACACGATGACCTCTGCGAAGACCTGGTGAATGGCCTCAAGCTCGTAACCGTCTCCGTGGACCGTGCCGTCCCCGTGAGCAATGACTACATCCACCGCGGCAGGTTCAATGCCGGCGGCGTCAAGGGCCTGGGACATGGCGCGTGCCAGTGCATTGCTGGAAGGGTCGCCGGGTGTATTCTTGGTTTCACACGAAAAGCCAAACCCGGTTAGTCTGGCCAACGGCCTGGTACCGTTGGCATGGGCTGTCGATTCCAGCTCCATGGCAACCATGCCGGCGCCTTCGCCCAGGACCGTCCCGTGACGCTGGGCGGCGAAGGGATGGCATCCATTCAGTGAGCTGTCCGGAGGAGGCAGGATACCACTCAGGCGAGCACGGTTCAGGCTTAAAGGGGACAAGGTCTCACTGACTCCCCCGGCCAGGACCAATTTGGCTGCCTGCGATCGAAGGCTGGCCACGCCCTCGGCTATGGCTTGAATAGCCGCGTCGGCATGGGGGGAGAACACCGCGTTGACACCACGTAATCCCAAAGATATGGCCACTTGACAAAAGGCCACGTTGTTGAGCATGGCCAGCGGCCACAAAGGATAAATCTCCCCGTAGCCCTGAGCGAAAAACCGGCCGTAATCGAGGTTGCCGTGCAGATCCCGAGATTTCACCACTGCCGGTAGCAGGTCGGCAATTCCATAATCCACCATGCCCATCCCGGTATAGAAACCAATTCCTTCGGGACATGGGGAGGAAGTCTCAGGAGAATGGTCGGCTAACGCTTGCGAGGATGCATGGAACAACAAGGAAAGATGCTTTTCCATGAGGCCCGCCAGTCGGGGCATGATCTCCATGGAGTTAGGTCCCAGAGGTGCGGCCGGAGCGCCCTTGGTTCCGCGGAGACCCTGAGAGGCCAAATCCTCCAGTAACCGTATGCCGGTGTTGCCGGCCAGTAAAGCCTGGAAAACCCCTTCCGGGTTGTGTCCGAGGGCGCTCGCGAGCCCCGTTCCGGTTATGACCACGTGTTCAGGCATCCTCTGTCCTCGACGTCTCGTTTCCAAATTTCAACTCGGATTGCGGACACATGCAACCGGACGGCGCGGTCCACCCGAGCTATTCTGTGAACTTGGCGAGGCACAAACAGGCATTCTGACCTCCAAAACCAAAGGAGTTGGACAAGGCGATTTGATGATCCTGATGGCGGGTTTGATTGGCTACATAGTCCAGAACGCACTTTGGGTCCGGGAACTCATAGTTGATGGTGGGAAGAATGACAGAGTGGTCTATGCCCTTGAGGGTGAGGATGCATTCAATGGCTCCGGCGGCGGCAATGGTGTGTCCGATCATGGACTTATTGGAGCTGACCGGTATGGACATGGCGCGTTCACCGAAGACCTTCCTGATGGCCATGGTTTCCACCAAATCGTTTTGCTGGGTGGAAGTGCCATGAGCGTTAATATAGTCAATCGCTTCGGGGCCAAGACCGGCATCGGCCAGTGCTGCTTCCATGGCCAGAATGGCGCCCTGTCCTTGTGGGTGCACATCCGTGATGCGATAGCCATCGGCGGAAGCACCGTAACCAAGTACTTCCCCCAGAATCGGTGCGTTCCTGCTCCGAGCGTGAGACAGTTCCTCGAGGATGACGGCGGCGGCACCTTCCGACATGACAAAACCATTGCGTTTGCGGTCAAAAGGACGAGACGCGGTTTGTGGCGTGTTGTAGCGTTCACAAAGGGCTCTGATGAGTACGAAGCCGACGAACCCGACAAAGTTGAGGTTGGATTCGGCGCCCCCGGCAAGCATCACATCGCAACGTCCAGCCTGAATATGGCGATAGGCTTCACCGATGGCCTGTGCACCAGCGGCACAGGCCGAGACCACGGAGAGATTGCTGCCCTGGCAGTCGTTCAGTATGGCCAACAGGGTGCTGCCGACGTCGGATTTACGGCGAAAGAAATTGAAACAAGAATAGCCGATCTCATCCACAAGACCTTTGAGATTCCAGCCATGGTCTTCAGAATAGAAACGGTGTAAGAGAGCAATATCGGCAACCGCTGGGTTGTCGCCGTGGTAGCCCAGGGCCACGCCGATCCGTCGACGTTCGGGGATTTCATGCAAACGGGCACGCTCGACCGCCTCGCTGGTCGCCACATGCATCAGCTTCATGGCCCGACACGCAAATCGGTCCAGTCGCACGGCATCCGGCTTTGGGATGGCTTCCAGCCACTCGTCCCGAACCTGGCCTCCAACTCGGCAGGGAAGACCCCTGGTATCAAATGAGCTGATCCAATCAATGCCAGAAACCCCTTTACAGGCATTTTCAAAGGTCTCGAGAGTATTGTTGCCGATGGGCGTGATCATCCCATAGCCGGTGACCACCACTCTGTGCTTTTTCAATATTCTAGCCATTGCCTAGCATCGCTAATGAGACATTGGACCATGAATCATGCCCACTCCCAAGCCAATCCCACATGGTTTCCAGTGGCATGTGTGGGCAAGGGCTGCGGAGTGACGGGGGATTTGTGGGTCGGGAACTGTGGGGGCAACCATCAGGAGGTTGAGGACTGCGACCGCATTTCAGTCAGCCATTGATGGACAAGATCATCGCCGTTGGTGAATGATGCCGGGGTCCCGCAAGACTGGCACTGAATCTTGTTACTATCCGTGGTTTGCCAGGTTGCTTGGCCACAGTTGGAGCATTTCTCCGGCAAGCTTGCCAGTACATCCAGAACGTTTCGAGCCATGGAGCGGACCGTGACCATGCTGGGCACTTCATCCATATCCATGCCCGGGCTTAACTCCATAGCGCTTTCATCCAGGCGGGTCCGAAGCAGACGCACCGCCAATGCAGTCAATTGGCCACTGCCGTCAATGGCCGAATCCTCGCCAAAGACTTCTTCAATATGTTCCAATACGGAGTGGCGGGCCATCTTAATACCGAATACCTGTTCGAGACGATAGTTGATGTCGAGGAAATCAAGTGATTCAGCGCCGAGGTCCCTCATAAGAGAGCTATCTGTCTGAATGGTGCTCGCCTCGATACCAAGGGTTTCCACTATGGCTTTCTTGACTTCCTCGATGATGATCTGTTCCGAAATCAGTCCCTGATTCATCTCCAAAAACCTCAATCCTTATGTTTTAGGGGAAGGACCTCGCCGTCAGCGAGGTCTCCAAGTTTCCTCCGAGCTTCACCATGGGTTGCGAATTGCGGATCGTTACCGTAATGTTCCCCGCCTGAGTCTCCAGACTACCGCCAGCGAAACGGGGCATGCCATTGCATGATGGTCGCAATGCCCGGTGATTCGGCGACGCGGCCGGCACCGTATGATTGTACAACCTAAAGGATCTCACAAGCGGGGCGGCACTCGGTATAAGCAGTTGCTCAAGCCCCTGTCAACCACAATCATCTGCCCCTGGATGGCACGGCTTGCCGATGAACAAAGAAAACAAACGATGTCTGCAATCTCTTCCGTTTCCACGAACAGATCCTCAGGTATTTGTTCAATTTCTTCCCAGTATTGGCGAAGCACTTTGAAAGAATCGGTTTTTACCAGTCCGGCGCAAATGCCGTTGACGGCAATCTGGCGCGTGCGCAGGCTTTCCGCACAATCCCGCACCACGGCTTCCATGGCTGCCTTCATGCTCCCCAGTGGGTAGGAAGGGTTGTAGAATCGACTTCCCAAGCTGGACAGAAAGACAACCTTGCCCTGAGTCTTCTCAAGGAGCGGTATTGCCTCTTGCAAGCAGAAGATATTCCCTAAGTAGTTGGTATCCACCAGTTGTCTCAAGTCCCTCTCCAAAAGCCGTTCGATGGGCTTGAAGGGCGCTCTGGCGGCATTGAGGATGAGAAAATCCAAACGTCCAAAGAAACCGCGGATCTCGTCAAACAACCTTTGTACATCGCCTCTTTTAGCGATATCAGCTTCGACCACCAGCGCCCGACGACCAGCACCCTCGATTTCTCGCCGTAAGTTCTCAGCCTTGGTCTGGGAGGAACCTCCGCCTTTGCGGTGGTGAATCACCACATCGGCGCCGGCCGTGGACAGACGCTGGGCGATGGCGTGACCAATCCCGCGTGAACTTCCGGTCACCAAAGCAACTCGATTGGTATAGGCTTCCTGTTCCATTTCAGTTCAATGGCCGTGGCACAACTGCTGCGTGAAGATCCGGTGGTTTCAGCAGTCGGATCATGCAATCTGCAAGGTGGTCTCTTCCACTTGAGCAGTTATTGGCGTCTCACCTTGTGCAATGAGATCCTCAATTAGCTCTATGTGACGCCGTTCCTCCTCGATAACCGCCTCCAATTGGGTTAAGGCGTGATCGTCGCTAATGAAGGCCCTGAGCATATCGAAAAAGAGGATTGTGTCGCGTTCGAACTCGGAAGCCACCTGCAATATTCGTTGCCGGTCGGTCAGAGCAAGGACATCGACCTCCTCGAGGGAGAGCGCGCGGTCCCCAAGGAAGTCCGCGAGATTCAAACCGGCAGGGGCCTCGCCTGGTTCTGCCAGAAATTGGTCAGTGTAGCGTTGTTTCAAGCGAAAGAAGAAATCCGCATGTTGTGCCTCTTGTTCGGCCAACCACAGAAGCACCGGTCTCATCTTGGGATCTGTGGTCAGACTAACAAGATGGCGGTAACAATTCTCACCGTTCTTCTCAAGCCGAATAGCCAAGTCAAACACCTCATCTGCACGAAACATGGGCTTGATGCCTATTTTCCGTTTGGCAAACCATCCGGGCAAAAGCTAGCGTTTTCTCTTTGGTGATTTCAAAGCGCCGGGATATTCTTCTGACGCGCTTTTCTTTAGAGCCTCTTGAATCTCTTTTTCTCGTCGCAGACACAGCGCGCACATGCCGGCGAGCAATCCATGCATACAGCGTTCAGTTGCCATCGTCAGCTTTCAACCTCCACGGGAATAAGGTAGCGCCATGATAATGGATAGTGAAAAAAAAGAACACCCCAGAAGTTTCTCTCTGAAGTGCCCCCTCATCTGGAAAACGATTTGACCGTTACAGCTTCTTAACACGTACCGCTTGAGGTCCCTTGTCGCTTTGCTCTATTTCGAAGCTCACCATCTCGCCATCATTCAAGGAACGAAATCCAGACCCCTCGATTGCACTGTAGTGCACGAAAACGTCCCCTTCGCCCTCGACTTCGATGAAACCGTAGCCCTTTTTATCATTGAACCATTTTACCCGACCCTGCGCCATCAGAACATCCCCCTTTCTCCGCCAAATGCCGCACCTTCCGAACCAGTCATCCCGGTCCTGTGGCAGTACCAACTCCTCGATCAGGTGATAGTCCAACCATCCAATCAATACCAACGGTTCCATGTTAAGTGAACCTTTGCACATCCCCGCTGTAATGCAACAGATGGATCTCACGATCACGTTCCGCTATTGGACCCAAGTAGGCCTCGATACCGGTTTTCAGACGTAAACCCCATAGGTGACTGCAGATAGGTTACAGTCTAAGCTGAGGGCAGAAATGCGCTGTAGTAGTGTCTGGGCAATTGCAGGTAAGGGTTGACAGTCCAAACGAAATGACATGCCCGAGATATCATCCCAAAGAGCCCAAAAAACAGAAAAGCGCTGGAGTCTCATCTGGTGTACCCCAACGCCTTACAGTCTTTCATTTCGGTGCTTCTCATTTTAGTCCTCATATCACATACAAAGCTGCGCAAAGTATATTTCCTATGTTTCAGAATGCAAGTACTTTTTTTGGGACAAACATAGGGACAACCAGTGAACGAATGCTGTCACTTATGAGAACGCTTCCTAATGAGTGGTGTACAAGCCGAAAAGTCGTAATGAATGGGACAGACAAACTTGGACCATAACCCTTCGAGGGGCGTTCACAGAGAATGAAGCGCTCTTGAGGATCTACCATTCAGCGATAGCTTGACCTCATGGTTATCATCCGCAACGGTGTCATCCATACGCTCCCGGCGATGACTACAGCATGCGCCCTCATGAAGTAGCACAATCGTGGTGCTGTCGGTTGGCGTAGAATTCGCGACGCCATTGGAGAAATTCGTGGCGATCAATGGCTGATCTCATTTTAGCCATGAGGTCTTGATAGTAGTGAAGGTTGTGCAAAGTATTCAGCCGGTACGCTAGGAGTTCTCGGGCCATGAAGAGATGGCGCAGATAAGCGCGTGAAAACCGCTGGCAAGTGTAGCACATGCACCCTACTTCAATGGGCTGGTCATCAGTAGCATGACAGCTGTTCTTGATCTGCAGGTGTCCATGGCGAGTAAAAAGCATGCCGTTACGGGCATTGCGGGTCGGGATGACGCAATCGAACATGTCCACGCCCATCAGGACCCCCTCCACAAGGTCTTCAGGAGTGCCCACACCCATCAGGTAACGAGGGAGTTCGTGAGGAAGGTGTGGGGTCAAGCCAGCGATGATTTCCAACATGGTCTGCTTGGGCTCGCCGACGGCGAGGCTGCCGATGGCATAACCATCGAAACCGATTTCCAGGAGTTGTTCCAAGCACTGTTGGCGAAGGTCGAGGTGAACGCCCCCCTGAACGATCCCGAACAGCGCCTGATCAGGACGTTGGTGAGCCAGTCGGCAGCGTTGCGCCCAGCGGACCGTGCGTTGCATCGATTCCTGAACATACTGGTAGGCTGCCGGATAGGGTGTGCACTCATCGAAGCACATGATGATATCGGCGCCCAATTGCATTTGGATGCGTACCGCATCTTCCGGCGTGATCAGGTGGCGTGATCCGTCCAGGTGGGACTGAAAAACGACACCCTGTTCTTCGATACGCCTGGTCCGGGCGAGACTGAACACCTGATAGCCCCCGCTGTCGGTGAGAATCGCCCGATGCCAGCCCATGAAACGGTGCAACCCGCCCAGTCGCGCCACCGCTTCGGCGCCGGGGCGCAAGTAGAGATGATAGGTGTTGCCGAGAAGAATGCTCACGCCCAGTTGTTCTAATTCGTCGGGCGACAGACTCTTGACGCTGGCCTGGGTCCCCACCGGCATGAAGACCGGGGTTTCGACCGCACCGTGGGGGGTAAGGAAATGGCCACGGCGGGCTCCACACTGAGGGTCGGTAGCACCCACCTGATAACTCAGCTTCACCGATCTTTCCTCTTAAAGAATGAGCATGGCATCGCCATAGCTGAAAAAGCGATATCGATTGCGGATGGCTTCCTGGTACGCGTCACGTATCCGGACACGACCGGCAAAGGCCATCACTAATAGAAGCAGGCTGGACTTGGGAAGATGGAAATTGGTCAGCATCGCCCGGACCACGCGAAACTGGTAACCGGGATAGATGTAATGGTTACAGAGGCCGCGATAGGGTTCTATGCAGCCACGCTCTTGAGCAACCCATTCGAGGGTGCGGACTACAGTGGTACCGACTGCCACGAGGCGATGTCCGTACCGACGGGCTTGTTCCAGCCGATCGGCCGCCTCGGTGCTAACCTCGGCATACTCGGGATGCATCGTGTGGCGGCGGATATCCCGTGCACGGATCGGTGAGAATGTCCCGTAACCCACGTGCAACGTGATCCGTACAATATCTACTCCCTGATGCACCAACCGCTGCAGCAACTCCTGGGAAAAATGCAGCCCCGCAGTGGGAGCGGCCACAGCCCCTGGGATTCGGGCATAGACCGTCTGGTAGGAAGTGAGGTCATTGGCGGTGGGTTCCCCGCCCTGGCGTTCGACATAGGGTGGTAAGGGCACTTTGCCAATGTGGTCAAGGAGTTTCAGCCAGAGGACCATTTCCGGTGAGGCGGATTCGAGTTTGACCATGGATAACCGGGCTTAATACACTCGCTTCCACACCGTCAGCAAAATGGATTAAACTTCCTGGTTGAGGTTTCTTGGAGGCTTTGACCAGACAGGTGTAGCCCTCGCACCGAGCCAAACGGGGGTCCTTGTACGGGTCCAGGATGAGCAGTTCGACGCGGCCGCCACTGTCCTTGGTCCCGGACAGGCGAGCGGGGACCACGCGGGTATCGTTGATGACCAGCACATCCTGTGCTTTGAGGACGTGACATACATCCTGAAAAGCGCGATGCTGCAGCCGGCCATCGTGGCGATCGAGAACCAGCAGGCGCGATTGGTCCCGTCGGCCGGCCGGCACCTGGGCAATCAGTTCTTTAGGCAGCTCGTAATCGTAATCATCCAGTCTGTACATGACTCGTGCAATGGTACGGCGCTCCTTGGTACCCATGCTTGGAACGCAGCACTCACCCTCCGTGATGGCGGCCCAGGTAGACCAGGAGCAGGCCCGCTACCATGAGGATGCCGCCGATCGTGCGCAACTGCTTTTCGGGCATCTGGCTGACCTGCTGCAACCAGCGTTGGAGTTGTTCTGGAAATGCCAAGTAGGGGATTCCTTCAATGAAGCATAGCAAACCCAGAACGGTCAAGAAATAGCCCATGTCCCATTCCCTTTCGTGCATTCTATACCTGTCAACCCTTAATAGAGCCAGTGGCATCGGATCTGGTCACCGACCGGTTTTGCTTTTCCTTGGTTTTTGTTGGTGAATCGCCTACCATATTTCCAGGCGCTTGCAAAGGGGCATACCGCTCACCCGCCCAGAGACATGATAGCTGGTGGAGGTGTTGTCCTCTTATCGATGGAGTGATGTCCAGGGGAGGCATACGAGCATGCCATTGAGTTGGGTCGAAGTTGATCTGGCTGCGTTGCGGCATAATTATTTCCAGGCCAGGCAGCGGCTGAGTGGTTCTACGCAGGTGTTGGCCGTGGTCAAATCCGATGCTTACGGACACGGGATGGTGCCCGTGGCTCGCGAACTAGCGTTGGCTGGTGTGGGGTTCCTGGGGGTGAGCAAGTTCTGGGAGGCGGTGGAGCTACGCGACCATGGCATGGATCTACCGGTATTGGTCCTCCTCGGTGTGGAGCCGGCCGATATGGAACAGGCCATCCGTCTTGGCTTGCGCTCGGTAGTTTACCGCCTGGATCACGCTCGACAACTGAGTCGCCAGGCCTGCAGCATCCACCGGTCGGTCGGCGTTCACCTCAAGGTGGATACCGGCATGGGTCGGCTAGGTGTTCCTTGGGAGCAGGTTGCATCTTTCCTGGATGTATTGCTGGATTTGCCGGGTATTGAGTTGGAAGGGGTGCTGTCCCATTTTGCGGTAGCGGATGAAGCGGACAAGTCTTTCAGTGAGTGGCAGTTGGGGCGCTTCTGGCAGGTGCTGCAGTTGCTTGAAAAGCGCGGCCGCTCGGTGCGTTTTGCCCACATCGCCAACAGCGCCGGGTTGTTGGATCTCCCCGGCTCCCATCTGCAGTTGGTTCGTCCCGGGTTGATGCTCTATGGATCACCCCCATCGCCGGATCTGCGAGGCCCCGTGGATCTGCTCCCGGTCATGAGTTTCAAATCCAGGATCATTCAGACAAAGCAGGTTCAGCCAGGTGATACCATCGGCTATGGGCGGACCTATGTGGTCTCTAAGCCGAGTCGCATTGCCACCATACCGGTGGGCTATGACGACGGCTATAGCCGGCTGCTGTCCAATCGCGGGCAGGTGCTCATTGGCGGGGAAAGGGCGCCGGTTGTGGGTCGCGTCTCCATGAACATGATCACCGTGGATGTGTCGCATATCCAACATGCGCAAGAAGACGATGAGGTGGTGCTTCTGGGGGTGCAGGGCGAGGAACGAATCAGCGCCGAGGACATCGCTGAGTGGTGCGGCACGATCAGCTACGAGATCTTCTGTAATTTGGGGCGCCATCACTTCAAGCGTTTTCACCACGCAATCGCTTGACGCCTGGGGGATGAACGGCTATATGGAACTGGCTCGCGAGGGGGGCAGCTCCTGGCTTTCAACCCCTTCATGAATAGTTGCCTGAAACTGGGCGCCATTAGTCCTGTTGACTGGAAGGAACCACACTGCATGTCGCTTGTTCGCCATCGCATTCTGGAAATGCTCACCAGCGCCGTCAACCTGTTGATCGAGGAGCTACCTGCAACAACCAGCGGGTTTGTGGTCGAACTGGAAATCCCCAAGGTTGCTGAACATGGAGATTATGCCAGCAACATTGCCATGGCACTCACTCGAGTGTTGAAGCGCAATCCTCGTGAAATCGCCCAACGGATCATCGATCACCTCGCAGACCCTGATGAGATTCTGGAGCGCACCGAGATCGCCGGGCCCGGTTTCATCAATTTTTTTGTCCGACCTGCCAGCTTGGCCAGGGTCCTGACAGATATCCTCCGTCAGGCCGAACAGTATGGTCGGCAGAACCTGGGGCAAGGCCAGCGGGTCCAGGTTGAGTTTGTCAGTGCGAACCCGACCGGACCGCTTCACATTGGGCATGGCCGCGGAGCCGCCACCGGTGATGTGATCGCCAGAATCCTCGATGCATGTGGTTACAACGTAGAACGTGAATACTACATCAACGATGCCGGAAATCAGATGGACACGTTGGGGCGGAGCCTCTACTTCCGCTACCAGCAGCTTTTCGGTAAGGACCTGCCCTTCCCGGATGGATATTACCAGGGCGAATACATGGTGGACCTTGCCAAAGAGTATTCCAAGGAAGTAGGTGACCGCTTTCGAGAGAGCTCGCTGGACGAGGTTTTGCCCGCCTTTTCGAGCTATGCTGGAGGGCGTATATTGGCAGGCATCCGTGAGGATTTGCACAATTTCGGAGTCACCTTCGATGCCTGGTTCAGTGAACAGAGTCTCCATGAAGACGATGTTGTCAGTAGAACCATTGCAGACCTGACAACTCGCGGACACATTTATGAGCAGGACGGCGCCCAGTGGTTTCGCAGTACTGCCTTCGGGGACGAAAAAGACCGCGTGGTTATCCGTGCTAATGGGGTCAGTACCTACTTTGCTTCCGACCTGGCCTATCACAAGAACAAGTATGATCGTGGTTTCAACCGAGTAATCGACATCTGGGGTGCGGATCATCATGGGTATGTCCCTCGCATGGTGGCGGGTGTCCAAGCTTTGGGAAGAAAACCCGAGGAACTCCGGATCATTCTGGTACAACTGGTCAATCTACTGAGGGGTGGGAAGCCGGTGGCTATGTCCACACGGGCGGGTGAATTCGTAACCCTTCAGGAGGTAGTGGATGAAGTGGGCAAGGATGCTGCCCGGTACATCTTTCTGACACGTCGATCCGACAGTCAACTCGATTTCGACCTGGAAACCGCCAAGCTTCAAAGCAATGACAACCCGGTGTTCTATGTGCAATACGCCCACGCCAGGCTGTGCAGCGTCTTCGCCGTGGCTGAGGAGCGCGGGCTCGCCCTTGATGATGAGGCCGCTCAGTATTTGAGCCGGCTGATTGAGCCCCAAGAGCTGGCACTTATGAAATTGTTGGGCGAATACCCGGAGGTACTGGCCAACAGCGCCAGCCACCTGGAGCCGCATCGTATTCCATACTATCTGAACCAACTGGTTGCCACGTTCCACAGCTATTACAACCACAACCGAATCATTGGCGATGATGCTGATCTTACTCAAGCGAGACTCTTCCTGGCAGCGGCGGCTCGAATCGTGCTGCACAATGCCTTGCATCTTTTGGGAGTGAGTGCACCCGAGAAGATGTAGCGTGGGAATGACGGTTTATCCCTACAACGACACTTCCGCAGCTATTCGCTTTTGTCATTCCGAGCGTAGCGAGGAATCTTGAGCGGTTGCCGACGCATTGGCAAGATTTCTCGCTGCGCTCGAAATGACACACTGGAACGAAATGTCGTTGTGGGGTTATGTGCGACGTTGTGGTCCGTAAGGCCATGATGGTTCGCTGGGAAAAGGGCTGGGTCTTGTGGATGGTGATCGCTTCATGGTCCCGATCAAATGGAGTTGGGCATGAGCTTAGCCAAGACGCCGCGTAGTCCAATTGGGGGCGGGGATGCACCGCTTCAGCGCGACTCAAAGCCGGAACGCTCCCTCGGCCCAAGGGCAGGGAAGTCCGGCAAGCGCTATCGCTTCGAGTGCAGTCGATTGCAGCTGGGGATATTTGGATGTGGGGCCGTGATAGCATTGATTTGGATGTTTGTCTTCGGTGTGATGGTGGGGAGAGACCTGCCGCTGGCTGACAGTGAAGACCAGAGTCTGCGGGGCCGATGGGTGCGTTTCATGGGTTTACCCCAGAGGGAGATCAACCAACCACAGGATCCCGGCACCAAGCCGGAAGAGCCGAAGAAGTATCTGGAGGAATTGGATTACCACAAGGCGCTTACGCAGAAATCCGAAACGCCAACGAACGGCTCTCCCACTCAGGTAGAAACCCATTCCCACAAGAAGCCGGTGAGTTTACCACCCAGCGCCGATGGTGCGGCCCGACCAAGCCAAAAGGCAACACCCAAGGAGAACCGACCAAGCGACAAGAAAAAAGATGCGACGCCAACGACCATGATCCCAGGCAACGAATCGCACGCCTTGTTGGTAGCATCATTGCGCAGTCAGGAAAACGCTCAAAAGCTGGTGCAGCGATTGCGGGCAAAAGGCTATGATCCGCAAATGGAAACTCTGGACAAACCCGATAGCGGCCGTTGGTACCGCGTCATTGTTGGATCTTTCCACAGCCGAGAAGACGCACAGCGGTTTGCCGCCGAGTTCAATAAGCGTGAAAACGCGCAGGGAATGGTGATCCGCTTGACGCCATGATTCGGGCGCGAACGAACAAGAGAACCTTGAGGGTGGCTATTGCACCACGCCGTCTCGAAGCATCCTTTGCACGGTAGTTTCAGCCAGGGAACGGATCAGCGTTGGAAAACCCGACAAGTTGGTGCCTTGAGTAACAGACGCGGCTTCCCAGAACGTTTTGTTGGTGACCACATCGTAGAATCGGAAATGAAATTCCACCGTTGGCCGGTCAATGAAGTTGTCAATATTACATTCGCGGCTTTCCAGCAGGGCTGCATTGGCACTGGCCAGGGCCGTGGTGCAGTTGGGGCTGCCGGCAGTTTGGATCTGTTGTTTGTATTCGGCGGTGAGCGTGATCATCAGCACCGCGTCGATCTGATATTGTTTGATAAGAGCGTTGATCTGCGCTTCCGTGTACTTCCGGTCGGGGAGGATGAGGGTGGCGGAGGCGATTACCTGGGTGGAACCGCGCGTCAGGCGTTCGACGAAGGCCTGCTCCGCCTGGGTACGGTTGGTGTAATCCGAAATCTGGGCCATCACCAAGATCCGCTGGAATGTCTTCTGAGGGGCTGATTTATCGACATAAGATTCCGACTCGAGTTGGGTGATGGCACATCCCATCGCCAGCAACAGCCATAAGAGAACACTGACAACCTTGCTAATTGCGGTCATTCTTTCCTCCTCTGGTGGCACAATAATCAGTGCGGGTGGCCCCACCATGTTTATTGCTATGGAGATTCACCCGCTTGACGCACTCCGATGTAGCCCCTCACCATCGCCATATACTCTTGATTCACTGTGAAAGGCAAGTTCGATTCAGTCTGCCATGCCCCCTGGCTTGACGGACAAGATCCATGCCGGCTGCAACCGCGGTTGCACTCAAGGTTGGGAACCGGTGGCCGATAGCGACACTTTCGGACCATTGTCTTTGGTGGTGGGGCGGAAAACAGGCTCAATCCAATAGCGAATAGAAGTCAACGGCGTGCCATAGGAATCACGGCCTATCCAGGGTCATTGGGAAAAGTGGCACAACTATTGGCTCATCAGCAGTTATTGCTTGCCAAAGAGAATATGATTTACTAAAATATTTTGCAGACACCAAACCTGTTTTAGTGGTGTTACCTTGACCACAGTCAGCGAAGGTGTTCTTGAAGCCGCCGGTCAGCTGGGCCGCGGTCATAGGGGAGAGGCCGATGAAGATCAGACATTGTCGAAAGTACGAGAAGTATGTGAGTCAGCAGCACTGTGAATTCTTCAATGAAGGTAAAGCCTGTGAATTCTACAGTGCGAACCATTGGAACAGTATCAAGGATCTGTTGCAGGACGTCAATCGTCCCAAATGGGAAGTCAATGAGGTGATCAAGCCGTTGAAATGCAACCTGTTGAATCGTGAATCCCTGCACCAGATGGCAAGATTGCGGCGATCCAAGCGCAAGGCACCGAGCTATCGCTAGAACGGGCTAATGAGCAGAGTCAGGACAGGGGCTAACGAAGGCAGCCAGTCCCTGTCTCACTGAACCGAATGTTACTGCTCAGGGCAACCTGCCAGTGACCCACCTAAGGCTTTTCCTCCTCGGCCGGCACCACGGCGCTATGTAATCCGTTGCTATCCAGCCATTTGCTATGCTACAAATCAACCCTCGTGCCCATTGGAGTCAACCTCCATGTGTGCGGTTGTGGGTCGACTTCCATCAGAATCCGTCTAAGAATCGACCCTTTCGGGGTCTCAAGCCTCACGGCCTAGCCGGTTCATGGTGCCCCTGTTTTGAGGGGATAGCGGTATTACTCGCCGATTTCTTCGGGCGGCGGCAAGATAGGGTCAAGGAAAAGACTTAGCGAGAATTGGGTGATTGACCATGTTCAAAAAATTGCTCATTGCCAATCGCGGCGAGATTGCCATTCGTATTAACCGCGCTGCCCAGGAACTCGGGATCAAGACCGTTGCCGTCTATGAAGAGACGGACAAGACCAGCCTGCACATCATGCGAGCGGATGAGGCGGTGAGCCTTGGGTCGGGGCCCCGCAAGGACTATCTGAACATCGACCGCATCATCCAAGTGGCCAAGTCGGTGAAGGCGGAAGCCATTCACCCTGGGTATGGCTTCCTGGCGGAAAACCCCAATTTCCCAAGGCAATGTACTGATGCTGGTCTGGTCTTTGTCGGGCCACCTCCACAAGTAATCATCGACATGGGCAGCAAGGTGATAGCCCGGCGGATCATGACGGCGGCGGGCATTCCTGCCATCCCCGGAACGGGAGAGCTTGCCGACGGGGAAGAAGGGGAAGCTCAGGCGGTCGCATTCTCGGAGGAGCAGGGTTTCCCCATCATGATCAAAGCGGTTGCCGGGGGAGGCGGCCGCGGGATCCGTGGTGTGCAAGATCGGACCCAGTTAATTAACGGTCTGCGGATGGCGCGTTCTGAAGCCAAGATGGCTTTCGGCAACGATGCCATTTACCTCGAGAAGGCACTGATCAAGCCGCGTCACGTGGAGGTGCAGATCCTTGCCGACCATTTTGGCCATATCATTCATTTGGGGACCCGCAATTGCTCCATCCAAAGGCGCCATCAGAAGATGATCGAAATCGCGCCGGCGCAGCTATCTGCGGAATTGAGTGAGGGAGTCTGCACGACCGCGGTGGAAGTGGCCCGTGCCAGTAAGTACGTGAACGCCGGCACCGTGGAATTTCTTCTCGATGAGCAGGACAAGTTCTACTTCCTCGAAGTCAACACCCGGATTCAGGTGGAACACACCATTACCGAGATGATCACGGGTGTCGACTTGGTTCGTGAACAGATTCGCATTGCCGCCGGGAAGCCGCTCGCGTTTTCCCAGGAAGATATCATTTTTAGGGGGCAGGCTATCGAGCTGCGCATCAATGCTGAGGACCCCAAGAACAACTTCATGGCCAGTCCGGGGTTGGTGCAGATCTATCAAGCCCCGGGCGGCCATGGGGTGAGACTCGACGGCGCTGTCTATCAGGGCTATGATATTCCCCGTTTCTACGATTCCATGATTGTCAAGCTGACGGTCTACGGCTTCGATTGGAAGGAGGCGGTTGATCGGCTCACGCGTGCTCTTGACGGTTTCGCCATCGTCGGCGTGAAGACCACCATCCCGTTCTACAGACAAGTGGTCAGCGATCCGGACTTCATCAACCAGAACTTTGATACATCGTTTATCGAGACTCACCCTCATCTGCTGGATTATCAAGAGAAAGCCCCGGAAATTGCGCGGCTGGCCAGCTTGGTTGCCGAGATCAATGCCTACGGATACAATCGCTTTGCCGAGTGACCGGCGCGGTGTTTCGTTTTGATGACAAGCAAGCTGATCCCACCGGAATAGAACAGGTGTAGTATGGAAATGACCGCTCAAGAGCGCTTCAACCCCGGGATGATCCGTGGCGACGTGCTGGCTCAGCTAAGGCGCACACCGGGCTATTTTCTGACCAACAACGAAAGGGATGTGTCTCAATCCGACTTCAAGGGCCGGATCATGCCCTACACGACGTTGAAAGTTGCCCCCTACCGAGATGAGACCGGTTTTTTCGCTTTTGAGATTTCTGGGGGAGCCTCTGTTCATGTAGATTTGATGCGGCGTCAGATCGACCCCTTTGAAAAACTGCGGCTGGTGCGCAGGGCAATGCCCAACACCATGCTGCAGTGTGTGTGTCGGGGGCGCAATTTGTTCGGCTATCGGCCCTATCCTGATAATGTCCAGCGTCAAACGGTCCGCCTATTCGCTCAGTACGTCGACGTCTGGCGCATTTATGATTTCCTCAACCACGTCCCCAACCTCACGGTGGTAGCCGAGGAGGTCCTGGCTGCAGGCAAGATTTTGATGCCGTGTCTTTGTTTCAGTACCGGCCGTGATCATAGCGACGAATTCTACCTCGGCAAGGTGAACGAAATCCTGACTGCCATGGGCGATGAAATCATTCTGTGTATCAAGAACCACTCGGCCGTGGGCTCGCCCAAACGCATAGCAAGCTTGGTGCAAGCCATCCGGAAACGTTTTCCCGACCTGCTACTGGCATACCACGGCCACAATACCGACGGCAATGATCTGTCACGGATGGTGGCGGCCGTGTTGGAAGGGGTGAAGATCGTGGAGGTGGCTGATCACGGCTTTGGGGCTATTTACAGCCAAGCCCCGGCGCTAAGCCTGATGCAGACGCTCAACGACTATGGATTGAAGACGCCAGGGCTGAAGGTCCAGCCGTTGGTGGATTGTTCCGATGAATTGAGACGCGAGCGTCGCTTCTATGAACGGTTCGAAAGCCCCTACCGAGGTTTTGACCCAACCGTCAAGCGACACAAGCTCACTGGTGGTGCTGCCAGCATGGCGTTTGAGCAGGCCGAGAAACTCGGTCTGTTGGAGCGCATCCACGAGGTTTTCAGCGAACTGATCCGAGTTAACGGGGAATTGGGCAACATTTGGTCGGTCACTCCTGGCAGTCAAATACTCTGGACCACTGCGGTGAGCAACGTGGTTCACGGTCGCTACGAACACCCTTCGGATGATTTAAAGCGACTGCTACTCGGCCGTTACGGTCCATTTCCTTTCTACGAGCCACAGGAATGGATCTATCAGAAGGTCCTGGAAACGAATCGTAAGGATGGCAAGAAATGGTATCAGATTCTTGCTGACGAGGCCGGCGTGCAGCAGCTTCCCGACGCTGACTTGGAAGGCACGCGGAGGTTTCTGGAAAACGAACTGAAACGGGCTGTAAGCGACGAACAGATTTGTCTGTACCTGCATTTCCCCCATGATGCCTTGAACTACTTCCGGTTCGAGGACCGCTTCGGCAAGACCTGGTTGCTGCCGCCGGATGTCTGGTTCAAGCGTGGCGGGTTTGAAGATGGTACTCGGATCAGTTTCTCCGACCACGACGGCAAAACCCACCACATTGATATGGTGTCGACCCGCAGAAAGGATAACGAGGTCCAGACTTCCTTGTTGGTTGATCACCACTTTCGGACCTATGCGACCCAGGTTCAGGCAAAGCCGGACAATCTGAAAAGGGCCTAGTGCTTCGTTAATATTGTTTCTCCGGGTTGAAACTGTAGGGGCAATTCATGAATTGCCCCTACCTCTTCTCCTCCAACCTCTGCTGGGATGACGTTATCCACCCGGTCACGCTATCTTGACGAAGCACTAGGATCAATGTCGTGTTTTTGAGCGTTCGTGCTGCCTTTCAGGGTGAAAGTATCGGGCTGGGGTGGGCACGGCGGAGTTGTGGCTGGCGTTGGAACGGGTCCTCCTACATGAGGTGGGGCGAGCCTGTGGGCTCGCTTGCGATAGGTTTTCGGGTTTGGTGCTGAGTCCTGGCACGAACTTGGCTGACACAGCCGAATGAAATCGCCATGCATACCGAGGTCGACAGTTTTCTAGCTTACCTGGCGGCGGAAAAGGGTTTCAGCAAGAATACGCTCGCTGCATACAGCCAGGATCTTGTATCAGTGACCGCATACCTGGGACAAAACGGCGTGAGTCAATGGTCCGCAGTGCAGCCGGTTGATCTGCTTGGTTACTTACAGCAGATCGGTGCGAGTCTGGCCGCAAGTAGTAGGGCCCGGCGCCTGGCCGCCTGCCGTTCATTTTTCAAGTATCTGCAGCTGCGGGGAGGCATGGATCACAACCCCGCGCTTCGGCTCCGTTTCCCACAGAAGCGTACGGTGTTGCCCAAGGTGCTCGCCCCGCCGGAAGTGGAAGCGTTATTGGCCGGGCCGGTATCGGATACCCCGCTGGGCCAACGTGACCAAGCCATGCTGGAGTTGCTCTATGCCACGGGGGTTCGGGTCAGTGAGTTGGTTGACTTGAATGTCCAGCAAGTGCATCTGCAAGTGGGATACATTGTGGTTCGTGGCAAGGGAGACAAGGAGCGGCTGGTTCCCATGGGGGAGTGGGCCTGCGAAAGTCTGAGAATGTACATGAGTGATGGTCGCCGAAGGCTTATGGGTAACCAGCCTGTTTCCCAGGTTTTCGTGAATCATCGAGGCCGAAAACTGTCGCGTCAGGGCGTGTGGAAGACCATTAAGGGCTATGCCTTACGCGTCCACATTGGGAAAAACCTGACACCCCACATGTTGCGCCATTCGTTCGCCACCCATTTGCTGCAAAACGGTGCCGATCTCCGATCGCTGCAAGCCATGCTGGGACACGCCGACATCTCCACTACCCAGATCTACACCCACGTAGCTCGCGAGAGGCTCAAGAGCATCCATGGCATGTACCATCCGCGTGCCTGATGCGAAGGTTTTAATTTCCATGCAGGTAATCACCACCCACATCAATGCCGACTTCGATGCCATGGCATCCATGATTGCGGCCAAGAAGCTCTACCCGGAGGCGGTTCTTGTTTTTCCCGGCTCTCAGGAGCAAACTCTCCGCGAGTTCTTTGTGAAATCAACCGTATATCTGTATGATTTCAAACGGCTACGGGACTTGGACCTCAATGAGGTCAGACAGCTGATTTTGGTGGATACCCGGCAGGCTTCGCGGATTGGCAGGTTTCAGGAAATCATCGGTCGGTCTGACCTGGAAATCCACATTTTTGATCACCATCCGGATGCGGCAGACGATATTCGCGGGCAAACGGAGGTCATCAAGCCCGTGGGCGCAACGGTTACGGTGTTAACCGCCATCATCGCCGAACGAGGTTTGGAACTGACCCCGGAGGAAGCAACCGTGCTGGCTCTGGGGCTTTTCGAAGATACCGGCTCGTTTACTTTCAATTCAACCACAGCGGAGGATTTCGAGGCTGCGGCATTCCTGCGGCGCTGCGGCGCAGATCTCAATGTGGTGGCCGACATGCTCACCCGTGAACTCAGCGCGGAACAGGTGTCCTTGTTGAATGATTTGATTCAGTCGGCTCGCACCTACACCATCCAGGGTATTGATGTCTGCATTGCCACGGTCTCCGTGGACAAATACGTCGGTGACTTTGCTTTTCTGGTTCACAAGTTGAAGGATATGGAGAACCTGGATGTGGTATTTGCCCTGGCATCCATGGATGAGCGCATCTATTTGGTTGCCCGCAGCCGCATTCCCGAAGTGAACGTCGGTGCCATTGCCGGCTATTTTGATGGTGGTGGGCATGCCACTGCGGCATCGGCGACCATTCGCAATCTGACCTTGAATCAAGCCGAGGACAAGCTCTTTGAAGTGCTTCAAAGCGCCATCAAGCCGGCCCCGGTGGCGCGGGATATGATGAGCAGCCCGGTGATCCACGTGGATACCACCGCCACGGTCGAGGAAGCGGCCCAGGTGATGGTGCGTTACAATATCAATGCCATGCCAGTGATGGATTCCGGTACCGTGGTGGGTACGGTCACCCGTCAGGTATTGGAAAAGGCCATCTTTCACGGCCTGGAGAAGCAGCCCATTGATGATTACATGAACCCGGAAGTGCACACCGTTGCTCCCACGGCTACCCTCCTTGACATCCAGAAGTACCTGGTGGAATATCAGCAGCGCATCTTGGCGGTATTGGCCGACAATCGACTGGTGGGTGTGATCACCCGCCGCGATCTGCTGAACTACCTGGTCAACGACAGCTCCAATATGCCGCGGGCCCTCCACGAAGATCTGCCCACCACCAATGCTACCCGGCGCAAGAATATCTCGGCGATATTGGCTGAACAACTGCCGCGTGACATCATTGAATTGCTTCGCAAGGTGGGGGAACTTGCGGCGGAAATGGGCTATCAGGCTTATGCCGTGGGCGGTTTCATCCGCGACCTGTTGCTGCGGCGCCCCAACTTCGACATCGACATTGTGGTGGAAGGGGATGGCATCGAGTTCGCCCGTACCTTCGCCGATAGACACAACATCCGTGCTCGTTCCCACAAGAAATTCAACACCGCGGTTTTGGTTTTTCCCGACGGCAGGAAGATGGACGTGGCTTCGGCTCGCCTGGAGTACTACCAATATCCGGCGGCACTGCCCATTGTTGAGTTCGGCTCCCTCAAGATGGATCTCTACCGGCGCGATTTCACCATCAACACCCTGGCCGTGGCGCTCAACCCGGATACTTTCGGTCAGTTGGTCGATTTTTTCGGAGGTCAACGCGATATCAAGGAGAAGGTGGTGCGAGTGCTGCACAACCTCAGTTTGGTGGAAGACCCCACCAGAATTCTTCGTGCCATTCGGTTCGAACAACGCTTCGGGTTCCGGATCGGCAAACAGACCGCCAGCCTGATCCGCAACGCTGTCAAAATGAACCTCCTCCAGAAGATGGGAGGGCACAGGCTGTTTCACGAGCTTCAGCACATCTTTACCGAGGCCGATCCGTTGTCGTCCATCCGCCGCATGGCGGAATTCGGGGTGCTGTCGGTGTTGTCACCGGAGATTCGTTTGGATCCGCGCTTGGAGGGGCTCTTCGTGCGCCTCAAGGAGAGCATTTCCTGGTATCGGTTGAGCTTTCTGAGCGAAACGCTGGAGGTCTGGTGGGTCTACCTGTTGGGTTTGGCTTCACGGTTGCGTCGAGACAGCGCCTGGGATTTCACCCAACGGCTGGAGCTCCCTGGGCATACACAGGAACGCCTGTTGTGGACATTGCACCAGAGCGAGGAGTTGTTGGAGGGGTTTTTCCAGTTGCGGCAGGTTCAGCCCAGTGATATCTATCGGGCGCTTCAGCCGTTCAAGGTAGAGGAGTTGCTATTTATGATGGCTTGCACCCAGCGCCAGGAGGTGCGCCGCATGATAAGCCACTATTTCCATAAATTCAGGGACATGGGAACAGAGCTCAAAGGTCGGGATTTACAAGTGTTGGGTATTGAACCCGGGCCTGTTTATCGCCGAATCCTCGATGAACTGCTCGATGCCCGCCTGAACGGAAAAGTGCATAGTCGCCAGGACGAAATCGACTATGTGCTGCGGCATTTCGCGACACCCGGGCAGGCGCGCCGCATTCCAACAATGAAAGGGGTCGGCGGTTAAGCCCATGCCACCGTGCAGACCGCCAGGACACTTCGGTCGATGGAAGACTTCCTGCGAAATGTGAGCATATATCTGGTTCCGTTACTCTTTGGGGTGGTGCTTCACGAAGTGGCCCACGGCTGGGTGGCGGAAAAGCTGGGGGATCCCACCGCGAGGTTGATGGGCCGCATTACTCTGAATCCGATTTCCCACGTGGATCTGTTTGGCACCATCATCTTGCCGTTGACGCTTCTCTTGGTCCAATCCAAGTTCCTTTTTGGCTGGGCCAAGCCGGTGCCGGTGCAATTTGGCAATCTTCGCGGGGGGCGACGGGCCATGGCTTGGGTGGCTCTCTCAGGGCCGCTCACCAATCTGGCTATAGCTGTGGCCAGCGCACTAGTCTATCATTTGATGCTGTTCTTGGATGGACGTGGTCTGATCCCGGACTCGGGCGTTCTTAACCAGATAGCCCAGCCGGTCTTTTTGATGGCGCGAGCTTCAGTGGTGTGCAACCTCGTGCTTATGATCGTCAACCTGATTCCGGTCCCGCCACTGGATGGGGGTCGGGTGATGGTGGGCTTACTACCCGAGGGGCCTGCCATGATGTTGAGCCGATTGGAGCGTTATGGGATGCTCATCGTGTTGTTGCTCATCGTGACTCGCGTATGGAGCTATCTGCTCAATCCGATCTTGTCGGTTTTATTACAAGTATTCTTGAGGTAGGCTAGATACCCGGTGTCGGCCTCCAGTGCTCGACCGGGGTTTTTGGCAAGGCCGTTGAGCCTCCTGCAAAAGTCCTTTTCACCCTTCGATACCTCAGGGCGAACGGACTTCTGCATCCGCAAAGTGCTATATTACCGTTCGTGGTGAGGTATCGAACCATGAACGGTAATGGTTTTGCAGGAGGCTCCGTTGGAACGAATAGGAGGAGTCTCATTCCATGTCTGAGCGGAAAAGGATCTTGAGCGGCATGCGTCCCACCGGGCGCCTGCATTTGGGAAATCTCCACGGGGCTCTGGATAATTGGGTGCAGTTGCAGACCCAGTACCAGTGCTTCTTCTTCGTGGCCGACTGGCATGCACTTACTACGGACTACGCCGCCCCGGGCAACATCGAGGAGAGTTCCTGGAACATGATTCTGGATTGGTTGAGTGTGGGCCTGGATCCACAGTTGAGCACCCTGTTCGTTCAATCCCAGGTCAAGGAACACGCCGAACTGTACGTGCTGCTCGGGATGATCACACCCTTACCGTGGCTGGAACGCAACCCGACCTACAAAGAGATTCAGGACCAACTTACCCAGAAGGATTTGGCAACTTATGGTTTCCTCGGGTACCCGGTGCTCCAGGCCGCCGACATTATCATCTACAAGGCCAATGGCGTGCCGGTAGGTAAAGACCAACTGCCACACATAGAGCTAACCCGCGAGATCGCAAGGCGTTTCAATTTTCTCTACCGGGAAGTCTTTCCGGTCCCGGATCCTCTCCTGACTGACGTGCCGGTATTGCCCGGTACCGATGGTCGCAAGATGAGCAAGAGCTATGGCAATTGTATCTTCATCACTGAGCCTCCCGAGGAGATTCGTGGCAAGATCCTACGGATGATGACCGACCCCCAGCGGGTGCGGCGCAACGATCCCGGCAATCCGGAAGTGTGCCCGGTATTCGCTTATCACAAAGTGTATTCCAGTGCCGAGCAGATAGCCGAAGTGACCCAGGGTTGCCTTAGCGCCGGCATCGGCTGCGTGGATTGCAAGAACATCTTGATCCAGAATGTCCTCACCCGATTGGAGCCCTACTACCGCCGTCGTCAAGCCTTGGAGCAGGACAAGGAGTACGTGCGCAGGGTCATTGAAGATGGCATCGGCCGGGCGCGAATGGAGGCCCGGCAGACCATGACGGCGGTACGCGCGGCGATTGGTCTGGAAGCCGATGGTTGAAAGCACTCCGAACCCGGGACCGGTGGAATCCTCGCTGCAGGTGAGCCTGCCAGCCTTTGAAGGGCCACTCGACCTGTTGCTCTACCTAATCAGAAAGAGCCGTCTCAACATATACGACATTCCTATTGCCCGGATTACCGAGGAATATCTTCGAAGCCTGGAGCAGATGCGGTCACTCAACCTGGAAGCCGCCGGTCATTTCCTGGAAATGGCGGCTACGCTGGCCTACATCAAGTCGCACATGCTCATCCCCCGAGCCGAAAATGACCAGGAGGACCGTGAAGAAGACCCTCGGTTGCGAGTGGTACGGCCTCTCCTGATCTACGCTGCGGTACAGCAGGGGGCGCGGTTTCTGCGAAAATGTCCGTTGCTGGGGGCGGATCAATTCCGCTACCATCAATCAAAACAACTAGTGCGCGAGGTTTTGGATGACCATCCGTCAGAACCGCCTCCGCTCGAAGCCAATCTCTATGAACTGCTCCGTGCCTATTGGCGACTTCGCAAGCGCAGTGCGCAACTCCAGACTTACCAGATTACCGCGGAGCGTCTGTCGGTAACCGACCGGATTCAGGAATTGCTGGTCTCCCTGAGGGAATCCGGCCGGCGCCCTTTTGTTGATCTGTGTAGGCAGATGGCTGACCGTCGCTTGCTGGTGGTTACTTTTCTAGCCCTGCTGGAGATGATCCGTAGTCGGGTGGTGCAGCTTCGGCAGGAGCCGGGCCGGGGTGAGTTGTGGATCGCTCTGATAGGCTCGGATGGATAAATGCACCAATCCCCGTGGTCGGCAAGATGGTGCACTGATCGATAGAAAACCGGGTACGAGGGCCCGGGAGGTATGAAGGAAGTGCTCCAACCTCTCTCACATCTGGCGGCGGTGTTGGAATGCGTCTTGTTCACTGCCGAAACGCCGCTCTCTCTGAACCGGGTTGCTGAGATCTTCCCCAATCAATCACAGCAGGAATGGCAGGAGGCTCTGGATGAGCTTTGCGCTCAATACGATGGAGCCGGCCACGGCGTGTTCGTGGCCGAGGTTGCCGGGGGGTATCAACTGCGAACTCGTTCCGAGTATGCCTCGTGGATTGTCCAGACCCGTCCCGCCAACCCTCAACGACTCAGTCAGGCAGCTCTCGAGACCCTGGCGGTCATCGCCTACAAACAGCCCATCATCCGTGCTGAGATCGAGGCGATCCGCGGTGTGGATGTCTCCGGCGTGCTTCGTCAATTGCTGGAAAAGGGGCTCATCCAGATGCTCGGCCGCAAGGATATTCCCGGTCGCCCCATTCTCTACGGTACTACGGCAACGTTCTTGGAAGTCTTTGGTCTGAAGGACCTGCGCTCATTGCCTACCCAGGAAGAATTACAGGCACTGGCGGAAGAGGAGTTGGCCCATGGTGGCGATCTGCACGGGATCGGTTCGGCTCCGTTACGGAATCAACTGTCGGAAGACGAGGGTGGCCCCGCGAGTGAAGGGGGGACGAGCGTCTCATGAAGACCTTGCGTTTGCATAAGCTCATGGCCCAAGCCGGCCTCGCATCACGCCGCGCCGCCGAACAGATGATCCTCGACGGGCGGGTGATGGTCAACGGGGAGGTGGTCACCTCCCTGGGGGTGTGCGTAGACCCCGCGCGCGATAAGGTGCTCGTGGATCAACGGCCGCTTCGTTCGGAGCCGACGAAAAACTACCTGCTCTTTTACAAACCGAAGAAATGCGTTACAACATTGCGCGATCCTCAAGGCCGAAGGACCGTTGCCGATTTTACGAAGAAGGTAAAGATCAGGGTCTTTCCAGTGGGGAGGCTTGATTTCGATGCGGAAGGTCTTCTCCTGCTCACCAATGATGGTGAGCTGGCAAACCGCCTGCAACACCCGCGCTTTGGTGTGCACAAGGTGTATGAAGTTAAGATTTCCGGTGTGCCGACCGAAGTTGCTTTGACTCGGCTGCGTTCAGGAGTGGCATTGGAGGAAGGTCTTACCGCACCGGCTCAGGTGGAGATAATGCGCACATTGCCCAGGGCCTGCTGGTTACGGGTCGAGCTGGGGCAGGGGTGGAACCGGCAGATCAAACGAATGTGCGCCGCGGTTGGGCACCCTGTGCAGAAACTCAAGCGAGTCGCTTTCGGGCCTTTACGTCTTGGACAGCTCCGTCCTGGTTTTTTCCGACCATTGACCAAACGCGAGCTCGGCCTTTTGTCTCGGGCCGTGGGACTGGACCGAGGGAGATGAATCCAGACTTCGATGACGATTCCATAGCTGCGGCTAAGCGTTCACGGTACCCATATTCCCGATACGGCCGGCCACCCGGGCCGCCTAAGGGCAAAGGTCGCGGTGGCCATAAGCTGCTCTGGGTCTTGGTGGCCATGGTTGTTGTCAGCGCCGTGGTTGGCCTGCTGCTCGGAACGGGCATATTCACCGGCAGTTCTCTTAGCCGTTACCTGCCTTTTCCCAAGAAGCTTCTGGTTATCCAGATGCTCCACAATGGGGGAAAAATCACCCTGGAAGACAATGCCCGCCTGGTCTTGAACCCTCGAGATACCTTGCAGCTCTTGGAATGGACAACGGACGGCTGGATTCAATGGGGTACCAAAGTAGTGGGAAAGGAACTGCCCCTCGGGCTTATTCAAAAGCGTGCGACGCCTGTAGGGAGTCTCTGGCCCAATGAATCCTTTGAGACCCCCAAGGAATTCGAGCTTCAGGTGTGGTGGCGAGATGTACTGCTTGGCAAAGTGTGGGGAGTGGTGCAGTTGGACGCTCGAGACTGGTTGCAGAAGGCCCACGCTATCTCTGATCCGGATCAGCGAATAGGTTACTTCAAGAAGGCATTGGCTGAAAACCCGAGTAACGTGCTGGTCAAGACCCAACTGGCGACCACCTATCTGGAAAACAAAAGATATGCTCAGGCAGCTGAGCTTTTTGAAGAAATCTCGCAGAAAGGCAAGTCCCGCGAAGTCCTGGAAAACCTGCTGAAGGCGTACCAAAATCAAGGCAAGCTGGAACAGTCCCTCAATGTCTACCTGGATTTGATCAAACTCACCACCGACGCCGATATCTTCAAGCAGTTTGTGCAGTACCTTCACAAGCAGCGGGATAGACATTTCATCACCGATTTTCTCTCCCGCCAGGAAAGGAATTTTCCCAAAGAATTCCAGATGAATGTGGTGCTAATGTTGGCGGAGTTTCACTCCCAGAATAGAGATTGGGGTAAAGCTGCGGCCGCTTATGAAGAAGCCATAAGGAGAGGAGCCCGAGATCAGAATGTGTACTACAATCTTGCCATAGCCTATCAGCAGAACAAAGATTTTGCCCGGTCCGCAAAAGCCATGAGCGTCTATGTGCAGAAGAATCCCAAGGACCTGAAAAGCCATTTGGAGCTGGCGCAACTTCAGGAGAAACAGGGTGCATTGGACCAGGCTCGCGCTACGTACGAAGCGATCCTCAAGGAAGACCCCAATCAAGAGAAGATCCTGCTGCGTCTAATTGCGTTGCTGGAAAAGAGCCAGGACAAGGCGGCCCTGCGTACCAATTATCAGCGATTGGTGAAGTTAGATCCCAAAAATAAGGTGGCCCAGTTCAATCTTGGCGTGCTTCACTATGAAGCGAAAAGCTGGGCCGAGGCTACCACGGCGTTCGAGGCTGTGGCCGGCCTTGATCCCAAGGATCTCGAATCGCGCAAACATCTCTTGGATCTCTATCGGAAGCAGAAGAACACCAAGGGTGAAATGAGTATGCTGAGACAACTGGTGGCTCTTCAGCCCGACCAGGGAGGCTACTTGGAGAGCCTGTTTTCTGTTTATGACAAGAAACAAGATTATCGCGCCATGGTGGATATGTTCAAGGAATTGGCCAAAGGGCGGCCGGATTCGGTCCCGATCCATCAGTACCTGCTTTATGGGTTGCTCAAGACCGGTAACAAGAAAGCTGCGGTGGCCGAACTGGAGCAACTCATCCGCCTGCAGCCCAACGAGAAGAAGCACCTCCGCCAGGCTGCCAACCTCTATGAGGAGTTGGGTAATTATCCGGACGCGGCCAAGAAGCTCGAACAGTTGCTAAAGCTTGACCCAAAAAACAAGGAAGCTCAAGACGACTACCTGCGGATCCGCCGCCGTCTGCTAGGCACCCAGAAACCCGCCAAAGGCGGCGGATAGGAGCTTCCCGTCAAGGTTCCCAAGGCCATTGGTCATGAGTTTTGTGTTGCCATGCAACAGGTTTTGCGATATATGCCGAGGACTACGGGCGGGTAACTCAGCGGTGAGAGTGCCATCCTCACACGGTGGAAGTCGGAGGTTCGAATCCTCTTCCGCCCACCAGGGAAAGCAAGGGGTTAGCTCAAAACGGGTTAACCCCTGCTTAGTTGGTGCTGACCATTTTGCTACCGGTCGCCAAAATAGCCTCTTCCAATCGGCTTGCCGCCTTCGGATTCCGCTTTTCCATCAAATGCGAGTAGACGTTTAGCGGCACCATCGGGCTTGAATGCCCTAGTGTTCTGTCCAGTTTGTTTTACTGGATTTGACGATTGGCCGTGGGGTGGGTGCAGCGCAGTGAAACCCACAGGGAATGGTGGGTTTCGTCCCGCGGCCGAGACTCCACCCACCCTACAATGCCTTTTAATTCCAACCCGGAGAAACAAGATTGACAGAGCACCAGCTGCGTGTGGATGTACTTGGCTTGCCATTGTTCACCTCCTCTGCTGGGGGTTGCAGATCTCCTACTTCCCAGCATCGTCTGGCAAGACTGACAGCCTTTGTCTACAGCCGGATTAATGAGTTTTGAGATAGTTACTTAGAACGTTAGTCTCTCATATAGGCGGTGCTGTATTTCTCTTCCTTCCGCCGGTCTCGATAGTAGTGATCTTTGCATGATGTCCCACTGCAAAAAGCCAGGAATGGCTCCTTGGTCTTGGGATTTATTCGAGGCCGCGCCTTGCCCGAAACATCGAACTTGCCGCACCAAGCACACTGTTTTAGTCTGAGTCGGTTATTTTTTCGTTGCATTAGGAACTTGCTCAAGCTGTAAGCCATGATAATTCGCAAGTAGCCAGCAAAAGCACCTTTGACTGTGGGCGCGTCCAGCCCTATGACTTCAGGAAACTGTAGCACGATTGTTTCCTTGATATCGGTTTCGCCGACTGAATCGAAAAGGCTTACTACAGTTTTAATGCAATCACGGCTTGACATTACCAGAGATTTAAATTCATCCATTTTCAGATAATCGTAACCGTTAATTATTTGTTCCAAAATTTCGACGAATTCTAATTGCTCACATTCAAGGCAATTTATTCTCGTAGGTCCGGTAAAAATGCCATACTCCCAGCGCTTGCTTCGGCCACGATAGAAACATGATGACTCACAGTAATCATCTCGATATCCGTATATGGCTTCAAAAGCAGTATTGATGGCAGCTTGCTGGAAGAAATTTAGTTCTGGGGGGAGAATTTTCTTTATGTGTTCACCGGCACTCACCGGGTTCTTGATTTTCGCCAGGGTGATGATAAGTCCGGCCATCGCTCGGGCGCGTGTGAATTCCTTTTCGTCAGTATTGAAATGCTGTTCTATCTCATGGAAGACCTTCCGGAGATTTTCTGGATTTGCTCGGAAGGAGTGATTCGCGAAAGCCAGGAAGACGTTTTCGATCTGATCCTGATTCATGGCCCGACTCCCTTAATCGGCCCTATGGGGTCCAGGGAAACCGGGTAGGGATTACCGGCTTTCGAGCAGGGTCATGACTCCGGCCCTATCCCTGGAAACTGCTTGAAATGCTGCTACCGTTTTGCTACCACAACATTGAAAAACTACTCAAAAGTAGCAAAAATAAGATGAAATACCAACGGCGACTTTTCTTAATATTCTTGGATGTTATGGGATGGTGTTCGTTTTTCCTAGTGATTTCAAGGCTTCTCACACGGTGGCAGTCGGAGATTCGAATCCTCTTTCGCCCACCTGGAAAATCAATGGGTTAGCTCAAATCGGGTTAACCTCTTTTTCCCCCTGTTGCCATGTTGCTGCGCCTTTTCATTTGATTGCCTCATGCGAGTTGTCTTCACTAGCCCATCGACTTCTCCATCCAGATACTTTAGGTTTGCCAAATCCGAATGGTAGCCCGGGAGTCCCGTATGTCTGCAATACCATGAGAGCGCCTTTCGCCTGCGTCAGGGAAGTACCGTGGTATGCCCATAATGTAAGGAGGTCCTGATGAGAACCAGGCGTTTTGACTACCTTACGCCCCTTGCCATCACCGCTGTTGTGAGTCTGACACTCATATCCATCTACGAGTGGGTGGGCGAGGTTATCTGGCCGGAGTTGGATCCCCACCAGCATCATTTGCATTTTAGCGTTTTCATTACTTTCATCGGCTGCGTTGCCACCCTCTTCATTGTAAGACTCCTGAAGACACGTTCCTTAATGGCCTCCATCGTGGAGTCTTCGGAAGACGGCATCATTGGTAAAGATCTCCACGGTATAATTACGTCCTGGAACGGAGGTGCACAACGAATCTACGGCTATTCTTTTGAGGAGGTCAAGGGTAGATCGGTATCCATTCTCAACCCGCCGGACGTACCCGATGAGACCCCGATGATTCTTGATAAAGTTAATAAGGGCGAGCCTCTGCGGCACTTTGAGACGGTCCGCAAGAGAAAAGACGGCACGCTTATCGACGTTTCCCTGACGGTTTCTCCCATTAAGAGCCCTGCTGGGATCATCACCGGTGCTTCGACCATCGTGCGCGACATCACCGATCGAAAGCAAATGGAAGAGGATCTCCGGAAGAGTGAGGAGAAGTATCGACGTCTGGTCGAGACCATGAACGAGGGGTTGGCAGGAAACGATGAGAAAGCGGTCATTACGTTCGTCAACGATAAGTTTTGTGAACTGGTAGGGTACTCTCCGGAAGAACTTATCGGTCATAGTGCAACGATGCTGCTGGATGAAGAGAATCAGCGCATCGCAAGGAAACAATGGAGTGCGAGGGAAAAAGGAGCGGCTGATCCCTATGAGATTGCCTTAACCCGCAAGGATGGCAGGAAGGTCCACACCGTGGCGGCACCCATGCCTATATTTGATGAGAACAGTCAATACAAAGGCAGCTTTGGGGTTTTCACCGATATCACTGATCGCAAGCTCATGGAGGAGGAACTTCGGCAGGGGAAGGATTCGTTAGAATTGGAAGTCAAGAAGCGGACGGCCGAGCTGGAACAGACAAATGAGCAGTTGAGAGTCGAGATACAAGAGCGGAAGCATACACAACATGCGCTGCAGAAAGAGCGTGATAAGTTCATCGGCATTCTGGAATCCATGGGCGATGGCGTCTACATCGCCAGCCGCGATCATCATATCGAATACCTCAATCCTGTGATCGAGCGGGAGTTCGGCCCGGCGACCCGGGGCAAGTGTTATGAGTACTTTGAGGGCAGGACCGATCAGTGCCCGCGCTGCCTGAATGAGCAGGTGTTTACTGGAAAAACGGTCAGATGGGTATGGACTGCCCCCAAGACCCACAAAACCTACGATTCCTTCGCTACCCCCATCAGAAACCCTGACGGTACCACCTCAAAATTGGAAATCTTCCGCGATATTACCGAACAGAAGCAGGTGGAACATGCTTTGCGGGAGAGTGAAGAACGTTACCGCATGCTGTTTAATGAAGCCAATGATGCCATTTTTGTTCTTGAGGTGACGCCGACAGGTGACTATGGCAAATTCATCGATTTCAACGAGAACCTATGCTTCCTGCTTGGTTACACCCGCGAAGAACTGGACAGGATTGTACCTCTGGATTTGATAGCGATTGAATTTGTGGACGATGTTTTGAACAGAAGGAACGAACTTTTTGAGAAGAAACATCTTGTCGCTGAGCGCGTGCTTTTGGCTAAGGACGGCCAACGAGTCCCGGTCGAGGTCAATGCCCACCAGTTTGACTACAAAGGGCAGCCCACCGTTATGGCCATTGCACGAGACATAACGGAACGTAAGCGGTCGGAAGAGATACTGCGTGCGAGCGAGACAAAATACCGCAAACTGTCACAGGAATTCGATGCCCTCTTGAATGCCATCAGCGATACTCTGGTACTGATTTCCCCGGACATGGAGATCCTGTGGGCAAACAATGCGAGCGCCTATAAGCTTCAAGAAGCGGTTATCGACATGACGGGTCAATACTACCACGATATGTTTTGTAGTCGCTCCGCGCCTTGTGACGACTGTCCTGTGATAAAATGCCTTCGTACCGGAGAGATCGAAACCCATGTTTCAAGCAGCAGCGGCAGGCTCCTGGATAAGAGAGCATTTCCGGTAAAAGATGGTGATGGGATAAACAGTGTTCTGCTTCACATTGTCGACATTACCGAGAAAATGGCGATGCAGGCTGAAGCCATGCATGCAAACCACCTGTCCTCGTTGGGGGAGTTGGCCGCCGGAGTTGCTCACGAGATTAACAATCCCGTCAATGGCATCATCAACTATGGTCAGGTGCTCATCAATGAATCCAGTCCTGAGACTCTTGTGCATGATCTTGGTATGCGTATCGTGAAGGAGGGTGAACGCATAGCCAACATAGTCAAGAGCCTTCTATCGTTTGCACGTGGGGGGAGAGAGGATAAGAAGCCTATTGGCGTCGGCGCCATTCTCACGGAATCTATGGTCTTGACCCAAGCACAGATTCGGAAGGAAGGCATCCGACTGGTCATCCAGGTTCCCGATGATCTGCCCGAGATTCATGCCAACTTTCAGGGGATCCAGCAGGTTTTCCTGAACATCATAAACAATGCCCGATATGCTTTGAATGAGAAGTATCCGACCAGGCATGAGAACAAAACCCTCGAAATCTTTGCGGAAGAGGTGACCAGCGGGGCTCGGGAGTCGGTGCGACTGACCTTTGTTGACCGGGGGGTGGGAATTTCTGCCGATAACATGCCCATGTTGACCAAGCCGTTTTTTTCCACAAAACCATTCGGCAAGGGTACCGGACTGGGGCTTGCCATCTCACAAAGGATCATCGCGGATCATGGCGGTCGGCTGACGTTTGAAAGTGAAAAAGGAGAGTTCACCAAGGTGATTGTTGAGCTGCCAACGAAGGGTTTTCGAAGTGGGTAGTAATGCTGGGCGAAAGTCTGCAATCAGTTTCTGCGCCTCCCCTCCCTGGGTGCGAGTGGCTGGGCAGGGCGTGGGGGTAAATCATCGATTGACACCCCCAGCCTCCCCCATCAAGGGGGACGAGCTTGAGCAAGTCTTGGGGATAGTTGCTCAGTACGCCGACATGCTCAGGTTGGAAAACAGAATGCCGTAGCCTACGATCGACACGAACGCGGCAAAGGACGAGATTGATACCAATGCAAGCCTTTTTTGAATGCGGGGGAGGACTTCTTTGAGGCTGTTGATTGTTCGAAAAGGCATTAGGGCACCAACGCCCATTCCGGCTACCGTACCCACAAGAAGGGTTGCATAGATCGCGTATCCTACATATCCATATTCCTGATGCAGAATGCAGAAAGGGCAGTGGTGCGTGGGCAATTCATAGAAATAAATGCTTATTAACGAAATAATTGCGACAATGGAAACTAGGAACATGATCAGACTTGAAATGGAAAATAGATATCCCCCTTTTCCTTGCAGGTAGAAATACAATCCAGTAATGAGAGTCACCGTCACGCTGGAGTCAAATGCGGCCTGTGACAGTGTGCGGGGAAGAGCAATGAGTCCACCTACGACGTTATTCGCATCGGCGGTAAAAAATGTTCCGCAGCATGAAGTGATGATATTCGGCTTGAGACCAAGCAAATAGATACTCTGGACGATGGTTTCAGCAATCAGAAATGGGTGTGATAAATAGCAGTAATCCGTATTTTATCTTTATCAACGGGTAGTCATGGGCTTTGTTGTCGGTGTAGTTTATGATGAGCCAGAGACCGGCAAGGAGAAAGTTGACAATCTTCAAGATGACGGCCGGATAGCCAAAACCATTGACATTGAGGCTCCCGGCCGCGCACATTGCTCCGACAAAGAGAGAGCTCAGGGTATCGGCCGTATAGATGAACAGAAACAGGGAAAGAAGCTCGAAAGCCAAGAGCATAGCTCATGATGGTTGAAATGAGATATGTCTTCCGCTCGAGCTCCAGTTGCAGCTCACTTCCACTGCTGATGTCCCATTTCCTGAGGATTCGTACCCCGTCGTAGGCGGAATAGCAAAGCATGGCAGTGGTCAGTATCGAACCCAGGAGCAAAGCCATGATGCCGGGATGAAAAATCATCGAGCACTCCCCGAGGAGACTACCTTGCCATCTCTCATCTCGACGATTCGGTCGATGACATCCGATTCATAGACGATTGGATCATGGCTTGCGATGACGATGGTCTTTCCCTCCGTTTTGAGCTGCCCCATGATTTCCATGAATTCCCGGGAGAGCTTCGTATCGAGGTGAGCGGTCGGCTCATCGGCGATGATGATGGCAGGGTTGTTGATCAGCGCCCTGGCAATGGCGATCCTCTGGGCCTCACCGCCGGAAAGCCACTCCACCTTCGAGGAAGCCTTGTCCGCGAGATTGAAGAGACCGAGCAGATCCATCGCCCTTTTCTTCAACGAGGAATGCTTCTCACCGCTCGGATAGGCCGGGATCATCACATTCTCCAGGGCCGTTATGCCCTTGATGAGATTGAACTGCTGAAACATGAAGCCGAAGGTCTCACGTCGGATTTCCGTCAGAAACCGTTCAGGAAGGCTGGTGATCTCCCTCTCTCTGAGGGTGATTCTGCCCGAGGTCGGTCTGGCCATGCACCCCAGATATGCTCAACAGGGTGGTTTTCCCGGACCCGCTCGGCCCCTTCAGGGCCGTGGCCCTATCGGAATCGATGGCCAGATTCACGTCTTCGATGGCCACGAATTCGTTGGGTTTGCCCGCGTTGAAGACCTTCCGGATGTCCTGGAGAGTGATCACTCTGATTACGTCCTCATTACCGAATCCGGGTCAATCGTTGCCGACCGCCAGGACGGCACGATGGTTGCCACGGTATAGGGAATGACCGTTAGAAAGAACAGGGTCACGAGCTGATAGGCGTTGATGAAAGGGGTGAGTCTGAAATGGGGATAGAGGACCGACCAGCCCTTCAGCACCGGTTCAAACAGGACGGATGAGGTCAGAAAAACATGCAGATAGGCCGATAAGATTCCCATCAGAAACGCCGAAAGGGACAGGGCTGCCCCTTCCCAGAATTTCATCAGCAGAATATCCGAGGTTTCCCATCCGATCGCCTTGAGGATGCCGATCTCCCGTTTCTCCTCGGCGCTCAATCCCGTGGCCTTGTCCCATGCCAGGATGATGAAGGCGAAGAAGGCGCCTGCCAGGATCACGATGATCAACCCCCCGCGCCAGTCGAAAACCGCATCGTAGGTCCTCAGTATCTCTTCTCTCAGTATGGGCCGAGTATCCGGGAAGATTTGCGTTATCTTGGCGGCGATGGTGGACAGTTCCTTGGCATTTCTGACTTTCAGGACCAGATCGGTGGCATGATCGATTGCGAGATGCGAAAGATCTTTCTGAAATCCTCCTCCGAAACCAGTATCAGGTCCGAGGTCACGAGCTCCGATGTGGCAGGAAGGATTCCCGTTACCTTCAACAAGAGTTAGGACCCGCTGTAGGTTTTGAAGGGAATGGAGTCGTTCTTCGTTGACGGTCCAGATTACGCTCGACACGCCGTTGCCGATGATGACCATCCCGGGTTTGTCTTTCAGATCCTCATTGACCATCAGGGTGTAGTTCGCACCGGTTCTCGAATCGTAGTAATAGCCCCACAGACGCGGTGTAACCGATTGCACGCCCCTTATCCCTTTGATGGAGTCGATATAGCTCGTCGGGAATGAAGTCCTGTCTGCCCGCCACAAGCCGTTGGACCATCATCTCAGGGGCATCCTGGAGGATCAGGGAGGCCTCTTTCTTGATCGAATGAGTAAAAAACATGACGGAGGCCAGCAGGAAGATCACAAACGCGTAGACTACCACCAGGGATATGTTCTTGCCCTTTCTCCTCCACAGGGAAGAGAGCGTAAAGTCAATGATATGCCGTTGTTTTTCGATGGCTACCATATCCTCACCTCTGCCCCCGTGGTTTGAGATGGGGAGGCACCGCCATGATGGAGCCCGACGGGAAATGCTCGAGAGACATCGGATAGTCTTGAAAGGGCGTGTTCAAATCGGCCATGCTGGGATGGCGGGTGTAGCGGGCCTCGGTAAACAGGCACAGATCGGTAAGCCCCAGCACCCTCACGATCTCGTCCACGTTCTACCGAGCAGAGGTTTGTCCATGCCTTGCCTGACTGTGGCATGAATGAACATGAGGCACACCAGGAGTAGACCCGCCAGGAGGCAAACAAAAAAGACATTCGATTTTCTTTGGAGCATCAATCCAACCCTTTGATCAAATCGGGGGTTACGGCATCAAAGCGAATCAGTTTTTTCCCGACATGGTCCACCATGAATTCCTTTGCGTCTTCTTCTTTTTCAAACGGGATGAGTTCCTTTCCCATCGGCCCATACACATCGCTTTCAAGCACATACCAGGCTTTTTGGCCGTCAGTCGGGAATCAGGCTGTAGTAATCCGCGACATATATGAAAGCTATGTCGGATAGATCTTTCGAAGGATTATACTTCTTGAGATCGAAGTAATATTTGAACAGATCCTTGGCGCCATCAAAGAGCGCATAGGAGCCATCTTTGAAGATGATTTGAGCCAGAAAATCGGGATACTTGGCAACAAACATGCCGCAGACTGGACACTTATCCTCTTTTGAGGGTTTGACCGGCTTTAGCTTCGCTCGCCAGCGCCAGCGAGAGAGTTAGAAGAATAGCCACAACGGTCATTCGAAGAATACTTTCATGGCACCTCCAGGAGGTGAACCTAGCGAATGTTCTAAGATACTTGAGCGTCTCGCAAACCGGTCCGGAAAACAACAGGCCAGGCACAATGCCTGGCCTGTATTGGGAGTGACGACGAGCGCCTTAGCCACCACCTGCAATGCCGCAGCGGACCATTGCAATGACCCTGAAACATTACTTGTGGCCCATACCTTGCGTCTTCATCGCTTTTCTTTTTTCGCGTATCATTTTGGTATCCGCATACATGCTTTCGTAGGTCGCCTTCATGGCATCATCAAAGGTGGCCAGCTGATCCTCCGTTCTCCTGGATGAATTTTTCGGCATCTTCTTTCTTCTCGAAGGCCCATTTGGCCTGTTTCGTCATGACCCCGGGCTTGTTTCCGCCAATTACCCAGTAGGCTTTCTCGGCATCAATGAGTGTCTTGGTGTTATAGTCCCCGACTTGCATCGAACGGGGCGTTTTATCAATGTTCAAGGCGAGATCAACCGCCAGGCAATGAATACTGCATGTTCCCAGCACCGTTCCATCGTCGTACTCCACGAACATTCTGCTGAAGGCAAACTTAACCCGGTCCATGCCACAGTACTTACAGTTGGGTTGTTTTTGACAATCTTCCTGACCAAAAGCAACTCCTCCAATTAGTAGCACGAATGTAACCAACAGAACACCCAAGAGTCCTCTTTTCATCGTGTAGTCTCCTTAATTTGTCTGCAATGAAACACTGCTCGTCACCACCAAAGCGGTCTGGAATAACCGCATAGGCACCGTGGGTTCAACAGAGCTAAAGCTAAGGTCTGAGGAAAATTCTGCAAGATGAGTCTGGCCCCAACAGGAATTACTGACTCGTTAGCGTTTCACACCCGATGGGGGTGCTTTATCCGCGAATAATGCAACACCTTGCCCGTCGAGGGAGCCAGCCCGAACCCTATTCTGGGACGAACCGACTGTAATCAATGCGATTCTTGTCCTCAGCACGCCATCTGCCTGGTGGCACATGGGTGTCGGGCGATTCCGGGAACTTCTTTTCATGGCATTGCCGTTCCTCTTCAAGGAACTTCCTGATGGTGAGTCTTAGGGAATTGCCGCGGGTGAATTCCTCATCATCACCACTGTAGTGCTGCAAGATCATGGCGATGGTGTTTTTCTGGGAGTCCTTGAGCGACCACTTCCAGGTGATCAGCGTCCGAAACGGGTCCCCCTTCCACTCGGATGGTTTTCCAAATCTCGTCTCAAAACGTTTTAGAAGCTCATCGAAGAACCATTTATCGGGAATTTCATACTTGAACTTGACCTTTACAATTCGCCCCGGTTGGGCACAAGTGCCATAGGATATGTAGCCGTTCTTGTATCCTTCAATTCTGGCGGTCTCAACCTCGGTCAGGTATTCCATATGGCGAATGGGTATGGCTGAATCCATCCGCACCAGATCTTGGTACTGGTTGATGTTCATACCCAGAACGAAACCTGCGATTTTGCGGGGAGCTTCAGCATGAGATGGAAGACTGCAAAGCAGAAAGGCAACAATCACCGAGAAGCAAAGGATTTTTTTCATGTATGGGTCTCCCGCCGAGATGATTTGTGACCATGGGAAAAAGTGCCGCTGACTTCCCAGCAGCCAGATTAGGCGCGCCGGCCATGCCAACGATGTCAGGGCCGATCTCTATCAGCCGGAAATCACTTGCAGGTCAACTTATCCAAGGGGACCTCCCCGTGTCAAGTTAGGAATCGTGTTGGTCGGACTGGACGGAACATTCTAAAAAGACGGCTGGCCGCATTGACGCTCAGGATCTTTCAGGTTACAGAATCAATGTGGGCAGTAATAAATCCAAGCGACGACGTTACCGGTCCATTTAGCGGTTACACCACCTGCATTTCCATCCCCCTACCAGCTGAACTGCCCCCCATCTCTTGGCTATTCTTTGTAATGTTTTCAGGCAATTGTCACAAGATCTGTTAGTGCAATTTCAGCATTTGGGTGGCCACGCATTGGTGCTCTGAGTTTGAGTGTGGGCGAGTTGCTCTGAGACGTCAATTGCAGGAAAAGGGGAGGGCGGCATGATTGCTTACGTACGCAAGGAGTGGGCTTGGGTAGGGCTTTTAACCATCCTGTTGGCGGCATGCACCGCTGCCGAACCCCCGATCAACGTGCAGGAACTCACCTCGAAACCCAAGATCTTTGTGGGTTCCGAACAATGCAAGAATATGCCACTTGGAGCACTACGATTCCTGGAAGATGACCATGCACAGCCGTATGCTCCAGGATGTGAAACAGAACGCCGATGCTTTAGTGACGGAAATCAAGCCGGAAGTCATCCGAGCGGACCTGGAGAAACTCAAAGATCTGAAAGTTCCGGCGGCAGAGATCTACATCCCCAAGACCGAGGACATTCATTATACCATCGGCAACCAATGGAAACAGCGCTATCCTGGTGGAGAAAAGACGGCATGCTCTATATTGCTCCGATCCAGTACAACCTCGATACCGATCGCTGGGTGAACTACAACGAAGCCACCTGGGACAAGAGGCCCTGGATCACCAAGATGTGGCGGGTGCCACGCAACCGGAGTGGATCTTGAGAAGAACAGTTTCAGTGAACCGGCGGTGGGCTGTGAAGCCTGTCATGGAGCCGGCTCACATCATCTTGCCTTGCCCAAGACCGCGGTTTTCGAAAAGCGCATGACCATCGTCAACCCGTCCAAGCTTTCTTCAGGGGCAGCGGTGCAGGTGTGTGGGTCTTGTCACAACCGTGGTAACGCCAGCCAAGAAGGAAGGCGTTGAATGGCCGGTTGGGTATCAGCCCGGGAAAGCGTTGGAGGCATTCTTCAAGTCAGTAGATTATGCTACCATGAAAGCGGACTTCTACCCGAACAACTTCTCCAAGGGCCATCACCAGCAATACATTGATTGGCGGAAATCCAAGCATCAAGCTGAAGGGGTGACCTGCACCTCCTGCCATTACGTGCATCAACTGGGTGTGGCCAGCACCCGTTCGCAGACCAAGGCATCCGGTTCCCAGCAGTGCGCGCAGTGTCATACCAAGGTCAACAGCAACCAGGCCCATTCCATCCATGCCTTTGCCAATTGCGTGGGCTGCCATATGCCACGAATTGCTAAAAAACGCGGAATCCGGAGACATGCACAGCCACGTTTTTATGACCCTGCTGCCCAAGGATACCCTTGCGAATCCGGCTATTCCCAATTCCTGTCAGACCTGTCACAAACACAAGGATGCCGACCTGGCGACTCTGCAGAAACAGTATGACGCCCTGACCCAGCTTCCCAGGCCGCAGGGCGCTGTGATTGAGAACGTGACCGGCATGGGCGCAAAGAAATAGCTGCTGGGAGTGACCTGGATGAAACCAAGGCATCTAATTGTGTTGTTGCTTATGGGGGTGACGGGTGTTCCTTGGCCGCTCTCGGCGCAGGAGGAGGTGACCTCCAGTATCCGCCGGTATCGGGAGCGGGAGATGAGCACCGGCTACTACGAGGAATACGAAGTCAAGCCGCGCTCGTATCAGCCTTTCATTCGAGATCCGGAGATCCGTAAGACCCTTGTCTCGCTTAGCCCCAGCGCGGAAAAGGTGCGATCGCGCGGTATGCTGGCGGATTCCCACTGGGGCATCAAGTTCTACGAGGGGCGGACCTGTGTGGAGTGTCATCCGGGTGAAGCCAAAGACGTCCACACCGTCAAGGCCAAGATCACCTGCCGGCAATGCCATGGAGGCGAGCCCATTGCCGACATCAATCACTACTACTCGCTGATGAACCCCATTCGGCGTCACGCTTACGTGTGTGCCAAATGCCACGAGGGGGCGAGCGCTTCCTACGCCACCTACGTGGTTCACGAACCCAGTCCGGCGGCAGCTAAAACCGCTAAGACCTTTCCGATGCTCTTTTACGCCTTCTGGATCATGGTCGCCATTGGTGTGGGGACGTTCGTGGTCTTTCTGCCGCACACTGTATTATGGGGATTGAGAGAACTGTTCATCAAGGGGAAGGAACATCGTGAATCGACATCCAGGAAAGAGGATTAAACGGTTTTCTCCGGCCCAGCGGCTGTTCCACCTGTTGCTGATGCTCTCCTTCCTGACTCAGGGCATGACCGGCTTGGGACGGCTGTATGAAGAAACCCGTTGGGGGCAAGGGCTGGCAGGCCTGTTCGGCGGGGTGGAAAACGCCTTGACGGTTCACAAGTGGGTCGGCATCTTCATGCTGCTCATGTTCGGTGCTCATTTGGTGTATGTGGCCACCCGGATTGATTGGCGACGCTTTCCCGCCAGTGTCACCGGACCCGATTCGCTGCTGCCGCGTTTCTCCGACCTGGGGGATTTCTTTCGCCATGTGGGGTGGTTTGTCGGGCTGAGACCGGCCCCCCGGTTTGAACGTTGGGGATATTGGGAAAAATTCGATTACTGGGCGGTTTTCTGGGGCATGGTCATCCTCGGTGGAACAGGCCTCATCCAATGGGAACCGTTGGTTACCAGCCGTTACCTTCCCGGTTGGGTCTTCAACGTTTCGCTCTGGGTGCATCGCATCGAAGCGATGTTGGCTATGGCGCATGTGTTCATCATCCACTTCTTTGTGGCGCACTTGCGGCGAAGTCACTTTCCCATGGATCGGGCCATATTCCAGGGTACGGCCGATTTCGACCTGGTACGTGAAGAGCGACCGGCTTGGGTGGAGCGCCTGGAGGCTCAAGGGACTTTGGCGAAGGCCCTGGTTCAGGACGTGCCAGCGGGAGTCAAAGCGGTTATCGTCATTTTCGGCTATCTTGTGGTCGCCACTGCATGGTTCCTACTCATTGGGGGACTAGTCAACTTTCGCTATGTGACCTGGTAGGACGCAAGCGACCGGGTCCGCGAAAGGGTTCGGTGGGTGATAGTAACCCGCCAAAACATCAACTTTGAAGCAAGCCGTTCCTGCGCGGAGCGGCTTTTTTTCTGGTCGGATCTCGGGCCCCCAGAGTGCCAGGCCGACCCGCCGAGATTGGAGCCGTACCCGGAGTCTCTTTGGGGATTACGGTTGGTCGGAGGCAACATGACGGTTTGTGCTTGCCATATGGTGTGCCGCGGGTTACTAGGCGTTCACTTGTGGATGCCTTGCAAGTGTTAATCCCCGGGTTTTGGGCATGGAAACGTGTCGTGGTCTTTAGGCCGCTGAGACAAGCTTTTGCTGCTTTCCAATGACAGGGTTGGGTGTTGCCGGCGGGCCAAGATGCGTGCCGAGGTATGGTTTTGGGAGGACCGCGCTGATGGCGTTGGTGGCCATAGTTGGACGACCCAATGTAGGGAAATCCACCTTATTCAATCGAATCTGTGGGCGGCGCCAGGCCCTGGTGGATGATTTCCCCGGAGTGACGCGCGACCGCATTTATGGTGAGGCGACTTGGGACGCCAAGGCCTTTACGCTCATGGATACCGCCGGCTTTGTGGCGGCCAATCCCACTTCCCTCGAAGATCAGACCCGTCAACAGGTGCTGGTGGCCATCGAAGAGGCGGATATCATTCTTTTTCTGGCTGACGCCAAGGCTGGTCTCCATTCTGAAGACGAGACCATGGTCGATTTGCTACGACGTTCATCCAAACCTGTGGTCTATGCGGTCAACAAGGTGGATGGTTCCGAACAAAATACCTATCTGAGCGAATTCTATCGACTGGGCGTGGAACCAATCCACGCCATCAGTGCCAATCACGGTTATGGTGTCGGCGACTTATTGGATGTCCTCACCGAAGGCTTGCGTGCTGAACAGGATGTCAGCGAGGCTGACGACAGCAACGAAGTGCGCATCGCTGTGGTGGGGCGGCCCAATGTTGGCAAATCCACCCTGGTCAATACCATCCTCCAGGCGCCGCGCGTGATTGTCAGCGATGTCCCCGGTACTACGCGCGATGCCATCGACACCCCCTTTGTTCAGGATGGCCAGCGGTTTGTGCTGATCGACACGGCAGGTATTAGGCGTAAGGGTCGGACTTCGGCCAAGCTGGAGAAAGTCAGCATCATCAAGGCGTTGCAGAGCGTCGTTCGGAGTCATGTGGCGGTGGTGGTGGTGGATGCCGCCGAGGGGATAACCGATCAAGATGCGCATATTGCCGGCTATGTGAGGGAACGTTTTCGCGGTTGCGTGCTGGTTTTGAACAAATGGGACCTGGTGGATCTGGATCAGCGCCGAAGGAAGAATTTTCTTGCGGACGCGCGCGAGCGACTGCGCTTTATGCCCTATGCACCCGTGATCACAGCCTCCGCCTTGACTGGCAAACGAGTCTCGCAGCTTCTCCCCACGGCGCTGGAGGTGTTTGCCGAATATGACCGGCGCGTGACCACTTCTTCGGTGAATCAAGCCCTGGAAACGGCCGTTCAACAACACGAGCCTCCCTACGTGGGGCAACGCCGTTTGAAGTTCTTCTATGCGTCGCAAACTTCAGTTCGTCCCCCGACCTTTGTACTGTTCTGCAACTACCCCCAATCGGTTCACTTCTCATATGAGCGCTATCTGACCAACTATTTTCGAGATGCATTCGGGTTCAAGAAGGCACCGCTGCGCCTCATCTTCAGACCCCGCCGCCGACAAGACCGGTGAGATTGCTGCCCGGGCGGCACAAAGCGTCCGGCAGCAGCCAGATGTTCACACGAAGAAACCCGAAAGATTTCGCTCGCAATCATATCGCACCTCGCGAAACAACACCTCAGCCAAATCTACCATGGAGAAAGCCGGCTGCCGCCAATCCCTCCGAAGCAGGGCGAATGCAAGCTGGTTGCTGCCGGGCTGCTGAAATCCAATTCTGCCCTATCGGCCCACAATCTTCCAGTCCTGATCGCTGACGGGAGGCAGCAGATAATCCCAGCCGATGAATGTGGCCCCGTTCATGTACCAGACCACGTTGGTGCCCGTTGAGGTGTTTCTCCAGAGAATCTCAGGCTTGCTGTCACTATTGTAATAGCCGGTGCCCGCAATGGTCCAGGCCGTATCACCGACGGCAGGCAGGTAATCCCAGCCGATGAACGTTAATCCGACCATGTACCAGACCACATTCTCGCCCGAGCTGGTGTTCCTCCACAGGATGTCGGGCTTGCTGTCATCATTGAAATAGCCCGTGCCTACTATGGTCCAGGCCTGATCAGCGACTGTCATAAGGTAATCCCAGCCGATGAACGTTTTCCCGTCCATGTACCAGACCACATTGTCACCCGTGACCGTGTTTCTCCACAGGATGTCGGGCTTATCGTCATCATTGAAATAGCCGGTGCCCACAATGACCCAGGCCGTATCACCGACGGCAGGCAGGTAATCCCAGCCGATGAACGTTGGTCCGTCCATGTACCAGACCACATTCTCGCCCGAGCTGGTGTTCCTCCATAGGATATCGGGTTCGCTGTCATTGTTGAAATAACCCGTGCCCACGACGCTCCAGGCCTGATCTCCGACGGCGAGCAGATAATCCCATCCGGCGAAGTCCTTCCCGTTCATGTACCAGACCACATCCATCCCTGATTCGGTGTTTCTCCAGAGGATGTCGGTCTTGCCGTCACCGTTGAAGTCATTGGTAACACCAACGCTAGTGCTGGGCACAAAATCCACCCCCCAGACATTGCCGGTCGTCGTGCTGAGGTCGGTACTAGTGGTAGTATTTACCGGCTGGGAAGCAAAGGTATACCCCGCCTTGCTGGCGCTGATGGTAAACGAACTGCCGGAAGGCACGTGGCTGATGGCATAGACGCCGCCGCTGCCGGTGAGAGCCACGGCGTTATAGGTGCCGCCGCCGCTGCGGACGGCGGTGACCGAGACCCCGCTAAGGGGGGTCCCGCCGGCATCCGTCACCCGGCCGGCGATGATCTCGCCCGTTCCAGTAGGATAGACGTTGTAGACACATTTGTAGACGCTGCTAAAGGTTCCCGCGGAGGTGTCGACGGTGGGCAAGTTGTACCAGGCATCGTTAGAGCCGGACCAGCCCAGGTTGAGATGATGGTACATGGTAGCACTGCTGTAGCCGTAACCGTCGCAAACAATAGCGTGGCCGCCGGGCGCCCCAGTGATCCCGAAGAGAATCGGATACTGGGCGTGCAGATTGGGATTGACCATGGCATTGAGGCTGGTACTCGGAATGTTGTTTCCGGTATTGTAGCCGCGCTTGGCGTTGCTGTATCCAAACGTGTTCACAAACGCGGTCGCCGCACTCAAAGTATCGGCTCCCGAGCCACCAGCGGCAACAGTATTGTAATTCATACTGACCGCGATGCCGGCGTCCCAGGTGAGTCTGCCGATAGCCTGCCGTTCGGCGAGCAAGGTGGAGGAACTGGTCGTCAACGGCATGTTGGCCCAAACATAGGGGCCACCATTGTCATCGCCGCCCCTGGTGTAGCCCGATGTGGAACTGCCCGCAACAGAATAGGTCTTGAGTATCATGCCGATGCTAGCATTGGGATACTGCCAGTAGCGGATGAGCTGGGACATGGCGGTAGCCACGCAGCCGCTGACGTAGTTCGCGGTATTGCCTGGAGCATTGGGGGGGGTGAAGTAATTGTAACAGGGGTAGTTGCAGGTTGGATTTGGTATCGAGCCGTCGGCCCCAGCCTGGTTCCATCGACTTTGTACAAAAGGTGCCACCCGCACATCGGAGATGCCGGCCAGTCCCAGCTCCATAGCCTGCTTGGCTGGGGAATTCGCCAGTCGGTCCCACTTGCGTTGCGCCGTAGCCCAGGGAGTTTCCGGCGCCAGGGCCTCGAGGGTCTGCACGGCCCGGGATTCCATTTCACGGGCTTTGAGCACGCGGCCGGGAATATCTTGGCTTACCAGTGCCCCTAAAGGGTTGGTCGGCGACGGGTCGAAAGTGCCTTCGGGAAGGAAGCCGATGACAGGCTCCACCAAGTCGTCGGCCGGCACCAAGACCAGGCCGGTGGGGTCGAGGTAGACCACGTAATAGGCAGGGTCGCCAGCGCTGTCAAGAAAGGTTTGTAACTCTTTGATTTGCCCACCCAAGGGAGAACCCATAGGCAACTCTTCCAGGCTGAGCCAGTTCTGTACCATGTTTCTGGCTTGATCCGCAGTGGTGGGAAAAGCCCACGCCCCAGTGGCATAAGACAGCACGACTGCCACAAAACAGATTACCTGTCGCAAAAATGGGCTATCTGAAACTCGCTTCATGGCCCAAGACCTCGCTTTTTAGGTCACATCCGACAAATCCAACCGTCCATGGAGAACGTTTGAGACCAACATACTTCAGAATAGGAGATCTTGGTCTCGTTCGCCCAACGCAGTCCCGCGAACCCTAGCTGCACTCAGGTCGAAACCTCCAATGACACCTGGACCTTCAGCGTGCCAGCAATGAAGTTGCTATCCAGTCGTCACTTCAAACACAT
>CAWDJT010000034.1:0-43094 GCA_963802715.1 uncultured delta proteobacterium
TTACTTTTGACCACACGCTTTTCTTAACAAGGATGGACCTGGGGCGGGGCGAGCAGTAGAGAGGACAGTTCTCAACATGAAGTACGGCGGGGTGAAAGACTGCAAGCAAGGATTCACCGCAGAGGCACAGAGGGCACAGAGATATACTCGTTAAGGATTGAATACTTCGTTTTGTATCAAATTTCTGGATGCCCGCCTTCGCGGGCATGACGTGGGTAAAGGTTCCTGTTTGGCCGTCATTCCTGCGAAGGCAGGAATCCAGGAAGGGTTTTTACTCAAGCAGCCCCAGGAGAAAAACGCAACTTCTAATCCTTAACGGGTATAACAAGGGCTTACAGGAGAATCCGGCAGGAAGGCAAAACTTGACAGTGTTGGTGCCACAGAGGGTGCAGGGTTTGCTTTTGTTTTTTGACCGGTCGGGAGATCGACCGGTCAAAAGAAGGCTCCCCTTCGGGATGGTAACTTGGCCTATTTCTTTATTAGCGCCTCAGACCGCTGCGGCGGCCTCATATCCGAGAATAACTGTCGCGAAGTTACTCAGAAGGATTAGGGTGGAACCGTAGGCTTGACTCACTGCCTCCATTTGGAGAGTTCTTCGAGTAGCTTATCACTTACATAGAACCCTTCTTTTCGCAGCTTCAATGTCTCCTGATGGGCACTTGCGATCAATCCTAACGACTCAGCCTTGATCAGTATCCCGATAGTCCCGACCACCTTCAGTCCGAGGGATTCGGCAACCTTACGCGCTTTGGCATCATCAATGATTACCCTTATGCCCGTTTCAACGCCTAAAGCGATCACTTCGGATTCACCTCTGCCCAGATTGAGGTCCCGCTCGAAGAGGTTTATGAAACGACTTTGCACTTGTCTTATCGAGATGCATAAAATACTGGCCCGCTGTCGCAACTCGGCCACCTGATCCTAACGACGTAAAGCAGTACATCCTGACACCAGGTTAGGGTATGGCTCAAACTGACAGAAAATGGATTCTGTATACCCTTGACGATATATGCCCTGGAAGGTATAAACTCAACATGGAATGGGACATTGAGTACACGGATGAGTTCGAGGAGTGGTGGGATGGACTGACCGAGGGCGAGCAGGAGTCAGTGCGAGCCAGCGTTAAATTGCTGGGCGATTTAGGCCCACAGCTTCCGTTTCCGCATTCCAGCGGCATCACCAGCTCGCAGCACGGCAACATGCGTGAGTTGCGCATTCAGCATGCTGGCCGCCCTTATCGTGTGCTCTATGCCTTCGATCCTCGCCGTTGCGCAATTTTGCTGATCGGTGGAGAGAAAACCGGAAAGGGTCGCTGGTATGACGAATATGTGCCCATCGCAGATCGGCTCTATAATGAACACCTGGAAACATTGCGCAAGGAAGGCTTAAAAAATGGCTCGTAAATTTGCTGAACTGGAAGCCAAGATGTCGGCGGATGCAATCGCCCGGTCCGACGCGCGTTATCGGGAAATGGTTGCGGAGATGCCATTGCACGAATTGCGCCGCGCTCGGGGATTGTCTCAGGAAATGCTGGCGAAGGTTTTACACATCAAACAACCCAACGTAGCCAAGCTTGAAAAGCGCACTGATATCTACATTTCCACACTACGCGCGACGATCGAGGCAATGGGTGGGACACTCGACATCGTGGCTCGTTTCCCCGATGGCACGGTGAAGATTACGAACTTCTCGTCTATTGGGGAAAGCGAGACGGCTACAAGCTAACGATAGCGGAACTTCGTAGGGGAATCAAAGATAATGGAAGAGATTCACACCCCAAGGCCGCAATTAAACACAGAGGCACAGCGCGGGCAAGGGCTGCAACCAAAGATTCACCGCAGAGGCACAGAGGGCACAGAGTTACTTCTCTTTCAGGGCAGGGTATGGGGGGTTAGTTAACGAGGCGTTTTATTCCTTCCTTCAGGATAGGAACATTGAAGTTGATTAGCAGGCCCACCTTCATGCCGGTCAGTTTCAGATAAGTCAGGAGTTGGGCTTGGTGGATGGGCTGCAAGCTTTCGCAGGCCTTGAGTTCAACGATCAGTTGGTTTGCAGGGATCCAGGAAGGTCTGTGACTCAGGCAGCCCCAGGAGAAAAACGCAACATCTCATCCTTAACGACTTATATCTGCTGGAGCGCTTTCAGCCAATGAAAAGTTGAAAAAAGTTGCCGAATCCTGATACTTCTCCCACCTTCCAGACCCGCATTTTACATTGAAAAATCGGATTTAAATTCCGAAAAATTGTGATACTATGAAGCCCATGATTGACCGGGCATCCTATCTCGAACAATTGTCGAGCGCCGTGCGGCGGTCTCCCACAACTGCACTCCTCGGCCCCAGGCAGTGTGGCAAAACCACACTCGCCCGTGCCTTCGGAGAGGGCAGAGCCACGACCTATTTCGATCTTGAATCCCGGCCTGATGTGCAGCGCCTCCAAAATCCCGAGATGATGCTTGGCGCACTTGAAGGATTCGTGATCCTGGACGAAATTCAAGAGATGCCGGAGTTGTTCGGTGTTTTGCGTGTCCTTGTGGACCGCCCGCAAAATCGGGCTCGTTTCATTATCCTCGGTAGTGCTTCGCCTGATATTGTCAAGAATGTTTCCGAGACCCTTGCCGGCCGGGTGGAATTCTTGGAACTTTCAGGCTTTGATCTACGAGAGACAGGGGCTGAACTCGATTGAACAGCTCTGGCTGCGTGGTGGGTTTCCCCGCTCTTTTCTGGCCCAATCTGATGACGACAGCATGATTTGGCGAGAAGGATTCATTCGAACCTTCCTCGAACGAGATATTCCCCAACTGGGGATTTCGATTCCTGCCCCAGCCATGCGACGTTTCTGGACCATGCTGGCCCATTGCCACGGGCAGACCTGGAACGCCTCGGACCTTGGCCGTTCCATGGGCCTCTCTGACAAGACGGTTCGATCTTATCTCGACATTCTCACAGCGACCTTCATGGTCCGGCAACTGCAGCCCTGGTATGAGAACATCGGCAAGCGACAGGTCAAGGCACCAAAAGTTTACCTGCGCGACTCAGGGGTTCTGCACAGTTTGCTCAACCTCCCTGACTTGCACAGCCTCCTGGGGCACCCTCGTTTGGGTGCTTCCTGGGAAGGGTTTGCGTTGGAGCAGACATTGCGGATTATCAAGCCTTCACAAGCCTTTTACTGGGCCACTCACAGCGGTGCCGAGATCGACCTGTTCCTCCCCTTTCGTGGACGGCGCTTTGGGGTTGAATTCCAATTCAGCGAAGCCCCGAGACTTTCAAAATCGATGCGTGCCGCTCTGGATGACTTGAACCTTGATCACCTCTGGCTCATCTATCCAGGGCACCATAGCTTCCCTGTTCATGAGAAGATATCCGCCTGGCCACTGAAGGAGATTATCAAGCTGCCTGAGCGCATGCAGGTGAAAGTGAGCGGTGAAGGCGGCGAGGAAGGCAAGTCAATAGAATAGCAACGCATGCCCACATCGATCACCAAAGCCCCCACCCCGATCATTCACCACGGAGGCACAGAGGGCACAGAGAAAGCAACCGCTTACCAAATAATCCGGCCAGGAGTATGGTGAGGACTCAAAAACACCGCAAGAGCTTGATACGATCATATCTGAATCTGATGACTGAGTTTACAGATTGCCTGAACCCCTTGCTCGGGAAGTTCTAGACTTCATCGGCTACCTGAAGGGTAAGTACGCCATTATCGATTCCACATGCCGATAACCCAAAATAGGCGCAGATGCCTATCATACAGCGCCGTCCAGTTGCGAGTGAAGTCGAATGTGCAGATTAAACTCAGTGGATTTTTGTCTTGACTCAGGGTTCCACTTCAATAGTTCAGACTGACATCAAGACGATCCGACGCAGTACCGACTGCGATTAACCTACTTGCCAAATTTAACCAATTAGGTTATTTTATAGCCTATGGAAAAGCGCACACCTCACTGCAAGCTATCGGTCGTAAAGACCATGATCCAAGCCGGCAAGGTGCGAATAACTCTGTCAGCGCTTGCCGGCTGGGGCGGCGTTGGGATTCGATGCGGATGGCATTGTCGGCGTGGTCATGGCGCTGACGTCCAAGGACTTTTACAAAAGCATGACGACGCACACCGATCATCGGATTTGGCAAGACGTTTACCGACCTGCAACATCAGCCGGTGAGGTATATCTGAAACTGACCGTCGTCGATGAAGTGCTCGTCGTGTCTTTTAAGGAGCTATGATTATGAAATGTCCAGTTTGCGGCAGGGCTGAATTGGTGCACGACACCCGTGATATACCTTACACATACAAGGGCGAATCAACGATCATTCCCTCGGTAACGGGTGATTTCTGCCCGGCGTGCGGCGAAGCCGTGCTTGAAAAGAGCGAATCCGATACGTATCAGTTCGTTGATGCTGGAGTTCAACAAGCAGGTAAACGCATCCATTGTTGATCCGGCATTCATCGCGCAGTGTGCGCAAGAAGCTTGCTCTCGACCAGCGCGAAGCTGGCGAGATTTTCGGCGGCGGCGTCAATGCGTTTTCACGCTATGAGAACGGCAAGACCAAGCCGCCACTTGCCCTGGTGAAACTGCTCAAGGTGCTTGACCGTCACCCGGACCTTCTATCGGAAGTCAAATCGGCTTAGCGTACGATTTTTTGCGTTTCGTGAGGCACTCCCATCTTTCTCCGTGTCCTCTGTGCCTCTGTGGTGAACAGCTCACTATTTCACGGCGGCTTCTATCTGTTGCAAGTAGATGTTGATATCTTCTAGCTTCGGGAGGATCTGGCCGCAAATGACCCCGGGATCGAGACGTTCATAGTCATGGGCCAGAAGATTTCTGAATCCGGCAATCTTTGCAAATTCGTAAGCAAATTTGGGATCCAAAATGTTGTGCTCACCAAGGATGTCGAAAGCTTCATGGTAGGACTGTGGAGCTCTTAGACCTCTGTATCTGATGACCAGCTCGGCCAGTGCGATGCAACTGTCTACCATAAGATAGAGGTAATAAAGCAGCGCACCACGGTACACGGGATCAACGGTGAACCTTTCCAGACAGTCGTCTTGCAGCCCTCTTACCAGGGTATGATATTCACGAATTCTGGCAATTTTCTGGCGGATCCGTTCCATCAAAAACCTACAATGGCAGCTCTTTGTGTCTTGAAATCGATTGCCCGGTGCAGGGCCTTGAGCTCAAAGTCTTCTCGCACCTGCCGGTCCTGATCCAGCAGAACAACGCCGCGGCGGATGATCTCATCGAGTAACATGAGGTTATGAGTGTGATTCAGAATCACCACATCCACATCATTTCTTCCAAGCGCCCGGCTGAGATCGGCCTGAAGGGACAGCCTTACGTCCCAATGGTTCGACGCGATTTCATCCGCGAGAAAGACCGCCACATCCACATCGCTCAAGGGTCCGCCCCGGCCTTCTGCCAGCGAGCCAAACAGATAAGCAAAGAGAACCTTGTCCCGATTCTTGTCCAGGGTGCGCTGCAGTGCTTCGATGATATCCATACACTTCGCTCGCGAGTCTTCGTTCCGGCATTTTCCTGTGTTTGAATCGTATAGACTCGCCCAACAAATGTCAAACTGCAAGGCGCCAGATTAAAAGGAGTTGCACCTCGGCAGGTTGGCCTGAAAATGAACCGACAGCGGCACAGAGGCCGCAACCAAGGATTCACCGCAGAGGCAGGGAGGGCACAGAGAAAACAAGAGCTTACAGAAGAATCCGGCAGGAAAGCAAGATTCTCAGGGTTACCGTGCAAATCCACTTCCTGTCTGTCCCTCACGCGCATCTCGATCATAAGTGGCCGCATACCGGCGCAGGTGAAAAACAGCTTCCACGGTGAGATCATCACCACCGACCCCACCGAGGAGAATCCCAGAGAGATCCTCTTGATTCTGGTCATAAATATGGCTATGCTACGAGCAAGTAAATCCGCTGAAGGGGGTTGAGATCGTGGAGGATCAGTACAGTATAGCCGAGGCAAAAAATAAATTGCCGTCAATCATTCATGCAGTTGAAAAGGGGGCGCCCGTCAAGTTGACCCGCCACGGCCGGCCTGTCGCCGTGATGTTGTCGATCACACAGTACGAAAGGCTAAGTCGCGAAAAGGAAGGCTATTGGTGCGCGCTTACATCCTTTCGGAAACTGCTGGAAAAGGAAGATGTCCAAATTTCAGGGGCAGATTTTGAGCGGCTCAGGGACGCTTCGCGCGGCCGGGATGTCGAGTTGACGTGAAGAAATACCTGCTTGACACGAACGTCCTGTCGGAAGCGGTGAAAACGACGCCCGACGGTCATGTGATGACCATGCTCCGAAGGCACCAGGATGAGATTGTAACGGCCGCACCAGTCTGGCATGAACTTCGATATGGATGCCTGCGCCTCCCAGTTTCACGCAAACGGGAGCTGATTGAAGCTTACCTGGCAGATGTTGTCTGGCGAAATGTCGACATTCTCCCCTATGACGAACAGGCGGCCGGATGGCATGCTGAAGAACGGGCAAGGCTGACCACCGAAGGTCAAACGCCGTCTTTTGTCGACGGTCAGATTGCTGCCATCGCCAAGGTGAACGGCTTGAAATTGGTCACGCGAAACACGGCCGATTTCGCAATGTTTAAGGATTTGGACGTTCAGAATTGGCATAAGGCCGGATGAGCCAATCATGCCTACTGACATTGGTAAGCGATGACCGCCTTCCAGTAACAACGAACCTGTTTCCCACCGCAAAGACGCAAAGGGCGCCGAGGGAAATCCAAGGGATTTGGTGGCACACCATGGGTCGGGAAAGAACACCCAATGATTTGGAATACGTGATAGTCGGAGCAACAAGAGCGTTATCGGATGATCCTGGTGTGCTGTTCGCTTATCTGTTTGGGAGCCTGGCCAGAAAAACGATTAGCCCTTTAAGTGATGTCGACATTGCCGTCTATCTTGACGATGCGGCTGATCCTGCGGAGCGCAAGCTGGAGATTCTGGGGAAGCTCATGGACTGCCTGGGGAGGGATGATATCGATCTGGTGGTGCTCAACTCCGCTTCCCTTCCTCTCAGGGCCAGAATAATTCGTGACGGTCAACTCCTTGTCGACCGCAGACCTCATTTGAGGCATTCGTTTGAATCGCTGGCCTTGCGTCAGCACCTCGATTTCTCCCTCTTTGAAGGCGCCATTTTGAGGAGGAGGTTTGCGCTTGGTTGATCAAAACCTTATCCTGCGCAAGCTCTCACAGCTGGAGGAATACCTGTCCCAGATCAGGGAGTATTCTCATGTCGCTGTTCAAGAATATGCTCTGAATTGGAGAACGCAGCGGATCGTTGAAAGAACGCTCCAGATGATGATCGAGCTTTGCCTGGATGTATCGGGTCACATCGTTTCGGATATGAGACTTCGAACTCCCACCAGCTACGCCGACGTCTTCAAAGTGCTTCATGAGAACGATCTGATCAACGCAGATCAATACCAGGTGATGGAAAAAATGGCGAAGTTTCGCAATGTCGTCGTGCATCACTACGACCGGGTTGACGAAACCATTGTGGTGACTGTACTCAGCAAACACCTTGACGATTTTCTGGTTTTCAGGGACGTTGTGATAGGAATTCTTAAGGGACAAGCAGAAGATATTTGAGCCGATCGGGTATTTCTACTGGAAAGCTAGCAACGCATGAGCAAGATTTATGAGGCCCTGGAAAAGGCCAAACAGGATAGGCAGAGCCAACTCAGTTCCGAAATGACCGCTCTGGTCGAGGAGGTGGACACTGAACAGGAAGACCTGGCTGTTCTCAACGTGCCGGCAGTCACCCATCGCCGAATGTTTTCGCTTTCTGCGTGCCAACGTTACCCGGCCGGCTGTGGGAAGCCCCCCCCGAAGCGTGCTGGTGACCAGTGCCCTGACGGGAGAGGGAAAGACCTTTGTAGCCTGCAATCTGGCAGCGAGCATCAGTAAGAGCCTGGAAGAATATGTGCTGTTGATTGATGCTGACCTGCGCAATCCTAGTGTACATAAAGTGTTTGGGATACGGTCGTCCAGAGAGGGTCTATCCACTTACCTGGCAACAGACCAGGCGCTGTCAAGCCTGTTCAAGAAGACCAAGATCGATAAGCTTTCTATCTTGCCGGCAGGCAATTCTGCAGATATTCCTTCAGAGCTTCTCTCCTCCGAGAAAATGAAAACTCTGATTCACGAAGTCAAGAATCGCTATGCTGATCGTTTTGTGATTATTGATGGGCCACCCCTGGAATTGACGGCTGAAGCATCGGTACTTGCCAATGAAGTAGATGCTGTGATCCTGGTAGTGCATCATGGGAAAACTCCACGCGATGCCGCCAAGAGAGCTGTGGCAAGGATTCCTAAGGACAAGCTGTTGGGTGTCGTGTATAACGGATATGACGAGCAGATGAAACGATATCATCGTTATGGCTATTACGGTTATGGCCAAAGTGAAGAAAAATCATAACCGATTCTATTCATGTTGGACGCAGAAAAGAGCGCAAAGAAATGAAAAAGAGCTTTGCGCTCTTTGTATTTTTGCTGTTATATTAACTCGCCAACCTGTTTCGACATCCTGCAAACATCTGGAGGTCAAGTATGAAGACGATACTGCTGTATGGTCTAGTGAGCCTATTGCTGTGTGCCGGCTGTGGACAGACGCCTTTCACCCATACGGCTAGAGGGCCCGGTGATCAGCCGGTTTCGGCGCCGGAACCCGGCAGCACCACGGCCGGGGATTACATGGTTGGCAAGGGGGATGTGCTCGAGGTCAGTGTCTGGCGGGAACCTATGTTGTCGGGTGAGACCGTGGTGCGAAGTGATGGGATGATTTCCGTGGCGCTCCTGGGTGATGTCCGTGCCGCCGGACGCACGCCCATGGAACTCAAGAACGAAATCCAGACACGACTCAAGGAATTCATCGGCGAGCCGGCGGTGACCGTGACCGTTAGGACTCCGGCAAGCCAGAAATTCTATGTGGTTGGCGAAGTCCGAACCCCGGGCGAGTACAATCTGGTGACCGACTTGACCGTGGTTCAGGGTATTGCACGGGCCGGGGGCTTTACCGAATGGGCTTCCAAAGACAAGATCCTTTTGCTTCGCAAGGAAGATGGCACGGAGAAACGCATGAGAGTCAATTATAAGGACATCGTGAAAGGGGAAGACAGCTCGCAAAACCTGATCCTTCGAGCCGGCGACACCATTGTGGTGCCGTAGGTTCTGACCGGGGACATCACCAGGGCGGTTATCTCACCGCAAAGACGCTAAGGACACAAAGGAAAGCACGGAGCGAATCTTTAATCGTCTTAAGTCTTCGCGCTCTTTGCGCCTTTGCGGTGAACCCTTACCTGCTTGAGAAGATACACGGTGGCGTTAGGAGATCGAGTGGCACAACGCATCCATGACTTCCCAGTCTGAGCTCCTCATCTGCTTGGCCGAATGCTCGTTGTCCTCACTGTTCCGGCTACAGGTCGACGTTGACGCCCATAGGAATCGCCGATCACTGCAGAATATACAGACAACCGTGCACAACGTCCGGTGGATACATGTTTTGATGGCTCGTGTAGCCTAAAGTACCGGTGGCGTAGGAGATCGAGTGGTACAACGCACCCATATTCCCATCTTGCTCCTCATCTGCTTGGGAATGTTCTTGTCCTCCTGTTCCGGCTACAGGTCGACGCTGTCGCCCCGAATCGCCATCACCGAGGAATATACCGACAATGTTGCTTTAAGCAGTTCCAATCCCGAGTCTGCTTTGATCTCCACGGTCTCACCAGGGTTGACCTATGCCCTTACCGGCCACAACGAGACCATGAGTCTCCGATATGACCCTTCCTTTGCCTACTACTGCGACAACCGACGCCTATCTGGCCACCGGCCAATCCGCTGAGTTGAATGGCCTGGCGACCAGCTGTCCCGGCGCTCGCGAATCGAATTCAGCGATCTTTTCATCCGGACCGACGATCCCACCCCCACCCGCGAGCTCACCTTTGTGAGGACGGATGAGCCGACACCGCCGGTAGACAACACCATCAGAACGAGCAGAGAGCCCTACTACACCAATGCCGCTCGCACCAGGTATCGGTATGAATTTGGGCCCCGTGATTCGGTCTCTTTTGACTATTTGTATTCCTTTCTCAAGAATGATGATCCGACCGTGCAAGACAACACTCGCAACGAGCCTTCTCTTCGTATCACCTATTGGCTGACCCCGGAATATGGCCTGGAAAGTAGAGCGAGATATACAAAAGGGCGATTTTTCGCTGCAATCCGATCCAAGTGGCGCAACGGATCCGATCAGCGAATACTACTTGAGTTCCCGGTTGATCAGGAGGATAAGGCAAGATTTCGATGTGTTTGTGCAGTATGCCCAGACGGTTACGGATTATTGATGGCCCCACGCGCTGATTACACCATCTATGATCTTTCTGCCGGCATCGACTATCATCTTTCGACGACGACCTTTGTCACCTTCAGCGCCGGCTACTTCATGCAGGATATAACCGACGGGGAACCCATATCAGGCTATGTCGTGCGCGGGGACATGGCCAAGCGATTCAGTCGCGGTTCCGTGAGGCTTTCTGGCGGCACAGGCTATGACCAGGCCTATTTCGGTGCGGAGAACCTCGGTTTTACCAAGTTCTATTCCGCCAGTCTTGCCGGGAGGTACGATATTACCAGGCATCTTGCCGGCGAGGCTTTCGCAGAGTATCGCAACAGCGAATATACCGATGCTGCTGGGCGGGTGGAGAAGATCAGTTCCTATGGCGCCAGTTTGAACTATCGAATGAATCCCTGGCTGCTGCTGACTTTGCGCCTGGTTCATCGTACGGCTGATTCCACTGAACCAGCGGGCAGCTATGACGAGAACCGCATATCGCTCGGCATCACCATGTCGCCGGCGTCAGCCCATTTCAGTGGATTGGTAATCGGAAACATCAACGACTGGTCTCACCGCAAAGACGCAAAGAACGCAGAGGAAGCCTACCAATTCACGAACCCACCAGAGTGCTTCTGTTCACACCCCTCGCAGAATACCGGAATGCCAATGAAGCTCTTATGTCTTGCCGTGTTGTTGGTGGCCTTGTTTTTCCCGTCCTGCTGGTGCGTTCGGTGGCAAAGATGTTTGCATCACAATTGATGGACTAAATGTATGTGTGCAAGTAAGAGGATCTTGCGATTTGTCCTATTTGATACCAAATGAAAGATCCGATATCCACATGGATTTGTTTTATGTATCTATTGTGAATAACTCGGAGCGACAAATCAGAATTAATCCCAATGCATTTTATGGCATTACTGAATATGGTGTACCTATCGTCATGGATACTCCATTTTATGATAGTGTTCAGCTCAAGAAATAAATTGATGAAGAAAGAATCTCAATCCTAAAGATAGAATGGATGGGTTTTTGTTTTTTCCATCACCTATGGGTTCCATCACAAGTATAGGATATGGCAGCAATCCATATTTTGAGATCAAGCTTTATTGATATGACTTGCTCGTTGACTGGAAATTATAAGTCTGATCACAAGAAAAGCATCTACCACGAAGGACACGAAGAACACGAAGATGGAATTCGATACTCTGTCCAACCGGGTCATTGGATGTGCCATTGAGGTTCACCGTGGTCTCGGCCCTGGTTTACTGGAGTCGACTTACGAGCAGTGCCTGGCCCACGAGCTCAGGCTGAACGGAATCACCTTCCGGCTTCAATGGCCGCTTCCGGTTGTGTACAAGGGGGTCAACTCGATTGCGGCTACAGAGTAGATGTTCTGGTCGAGGACGTCGCTGATCCTTGAGCTGAAATCCGTGGAGCAGGTCAAGGAGATTCACGAGGCGCAATTGCTCACATACATGAAACTTGCTGGGATAGAGATCGGGTTGCTGATCAACTTCAATGTCAGGCGTTTGCGGGACGGGATTCGACGTTTCGTTTTATAGCCCCCGTGCTCTTCGTGCTCTTCGTGGTCCTTCGTGGTGCAAAAGGAGTCGATTTAATGTCGAACGCTATAAACAGGCTGGTGTTGGTGTTGTTGCTCATGATGCTTGCGGCCGGGTGTTCGCTGTCGCCTGAGGCGAAGAAGGCTCGCCATCTGGAGAGGGCCGACAAATACTTCAGCGAAGGAAAATACCGGGAAGCCATCATTGAATACAAGAACGTCATTCAGCTTGACGGCCACAATCTCCACGGGCTCCAGCAATTGGGATTGGCCTACTATGCCCTGGGGGAAATGAACCAGGCTTTCCCATACCTGGTGAAGGTAAAGGACCTCGATCCCGCCAATCTTGCCGTTCGAATCAAACTGGGGACGCTCTATTTGCTGGGAGGCAAGTCCGCGGAAGCCAAAGAGGAGGCTGAATTCATCCTGGAGAAAGAGCACAAGCATTTCGAGGCTCTCCTCTTATTGGCCGATTTGGCCGCCACGCCCGAGGAGATCAAAGCAGCCGCGGAACGCTTGGGAGAATTGCAGGCCGAATTCGGGGACCTTGCCAAATTCCACCTGGCGCTGGGGACCCTTTTCCTCAAAAGTGAAGGATGTCGCCGGTGCCGAGGTCGAGTTCCGGGAAGCGTTGTCGAAAGAACCCAACTCGGTCGAGGCGCACCTGGCCATGGCGGGTCTATCCACGATTAAAGGTGATTTTGCCGCAGCGGAGCGGGAATACCAGGCTGCTGCCGAACTTGCCCCGAACAATCAGTCGCTTCGCATCAGACTGGCGGATTTTTATCTGCTCACCAAGAGACCTGACGAGGCCAAGCGTGTCTTGGTGGACATCACCACCAAGGCAGAGGACTTTCTGCCGGCCTGGCAGCGCCTTGCTGAGATCGCACTGAATGAAAAGCAATACGACGAATGTCTCAAGTATCTTGAAACCATTCGCAAGAAGAACCCGACCGACCCTGGAAGTCGGCTGTTGAAAGGGCGAATGCATCTGGCCAAAGGGGAAACCACCGATGCCATCCAGGAATTACAGGAGGCTGTGAGTGCCCAGCCCGGAACCCCCAAGCTCGTTATCTGTTGGCTCTGGCCTTCATCCAGAGCGGTGACCTGCTCCAGGCCAAGTCCAGTCTGAGAATGGCGACCAGCATGGACCCCAACTACATCGACGCCATCCTCAAGCTGGCTGAAGTGGATATCAAGACCGGGGTTGTTGATTCAGCGATTGAGGCCCTGGGAAAGATTGTGGCAACCGAACCGAAGACCAATCCAACCTTACATGTTGTTGGGCTCGGCTTATCTGCTCAAAGGAATGCCCGCGAAAGCGACTGAGACCTATCAGAAAATCCTCAAGGTTGCCCCCGGTGACCCCATGGGGCCATATCTTGTGGGGCTGGGACTTCAGGCTGAAAAGAAGACCGCCGAGGCCAAAAAACAGTATGAGACTGCCCTTGCCCTATCCCCTGGTTTTGTCGAACCCCTGGTCCAGCTGGTGACCAATGACCTTGTGGAAAACCGAACGGATGCGGCTCTCGATCGGGTGAAACGGCAGATAGGTCTGGTGCCCAACGTGCCCGGCCTAGAATTCCTGCTGGCTCGAGTTCACCTGGCCCGCAAGGAAACCCAACAGGCTGAAGCCGCTTTGCTCAAAGCGATTGAAATCGATCCGCAGTTCGACAAGGCCTACCTGGGGCTGAGTCAGCTCTATGCGGCCTCGGGCCAGTACGATCAGGCGCTGGCCAAACTGGCCAATGCCCTGCAGGTCAATCCAAGGAATCCGGCGGCACTGATGCTGTCCGGGCTTCTCTATGAACAGAAGGGCGATATTCAAAAAGCCCAGGATAACTACGAACGACTCCTGGCCATCAATCCACGTTTCTCCAGGGCTGCCAACAATCTTGCCTGGTTGTATGCGGAGCATGGCGGGGACCTGGCCAAGGCCCTCAAGCTGGCCCAGCAGGCCAAGGAAGCAGCACCCGAGGATCCTCACATCGCGGACACCCTTGGCTGGATTCTCTACAAGCAGGGGAAGTACGAATGGGCGCTGGGTTCCCTGCAGTTGAGCGCTTCCAAACTTGGCGAGAATCCCGATGTACAGTACCATTTGGGTATGACCCTCTACAAAGCAGGGAAACTCGATGCCGCCAAACAGGCCCTCGGCAAAGCCCTGGAATTGAACCCGGAGTTCTCGGGCGCCGAAGAGGCCCGGCGGGTTCTGGCAGAACTGGGATGAAAGAGAGGCCGAGGGCGCCAGGGGTTGTTTGCATGTTGCTTGAGCTTAGGGCAGGACGCCCTTCCAGTTCCCCTCTGCGGTGAGACAAGGGGTGTGGGTGCCGCACCAGTTTCTCACCCCACCTGAGTCAATGCTGACTTAACGCCATCCGGCGAAAGCCGGGGTCCAGAAAGCCTCATGGAACCTAGATTCCGGCTTGCGCCGGAAAAACGATTGGTACTTAAGCAGGCAGCATTGCGGCGTTGCCTCGGCCATAAGGTGGAGGAGCTTAAGTCAACAGCATTAGGGCACTGATGTATCCTGGCTGCTGCACCGGCTGCAACCCAGCCGCTGAACGCTTGCAGGAGCGCAGCAACACAACGATGACCTTCGATAGTCTCGTGTTATTTGGCGGAGCCGGTTTCAGCGGCATCCTTGCCGTGCGTGATGCTGTTGGGGCGCTGGCAGTCTTTCGCCCACCGGACCTTTGCGGTTGGCATGCTGGTCTTTGCCGCCGAAGGGGTGTTTGCCGGCCTGAGCCTGCAGGCACTCTTGCCGGCGGACGTGAATCACTGGCAACATTTGCGAATGGTTGCTACTTCCTTGTTGCCCTGCTGTTGGCTGCTGTTTAGCCTCAGTTATGCCCGGGCAAATTACCAGGCAACCGTCGCGAGATGGCGCTGGGGGACCGTGGCTGCCTCCATTGTCCCTCTGGCCCTGGCGACCTTGCTTGGTGCCCACCTCTTTCAAGGGCCAGCCTTGCAAATGGTTCCCCCTACCTGGACGATTCGCCTGGGCTGGTCCGGGTATGTTTTCCACATCGTCTTGCTGTTCGTGGCCGTGGTGGTTTTGGCCAATCTTGAGAGAACTCTGCGTGCGTCCTCTGGAACCTTGAGGCGGCGCAACAAATTCATGCTTCTGGGCGTGGGTGTTCTCTTTGCAGCCCGTATCTATACCACCAGCCAGGTGCTTCTGTTTGCGGCAGTCGATACCCGGCTCCAGACAATTGGTGGCGGCGCGCTGGTGCTGGCTGATCTTCTCGTTCTGGCACACATGATCCGTTCCGGTTTACAGAGCGGTGAAATCTACATCTCCCAGCAGATGCTGTTCCGTTCGAGCACGATTTTGGTCTCCGGGCTTTACCTCCTGTTGGTAGGCCTGGTGGGCAAGGTGCTCAAGGACTTCGATCCCGCTGCCGGGGTTATTTGGGAAACCTTTTTCGTATTTCTTGCGCTCCTGGCCCTGGCAGTTTGTCTGCTTTCAGACCAGCTGCGCTACCGGATCAAGCGATTCATCCAACGGCATTTCCAGGGGGCGCGGCATGACTACCGCAAGGTGTGGTCCACGTTCACGGAACGGACTAGCTTTTGGACGGACATCCGGGATCTTGGGGCGGCCGTGGTGAAGACCATTTCCGAGACCTTTGGCGTGCCCTCCGTCAGCATCTGGCTGCTGGATGAAATGCAGAATCGGCCATTGCTCTTGGGTTCAACTGCGCTTTCAGCGTCTCAGGGTGAAGATATCAGGGAGATGGAGAAGGAAGTCGTCTTTCTCATGATCAGCATACGCGATCGTGATTTTCCGGTTGACCTGGACCGCTCCGAGTGGAGCCGATCCCAGGGCTACAACGGTGCCGGCACGGAATCACCGATTTCACATCACATCCGTTACGGCGTGCCGCTGGCGGTGGGAAGAGATTTCCTCGGTATCATCACCCTGGATGAGTCCCTGACCGGCGAGCCCCTTTCGGTCGAAGATCTGGACCTTCTTCGGACCATCGGCGACCAAACGGCTGGGGCTATCCTCAACCACAGGCTGTTTGAACAGCCTCAGCAAGGCCAAGGAAATGGAGGCCTTCCAGACTCTTTCCGCTTTTTTCGTCCATGACCTGAAGAACCTGGCATCGACGCTTTCCCTGACACTGCAGAACCTGCCGGTGCACTATGACAATCCCGAGTTTCGTGAAGATACCCTGCGATTGATTTCAAGGGCGTAGATAGGATCAAGGATATGTGTGGCCAGTTGTCGCAGTTGGATGGGAAGCTGGAGATGCATCTGCGCGAAGCGGATCTCAACGAGCTGGTGATGGCCGCCCTCGATACCCTCAACGGGACCCTGCATGCCACCTTGAATCGTGACCTTCGCTCGATACCCAAGGTTCCAATGGATTCCGAGCAGATGCAGAAGGTCCTGATGAATCTGATTCTGAACGCCGGCGAGGCATCGCCTGATGGCGGCGAGATCCGGGTGACGACCAATCAGGAGGGAGACACGGTGGTGCTGGCCGTCAGCGACAAGGGCAGCGGCATGTCTCGGGAGTTTATGGAGCGCTCCCTGTTTCATCCCTTCAAGACCACCAAGAAACGGGGTCTGGGCATCGGCTTGTATCACTCGAAAATGATTGTCGAAGCCCACCATGGCAGGATCGAAGTGTTGAGCGAAGAGGGCCGGGGGAGCACCTTTCGCGTGGTGCTTCCTGGGACGTGATCACCGTGGAAAAGCCAAAACTGCTCATTGTCGATGACGACGAGGACATCCGGGTCTCCATGAAATGGGCTCTTTCCGGAGACTACGCGGTCCTGTTGGCCGCGGATCGCAAGGGCGCCCTGGAAGTGTTCAAGCGGGAACACCCGCCGGTTGTGACCCTTGATCTTGGCCTTCCGCCCGATCCCCATGGGGTCGAGGAAGGTATGCGGCTTATGGCGGAAATTCTCGAAATGGATGCTCTTGTCAAGGTGGTTATCATTTCGGGTCAGGATGAGAAGGACAATGCCATCCGGGCCATAGGCGAGGGTGCATACGATTTCTTCTGTAAACCCATCTATGTGGATGAGCTGAAGGTAGTCTTAAACCGCGTGTTTCGGGTGTCCCAGCTCGAACGGAAACACCTTGAACTACAGGCAGGCCGGGTCCGGGAAGCCTTTGAGGAGATGTTGGGGACCAGCCCCCAGATCAATGAGGTCTTTGCCACGGTCGAGAAGATCGCGGGCACGGACGTGCCGGTGTTGATCATGGGCGAAAGCGGAACCGGCAAGGAACTGGTGGCGAAAGCCATCCACGGGCGGAGTGCCAGGCGTGACGGTCCCTTCGTGGCCATCAACTGTGCGGCGATACCGGACAACCTGTTGGAAAGCGAGTTGTTTGGCCACGAAAAGGGCGCTTTCACCGGTGCCCATGTGAAACGTAAGGGCCGTATCGAGCTGGCGGATGGTGGGACCCTGTTTCTGGATGAGATCGGCGATCTTTCCCTAGGGCTGCAGGTCAAACTCCTGCGCTTTCTGCAGGAGCATCGCATCGAAAGGGTGGGCGGGCGAGCGGAAATCACCGTGGATACGCGGGTGCTTGCAGCCACCAACACCGATCTGCATCGGGCGATGTCCGAAAACCGCTTTCGTGAGGATCTCTACTACCGCCTCGGGGTCGTCATGATAACGGTTCCGCCTTTGCGGGAGCGGGAAGGCGATATCTCGTTCCTCTCGCAAGCGTTTATGCGGAAGTATGCGGCTGAGAACAAAAGAAAGATTACGGGCTTGACCAAGCAGGCGGTGCGCGCTTTGGAGGCTCATAGCTGGCCGGGCAATGTCCGGGAGCTGGAAAACCGAATGAAAAGGGCCGTCATTATGGCACAGGGTGCCAGACTGACGGTGGAGGACTTGCAGCTCGTTTCTCCGTACACCAAGTACGAAGGTGCCGGGCTCAAGAAAGCCCGCGAAGACCTCGAAAAGGACCTGATTGTCCAGTCCCTGGCCAAAAACCGCGGCAATCTCACCCGTGTCGCAGCGGATCTGGGGATCAGCCGCCCCACCCTCTATGAACTCATGGATAAATTGGGCGTTGCCAGAAGGTGACCAAACTGGAGTGTTAGAGACTTGGGTCAGAACCCTAAGCATGTCGGAAAAGTTTACAATTTCAAAAAGCCCCTCGGTTCATACAGTTTAGCCAATAATTATAATATGTTGTGAGAACGCTATTGCCTATGGGATAGTTTGTTGTCGGAAGTCTTTACAGTTTTGGGAAATTGGTTGAGGCAGTCGGGAAAATCTTGTCAGCCATAAAACCATGTAATATTAAATAGTTACATAATAATCTATTCTTCTTGAAAAGCTGGCATGGTCATTGCTCTACTGGAACTGCAACGGAATAATTCAAAATAATTCAAAACTCTTTGAGGAGACAGGTCTAATGAAGAAAATGCGGATCTTATTTGCGGTGGTGATACTATTCGGATTGTCTGTTACGCTTGCGGAAGCACTTCCACAATATCAAGTTTTAGACTATCCCGGCAGAACTGGTCTTGGAGGTCCTTTTTTAATCAATCCACTCAGCGGTGAGCCGGACTTCCTTACATTTTGTCTTGAAACGAATGAATACATTAGCCTGACGGTTTATTATGGTTCCATCGAACCGTATGCGGTATACGGCGGGGTTGGTGGAACTACATATCTGGGGTGGTGGACTACATATACGATTGATGAACTTTCGGATAACACTAAAAAATTATATGACTATGCATTGGACAATTGGAATAGTCTTCAAAGTGCACCGTTGACGGCCATCCAGTATGCCATTTGGGCTTATGAGGGAGAGGTGCAAGTTATCTTCCCTCAGTTGTATCGGCCTTAGGTCTATTATAATGCTGCTCCCAGCTATACATTAGATCGAAGTATTCAAGTACTGAATCTTTGGACAAGAGATGTATCCGCCCCCTACGGTGATGATTGGACACTATAGGGCTCAAAGTATGTTAATCGAAGCTTCCGCTCCGGTGCCGGAACCGTCCACGCTGATGCTCCTGGGGTCGGGTTTGTCGGGGTTGGGAGTGTGGCAGTTGTACAGGCGAAAACCGAAAAGGAAGGGTTGAAAGCTTCTCCAGCTTTTCTGGGTAACGAATTCAATTCGTGCCCTTAACGAAAGACACCAAGGCTGCAACCGCACCTTGGTGTCTTTCTGGTTTTAGGGCCATTGCGCTAAAGGGAGGGCATCGCTGCCCGCGGAATTGCTTCCTTCAGGGCGTGTCCGGTTTGTTCTTCTCTATTCAAAACGCCCATAAATACCTGGATCTAGTACTACTCCGCCATGTAGCCAAAATGTCATTCTGAACGACCTTAAGGAGTAAGAATCTGTGTTTTGAAATCAAAGAAAGCATAGATTCCTCGTCGCTCTACTCCTCGGGATGACAAATTGTCGAAGTAGTACTAGTTCGGACTACCGCCACCGCCGAGGTAATCAGAGCGGCGGATCACGGCTAGCCCGCTCATATACCCGACCAAATTTTCGCCCGTCGTGGCGTTCCTCCAGAGGATGTCAACACTGCAGTCACCCTTCGAATCACCTGTGTCCGCAATGATCCAGTTGGGATCGACGGAAGGGGTTCTGGTGGACACTTGGTTGGAAAAGCCGCTTTCCGTGCCGACCTTGTTGTAGCAGGTGGCGACGAAGTAGTAAGTTGTACCGCTATTGAGATCAGTTACCGTGCATGTGGTCACCTTGCCCACTTCCGCATGGTAGGGGGTGGTTCCCGTTGTTGGTACCCCAGTAGGTTTTCTAGCCGGTGATGTCCGATTGGGGGGTGGGTTCAAGGTTCAGCTCTGGGCGAGATCAATTGCCAATTGGTATCAGAGACGGCTCCGGGGTAATCCCGGAGCCGTCTTGGCGCTATCGGGGGGGCATTTTGTTTGGCAGAATCCGAGGCTATGGAGAAACTACCAGCGGATCGGTGCCGTTGCGTGATTTCGTCTCCGTCGAGGATTCCATCGTTGTCCATATCATCGTCCAGAAGGTTGATGATTCCGTCCCCGTCCGTATCCTGATTCCACCGGGAACCAAGGTAGTCGAGCTTGTAGCCGTCACTGATGCCGCAGTGGTTGGTGTCGGCCTTGGATGGATCGGTGCCGTAGACATTGGTTTCGAGATCGTCGGGGATACCATCGCTTTCGGTATCCAGCGCCGGGAGTTGCGCGAGCAGCATGACGTCGTCAATCCGGAGGTTGCCACGGATGTCCATGCCGTTGACCTGGGTAATGGTCACCCCAGGTTGGGCCCGCTCGAGGTCTGCCTGGAGGTCGCGGGTGAAGGTATGCCACTGGCCCTTGATGGCCTCCGAGCCGATTCCGAAATAGACATACGTGGAGGTCCCGAGCTGGTCGGAAGTCGCTGGGGTGTAGGTGAGGTAGCGCTGTCCTGCCGTGGTGTTCACATTAACATAGATTTGGAAGTTCTCTGAGATAGTTAAGAGACCACTGAGCAATGAATTGCGTGGTGTTCCGCCAGCTGGTTCCCTTGGCCGTGCGCAGTCTGTATCCGTTTTCAGTTCCATATCCCTTGGTCTGGATCACCCGACTCTGTTTCTGCTCATCAAAAACGTTGGTTATCGAGGCGCCTCTGGGTTTGCTGTCGAAAATGGTCCACCCAATGATGGTACCGTCTTCGGCGTCTTCATAGACCGTGTAGGGATTGGCTTCAATGGTGACGGTGACCTTGGCCACATTGGAATCGGCCTTGCCGTCATTGGCTTTGAAGCTGAAGCTGTCGAGACCGGTTGCGTCGTGGGTTGGTTTGTAGATGAAGGCCCCGGTGCGTGGATTCAAATAGGTTACTGTCCCGTTCGTACCATTGGTAACGATACTGTAGGTCAGAGGGTCTTTGTCCGCGTCGGAGGCACTGAGTAGAGTACTGGCCACGGAGTTTTGCACGACCAGCAAATTGCCGTCGCTCGCCACCGGGGGCTGGTTGCCGATGGTGACGGTGATGGTGGCGAGATTGGAATCGGCCTTGCTGTCATTGGCCTTGAAGGTGAAGGTGTCGGTGCTGCCGCGTATCGGTATTCGCGGTGTAGGTGTAGGCACCGGTGGAGGTGTTGGTGATGACGGCGGTGCCCTTGGTGCCGTTGGCAACGACGCGGTAGGTCAGAGGATTGCCATCGGCGTCCGAGGCCACGAGATTGCCATTGGTGGGTTGGGTGCCCTTCGCGGTCAAGGTCCCACTGCTGGCAACCGGGGGGGTGTTGACGGCGGTGATGGTGACCGTGACGGTGGCCACATTGGAATCGGCCTTGCTATCATTGGCCTTGAAGGTGAAGGTGTCGGTGCTGCTGACATTGGCGCTGGCGGTGTAGGTGTAGGCGCCGGTGGAGGTATTGGTGATGGACGGCGATGCCCTTCGGTGCCGCTAGTCACCAGGCTGTAGGTGAGGGCGTTGCCATCGACATCGGTGGCTACCAGGTCCCCGCTTCCAGGTTGTTTGCCGGCTGACGCTCAGGGTCCCGCTGCTGGCGACCGGGGCATCGTTGACGGCGGTGATGGTGACGGTGACGCGTGGCGATGTTGGAATCGGCCGTGCCGTCGTTGGCCTTGAAGGTGAAGGAATCGGTGCCGTTGGCGTTGAGATTGGGGGTGTAGGTGAAAGGAGCCGTTGGCGGCGATGGTGATGACGCGAGCCTTTGGTGCCGCTAGCCACCAGGCTGTAGGTCAGGCTGTTGCCATCGGCATCGGTAGCCGCCAGGGTGCCACCTGCCGGCGGTGTCCTCCGAGAATGGCCAGACTCCCGTTGGAAGCCACCGGGGGGGTGTTGGCCGGAAGGGGTCGTGGTGAATACCTGGTTGGAATAGCCGCTCTCCGTGCCAGAACCGGTATAGCAGGTGGCTACGAAGTAGTAGGTAGTACCGCTGTTGAGACCCGTTACCGTATAGGTGGTTACGTTGCCCACATCCACAGAGTTGGTGTAGTTGCCACTGCTGGTGCCCCAATAGATCTTGTAACCGGTGACATCTGTTTGGGTGTTGGGGTCCCACGCCAAGGTCACCTGGGCGGCATGCGCAGCATGGGCAAAGCAAAGAATCGCTGCGAATGCCAGTAGGAATATCCAAAGAGGGTTGAAGGACGAAAACGATTGCCTTTGTGGGAAGCTGAAATTGTGATTGTGTCGAGCCATGGGAGCACCCCCTGATGCATTTATAAGGTCTAAGCGGAATGCACAGGGTTGTGCTCCGCTTGGCGGCCCTGCTGCCGTATTCCGGGTGACCGGAACTTAGGCCAGAAGCTTTGCGTCACGCCCTTTCGAACGCTTTGCCTTTTTCAAACGGTTACATTCGACGGCATCAGTCACCGTCGCTGGAGTTGTTTGCAACAAGAATGCCACTAAATCTGGACAAGCGGATTTGGTAGGGTTTGGTTTGTTGGCTAAAAGCAACCCAGTTTTCCAGGGTTGTTCTGAATTGATGCGTGGCCGTCCTGCAGGCGGGGAGTCGTATCAGGAGCTATTTTGATGAATGACAGATTCGAAATTGTAATCAGATTCCATTTGTGGTTCTGTCGACCAATACTCACCTCCAAGGCAATCGTTCAGACGTTATCTCGTGCTTGATTGCGTAAGTGTGTGTCCTCTCACCAGCACTCGGCGTCATTGCGGCGGTCCTGCCCTGTCCTGCCGCAGGCACAATGGCGTAAACTTAAGGCTTTTCTTACCACGAAGGACACGAAGGTCACGAAGAAGGGAATTATTCAGCCGGGTGCCGTTTCATGTCGCTTCGGGTTGCAGAGCCAGATTCGACACCTCATCAAATTTTGTCTTCGTGCCCTTCGTGCTCTTCGTGGTTAATGTTCGGTGTCTGCCGCGGCACCGCACCCAACGCTGAACCGTTAAGTTGACGCCCATGTGCCGCAGGCAGGACGGATCCAGTTCCAAAGAGGTTCTGGACCGCGGCTTTCCCGCCTGCGGCGGGGTTGGGCCTACGTGAATGTAGTGAAGATTGATGGTTTCGTAAAAAGTATGAAAACACTTATTTTGTCATTCAGACCGAAGGGAGGAATCTAGATTTAATCCCGTCGTTCGGGATGACATTCGGGATTTGCGATGCATCAAGATTTTTACAGGTGAGTACTAGCAGCATTCAGCAGAACGGAAACATTGGCGCGAATCCTTCAAGGTGTGGCGACATGGTCTGCTACATAAGCGATCAAACTCCCTCTTGTGGCTGGCAGTTTATGGCCAACTGCTGAACGCCCACGTACTTCTTGTGGTGCGATCCAAAAGCAGGATCGTCATCCTTGTGGAATACAAAACGGGCGTGGCTTTGCTGCCCGCCCGTCGAGGTGTTCCTCCCGAAAGTGTTCGGTTTGCGGTCTCCTTTGAAGTCCGCGTACGCAACAGGGTCTACGCAGGCTCGTTGAAAGCAAGGAGGTAATCATAACCGGCGAGTTCCGCGCCGTTCATATACCAGACCACATTATTGCCGGTGGAGGTGTTCCTCCAAAGGATGTCGGTCTTGCCGTTGGCGTTGAAATCACCGGTACCCACGATAGTCCAGTTCTGATCGCTGACTGTCATGAGGTAATTCCACCCGGCGAATTGCGCACCGTTCATGTACCAGACCACATTATCGCCGGTGGAGGTGTTCCTCCAGAGGATGTCGGTCTTGCTGTCAGCGTTGAAATCACCGGTACCCACAATAGTCCAGTTCTGATCGCTGACTGTCATGAGGTAATTATACCCGGCGAATTGCGCACCGTTCATGTACCAGACCACATTCACGCCGGTGGAGGTGTTCCTCCAGAGGATGTCGGTCTTGCCGTCGGCGTTGAAATCACCGGTGCCCACAATGGTCCAGCTCTGATCGTTGACGGAAAGGAGGTAGCTCCAGCCGACGAATTCCGCCCCGTCCATGTACCAGACCACATTCACGCCGGTCGAGGTGTTTCTCCAGAGGATGTCGATCTTGCCGTCAGCGTTGAAATCACCCTTGCCAACCATTTTCCAGTTGGGATCGCTGACTGTCGTGAGGGTGTCCGAGCCCGAGGAATTGCGCCCCGTTCATATACCAGACCACATTTTCGCCGGTCGAGGTCTTCCTCCAAAGGATGTCGATCTTGCCGTCACCGTTGAAGTCACCTGTGTCCGCAATGACCCAGTCGGCATGGACAGAAGGGGTTGTCGTGGACACTTGGTTGGAATTGCCGCTTTCCGTGCCGGTGCTGGTATGGCAGGTGGCCACGAAGTAATAGGTGGTTTCGCTGTTGAGACCCGTCACCGTGTAGGTGGTTGCGTTGCCCGCATCTGCAGAGTTGGGGTAGCTGCCGCTGATGGTGCCCCAATAGATCTTATAACCGGTGACGTCTGGTTGGGTGTTGGGATCCCAGGCCAAAGTCACCTGAGCGGCATTGGCAGCGTTCGCAAAACCGAGAAGCGCTACCAGCGCTACCAGGGATACCTGCAGAAGGGTACGGAACCAAGGGGCTGGTCTTTGTGAGAGGCGTGCGTTGCTATTGTGCCGTGCCATGGGAGCACTCCCTGTTGCGTCTTGTTACCCTAAGCGGGATGCACAGGTTGTGCTCCGCTTGGTAGCCCTGCTGCCGTATTCCGAGTGACCGGAACTTAGGCCAGAAGCTTTGCAGCCACACCCTTTCGGATGTTTTGCCTTTTCAGTCGGCTCGATCTGACAACCACAATGGCCGTCGGCTGTCTTTGTTAGCAACAATGATGCCAGGGCATGGGAAGGGGTTATTGGGTGGGTGCCGGGTTGCCGGCAGCTCTGCGAAAAGGGCTTGTCGCAACCATTGGGGGTTCATGTAATTCTGGAAGGTTTGATCGTCGATTCAAGGACTTGGCTACTGGCCAGAGGAAGGGTTGAGGCTTGTATGACGCTCTAACTGCTAAGTCGCGGCGTTCATAGAATGTGTTCAGAATCATGCGGAGACTGGACATGGGCGTAGAGTCGTACGTGGCCGACGTTTTCAAGAAGGAATGAGACATTCGAAAACGTAATTTAAAGAAAAGGAGTGTTGGAACGAGAGGCGAATGGACAGGAGCAGGTCCAACGGCTTCCGCTCGGCCCCTTATTTGCTCGATTGCAGGGAGAGAAAACGGTCATCCCTATGAGGCAGAGCAGGGCTATTCCATCAAAGGCAACCCCGGTTTCCTTCTTCATCTTCTTGCTGCAAGACGACCATTCCAGCAGCATGATTCCCCGCATCGATTCAACGAGTCCAGGGCCTCGGCAGTGTATCGAGAAGAGCTTGGCAACCTTTGTGCATAGGTTCACGGCAGTGCATTCGCCGCCCCGCATAAAGGCAGGAAATGTGACTGATTCCCACAGATCCAGCCCCGCAGCCGATGGGATAGACGCAAACCAAAGGGATACTCTGTAAGGATGCGGGAGCCGAAGTGGTGTGTTTCCAGGTTTTCTTGACCAAGATGGTGGCGGGCGAATCGAAGGAAGATGGTTTCCTTACGGCATTCTGGACCATTTCCAGCTTGAATGATCTGGGGTCAAGGATCTCCGATGTCAGAAGTCATGCTTTCCGTTCCTTTCGTGGTCACGTCAACCAAACTCAGCCCCTGGGGAGAAGTCGAGAAGCATGTGCTTACGCCGTTTGGTGATCTTGACATCACCATCCAGGCCGTTTCCATGGAAGAGTCAGAGGAACTCGTCTTAAATATCCAGATTGGGGCAGGGGCTGACCGCTGGATGGTGGCTGATCCGACCTTTCTTCACTTCAGGAAAACCCTGGTGCAATTCGTGAGGGGGCTCCTTCATGAAATCCTAGGGGATTCCCTGGCCGGTATTCGCCAGGGCCGGATCCACTTCTGGGGGGGGAAGGGAGAATTCTTGTTCATTGATCTTCTAAAGGGAGAGACTCAGGGACTGCCGACTGACTCCACTTGCTTTTCCGCCTGATGGCGGCCTGCCCAATTACCTGTTTTTGAGCCAGCTGCGGTGAGTGATGGCGAACTTGCTGATTTTGTAATTCAGAGCTCGCGGGGTGATGCCCAGCAGCTTGGCGGCGTCCTTCTGGATCCATAGACTTCGTTCCAGGGCGCTGAGAATCGTTTCCTTTTCCTGGATGCTCAGCGGCTGCAAATCCGGCTTGGGGCTTTCCGGGGGCGGTGCAAACATGGGTTCCGGCAAGGAAACGCTATCCGGGTGAATGATGGTGGATTCCTCCAGCAGCACGGCTCGCTCGATGGCGTTGGAAAGCTGCCGGATGTTTCCAGGCCAGTGATAACGTTTGAACATCTGGGTCACCTCGGGTGAAAACCCGGCAATGCGCTTCTTGACGTTGCGGCAGATCTTTTCCAGCAGGAGATTGGACAGTGGTTCGATACATTCCTGGCGCTCACGCAGCGGCGGCAGGTGCACTCTGAGGACATTGATGCGATAATACAGATCGTCACGGAAGGCGCCATTGGCAACCTGTTGTTCCAGGATACGATTGGTGGCCGCAATCACCCGAATATCGCTGTGAATGGTCTGGTTTCCCCCCACCCGCTCGAAGGCTTTATCCTCCAACACCCGTAACAACTTCGCCTGCAATGCCGGGCTCAGTTCCCCGATCTCATCCAGAAACACGGTGCCTTCGTTGGCCTGTTCGAAGCGACCGGCCCGCGTCTTCAAAGCGCCCGTGAACGCCCCCCGCTCATGGCCGAAAAGCTCGCTTTCCAATAAGGTTTCCGGGATATTGGCGCAATTGATCATGACAAAGGGCTTGTGGCGTCGGGGGCTGTTGTAATGAATGGTGCCCGCCAGGAAGCTCTTGCCGGTCCCGGTTTCACCGGTCATCAGGATGGTGGAGTTGTTGTCGGCGAGTTTCCTCACCGTGGCAAGCACTTTCTTCATGACCGGGCTGACCGCCAGGATGCGATCAAAATCATAAACAATGTTCTGTTGCCGCCTCAGGTAATCGATTTCATTGCGCAAACTTCTTTTTTCCAACGCCAGGCTGACGGCGTGTTCAATCCTCTCCGGGGAGTAGGGCTTGGCCACGAAGTCGACCGCCCCCTGTTTGATGATCTTTACCACCAGTTCCGTTTCGTGGGTTTTGCTGGTTACGATGACAGGCATGTAGGGTGAAGTTTTTTGAAGACCGGCGAGCAGGTCTTGGCCTACCGATGGTGCCGCCTGGAGATCGACGATGGCGGCGTCAAAGCTCTCCTTTTCGAGGGTCTTGATTGCTTCGCGGTAGCTGGAACAGAGGCTGATGCGATGCTCCTCGCCCAGGGTCCTAGCGAGGATTGTTTGCAGCGCTTTGTCCGCTTCTATAACCAGAAGAGCAGCCATAATCCACCTCAATGGATCCCGGGGGTGCCTAGAAAATAGCCCAACGGCCGCACGTCAGATGCACCCGCAAGGGCCACAGGCTGCCCTTCTGGTGGTGTATAGGGGAGCCTTATTTCTGTCGCAACCTTATTTTGAATTGAGAATGGCGCTCAATTATGACTGGACCACAATTACGGTATCGTAATTTCAGCAAACTTGTCAAGCTCTGAATCCTTCGGTGTTCGATTTTCGGTGACGAACAATAACGAATTTGATGCCCGGGGTTATGGGTGCATGTCGACACCGTTCCTGCGCGTTGTGAGCCCGGTCCTGCAGCGGCTGGGTCAGGACGGCACCAGGGAGACCTTGCCCCCGATCGTTCCAACCACCACGGCCTTCGATTTCTGCTTGACAATATGCCCCGATCTATAGGAAGAAAAACCCCTGTGATGAAGCGATCATTCACCTGAGTTTGGCCGGTTTGTGCGATTCCCGTGGCTCCTGTAGGTTTCTCGAGACCCGTTCACAGCCACTCCTTGAGCTAGCTCGCCTCCATTCACGTCGGCTTCCTTCGGTTCCGCAGCAGTCCTTTGTTTTCCAAAAGTAATGCGATCGGTCCCGTTGGTTCCCTTTTCCCTGGGGTGTGGATTGTGCAGGCCAAACCCCGGAGCGAGCCGAGCTGCAGGCAGGCTAAACCACAGCCGGTGGGCAGGAAAGTTCAGACATGAGCATGAAAGCATAGGCCATGGTTCATTCGCAGGCGGCCGACAACGGCGAGGTGTTGCTGCGGCTCCACAACGTGTGCATGGATTTCGGCAGAGTTCGCGCTCTGGCCAATGTCGGGCTTGAAATACGGCGCGGTGAGATACACTCGATCATCGGACCCAACGGGGCCGGCAAGACCGTGATGCTCAACTGCGTTTCCGGTCTCTACCATCCCCAGGAAGGTGATATCTTCTATAAAGGGACCCGCATCAATCACCTGAATCCTCATCGCCGGGCTCACTTGGGCATCGCCCGGACCTTCCAGAAAATTGAGCTCTTCAAAGGGATGACGGTGCTCGATAACATCCGGCTGGGGCGCCATCTGCGTTTCAAGTCCGGCATCGTTAGCGGTGCGCTCTACGTGGGCAAGACCGCCCGCGAAGAAATTCAACAGCGGGCGTTTATTGAGGAACAAATCATCGAACTATTGGAAATCGCCCACATCCGCAACCGCGTGGTGGGGATGCTGCCTTACGGGCTGCAGAAACGCGTGGAATTAGGCCGGGCGCTGGCCCTTCAGCCTGAGCTGATCTTGCTGGACGAACCCCTGGCCGGGCTGAACCTGGAAGAAGTGGAGGACATGGCCCGTTTTATCCTGGACATCAACGAGGAGGAACACTGGAAGGTGACCTGCGTGCTGGTGGAACACGACATGGGCGTGGTCATGGACATCTCCGACCGGGTGCTCGTGCTCAATTTCGGCGTTCCCATCATGGATGGGGCTCCTGCCGAAGTACAGAGCAACCCCGCGGTCATTGAGGCCTATTTGGGTGAGGAAGACCTTTATGCGACCAGACGCTGAATCGAGATCCTCCCAGAACGCCTCATGGTTACGGGTACAAGAGCGTACTTCCGCACGGACACACGGGTGAAGGGACCATGGTGAAGCGCACGCACATTGCCGAAGCGGGCAAAACCGACCTCCGCCGGGATCTGACCATCCCCAAGCTCTTTATACAGCAGGCCAGGAAGTACGGCCCTCAAAGAGTGGCGCTGCGGGAGAAGGAATGCGGCATCTGGCGACCGATCACCTGGGAGGAATACTACCGGCAGGTGAAACACATCTCCCTGGGTCTGGTGGAATTGGGTCTCAAGAAGAATGACAAGGTCGCCATGATCGGGGACAACCGCCCCGAAGGACTTTGGACCGAACTGGGCGACGCTCTGCGCAGGTGGCGTCGCGGTCTGGCTGTTCCAGGACTGCCTGATGGATGAGGTCCAGTACATCGTCGATCATTGCGATGCCCGGTTCCTGGTATGCGAAGGCCAGGAGGAAGTCGACAAGGGCCTGGCCATTCGTGACCAATGTCCCAAGCTGGAACGCATCATCTGGGATGACCCCAAGGGGATGCGCCACTATCAGGACCCGATCCTCCTCAGCGTGGAGGAAGTAAGACGCTTGGGCGAAGCAGTGGACCGGCGCAACCCCGAGCTTTTTGAGCAACAGGCGCTGACCGGCCACGGTGACGAAGTGGCCCTGCTGTTCTATACTTCGGGAACCACATCCGAACCCAAGGGCGTACTCCTTTCCCACCACAATATGCTCACCATGGGCCAACACCTGATGGAGGTGGACCCCTGCCGGGAAACCGACGATTTCGTGTCATTTCTCCCCTTTGCCTGGATCGGTGAACAGATGATGTCCATCTCGTCGGGGCTGCAGCTGGGCTACACCATCAACTTCCCGGAAGAACCGGAAACGTCCATGGACGATCTCCGTGAGGTCGGTCCGCACGTCATGTTCGCTCCACCGCGGCTTTATGAGCAGATGACCCGAAACGTCCAGGTCAAGTACCTGGATGCGGGTTTCGTCAAGCGGCACGCTTTTGAGTTGGCCATGAAGATCGGTTACCGGGTGGCGGACATGAAGTTCCGCAAAGAGAGGATACCGTGGCATTGGCGGGTATTGCGCTGGCTGGCCTACCAAACCGTGCAACGTAAGCTCCGCGACCATCTCGGCCTGAGCCGCATTCGCAACGCCTACACCGGCGGTGCCGCCATGGGGCCGGACCATTTCCGCTTCTTTCATGCCCTGGGCGTCAACCTGAAGCAGATCTACGGTCAGACCGAAATTGCCGGGATTTCGGTGGTCCACCGCACCGGTGACATCAAGTTCGACACCGTCGGCAAACCGATCCCAGGTACGGAGATACAGATCACCGAGGATGGCGAAATCACCTCGAGGAGCCCCTCGGTTTTTCTCGGCTATTACAAGAACCCAGAAGCCACCGCCAAGACCCTGGTGGACGGCTGGCTTTATTCCGGCGACCGTGGCTTCATCGACGAGGATGGGCACCTGGTGGTTTTCGACCGATCCAAGGATGTAATGACCCTGTGCGATGGCCGCCCCTTCTCGCCACAGTACCTGGAAACCCGCCTCAAATTCAGCCCATACATCAAGGACGCCTGGATCATCGGAGACCACCGTGATTACGTTACCGCCGTCATTTGCATCGACTACCCGGTGGCGGGCAAATGGGCCGACAGCAAGGGCATCAACTACACCTCCTATAGCGAGCTTTCCCAGAAGGGACCGGTTTATGATCTGGTGGCGGCCCAAATCAGTGATGCCAACAAGGACCTGCCCGAAGTTGCGCGCATCCGGAAATTCGTCAATCTCTACAAAGAGTTTGACGCCGACGACGATGAGCTGACCCGCACCCGCAAGCTGCGCCGCGCCTTTGTGGAAAAGCGCTATGAAAACATTCTCAATGCGCTTTACAGCGACCAGGAGTTGTTCCGCATAAACACCACCATCACCTACGAAGATGGCCGGGAGGTGCACATCGACACGGAATTGCTGGTTCGGACGGTGGCATGACGGGCGATGGGCAATAGGCAATAGGCGATAGGCGATAGAGAAGAGGGGAACTTGCGATGGAACTCTTCCTGATGACCCTGGTCACCGGGATCATGGTGGGCGGTATCTATGCCCTGATCGCTCTAGGGTGGGTGCTGATCTACAAGTGTTCAGGGGTGTTGAACCTGGCCATGGGGGAGCTGACTCTGATCGGTGCCTACGTATCACTGACCTTCTACTCATTGGGTCTGCCGCTGCTGGTGGCGCTGGCGATCTCTATGGCCATCGGCCTCCTCCTGGGCATTCTTACCGAACGGATCTTTCTGGATCGGCTCATTGGTGAGTCGGTGCTCACCGTGATCATGATGACCGTGGGCCTGGCGTTCTTTTTCCGGGGTACGGTGGAATTCATCTGGATGACGGACACGCGGGTATTCACCCCACCGGTGTTTTCCCTCCATCCCATCAAATTGGGGTTTCTGGTCATTGGGCGAGTGTATCTGTGGAGCTTCGTAGCCGCCATGATCCTGCTGGTGTTATTCGTGTCGTTTTTCAAGTACACCCGCTGGGGCTTGGCCATGCAGGCCACCGCCGACGATGAGATGGCCGCCGTGTCGCTGGGGATCAGCGCACGGTTCGTATATGCCGCGGCCTGGTCCATCGCCTTCATGGCTGCCGGTGTTGGCGGGACGCTCCTGGGAAACATCAACGGGCTCAACATTTCTGTCGGCTATCTCAGTCTGCTGGTGCTGCCGGCGGTGGTTCTGGGGGGACTCAATTCCGTGCCCGGTGCCATTGTCGGTGGGATTGTCATCGGCGTCCTGCAAAACCTTTCGGGCACCTACCTGGGCCGGTATTTTCCCGGCGGGGTGCGGGAGGTCGCTCCCTTTGTGTTCATGACCATCTTCCTGCTCTTCAGACCGTTTGGTTTGTGGGGCTGGGAGCGGATTGAACGGGTCTAGAGGCAATGTTGTTCGCTTGAGTTCTATATGTTGCGTGTGAGGGTTCGGTGGAGTGAGGACGCGGGGAGAGGGAGACGCGGAGTGAGAAGCAAGACCTTTCCACCGTATCTTCCCATCACCCTCTCGCGGCGTCGTTGTTTTCAGGCAAGCGGCATTGGGTCCAAGGGGCCGCCGCGTGCTAGACTGAAACCATGAGGGTGCCTATCCATGTCCTATTTGCCTTGCGGCGTCTACCATGAGCGCTACAGCCAGGACCACGCTTGGTGGCAGAGCAACTTCGTACGCTTCAAGATGGTCCTGCTGGTGGTGCTGGTCACCATAGTCGTTCCCCTGTGGGCCGACAGTTACTTGCTGGGGGTCGCCAACATGGTGGGCTACACGGTCCTTGGCGCACTGGGCGTGCAGCTGTTGATCGGCTATTGCGGCCAGGTCACCCTGGGACATGCGGCTTTTCTGGCTGTCGGCGCCTATACCAGCACCCTACTTATCCTCCAGGTTCCCTGGCCGCAATTCCTGCTGGACTGCGGTCTGGCCTATCCCATCAGCATCGTGATCGCGGCGGTGGTCTCGGGCCTCTGGAGCGTGTTTTTCGGTCTGCCGTCCGCCAAGGTCAAAGGGTTCTATCTCATCTTGACCACCATGGCAGCGCAGTTCATCACCGTGGATTTCATCATCACCCATTACGTCAGTCAAATCGGCGGGCGAGGTCAGGCCTTTTCACTGCCTCCGGGAACCATCAAATTCGGGCCATGGTTAGTGGACAACGAACGCAAGGTGTATTTTCTCATGGTCGCCCTGGTTGCTCTCATGACCCTGGGTTTGGCCAATCTGCTGCGTTCCCGGGTTGGGCGCGCCTGGATTGCCATCCGTGACAACGACATCGCCGCCGAAACCATGGGCATTAACATCGTTCAGTACAAGTTGCTGGCATTTTTTGTGGCAGGCTTCATCGGTGGGGTGGGTGGGGCCTTCTGGATCAGCAACCTGGCAGCCATCAGTCCGGAGCATTTTCCATGGTCCTGGTCACTGTGGTTGGTAGGGGTCATCCTCATTGGCGGCGTGGGTTCCATCCAGGGCACTTTCTTTGGCGCACTGTTCATGGTGCTGGTAATGGAGTCCCTGACCTTCGCAGTGATGTCCGTGGGGGATATTTTTCCCGACCTGCTGGATGAAACTCAACTTCGTCAAGGAGGCGGCCTTTGGCCTCGCCATCTGCGGCTTTCTGATGTACGAGCCCAAGGGGCTCGGTTACCGGTGGTGGCAGATCAAGAACTACTTCAACCTGTGGCCCTTCTCCTACTGAACGATCCTGCTCCCCATCCTTTGCTGAGTCCGGATTCCATCGCTCATGGTGCACGCGCCGGACCCACCCCTCGATCTGTATACCAAAGGCCGCGACGATGGCGGCCCTCGTGTTTGGTCAGTAATTCCGTCTGGTCGCAGGCGTGTTGCCCAGACGGGGCAAATTGGCAGTGAACGCAGTTCAACGCACTCAAGGGAGGAGAACAGATGAAGAAAAGCACTTGGGTTGTTCTGACAACAGTGTTTACTACCTTGTGGATCATGGGCGCTGGTTTGCCGGCGCCGGTTGACGCGGCCGAGATCGTCATCGGCTCGCTCAACGACATGACCGGCGCCACCTCGGACGTGGGTAAGGATTACGCCATGGGTATCGCCGAGGCAATTGCCTACATCAATGACCAGGGAGGGATCAACGGTAAGAAGATCAAACTCTACCAGTTTGATTACGGCTATCGCATTCCGGAAGCCCTGACCAAGTACAATCTCTTCAAGAAGTTCGGGGCCAAATCGAGTGATGGGATGGGGTACCGGTGATACCGAATCGCTGTCACCGACCATCACCAAGGACCAAATGCCTTACGTGTCCGCGTCCTATTCGGCGCACCTGACCGATCCCAAAAAGACCCCCTACAACCTGTTCTTTGCCACCGACTACTCAACCAACGCCCGGGCTGCCATTACTGCCTGGTTTGACAAACGTTGGCCGAAACATAAGGACTTCGGCAAGCGCAAACCGAAGTTTGTGTGCAGCTACATGTTCGCTTCGCCCTACTGCAGTGCCCCCATCAAAGCCGTCAAGGACCAGGCGGAGCTGCTGGGCTTTGAAGTCGGACCTGACCAGGACGTGTCGCTGCTGGCTCTGGATACCAAGAGTCAGGTGTTGGCCATGAAGCAGTTTGCGCCCGACCTGGTGTGGCACGGCAACACCACCATGTCGGTGGCAGCGACCCTACGCGATGCCTTTGCGTTGGGACTGGGCGCCGATCACATCGTCAACAACTGGGGATTCGATGAGAACCTCCCGCGGCTGGCCGCCGAGGCCGCGGAGGGGGTTATGGGCGCCACCGTCTGCGCCTTCTTTGGGGAAAACGTGCCGATGATGAAGAACATCACCGAGTATGCCAAGAAGCAGAACCCCGGTGTGGCCCCGGACAAGCGACTGATCCGCACGGTTCAGGGCTGGGGGGCGGTGCTGCTATTAGCCGAAGCCCTAAAGCGGGCCGACAAGGCCGGGGGAGATCTGAGCGGGCCAGCCATCCTACAAAAAGGCTTCGAAACCCTTAAAGATTTCGACGTGGGTGTGGGTTCGGCCCCGGTGACTTTCAGCGCCACCGACCACCGGCCGGCTGGCAAGGTCCCGGTTTACGAATGGCGTGGAGGCAAGTTCACTCTGGTGGAACAGGTGGATGTCAAGGGTCGATGGCCTGAAAAATGGGACAAAGACTGGTTAGGCTGGTAAGGAGGCTTGGGGTTGTCCACCATTGAACCAATCCTGAAAATCAACAACATTGAAGTGAAGTACCATGAGGTCATCCTGGTGCTCAAAGGGGTCTCCATCGCAGTCCCTCTGGGGGGCATCGTGGCCTTGCTGGGGGCCAATGGCGCGGGCAAGAGCACGACCCTCAAGGCCATCTCGGGCCTCCTCAAACATGAAAACGGCAAGGTGACCGATGGCTCGGTGGAATTCATGGGCCGGCGGATCGACCGGTTGGCCACCGAGAAAATCGCCCGCCTCGGGATCGTGCAGGTCATCGAGGGGCGGCGCGTCTTCGAACACCTGAGTGTTGAGCAGAACCTCAAGGCCGGGGCCCATTTGCGCCAGCACGGCCATTCCATTCGCGATGGCCTGGACATGGTCTACCAATACTTCCCGCGACTCTATGAAAAACGCCACGAGACCGCCGGCTTCATCAGCGGCGGGGAACAGCAGATGACCGTGGTGGGCCGAGCTATGATGAGCCGGCCCCAGCTCATCCTCCTCGATGAACCGTCCATGGGGCTGGCGCCTCTCCTCATTCACGAGATTTTCAACATCATCACCCGACTCAACGAGGAAGAGAAGATATCCATCCTGCTGGTGGAACAGAACGCCAAGCTGGCGCTGAGCGTGGCCCCCTACGCATACGTTTTGGAAAACGGCCGTCTGGTCATGGATGACACCTCCGAAAAACTGCGCGAGAACCCGGATATCAAAGATTTCTATCTAGGTCTCACCGATCTTGGAGGCCGCAAGAGTTTTCGTGACGTGAAACACTATCGACGCCGCAAGCGCTGGCTGACATAGAAAAGGCGTGGGAGGGCATCAAAGCAGTGCAATCGAACCAGGGAAGCAAATGACAACGCATCAGAATGCAATGCAGATAAAACCTGTTAAGGAGGGAACCATGAAAGGAAAGCGAATCCTGGCATTGGCCGTGTGTTTACTGGGGCTGTGCCTGTTGGCCTTGCCCGCGGCCGCCGCTGATACTCCAGCGTCGGTTACTCCCCCGAAGGTTACTTTGGAAGATGTGCAACTCGACCACTACTGGGGATACTGGTTCATCAGCAAGAAGACCGAACCCACCAAAGGGAAACTGTCTGGCGATGTGGGTGCGCCTCTGGATCTGGCCTTCGTTTTCGCCATCACCAACCCCAACCCCTTTCCGGTGCAGATCGAAAAGATAACGTTCACCGTTGCCTTTGAAGAGTTCGAGCTGAACACGGTCAACGCCTACGATACCATGTGGGTCCCACCTGAGAAGACCAACCAGTATCGGGTTCATGCCATGTTCGATGTCGCCACCTCGTTTTTGAGCCTGGGCGTCACCGGCGGGTTCAAGCTCAAGGAGAAGAACATTGACCCCTGGTCTCAGTTGGAGAAGTGGTGGACGGAAATTCAGAGCTTTTCGTTTCCCATCAGTGTCAACAATGGTACAGCCACCTTCAAAGCCGGTGATAAGAGCGTGATCAGCGCGTTCCAGGGCACCTACCCGGCGGCCGCCAAGAAATAGCCGATAAGCGTTGTCCGGTCTTTCCAAGAGTAACCGGCTGCCGGCAACAGGAGTGAGCGATGACCCAGGATCGCAGGGCAGGGTATTACCGACCAGAACTAGAGACCATGACCGCGGAACGGAGACACGCCTATCAGAGCCGGCGGCTGCGGGAGGCGCTGGCAGGCGCTTGGGACCGGGTCCCGGCGGTGAAGACCCGATTGCAGCAGGCTGGAATGCAGCTGGAGGATATTCGGGATCTCGACGATTTGGAACGGGTTCCTGTGATCAAGAAACCTGAACTCATTGCCGCTCAGCGCCAGAACCTCCCCTTTGGCGGTTTTTGCGGGTTGAACTCCGAAGAGCTCCACCGCATCTACATTTCTCCCGGCCCCATCTATGAACCGGGTGAAGCCGTGAGCCACGATTTCCGCTGGGCTCAAGCCCTGTTTGCCCATGGTTTTCGGCGGGGTGACATCGCCCAGGTCACCTTCAATTTCAACATGGTACCGGTGGGTTTTTGGATGGATGAAGCCTTGCGGCAGCTTGGCTGTATCTGCGTCCCGGCCGGTGTGGGCAATACCGAACTGCAGCTGCAGATCATGCGGGAGTTGCGGGTTACGGCCTATCTCGGTACCCCCAGTTTCCTCGCCACCATTGCCGACCGGGCCCAGGAGACGGGGCTGGATCTGCGGCGTGACCTGCACCTGGAGGTGGCGTTTGTGGCGGCGGAGGTGCTCACCGAATCCTTGCGGGCGGACCTGGAGGAGCGCTTCGATATGATCGTTCGGCAAAGCTACGGCACCGCCGATGTGGGTTGTCTGGGGTTTGAATGCAGCGCCAAGGGTGGCATGCACCTGCCCGATGACTGTATAGTCGAAATTGTCGACCCCAAGACCGGCAGAGGTTTGGGTCCCAACGAACCTGGGGAAGTTGTGGCTACGGTCTTTGATCGAGCGTATCCGCTGATTCGCTTCGGCACCGGCGATTTGTCCCTTCTCACGGAAGAACCTTGCCCTTGCGGCCGAACGTCGGCTCGGCTGGTGAAGATCCTCGGCCGAGTGGATCAGGCCGCCAAGGTCAAGGGGCTGTTCATACATCCCAATCAGGTGGATGACGTGACGAAACGCATCGCTGGGTTGGGCAATTGTCAAGTGGTGGTAACCAGGCAAGCCAACCAAGACCGGATGGTGTTTCGAGCGGAAGTGATGGAGGCCGGCTTCGATCCCGGTGAGCTGAATGATCGAATCGGCAGTATGGTCCAGCAGATCTTCCGCCTCAAGAGTGATGTCGAACTGTTGCCGCCGGGCAGCATTCCCGCTGGAGCCAAAAAAATCGACGATCAGCGTGAGTGGGATTGATGGTGTGCCGGTGATGCCCTAACAGGTGCGCTCTCCAGGAGTTCCATCCGTTACGAAACGATCGAAGGACAGAAAAACCCCCCAACCTCCCTTTGGCAAAGGGGGGTGGGGGGTTTTCGTTTTGGGTGCGAGGCAGTCAGATCATCGCCCGTTCTTGCGGACGAATTCCTTCATAAAATCTACCAAGGATTGCACCGCCGCCAGGGGTACGGCATTGTAGATGGAAGCCCGGCACCCGCCCACCGAACGGTGTCCCTTCAGGCCGCCAAGACCGGCCGCAAGGGACTGGTCGATGAATTGTTTTTCCAGTTCCGGGGTCGGCAGCCGGAAGGTGACGTTCATACGGGAGCGCGACTCGGGTTCGGCGGTGCCCCGGTAGAAATCCTGGCTGTCCAAGTAGCCGTAAATGCGTGCCGCCTTCTGGTCATTGATTGCTTCCATCTTGTCCAGTCCGCCCACCGTTTCTTCCAGCCACTTGGCCACCAGCTGCACCCCGTAAATGGCAAAACAGGGTGGGGTGTTGTACATGGATTTCTTGTCGGCATAGGTTGTGTACTTCAACATCGACGGCAGGGAGGGCGGTACCCGTGCCAGCAGATCCTCGCGCACGATAACCAGAGTAACCCCGGCAGGCCCTGCGTTCTTCTGGGCACCGGCGTAGATCAGACCGAAAGGTGTCGGATCGAACACGCGGCTGAAGATATCCGATGACATGTCGGCAACGAGGGGTACCTGACCGGCGGCCGGAAAGGATCGCCACTGGGTGCCGCGAATGGTATTGTTGGAGGTAACATGCAGGTAAGCCGCCTGGCCGTCCACCGGGATAGCCCTGGGAATGTAGGTGAATTCACGGTCTGCCGACGAAGCCACGACCCGCACTTCCTTCCCCAGAACCTGTGCCTCCTTGATGGCCTTGGTGGACCAGGTGCCGGTGTCCACGTAATCCAACGGCTGACCGCCGATCGCCAGATTCATGGGTACCATGGCGAACTGCAAGCTGGCACCACCCTGGAGAAATAGCACCTGATAGCGGTCATCAAGCTTTAGCAGGCGCTTGATGCGCGCAATAGCATCGTCGAGGACGTCCTCGAACCATTTCGACCGGTGGCTTACTTCCAGAATGGACATTCCCGACCCGTGGAAATTGATCAGTTCGGCCTGGATCTCTTCGAGAACCGGAAGGGGCAGCGCGGCAGGCCCCGCATTGAAATTGTGAATTCGGTCGCTCATTGTGTCTCCTCCTCCTGGCATCGATCGCATGATTCAAAGGAACTGTCCCGGGAAAAAGGTGTCGGCAGGGTTCCGAAAGTCTGAAGGGCGCCACAGGGCCGTCCATTCATAATCACATCGGCGGATCGCAAGCTCACCTAATCTGCAAAGAGCGATTACGCTACCCATGCTGCCTGTCTTTGTCAAAGGGTTTCTCGGCGACATGATATCCGCCGCTTCCCCAGTTCGCCAGGGCTATGGAATGCAGCCACCTAGAGACTATCTCAAGACTCCCCTCCCCTGGTGGGAGGGCAATGCTGCTGAATTAAGGAGAGCATCATCCCCCTCGCCCCCGTTTCGGGGGAGAGGGCCGGGGTGAGGGGGTTGATGTTCCTTGCATCTTCTCACCCCCATCCTGTCCTGCCTCTCAGGACAGGACCTCCCCCATCAAGTGGGAGGAGACATAGATGGTCCTGCCGTAGGCAGGATTGAGATAGTCACCTGGTGACTGCAGGAGCGCCATGATCAACGGGGTTTCTTTGACACATCCCACACGAAGGAGGCACCCCTTCATCATCGCCCCGGTTCTACGCGAGAGATTCGGCTTGCGATGCCGAACGGCTGCATTGTACCTTGTATCACCTTTCGGGCATGCCGTGGGGGCACAGCAGATCCGTTCGTATCGGGAGGTCGCATGGCCGGGCTGGACGAACCAAACAGATCGCCGGACAACGGCGAACAGGCTTTGGGTACCGTGGACGACAGCATTTTGTTGGCATGGGCCGAGGAGAACGGCCTGAGCCCACAGGATGCCCTGATGGAAGCGTTGCGCCGTGGCATCATCCCCAGCCGCTACTCGAAAAACCTCACGGCCCTGACTCTGGAAGAACAACGGCGGGCTCTGCGGCGGCACGGTCCTGGTCTGCGGCTGCGGCGGCCTGGGGGGTATCATCGTGCAGCTGCTGGCGCGTGCCGGAGTGGGGCGGCTACGCCTGGTTGATGGCGACGTCTTTGCCGAATCCAATATGAATCGACAGTTGCTCAGTGACAGCCGCGTGCTGTCTCAACCCAAGGTGCGCGTCGCTGAGCATACCGTTCACGTGGTCAACCCTTTTGTGGTCGTGGAAGCTGTCCCGGAGGTCCTCACTACCACCAACGCCGACCAGCTTGTTCAGGGGACCGATTTGGTGATGGATGCGTTGGACAACCTCGAGGACCGACGGTTGTTGGCCGCGACCGCAAGGAGGTTCGGGGTCCGTTCGTTCATGGCGCGGTGGCTGGCTGGTGGGGTCAAGCCAGCACCTTCATGCCCGATAGCGTCTATGATTTGAGCAGCATCTACGGATCAATGCAGAGTCGCGATGCGGCCGAACAGGCCTGGGCGTATTGGGTCCGGTGGCAGCAACCATCGGCAGCATGCAGGCACTGGAAGCACTACGCATTCTCTGTGGATGGCCTCCGGCGTACCGCGACCACCGGCTGTATTTTGACGGTGAAAGCGGGCGGATCGAGGTGGTTCCGCTTAAGCCCGCAAGATCTTGGCTGAGAGGAATGGCCGTCTGACAGGGTGGGAAGGCTGCTGCCTGAAAATGGTCGAGCAGTCCGGTTGTCACTCAAGGCGTTGGGCACCGTTTAGGAGGGGAGAGCGTGGAAATTCACTGGCAGGTCGCCTCCCAGAATCAATGGGAAGCCGATGCAATTCTGGTTTTCGCTTTCGAAGCCGAGGGATCCTGGCCGGCGGGCGTCCAATCGTGGCTGGCTGGTCCCGGCGAATGGCTGGCCGAATCGTTGGCGCTGCAAGACTTCGCGGCGTAAATGGCAGGAGCAGGTCGTCTGTTACGCCCCGGTTGCCGGGCAGAAGCTACCGCGAGCCTTGGCAGTGGGTTTGGGCAAGCGGGAGATGTTCGACCTCGATAAATGGCGCGGGGCGGTGGCGGCGGGACTGCGGAAATGCCGAGACCTGCGTCTGGGGCGTCCGGCCCTGGCGATCATGACCTTGAATGATCTGCCGTTTCTCACCGAGGTGGCATTGCAAGAAGCGTTGATCGGCGGTCTCCTGGGACTCTATCGCTTCTGACCAAGCTGAAGACCAAAGACCGTGATCAGTTGTTCGATTTGACCGCCATGGAACTGCTGGTTGACCAACCGCCCGAAGCAGCCCGGGAAAATGCGGCGGCCCACGCTCTGGCTGGTAAGGATGGCGTACAGCTGGCCCGTGATCTGGTGACGGCCCCGGCCAACCAGGCGACACCGAACTATCTGGTTGAGACCGCGCGCAGCCTCGCCCGGAGCGTTATGGCTTCTCCGTGGAGGTCATTGACCAGCAAGCAGCCGAAGCAACTGGGCATGGGGGCTTTTCTGGCGGTGGCCCAGGGCAGCCGCGAACCGGCCTACCTGATCGTGATGGAATATGCCCCGGCGGGAAAAGAGCAGGATCGGCCCCTGGTTTTTGTGGGGAAGGGCATCACTTTCGATAGCGGTGGGATTTCCATCAAACCCAGCGCGCGCATGGAGCTGATGAAACACGACATGGCCGGGGCGGCCGCAGTGCTGGGGGCGTTTGCCGCTTGGGCAAGCTGGCCGCGCCCACCCGCGTGGTCGGGCTTGATTCCCTGCCGCGAAAACATGCCGGACGGCAAGGCCTACAAGCCGGGAGACGTGATTCGCTCGCTGGCGGGGCTCACCATTGAAGTGATCAGCACCGATGCCGAAGGGCGCATGATCCTCTGCGATGCCCTGGCCTACGCGCAGCGCTATAGCCCGCGGCCGTCGTCGATCTGGCGACGCTCACCGGGGCCTGCATCGTTGCTCTGGGAGACCAGGTCGGCTCGATCATGGGAAACCGGGAAGCGTTCGTGCAGAAGATCCAGGACCCCGCTCTGCCCGTGGGCGAAAGGCTGTGGCCGCTGCCGCTTGGGATTGCTTTGGATGAACTCAAAAGCGACGTGGCGGATCTGAAAAACGTCGGCAGCTCGCAAGGCGGGAAGCATTGTGGGGGGAATGTTCCTCAAGCAATTCGTGGCTCAGGAGCTCCCCTGGGTGCACCTGGACATTGCCGGGCCGGCCTGGGCGGAAAAGGACCTGCCCACGACACCCAAGGGGGGCACGGGCTTCGGTGTGCGCCTGCTCACGGAACTGGCCCTGCGCTGGTCGGAACTGCGGGTCCATTCGATCAGATCGGCGATGGTTTCACCCTTGGGACCATCGGTGCTGCGAGGATGGAACTGGCGGGTCCAGGGCGTGCGCTCCACGGTCTGCGGGTGAAACCGATGGCGCCGGGGGCCGGTGATGACTTCAAACATGCTTTTCACATTGATGGGTTCGGTGCCGCGGGGATTGATCACGCGCTTTTCGCGAACCGCCTGCAGCACGGGGCTGAGATCGTGTTTGCGATCCAAGGCCAGGAGCACATCTGAGTTGAAATCCATGAAAAGGACGGATACCGGCCGGCCCCGCCAGCACACCCGCCCGTTGCGGAGTTTGAGGTCCTGGGGCGCCATGAGCGCACCGGTGATTCCGTCCACGGCGCTGAGATGCCGGGCCAGGTTGATGTTTTCAGTGACGTCGGCCAAGGTTTCCTCCTCAGCCACCACCGCGATCAGACCGGGGTTGGAACCTTCGCAATCGCGGTACACCTGAAGAAGCATGGAGACAAAACCATTTACCGGAAAGAACAGCGGATGGTCGAAATCCAACTCGACCCCGCAGGGACGAACGGCGTTGAGGCGTGTCCAGACGGCCTTGCCGATGATCTGTGTGATCCGCTGATAGTCCCATCCGCCGGGGCTGCCCAAGTTCCATTCCGAGTGGCAACCAATAAAACCTTTCAATTCACGCTCCTTGTGAAGTTTCTATATGAAAGTCCGCCCGTCATACCCGCGAAAGCGGGTATCCGTGCGCCAGGAGCTCCCTGTGAAAGTTGTCCCTGCCCAGGCGAGTAGCAAATGCCTTCCGCAGTTCCATGATTTCGTAGCACCCAAACTGTAACACAATTGGTGGCCGGGATTGAGTCGAAAACGGTTGACCTGGGTTTTGGCTTCTTCCGTCGAAAACCCCGTTAAGAGGATCCTTCGGGATTTTTCTGTTTGGAACTGCGCCCGATCCTCACAGGTAGTGGATGGTCTTCATGCTTTTCACTCGTCGGATGGCCTCGAGCAAGCCGACTGTCCCGGTCATCATGTTATCGCCCCAGGGTGCGCCGAAGGTGATGGGCAGCTTTGAGTTTGCCACTAGCTTGCGTTTCGGGCCGGTAGCGATGATGACCTCGGCGGCATCAAATCCGAAGGCGCCGCGGGTATAGGCGCCATGTCCGCCTTCTTGAAGGATCTGTTGATGGTCGAGTCTTCCATCGGCAAGGTCGTGGAGCAGGCCTTCAAGGCGTTCAAGGTTCAGGTCATGGGTGTGATACTCGAAGAAGCCGACAATTTCCTCGTGCTTCAAAGCAGCTCCCACGGTGTGAGACGTGGCGATGTCCAGCACCAGAATGCGCTCCTGGTTGCTTGCCGAAGTATCCATGGAGGCGCCGAGTATTGCTGCCATTCCGCTATCCATGACGTACACTTCATGGGCCGGCAGA